>NZ_CP076668.1:1995000-2612083 GCF_018968705.1 Pseudomonas lijiangensis
GGTCTCAAGGCCGAGAGCTGATGACGAGTGTTCTTTCGAACACGAAGTGGTTGATGCCATGCTTCCAAGAAAAGCTTCTAAGCTTCAGGTAACCAGGAACCGTACCCCAAACCGACACAGGTGGTTGGGTAGAGAATACCAAGGCGCTTGAGAGAACTCGGGTGAAGGAACTAGGCAAAATGGCACCGTAACTTCGGGAGAAGGTGCGCCGGTGAGGGTGAAGGACTTGCTCCGTAAGCTCATGCCGGTCGAAGATACCAGGCCGCTGCGACTGTTTATTAAAAACACAGCACTCTGCAAACACGAAAGTGGACGTATAGGGTGTGACGCCTGCCCGGTGCCGGAAGGTTAATTGATGGGGTTAGCGCAAGCGAAGCTCTTGATCGAAGCCCCGGTAAACGGCGGCCGTAACTATAACGGTCCTAAGGTAGCGAAATTCCTTGTCGGGTAAGTTCCGACCTGCACGAATGGCGTAACGATGGCGGCGCTGTCTCCACCCGAGACTCAGTGAAATTGAAATCGCTGTGAAGATGCAGTGTATCCGCGGCTAGACGGAAAGACCCCGTGAACCTTTACTATAGCTTTGCACTGGACTTTGAATTTGCTTGTGTAGGATAGGTGGGAGGCTTTGAAGCGTGGACGCCAGTCTGCGTGGAGCCATCCTTGAAATACCACCCTGGCAACTTTGAGGTTCTAACTCAGGTCCGTTATCCGGATCGAGGACAGTGTATGGTGGGTAGTTTGACTGGGGCGGTCTCCTCCTAAAGAGTAACGGAGGAGTACGAAGGTGCGCTCAGACCGGTCGGAAATCGGTCGTAGAGTATAAAGGCAAAAGCGCGCTTGACTGCGAGACAGACACGTCGAGCAGGTACGAAAGTAGGTCTTAGTGATCCGGTGGTTCTGTATGGAAGGGCCATCGCTCAACGGATAAAAGGTACTCCGGGGATAACAGGCTGATACCGCCCAAGAGTTCATATCGACGGCGGTGTTTGGCACCTCGATGTCGGCTCATCACATCCTGGGGCTGAAGCCGGTCCCAAGGGTATGGCTGTTCGCCATTTAAAGTGGTACGCGAGCTGGGTTTAGAACGTCGTGAGACAGTTCGGTCCCTATCTGCCGTGGACGTTTGAGATTTGAGAGGGGCTGCTCCTAGTACGAGAGGACCGGAGTGGACGAACCTCTGGTGTTCCGGTTGTCACGCCAGTGGCATTGCCGGGTAGCTATGTTCGGAAAAGATAACCGCTGAAAGCATCTAAGCGGGAAACTTGCCTCAAGATGAGATCTCACTGGAACCTTGAGTTCCCTGAAGGGCCGTCGAAGACTACGACGTTGATAGGTGGGGTGTGTAAGTGCTGTGAGGCATTGAGCTAACCCATACTAATTGCCCGTGAGGCTTGACCATATAACACCCAAGCAATTTGCGGAAAGACAGCAGATTGCGGTGTTGTGAAGATGACGAACCGAAAGTTTGCGCCACACACACAAATTAGCGAAACACCTCTATTACACACCCATTCGCTGGCACGTACACAGTACGCACCGGCTACCGAATTTCTTGACGACCATAGAGCATTGGAACCACCTGATCCCATCCCGAACTCAGCAGTGAAACGATGCATCGCCGATGGTAGTGTGGGGTTTCCCCATGTGAGAGTAGGTCATCGTCAAGATTCAAATTCAGAACCCCCATCTGCGAAAGCAGGTGGGGGTTTTGTCTTTCTGGTCTTTGACGAAAGACGAAACAGTGGGAGGCCGCTTGCCGGCGACAGGGCCAGCAAGGTGTCAAAGTCGCTCAACGTCACTTGATTCAAGGCAATAAAAAACCACCGTAAAGGTGGTTTTATATAAGCAGGTGTCATCACTCGCCGCGATATTCACATCCACTGGTACAGGTTTCGTGGATGCGAACTGCCGAGAGCTCAGGGAGCAGGGGTTTCAGTTCGTCCCAGATCCATTTCGCCAGGTTTTCGCTGGTCGGGTTTTCCAGGCCAGGAATATCGTTGAGGTAGTTATGGTCCAGGCGCTCATACAGTGGCTTGAAGATCGCTTTGATTTCGGAGAAATCGCGTATCCAGCCAATATGAGGATCGACCTTGCCGGACAGATGGATGCCTACCCGGAACGAATGTCCATGCAGACGACCACATTTATGGCCTTCAGGCACATGAGGAAGTAGGTGTGCAGACTCGAAAGTAAACTCTTTGAAAATTTCCACTGTGTCTAAGCCCTGAATAGATGGCGATCGCGCAAGCGATAAATGCAGGGGACGAGTTTAACAGCAATGGTTTCAAACACCACGCTTCGGTAGGGCAGTCAACCAGTGATGGCATGTAGCCAGAAGGATTCAGCTTGAGTTAAGTTGATACCTTTATCTTGGTATCTGTAGAAAGCACCACCCGACGGAGCCCATAATGAAAAGACTGACCACTTTGCTGACTGCCGTAATGCTCACCGTTCCTGCCGGGTTTGCCCTGGCACGTGATATCGGACCGGATGAGGCCTTGCGCCTGAGGGATGCGGGCACCATCCAGTCTTTTGAAAAGCTTAATGAATACGCATTGTCCAAGCATCCTGGGGCAACGATCATCGAGACGGAGCTCGAAAACGAATACGGCAAGTACGTTTACCAGATCGAATTGCGCGATACCGCAGGCGTTCAGTGGGACCTGAAAATAGACGCTGTCACCGGGCAGATATACAAGAACTATCAGGATAAGTAATGAAGGTCGAAAAGCGTCTCTGCGCAATCCTTGGCTTGGGGCTGCTCTGCACTGCTGCCCAGGCCAAGGACCTGAATCAGGACGAGGCACTCAGTTTGCGACAACGCGGGGTGATCCTGCCTCTTGAGCAATTCATCGAGCAAGCGCTGAGCTATCACCCTGGCTCCAAGCTGCTTGAAGCCGAGCTGGAAGAAAAAAATGACCTGTACGTCTATGAATTCGAAGTGTTGACCACGCAAGGCGTTGTTCGCGAACTCAAGTTCGATGCGCGTGACGGACGACTCCTGAAAGACGAGGAAGATGATTGATGCGCCTGTTACTCGTTGAAGACCATGTGCCTCTGGCAGATGAGCTGATCGCTGCCCTTGGGCGTCAGGGTTATGCCGTGGATTGGCTGGCTGATGGCCGTGATGCGGTCTATCAGGGCGTCAGCGAGCCCTATGACCTGATTGTTCTGGATCTGGGGTTGCCTGGCCTTCCTGGTCTTGAAGTGCTTCAGCAATGGCGCGCCAAAGGCCTGACTGCGCCTGTGCTGATTCTGACGGCGCGAGGCTCGTGGTCCGAGCGCATCGAAGGCCTGAAAGCCGGTGCCGACGATTACCTGACCAAGCCGTTTCATCCTGAAGAGCTGCAGTTGCGCATCCAGGCGTTGCTGCGTCGTTCCCATGGGTTGGCCAACCAGCCGACTCTGGAGTCAGCAGGGCTCAATCTGGATGAAGGCCGGCAATGCGTTGTGCGTGACGGAGTGGATATCCAACTGACGTCTGCTGAATTCCGTCTGCTTCGTTACTTCATGCACCACCCGGAACAGATCCTCTCCAAGAGCCATCTTTCCGAGCACCTGTACGATGGCGAAAACGAACGTGACTCCAATGTGATAGAAGTCCATGTCAATCACCTGAGGCGCAAGCTCGGGCGTTCGGTGGTCACGACCCGTCGTGGCCAGGGTTATCTGTTCGGTGGTAATAACGCTTGAAGTCCATACAGAGGCGCCTGAGCCTCGGTCTCGTTGCAGTGCTGGTCATTGTGGGTCTGGTGATGGCCCAGACTAGCCTGTATCTGTTTGAGCTGGGCCTGCAACGCTATCTTGAGGCCGGGCTGCGCAAGGAAAGCGAAAGCCTGCTGGTCGCTCTGGTTCGTGGCCCCGTGGGTATTCAACTGGATGAGCAGCGCTTGTCTGCTGCTTATCAGCGTCCGCTCTCCGGGCACTACTTCCGCCTGGATTTTCCCGAAGGCTATTGGCGCTCGCGCTCGTTATGGGATTTCGAATTACCGAAACCCCTGGGTGCAGGTCTTCATTCCGATCTGGAGTTGGGACATACCGGGCAGTCGCTGCTTGTATGGAGCGCGGACTATCGGAAATTCGGTCAGCAGATCACAGTGACGGTTGCCCAGGATTACACCCCTGTCCGGGCAAGTTTTCAGCGCATGCAGCAAATAGGCCTGGGATTCGGCCTGGCGGCACTGATTCTGGTGCTGGTTCTGCAGCGCGTTACCGTGCGCCGGGCCTTGCGTCCTCTGGAAACCGTGCGCGAGCAGATATCCCAGCTGCAACAAGGGCAGCGCTCGCAACTGGATAACCAGGTACCCCTCGAACTTGAGCCGCTGGTTGCCCAGATCAACCACTTGCTCGCTCATACCGAAGACAGCCTCAAGCGCTCACGCAATGCCTTGGGTAACCTGGGTCATGCTCTCAAGACGCCCCTGGCTGTGCTGCTCAGCATGGCCTCGAGCGAACAACTGGATGCCAATCCTGCCCTGCGCAAAACCCTCCATGAGCAACTGGAGAACATCCGCCTGCGCCTGGAGCGTGAGTTGAATCGTGCCCGACTGTCCGGTGATGCGCTGCCGGGAGCGCGTTTCGATTGCGATGCAGAACTGTCCAGCCTGTTTTCGACACTGCGCATGATCCACGGCGAGCATCTGGACCTGATCAATGATGTCCAGAGCGGCCTGCATTTGCCCTGGGATCGTGAGGACATTCTCGAGTTGCTGGGTAACCTGCTGGATAACGCCTGCAAATGGGCTGACAGTGAAGTACGCCTGAATATCGAGCCGCAAGGGCAGGGGTTCACGCTGCTGGTCGACGACGATGGGCCGGGTATTCCAGAGTCTCAGCGTGCAGAGGTGTTCAGTCGTGGCACCCGTCTCGATGAACAGATCACCGGGCATGGCCTGGGCCTCGGGATCGTGCGCGATATTGTCGAAGCATGGGGTGGTGATCTGCAATTGCTCACCAGTCCGCAGGGTGGGCTGCGCGTGCGTATCGATCTGCCTGAGCGCACTTCTCCCTGATCTCTTGTGGCATCAGTTTTTTCCTACAAAAAGACAGGGATGATATTAACTCCCGGTTTTTTTTGCCGATACACCTTGAAAGCCCTCCCTATAAAAACAACTGAATAGGCGAATCCTATGCGTCTGAGTCTGAAAGCCAAGGTTCTGTCACTGGCTGTCTTGCCGGTGTTGTTGTTCGCTGTGGTAATCAGCGCGACCACGGTATTTATCCTTCGTCAACAAGCTGACAGAGAGGTCAGTGATACAAGGGAGCGTTTGCTGGCAGAGGCCCGGGCGACTCTTAAAAGCTACGTCGATATTGCCTTGAGCGGCATCAAGCCCATTTACGACAATGCAGCGCCCGGTGATGACGCACCCAAGGCCAATGCCATCAAGCTTCTTGCATCCGTCAGCTATGGCAAGGATGGTTACCTGTTCGGTTATGACTCCGAAATCATCCGTATTTTCCGCAGCACCAGCAGCGATGGCCTGGGCAAAAGCTTCAAGGACGTGCGTGACCCTAATGGCGTCTATCTCAACAGGGAGCTGGTAGCTTCAGCCAAGACGGGCAATCACTACACCTATTACGCCTCGGCATTGCCAGGCAAGACCGAACCGGTCCCCAAGGTCGGTTACACCGAATACCTGCCGAAATGGGACCTGGTGGTTGGCAGCTCAGTCAACCTCGATAACGTCGAAGCTCAGGTCGCTGTGGTCAAGCAGAACGTCGAGGCACGCCTGCAAGACATGCTGTACAGCATTGTCGGCATCACACTGCTGGTTCTGGTGATCATCAGCGTGATCGGCATTGTCATGACCGGCACTATATTGCGTCCCCTGCGTTTGATGAAAGATAACCTGGACGATATCGTCGCCGGTGAAGGCGACCTGACGCGCCGTCTTGCCATTACCAGCCAGGATGAGCTTGGCGAGCTGGCAGGTTCGTTCAACCGTTTCGTCGACAAGATTCATGGCATCGTTCGCCAGATCACCGAGATGACCACGCAACTTACCGGGCTGGTCAGCGAAGTCTCCGATCAGGCGCAGCGCTCGGAACAGGCCATGGACCGCCAGCGCCACGAAACCGATCAGGTGGCTACGGCCATCAACGAAATGTCTGCCGCTGCCCAGGAAGTCGCCACAAGCGCTCAAGGCGCTTCTGTTGCGGCCCAGAAGACCGACGAGCAAGGCAAGGCTGCCAAGCGTGTGGTCGATGGCAGCATCAAGCAGATCCATGCGCTGGTAGATGACATCCGCAAAAGCGGCTCATCGCTGGACAGCCTGCAGCAGGACGTATCGTCGATTGTCAGTGTGCTGGGCGTCATTCGCTCCATTGCAGAACAGACCAACCTGCTGGCCCTCAACGCAGCAATCGAAGCTGCGAGGGCAGGGGAGGCCGGTCGAGGGTTTGCGGTAGTAGCCGATGAAGTCCGGGCACTGGCCAGCAGGACTCAACAGAGTACCCAGGAAATCCAGGGCATGATCGATCGCCTGCAAAAGGGGACGGAGGAAGCGGTAGGTGCCATGCGCCGCTCCAGCGAGGCGGGCGACGGTACTTCGACACAGGCGAACGAGGCAGGACACTCGCTGGTGACCATTGGTGAGCTGATCGCGACCATCAATTCGATGAACGCCCAGATCGCCAGTGCCGCTGAAGAGCAGACAGCCGTCGCCGAGGAAATCAACCGCAGCGTCCACCAGATCGCCGTTGCAGTCGAAACGGTAGCAGACGAAACCCGTCAGGGCGCCCAGACCTCTCGCAGCCTGTTTGACCTTGGCAAGCGCCTTGGCGGACTGGTAGGCCAGTTCCGCGTCTGATCCACGTCAGCATTGCCTGTCACTTGTGGGAGGGGCCTTGGCCGCGACGACTTGCTGACAGGCAACACATTTTCAGCGCACTTCACATTGCTGTCGCGGCCAAGGCCCCTCCCACGGATTTTGGTCCAGCCACCTCTTTTTGAAATTGCTTTGATACGAACCACTTCAGTCCCGAACAAGCCAAAAAAAACCCTGCCGAGGCAGGGTTTTTCATTTCATCTTCAATCAGCCTGCAAGGGCTGCATTCAACACCAGATCCAGCAACGGTTGTGGGTACACACCCAGTACGAAGGTCAGGATGGCGACAGCCAGCAGCATCACACCGCCTGTACGCTGTGCCCAGTTGAAGGCTGCATCGTGGCGAGGCAGTTTGTTGTCGACCAGATACATCGTGACCATCACCCGCAGGTAGTAGAACACGCCAATGGCGCTACCCAGGACCAGAGCACCGATCAGCCACCACAGGTGCGATTCGACGCCAGTGGCGATGATGTAGAACTTGCCGATGAAACCGGCAGTCAGCGGGATACCCGCCAAGGACAGCATCATCAGGGTCATGACCGCAGTCAGGTACGGACGGCGCCAGAACAGGCCGCGGTACTCGAACATCGCATCGGCATCGCGACCACTGTACGGCGAGGACATCATGGTGATTACACCGAAGCTGCCCAGGGACGTCAGTACATACGTCGCCAGATAAACACCGATTGCCTCGACAGCCATGCCTTTGCTCGCGACCAGCGCAATCATCAGGTAGCCGAAATGGGCGATGGAGGAGTAACCCAGCAGACGCTTGAGGTTGTTCTGAGCCAGTGCCAGCAGGTTACCGACCACGATCGAGGCTACGGCAATGACCGCAAGGACGTCATGCAACACGCCGCTGCTGGCTGCCGGGGAAATCTGGAACAGACGCACCAGTACAGCGAACACCGCAACCTTGCTGGCCGTTGCCAGGAAAGCGGCAACCGGGGCAGGGGCACCCTCGTAGACGTCCGGCGTCCACAGGTGGAACGGAACCAGCGACAGTTTGAACGCCAGGCCCACGACCATCATGGCCAGACCCAGGCTTGCCAGCCCGCTAGGCATGCCGGTGGCGGCAATCGCCTTGCCGATACCCGTGAAGCTCAGGCTGCCTGCGTCTGCGTACAGCAGCGCCATACCGAACAGCAGGAACGCCGAACCGGCCGCCGACAGCACCATGTACTTGATGCCGCCTTCCAGGGAGCGCTTGTTGAAGAAGGCGTAAGCGACCAGACCGTAAACCGGCACCGACAACAGTTCCAGACCGATGAACAGGCCAGCCAGATGCTGGGCGCTCACCAGAACCAGACCACCGAGAGCGGCCAGCAGGATCAGCAGATAAAGCTCTTCACGGTTGCCTGGATAGCCTTTCTTGTCGTCGCCCAGGTAGGCGTGCGCCATTGTCACGCACGCCAGGGTCGAGGCAAGGATGATTGCCATGTACAGGCAGGCGAAGCTGTCGATCTGCAGCAATGGCGTCACGGCCAGTGGCGCGACTTTCAGGGCAGGGTAAATCGACAGCAAGGCCAGGTTGAGCCCTGCTACGGAGAGCAGGAATGTTTGCGAGTGATTGCGGCGCCATGCGATGGCCAGCATCACCACCACGATGGTGAGGCTGGTAATCAGCAGTGGGGCAAGCGCAATAAAGTGTTGAATCGTCAGGTCCATAGCGCTCTTACCGGGCCGAAGCGAGTTGAGTGAAGGCAGTGCCTAGCCATTGCTGCACGCCGTGCATGGTCGCTGCCGAAGTATCGAGGAACGGCTGCGGGTAAACCCCCAGCACGATCAGCAATACGGCAAGGCCCAGCACCATGATCAATTCCCGTCCATCCATGCCCTTGAGGATTTCCTCGGACTTGGAAGGGCCAAAGTAGGCGCGGTGGATCATGATCAGCGAGTAGACAGAACCGAACACCAGACCGGAAGTGGCGATGGCCGTGATCCATGGGGAGTGAACGAAAGCACCCAGCAGGATCAGGAACTCACCGACGAAGTTGCCTGTACCCGGCAGACCCAGGGAAGCGGCCGCGAAGAACAGGCTGATGGCCGGCAGGTAAGCGATGCGCGACCACAGGCCACCCATCTCACGCATGTCGCGGGTATGCAGACGCTCGTACAACTGACCGCTAAGGATAAACAGCGCAGCGGCCGACAGACCGTGGGCGATCATCTGGATCACCACGCCCTGCAGGGCGTGCTGGCTGCCGGAGTAGATACCGATCAGGACGAAGCCCATGTGCGAGACGCTGGAGAACGCGATCAGACGCTTGATATCGGTCTGGGCGAACGCCAGGAAGGCACCGTAGAAGATACCGACCAGGCCGAGGGTCATTGCAATCGGTGCGAACTCTGCCGAAGCGTTGGGGAACAGCGGCAGGGCGAAGCGCAGCAGACCGTAGGCAGCGGTTTTCAGCAGGATACCGGCCAGGTCGACGGAACCGGCAGTCGGGGCCTGGGCGTGAGCATCCGGCAGCCAGGAGTGCAGCGGCACCACCGGCAGCTTCACCGCGAACGCGATGAAGAAGCCCAGCATCAGGATGTACTCGGTGCCCGGAGTCAGTCTGGTCTTCAGCAGGTCGGCGTAAGCGAAGGTTATTACACCGGTCTGGTTGAAGTGAACCAGCACCAGACCCAGAATCGCCACCAGCATGATCAGGCCGCTGGCCTGGGTGAAGATGAAGAACTTGGTTGCTGCGTAGATTCGTGTCTTCTTGCCGTCCGACGAACTATGACCCCAGAGCGCGATGAGGAAATACATCGGCACCAGCATCATTTCCCAGAAGAAGAAGAACAGGAACAGGTCGATGGCCAGGAACACGCCAACCACACCGCCGAGAATCCACATCAGGTTGAGGTGGAAGAAGCCGACGTTGCGCTGGATTTCTTTCCAGGAACACAGCACGGACAACACGCCGAGCAGACCGGTCAGCATGATCATCAGCAGCGACAGGCCGTCCAGCGCCAGATGCAGGCTGATGCCGAAGCGTGAAATCCACTGTTGGTGGAATTCCAGGGTCCAGGTCGGGTCAGCGCCAGGGGCCGGAGACAGGGTGTAGTCACCGACGCCCCACAGCCACAGGCCGATACCGAGCAACAGAGACATGGTCAGCAGCGCGATCCAGCGTGGCAGTGTGGCGCTGACGCGCTCACACAGCCAGCACAGCAGGCCGCCGATAAAGGGGATCAGGATTAGCCAAGGCAGAATCATGACGGGCTCAATTCCTTTCGCAAATTCGCAAGGTTCATGTCAGACCGCAACCAGAACGACGGCACCAAGTACCAGAACGGCACCCACGGCTATCGAGGCAGCATACCAACGCAACTGGCCGGTCTCGGTACGGCTCATGGTCACATGGCCTCCCTTGACCAGACGCGGGATCAAACCGATGGTGCGGTCGAACGGATCGCTACGCAGCACATGGCTGATCGCCAGATAAGGTTTGACGAACAGCTTGTCGTAGATCCAGTCGAAGCCCCATGCAGCGAACCACCAGGCTGACAGGAGACGGCCAGGGCCGCTGTTGGCGATAGCGGTTACCAGACGACGCTTGCCCAGGAACAGCAAGGCCGCCAGCAGGATACCGGCCAGGGCGATGGCGCCCGAGGCGATTTCCAGACTGTGCTTGGCTTCGCCGCCCGCATGACCAACGCTCTGTGGCAGGACACCGGCCAGTGGCGGGGTGATCATGGCGCCGATGAAGGTCGACAGCACGATCAGCACCGACAGAGGCAGCCAGTGAGCAATGCCATGACCGGCATGGGCTTCGGTCTTGGCTTCACCATGGAACGCGATGAAGATCAGGCGGAAGGTGTAGATCGAGGTCATGAACGCGCCAACCAGACCTGCATACAGCAGACCGTTGTTACCGCTGGCGAACGCTTCCCAGAGGATTTCGTCCTTGGAGTAGAAACCGGCGGTCAGCAGCGGCAGGGCAGCCAGGGCGGCACCACCGACGATGAAGCTGGCGTAGGCCAGAGGCAGTTTCTTCCACAGGCCACCCATCTTGAAGATGTTCTGCTCGTGGTGGCAGGCAACGATCACCGCACCTGAAGCAAGGAACAGCAGCGCCTTGAAGAAGGCGTGAGTCATCAGGTGGAAGATCGCGCCTTCCCAGGCACCAACGCCCAGGGCCAGGAACATGTAGCCGATCTGGCTCATGGTCGAGTAGGCGAGGATACGTTTGATGTCGGTTTGAACCAGTGCTGCGAAACCTGCCAGAACCAGCGTCACACCGCCGACAACGCCGACCAGATGCAGAATGTCCGGAGCCAGGGCGAACAGGCCGTGGGTACGGGCAATCAGATAGACGCCCGCGGTTACCATGGTTGCCGCGTGGATCAGTGCCGAAACCGGAGTAGGACCGGCCATCGCATCTGCCAGCCAGGTTTGCAGCGGCAGTTGTGCGGATTTACCGACAGCGCCGCCCAGCAGCATCAGGGTTGCCAGCACGATCCAGAAGTCGCCGACCTTGAAGTGCTCGGGAGCACGAACCAGCAGTTCCTGAATGTTCAGCGTACCCAGTTGCTGGAACAGGATGAACAGGCCGATGGCCATGAACACGTCGCCGATGCGGGTCACGATGAAGGCTTTCAGTGCTGCGTTACCGTTGTTGCGGTTGCTGTAGTAGAAACCGATCAACAGATAGCTGCACAGGCCCACGCCTTCCCAACCGAAGTAGATGAACAGCAGGTTGTCGCCCAGGATCAGGAACAACATGCTGGCAATGAACAGGTTGGTGTAGGAGAAGAAGCGCGAGTAGCCAGCTTCACCGCGCATGTACCAGGACGCGAACAGGTGGATCAGGAAGCCCACGCCAACTACTACGCCGAGCATGGTGACCGACAGGCCATCCAGGTACAGCGCGAAGTTGGGGGTGAAGCCATCCACGTTCATCCATTGCCACAGCACCTGGGTGTAATGACCACCCGGCGGCGGTGCAACGTTGAATTGCCAGATGACCCAGGCCGTGACCAGAGCTGAAAGGCCGATGGAGCCGACACCGATCAGGGCTGCGAGGTTTTCCGAGATGCGTCCACGGGAGAAGGACAGCAGCAGAAAGCCGATCAGAGGAAATACGAAAGTGAGAAAGAGTAGGTTCATCCGCGCATCTCGCTGGCAGCATCGATATCGAGAGTGTGGAAGCGGCGATACAGCTGCATCAGGATCGCCAGGCCAATACTGGCCTCGGCAGCGGCGAGGGTGATCACCAGAATGAACATGACCTGTCCATCCGGCTGCGCCCAGCGGCTACCGGCAACGACGAACGCCAGAGCAGATGCGTTCATCATGATCTCCAGGCTCATCAACACAAAAAGAATGTTGCGGCGCACTATCAGGCCGACCAGGCCAAGACAGAACAGCACCCCGGCGACCGCCAGGCCATGTTCCAGAGGGATAGCATTCATTGGCTTGGCTCCTTGGTGTCGGTGCGGCCCAGATGGAAAGCCGTCACGGCTGCAGCAAGCAGCAGCATCGAGGCAAGTTCCACCACCAGCAGATAAGGCCCGAACAGGCTGATACCGACTGCCTTGGCGTCGACTGTGGTATGACCGACGCCAGCGCCGGTCGGGTTGGCGAACAAGACGTACAGCAGTTCAGCCAGCAGCAGAGTGCCAAGAATCACCGGCCCCACCCAGATACCGGGCTTGAGCCACGCACGTTCCTGCTGAACCGAGGCCGGGCCCAGGTTCAGCATCATCACCACAAACACGAACAGGACCATGATTGCGCCCGCGTAGGCGATGACTTCCAGAACGCCGGCGAAAGGTGCGCCGAGGCTGAAAAAGGTCATTGCCACCGCGATCAGCGAAATGATCAGGTAGAGCAGGGCGTGCACCGGGTTCGTGTTCGTGATCACCCGCAGGGTGGACACGACGGCGATGCCGGATGCGAAATAGAAAGCGAATTCCATCTTTACTTCCTTAAGGCAGCAAGCTCTTGACGTTGATCGGCTCGGCTTCGTTCTGTGCAGAGCCCTTGGGCTTGCCAGCGATGGCCATACCGGCGACGCGATAGAAGTTATAGTCAGGGTTCTTGCCGGGGCCGGAGATCAGCAGATCTTCTTTCTCGTACACCAGATCCTGACGTTTGAACTCGGCCATCTCGAAATCCGGTGTCAGCTGGATTGCGGTGGTCGGGCAGGCTTCTTCGCACAGGCCGCAGAAAATGCAACGCGAGAAGTTGATGCGGAAAAAGTCCGGGTACCAGCGGCCGTCTTCGGTTTCGGCCTTCTGCAATGAAATGCAACCGACCGGGCAAGCCACGGCGCACAGGTTGCAGGCCACGCAGCGCTCTTCGCCGTCGGGGTCGCGGGTCAGAACGATACGGCCACGATAGCGTGGTGGCAGATAGACCGGCTCTTCCGGGTATTGCAGGGTGTCGCGTTTGCGGAAGCCGTGACCGAACACCATCACCAGGCTGCGCAACTGGGTACCGGTACCCTTAACGATGTCGCCAATATATTTGAACATGGGTCAAATCCTCACTGAACCGAGCCTGCCGGCGTGTTCAACAACACGATCGCAGCAGTCACCAGCAAATTGATCAGGGTCAGCGGCAGACAGAATTTCCAGCTGAAGTCCATTACCTGGTCATAGCGCGGGCGCGGGATGGAAGCGCGCAGCAGGATGAACAGCATGATGAAGAACGCGGTCTTCAGGGCGAACCAGACGAAGGACAGTTGTGGCAGGATGCCGAAAGGACCGTGCCAGCCGCCGAAGAACAGGGTCACCAGCAGCGCCGAGATCAGGATGATCCCGATGTACTCGCCCACGAAGAACATGCCCCATTTCATGCCGGCATATTCAATGTGGTAGCCGTCGGCCAGTTCCTGTTCCGCTTCCGGCTGGTCGAAGGGGTGACGGTGAGTCACTGCAACGCCTGCGATGAAGAACGTACAGAAGCCGAAGAACTGCGGAATGATGAACCACAGGTTCTGTGCCTGATATTCAACGATGTCGCGCATGTTG
Organism: Pseudomonas lijiangensis; assembly: GCF_018968705.1. Lineage (NCBI taxonomy): Bacteria > Pseudomonadati > Pseudomonadota > Gammaproteobacteria > Pseudomonadales > Pseudomonadaceae > Pseudomonas > Pseudomonas lijiangensis. Next base: position 2,008,803 of record NZ_CP076668.1, read on the forward strand.
AACGAGCCGACCTGAACCACGATGCCCATCAGCGCCAGACCCATGAATACTTCATAGGATACGGTTTGCGCCGAAGCACGCAGACTGCCGAGCAGGGCGTACTTGTTGTTACTCGACCAGCCGGCGAACAACACGGCATAGACCGAAAGACCGGCCATGGCAAAGAAGAACAGCAGGCCGATGTTCAGATCCGCCACGCCCCAGGTCGGAGTGATCGGGATGATCGCGAAGGCAATCAGCAAGGCGCTCATGGCCACGATCGGTGCCAGGGTGAAAATCACCTTGTCGGCAAACGGCGGTGTCCAGTCTTCCTTGAAGAACATTTTAAGCATGTCGGCAGCGATCTGGAACATGCCGAACGGGCCAACGCGGTTAGGACCGTAGCGGTCCTGCCACCAGCCCAGCAGGCGACGTTCGACGAAGCTCAGCAACGCGCCGCAGACCACGACCGCCAGCAGCACGACGATGGCTTTGAGGACCGCGAAGATGGTGTCGATCACATCAGGAGTGAGCCAGCTCATTGTGCTGCCTCCTGAAGTCCGTCAACCGTCTTGCCGAAGACCGCGGCAGGAATCCCTGCCAGACCTACAGGCAATGCCACCAGACCTGCACCCAGTTCTTCATTGATACGCAGTGGCAGACGCAAGGTCTTGCCGGCAACGTTCAGGGAGAGGAGGGCACCTTCGTTGACACCCAGGCGGTCGGCTTCGGACTTGGCCAGTGCAACATAGGCCGCCGGGATGCGTTCCTGGACCGGAGCGGCTTTCGAAGAGTTCTCTTCACTACCGAACAGGTGATAGAACGGCACCACTTGCCATGTGCCCTGGGCAGGCGAGAAGGCGCGTGGGACGCTGGCGAACCAGTTCAGGTTGTCGCCCTGGCTTTCGATCAGGCGAACACCCGGGTCACCGGCGCGCAAGTGACCACCGACTTCGTCCTGGAACTTGTTCCAGGCCTGAGGCGAGTTCCAGCCCGGAGACCAGGCGAAAGGTACTTGCTGACGCGGTTCGGCAGAGCCCGAGTAACCTTCCATGGAGAAGGAGAACGCGGTGTCCTGGTCTTGCGGGGTACGAGGCTCATGCACGCTGATGTTGGCGCGCATGGCGGTACGGCCGCTGTAACGCAGCGGTTCGCGAGCCAGCTTCATGCCCTTGATACGGAACGCTGCAGAAGGCGCGGCATCGATGATGCCAGCCAGTTGCGAGCTGCTTTGTGCGCAGGCAGCGGTGACGTGGTCCAGTTGGGTCCAGTCCACCGGCTTGTTCAGCAGGGTAGCGCGCAGGGCATGCAACCAGCGCCAGCCTTCGTGGACCAGGATGCTGGCGTCCAGATAAGTCGGGTCGAACACCTGGAAGAAGCGCTGGGCGCGGCCTTCCAGACTCACCAGAGTACCGTCGCCTTCGGCGAAGCTGGCCGCTGGCAGAACCAGATGTGCGCGGTCGCCCGTGGCAGTCTTCTGATGGTCGGCAACGATCACCACTTTTGCGGCGCTCAGGGCAGCATCGACCTTGGCAGCATCAGTGCGGGTGTACAGATCGTTTTCCAGCACGACGATGGCGTCAGCCTTGCCGTCGATCACGGCCTGCAAGGCGGCATCGACCGACTCGCCACCCAGCAGGGCCAGGCCCAGGCTGTTGGCTTCCGGCACGATCAGGCTGATGGAGCCTTCTTTCTCGCGCAGTTTCAGAGCCTTGGCGATGTTCGCTGCGGCTTCGATCAGGGCTTTGGAACCCAGGGAAGTACCGGCAATGATCAGCGGACGTTTGGCAGCCAGCAGAGAATCGGCAATGCGCTTGGCCAGTTCCAGGGCTTCGGCGTCCAGGCCTTCGACAGCAGGTGCGCTGGCGTCCAGAGCGTGAGCCACGGCAAAACCGATGCGGGCCAGGTCGTCTGGAGCGGCGTGTACACACTCTTCGGCAACATCGTCGAGTTTTGTTTCAGCCAGGCTGGCGATGAACAGCGGGTTCAGCGCGTGCTGGCCGATGTTTTTCACGGCAGCATTGAGCCATGGCTGTACGCGCATGGCCTCGGCCATATCTTCGGCCTTGCCCTTGACTGACTGGCGCAGGGCCAGAGCCACACGTGCAGCAGTCTGGGTCAGGTCTTCACCGAGGACGAAAATTGCATCGTGGTCTTCGATGTCGCGCAGGGTCGGGATCGGCAGCGGGCTGTCCTTGAGTACCTGAGCCACCAGACGGATACGCTCCAGTTCGCTGGCTTCGATACCCGAGTAGAAGTGCTCGGCACCGACCAGTTCACGCAGTGCGTAGTTGCTTTCCAGGCTGGCGCGTGGCGAGCCGATACCGACGATGTTGCGGCCGCGCAGCAGGTCGGCAGCCGTATCCAGCGCTGCATCCAGGCTCAGCTTGCTGCCGTCTGCCAGCAGAGGCTGACGCGGACGGTCTTCGCGGTTCACGTAGCCATAGCCGAAGCGGCCACGGTCGCACAGGAAGTACTGGTTTACCGAACCGTTGAAACGGTTTTCGATACGACGAAGTTCGCCGTAACGCTCACCGGGGCTGATGTTGCAACCGCTGGAGCAGCCATGGCAGATGCTCGGCGAGAACTGCATGTCCCATTTGCGGTTGTAGCGCTCGGAGTGAGTCTTGTCGGTGAACACACCGGTCGGGCAGACCTCGGTCAGGTTGCCGGAGAACTCGCTTTCCAGCACGCCATCTTCGACCCGGCCGAAGTACACGTTGTCGTGAGCGCCGAAAACGCCCAGATCAGTGCCGCCAGCGTAGTCTTTATAGAAGCGTACGCAGCGGTAGCAGGCGATGCAGCGGTTCATCTCGTGAGCGATGAACGGGCCGAGTTCCTGGTTCTGGTGGGTACGTTTGGTGAAGCGATAACGACGCTCGTTGTGACCGGTCATGACGGTCATGTCTTGCAGGTGGCAGTGACCGCCTTCCTCGCAGACCGGGCAGTCATGCGGGTGGTTGGTCATCAGCCACTCGACAACGCTGGCCCGGAAGGCCTTGGATTCTTCATCGTCGATGGAAATCCAGGTGTTGTCGGTGGCTGGCGTCATGCAGGACATGACGATGCGACCACGGGTGTCGTTCTCGTCGTTGTACTGCTTGACCGCGCACTGGCGACAGGCGCCAACGCTGCCAAGGGCGGGATGCCAGCAGAAATAAGGAATGTCGAGGCCCAGCGACAGACATGCCTGTAACAGGTTGTCTGCCCCGTCGACTTCGAGCGCTTTGCCGTCTACGTGGATAGTGGCCATGGTTCAAAGTTCTTCGTTGGCCCGGTGTCAGCGGGCGTGGCTAATGGAATCTTGTTATTCGTGCAACTCGAAACAGCCTGTGGGGGCGCTGTCGCACGATGGATGAAGGGCAGGGCCCTTCACCTTCAAAGGGTCATGCGCCGACGATGATCGGTCGTGCCTGGGGCGGGACTGCGGCGCTGGTGGGCGCGATGCCTGCCTCGAACTCCGGGCGGAAATATTTGATCGCGCTGCCCAATGGCTCCACGGCTCCCGGTGCGTGAGCACAGAAGGTCTTGCCTGGGCCGAGGAAACCGACCAGACCGAGCAGCGTCTCGATATCTCCGGCTTGCCCTTCGCCTTTTTCCAGCGCACGCAGGAGCTTGACGCTCCATGGCAGGCCGTCGCGGCAAGGGGTGCAGAAACCGCAGGATTCGCGGGCGAAGAACTCTTCCATGTTGCGCAGCAGGGACACCATATTGATGCTGTCATCTACCGCCATGGCCAGACCGGTGCCCATACGGGTGCCGACCTTGGCGATGCCGCCAGCGTACATTTGCGCATCCAGGTGTTCCGGCAACAGGAAACCGGTACCGGCGCCACCTGGCTGCCAGCACTTGAGTTTGTAGCCGTCGCGCATGCCACCGGCATAGTCTTCGAAGAGTTCGCGAGCGGTGACGCCGAACGGCAGTTCCCACAGGCCAGGGTTCTTCACTTTGCCGGAGAAGCCCATCAGCTTGGTGCCGTGGTCTTCACTGCCTTCGCGAGCGAGGGATTTGTACCAGTCGACGCCGTTGCCGATGATGGCCGGTACGTTGCAGAGGGTTTCGACGTTGTTCACGCAGGTCGGCTTGCCCCATACGCCGACAGCGGCGGGGAAGGGCGGCTTGGAGCGCGGGTTGGCGCGACGGCCTTCCAGGGAGTTGATCAGTGCGGTTTCTTCACCGCAGATGTAACGCCCGGCGCCGGTGTGGACGAACAGCTCGAAATCGAAGCCGCTGCCCAGGATGTTCTTGCCCAGCAGGCCTGCTGCCTTGGCTTCTTCCACTGCACGGTTCAGGTGCCTGGCGGCAGTGGTGTACTCGCCGCGCAGGAAGATGTAGCCACGGTAGGTTTTCAGTGCGCGGGCACTGATCAGCATGCCTTCGATCAGCAGATGGGGCAGTTGCTCCATCAGCATGCGGTCTTTCCAGGTGTTGGGCTCCATTTCATCCGCGTTGCACAGCAGGTAACGGATGTTCATGGATTCGTCTTTGGGCATCAGGCCCCATTTCACGCCCGTAGGGAAGCCGGCACCGCCGCGTCCCTTGAGTCCGGCATCCTTGACGGTCTGGACGATATCGTCCTGGGACATGTCGGCGAATGCCTTGCGTGCTGCCGCGTAACCGTTCTTGGTCTGGTACTCGTCGAGCCAGACCGGCTCGGCGTCGTCACGCAGACGCCAGGTCAGCGGATGGGTTTCTGCACTGCGCGCGATGCGGTTGGCAGGGCCGAAGGAGGTCAGGGTCATACGTAGCCCTCCAGCAGTTTGGCGACGCCAGCAGGCTGTACGTCACCGAAAGTGTCGTCGTCGATCATCAGTGCCGGAGCCTTGTCGCAGTTGCCCAGGCAGCAGACCGGCAGCAGCGTGAAGCGGCCGTCGGGAGTGGTCTGGCCCAGGCCGATGCCCAGCTTGCTCTGGATTTCGCCAACCACCGACTCATGGCCGCCGATGTAGCAGACCATGCTGTCGCAGACGCGAATGATGTGACGGCCGACCGGCTGACGGAAGATCTGGCTGTAGAACGTTGCCACACCTTCGACGTCGCTGGCGGGGATGCCAAGAATCTCGCCGATCGCGTAGATGGCGCCATCCGGCACCCAGCCACGTTCCTTCTGGACGATCTTGAGGGCTTCGATGGACGCCGCACGGGAGTCTTCGTAGTGATGCAGCTCGTGCTCGATGGCCGAGCGTTCTGTTTCGCTCAGGGCGAAACGGTCTGTCTGGATAAGCGTGCTGTTCATGCTTAGCGGTCCACGTCGGCCATAACGAAATCGATGCTACCCAGGTACGCGATCAAGTCCGCGACCATGCTGCCTTTGATCACCGAAGGGATCTGCTGCAGGTGCGGGTAACTTGGAGTGCGGATCCGGGTACGGTAGCTCATGGTGCCGCCGTCGCTCGTCAGGTAATAACTGTTGATACCCTTGGTCGCTTCGATCATCTGGAAGGATTCGTTGGCCGGCATGACCGGGCCCCACGAAACCTGCAGGAAGTGCGTGATCAGGGTTTCGATGTGCTGCAGGGTGCGCTCTTTGGGCGGCGGCGTGGTCAGCGGGTGATCCGCCTTGTACGGGCCTTCCGGCATGTTGCGCATGCACTGGTCGATGATCCTGATGCTCTGGCGCATTTCTTCTACACGCACCATGCAGCGGTCATAGGCATCGCCATTGGCTGCAAGCGGGACTTCGAATTCGAAGTTTTCGTAGCCGGAGTAAGGGCGGGCCTTGCGCAGGTCGAAATCACAGCCGGTGGAACGCAGGCCTGCACCGGTGACACCCCATTCCAGGGCCTCTTTGGTGTTATAGGCTGCAACGCCGATGGTACGGCCTTTGAGGATGCTGTTCTGCAGCGCTGCCTTGGTGTATTCGTCCAGGCGTTTTGGCAGCCAGTCGACGAATTCCTTGACCAGTTTTTCCCAGCCGCGTGGCAGGTCGTGGGCAACACCGCCGATGCGATACCAGGCCGGGTGCAGACGGAAACCGGTGATGGCCTCGATGACCTTGTAGGCTCTCTGACGGTCGGTAAAGGTGAAGAATACCGGCGTCATTGCACCCACGTCCTGGATGTAGGTACCCAGGAACAGCAGGTGGCTGGTTATCCGGAAGAACTCGGCCATCATGATGCGGATGGTGTCGACCTTCTCGGGCACCTTGATGCCTGCCAGCTTCTCGACCGAAAGCACGTAAGGCAGGTTGTTCATCACCCCGCCCAGGTAGTCGATACGGTCGGTGTACGGAATGAAGCTGTGCCAGGACTGACGCTCGGCCATCTTCTCGGCACCACGGTGGTGGTAACCGATGTCCGGAACGCAGTCGACGATCTCTTCGCCGTCCAGTTGCAGAATGATGCGGAACGCACCGTGAGCCGAAGGGTGGTTCGGGCCCAGGTTGAGGAACATGTAGTCCTCGTTCTCGCCGGAACGTTTCATGCCCCAGTCTTCCGGACGGAAGCGTGCGGCTTCCTCTTCCAGTTGCTGTTTGGCCAGGCTCAGGCTGTACGGGTCGAACTCGGTGGCGCGAGCCGGGAAGTCCTTGCGCAGCGGGTGACCTTCCCAGGTCGGCGGCATCATGATGCGGCTCAGGTGCGGGTGGCCCGGGAAGTCGATCCCGAACATGTCCCACACTTCACGCTCGTACCAGTTGGCGTTAGGCCAGATGCCGGTGATGCTTGGCAGGCTCAGGTCGCTTTCGGACAGGGCCACCTTGATCATCACGTCACTGTTACGTTCTACCGACAGCAGGTGGTAGAAGACGGTGAAGTCTGCATCGGGCAGGCCGCGACGATGGGTGCGCAGGCGCTCATCGACACCGTGCAGGTCGTAGAGCATGGAGTAGGGCTTGTTCACCTGTCGCAGGAACTTCAGCACCTCGACCAGGTGGGCGCGTGCAACCCACAGCACCGGCATGCCGGTACGGGTCGGCTGTGCCGTGAAGGCCTCGGCGCCAAAGCGTGTGTTCAATTCTACGACGACGTCTTGGTCGTCAGCCTTGTAAGGCGGGATGTACAGAGCGGTGTCTGCAGTCATAGGTCTCAATCACTTCGGTCAACGTACAGAATCAACCCGTTCTTGTCTTTTTTATAAGAAGAACGGGCTGGATCAGACTTCGTCGGGGCTGCGCAGGTTGGTGACCTGGATGCGCTGTTCGCGGCGCTGTTCCTTTTGCGAAGGCATTTCGGCGCGGTAAACGCCTTGATCGCCGACGACCCAGGAAAGAGGGCGACGCTCCTGGCCAATGGATTCCTGCAGCAGCATCAAGCCTTGCAGAAATGCCTCTGGGCGGGGCGGGCAGCCGGGCACGTACACATCGACAGGAAGGAACTTGTCCACGCCCTGCACCACAGAGTAGATGTCGTACATGCCACCGGAGTTGGCGCACGAACCCATGGAGATGACCCACTTGGGCTCAAGCATTTGCTCGTAGAGACGCTGGATGATCGGTGCCATCTTGATGAAGCAGGTCCCGGCAATAACCATGAAATCCGCCTGACGCGGCGATGCCCGGATGACTTCGGCGCCGAAGCGTGCGATGTCGTGGGGCGCCGTGAAGGCGGTGGTCATTTCCACATAGCAACACGACAGGCCGAAGTTGTACGGCCACAGGGAGTTTTTACGCCCCCAGTTGACCGCGCCGTTCAGCACGTCTTCAAGCTTGCCCATGTAGATGTTTTTGTGGACTTGATCTTCTAACGGATCGGAAACGGTTTCCCGTTTGCCGATTGGATACTGCTCATTAGGAGCATCCGGGTCGATCCTGGTGAGATTGTATTGCATCGCCAAAGCCTCATTGTTTTAGCTTCGCTTGCCGTTTACGGCGACCTTCAGGAGCCCAATCCAGCGCTCCAACCCGCCATAGGTAGACAAGACCTGCCAACAGAATTGCTATGAAAACGAGTGCTTCGACGAATCCGGTCCAGCCGCTTTCGCGGACGGACACAGACCAGGCAAAGAGAAAAAGGGCTTCAATGTCGAAGATCACGAAGAGCATCGCGACCAGATAGAATTTTGCGGAAAGACGCAGGCGTGCACTGCCGGTAGGCAGCATGCCGGATTCGAAAGGTTCGTTCTTGCTGCGGCCCCAGGCCTTGCTTCCCAGCAGGCTTGAGACACCGAGCATGAAGGCACAAAGACCGATAACACCGAGAAGGAAAATGGCGAAGCCCCAGTTGTGGGCAATCAAACCTGTCGTTTCGGTCATGCTGGCAGTCCTTGGAATAGAGAGCAAAGGTCTCTGTGCTTGATAAAGAGTGAGTCCGTGACGATATGTCGCAGAGGGAGCATCGGATTGATTTTATGTGCAAATACTTGGCAAGTAAATTTTCTACATCAAAATTATTTAATGAATTAATCGTAATCCGGGGACATGAAGGGCTACAGGGCTTGCTGGCCGGGCATTGCCAAGGTTTTAACCATTTATTTTTCTTAATAGGGAAAAGCAATAAAAGGAAATTTGAATGATAATTAATATCATTTGAATGGGCCTTTTTAGTTTGCCGGGGTGCAGGATGCTCCTGTTGTATTTTATTAAGTCCTTACAGTTGTATCACCGCCACCCTGATTAAAGGTTGTCCCGGATCAATGCCGGGTGCCTGCACAGAAAAAAACAGGCCGCCCGGGAGAGCGGCCTGTTCTTCTTTTTACCTGCTTCGGCGATCAGTGAAACTGCTCTTCCTCGGTGGAGCCTGTCAGTGCGGTGACCGATGAGGTGCCACCCTGAATCACGGTGGTCATGTCGTCAAAGTAGCCGGTGCCCACTTCCTGCTGGTGAGCCACGAAGGTGTAGCCCTTGGCGGCGTCGGCGAACTCCTGTTCCTGCAGCTTCACGTAGGCCGTCATGTCGTTGCGGGCGTAGTCGTGCGCCAGGTTGAACATGCTGTGCCACATGTTGTGAATGCCGGCCAGGGTGATGAACTGGTGCTTGTAGCCCATGGCCGAGAGTTCGCGCTGGAATTTGGCGATGGTGGCGTCGTCCAGATTCTTCTTCCAGTTGAAGGACGGCGAGCAGTTGTAGGAGAGCAACTGGTCCGGGTATTCCTTCTTGATGGCTTCGGCGAAGCGGCGTGCCTCATCCAGATCCGGCTTGGCCGTTTCACACCAGATCAGATCTGCATAAGGCGCGTAGGCCAGGCCGCGGGAGATGGCCTGATCCAGCCCGGCGCGCACCTTGTAGAAACCTTCATGGGTGCGAGCGCCCGTGACGAAAGGCTTGTCGTAAGGATCGCAGTCGGAAGTCAGCAGGTCGGCAGCGTTGGCGTCGGTACGGGCCAGGATAATGGTCGGTACGCCTGCGACGTCGGCAGCCAGGCGAGCGGCCACCAGTTTCTGAACGGCCTCCTGAGTCGGCACCAGGACTTTACCGCCCATGTGGCCGCATTTCTTGACGGAGGCCAGCTGGTCCTCGAAATGCACGCCCGCCGCACCGGCTTCGATCATGCTTTTCATCAGCTCATAAGCGTTCAGCACGCCGCCAAAGCCTGCCTCGGCATCGGCCACGATCGGTGCGAAATAGTCGATATAGCCTTCATCGCCCGGGTTCTTGCCGGCTTTCCACTGGATCTGGTCGGCACGGCGGAACGAGTTGTTGATGCGCTTGACCACGGTCGGAACCGAGTCCACCGGGTACAGCGACTGATCGGGGTACATGGATTCGGCGGAGTTGTTGTCGGCTGCAACCTGCCAGCCCGAGAGGTAGATCGCCTGTATGCCAGCCTTGACTTGCTGCACCGCCTGGCCGCCGGTCAGGGCGCCCATGCAGTTGACGAAGTCCTTGTCCGGGCGGAAAGACGGCTTGGCACCTTGCGTGACCAGATTCCAGAGCTTGTCTGCGCCCATTTTTGCGAAGGTGTGTTCAGGTTGAACCGAGCCACGCAAGCGGACGACATCAGCAGCAGAATAAGTACGGGTCACGTTTTTCCAGCGCGGATTTTCAGCCCAGTCTTTCTCGAGAGCCGCTATTTGTTGTTCGCGTGTCAGTGCCATGGAGATAAACCTCATTGTCAGGTTTTGGTTGGAAGATCCTGCTCCGCCAAAACGCCTCGTTTATCGAAGGCACGGTAAATGGCTGCTCGCTGCTCAGAGGTCGGCAATGGGCGCGGTGGCGACGGATGAGCGAAGGGCTCAAGAGGGGAAGGAGAAAGTCCGGATGGCCTGAGTGGGCACTTGGGCTCGTGGATGCCTTTGTGCTTCGCTCGCAGGAGCTGTCCGATCAACCGTCAACGCTTCCGTCCCTTGGGACAACTTCGTTCCAGTCGTAACCTTGTCAAACGGCCTTGTGGGCAGTCTCGACAGGAATCGGCTCAGGCTTAGAGCGTCGATCCTGAGGCTTTTTGAAGGCCTCTGATTAGCGGGAGCGAGGCAATCATGCCTCGCTGTTTTTTACTCGTCAAACGTTTTGTAGTGCTTTTTTATATTCACTACATATCTGTCTGGATGCGACCACCGGGTCACGAAAAGCCCTGCCAGTGCTGGCTTTCAGGCTATTACTGATTATTCAAGGCTTTCGACCTTGACCCGCAGAGTCATGTCATCGCGGCCCTGGGTGGAATAGCGTTGAGCGATGCCGCGCTGATCGGCCACGGATTGATCGCTCGAAGCCGCGAGAGTGATCCACTCGCCCAGGCGACCGCTGACCTGGCTGTCAGTGCTCTGCACCTTGATGGCGTCCGGCCGTTCCTGGCTCAGACGGTCACGATTGGTGCTGATGTTCAGGTGGACGATATCGCCGGTGACGCTGGCCGTGACATAGAAACCCTGGGTGACATTGCGATATTCGGTATTGCTCTGCGGGTAGCCATAACCGTCTGTGCGGGTGGTGGTCAGGGGGACGCTCTGGCCGGTCTGGATCAGGGCTGGCGTGCCTTCGGTGGCTTGCACCTGCTGGACGCCGCCGTCACGGCTGGAGGTGCCGTAGCTGATGATTCTTGAAGGATTGGCGCCGTTGGTGGTGCTGACGGCATTGTCGCTGGTGTCGACGCTGATGAGCAGGCGCTTTGGAGCGGTATCCAGTTGCGAGATCAGGGCGCGAAGTTCTTCGATCTTGCGCGTTTCGGCATTGACGATCAGCTGATTACCGTAGGCGCTGACCGAACCGTCCGCACCGAGAAAGGATTTGGCGACGGGTAGCAGGTCTGCGCTGGTGCGGTAGTTGAGCGGGACGATTTCGGTGGCTGCCAGCGTGCAGGTGCTGAACGCGACAAGCAATGAGGTGAGCAGGGTACGTAACAGCATGTCCAATCTCCGCGAGGGGCGCGTAAAAACCGAGTGTGCCACTTTGTCGGCCAGGGGTGTGTACAAGTTGAACGGGCAGATGGCAAAACGCCCCGGCATTTCCAGTCTGAGCATAGTCATGCCGCAGGAAAATGACGGGGCGTTGCGTTATGTAGTGCCTTTTAAAACGCCTACATAGTGGTCTGGATCAGGCCTCGCGCACCATATCGACGTGCGGCAGTCCGGCTTCGAGAAACTCGTCGCTGACCACGGTGAAACCAAAACGCTGGTAGAACGCAACGGCTTGAACCTGCGCGCTGAGTTTCTGCTGCTTCAGGCCACGGTTCTGTGCTTCGTCGAGTATGGCTGTCAGCAGCATTTCACCGGCTTTCAGACCGCGCCAGTCCCTGAGGACCGACAGGCGACCGATTTCGCCGTCCAGCAGCAGTCGTGCTGTGCCGACGGCATAGTCGCCCTCACGGGCCAGAAAATGTATGGCGTCGCTATCCTCCGAGTCCCATTCCAGTTCCGGTGGTACCGATTGCTCGGCAATGAACACGGCTTCACGAATACGCCGGATATCGGCGTTATTCTTCTGCCAGTCCGCGACGGATACGGTGATTTTATTCATCGGCAAATCCCAGGCTTCCTTGTTTTACGAGTTCGCAAATCAGATTGCGACCCTCTTCATCGGCCAACCATTGGCCGAGGTTTTCGCTGTGCAGCGAATCGGCCGCACAAATCAATTTAAGCAGTTCGCGCAGGCTGCCCGGCAAAAGACGACTCTGGCCGCTGGCAAACAGTAGCAGATCGTCATCCACTTCAGACCAGGCCAGACGTGCGCTTGGGTTACGAATGAGAACTGCGCCCTGTTCCAGGCTGTCGAGCAGGTCTTCTTCTTCCAGTTCCGGGCCTGTGACCAGTTCCGGGTAGCGAGGCTCGGTCATGAACTGGCCAAACCAGGTCAGCAGCAGGCGTTCGTCGCTCATGTGCTCGGCCAGCAGCGCCTTGAGGCGATCAAGGGCGTCGTGCTGGATCTGGTGCGGATCGCTGACCGGCTGTGCGTCGGCGTCGGTGTAGCGCTCTTCGTCCGGGATGAACTGGCTGAGGAAGTCGGTGAAGTGGGTCAGGACTTCGGCAGCGCTCGGGGCGCGGAAACCTACGGAGTAGGTCAGGCAGTCGTCCACGGCAACGCCGCAGTGGGCGAGACGTGGTGGCAGATACAGCATGTCGCCGGGTTCCAGGGTCCACTCTTCGGTGGTCTGGAAGTCTGCGAGGATACGCAGGTCGGCGTGCTGCAGCAGCGGGCTTTCGGAGTCGCACATCTGGCCGATCTGCCAGTGGCGCTTGCCATGACCTTGCAGCAGGAAAACGTCGTAGTTGTCGAAGTGCGGACCGACGCTGCCGCCCGGTGCGGCGTAGCTGATCATGACATCGTCGATGCGCCAGCTTGGCAGGAAGCGGAAGTTCTCCAGCAATTCGCTGACTTCAGGTACGAACTGATCCACAGCCTGGACCAGAAGGGTCCATTCGCGCTCGGGCATCTTGCTGAAGTCGTCTTCGGAAAACGGACCGCGACGCAGTTCCCATGGACGCTCGCCGTTTTCGATGATCAGTCGGGATTCGACTTCTTCTTCCAGGGCAAGGCCGGCCAGCTCGTCAGGATCGATCGGGCTTTGGAAGTCCGGCATCGCCTGACGGATCAGGAGGGGCTTTTTCTGCCAGTAGTCACGCAGGAAAACACGCGCGCTCATGCCGCCCAGAAGTTGAAGAGGAATATCAGGATTCATTTGTAAGCCCTTGAAATGAAAACGCCCGGCACAGCCGGGCGTGTGCAAAAGTTGCTGCGGGTCAGATGCGCTTGGCTTGTGCCACGGCATTGCCGATGTAATTGGCCGGGGTCAGCTTCTTCAGCTCGGCCCTGGCCTCGGCTGGCATGTCCAGACCGTCGATGAAAGTTTGCAGCGCTTCAGGGCTGATGCCCTTGCCACGTGTCAGTTCTTTCAGCTTTTCGTACGGGTTTTCGATGTTGTAGCGACGCATGACGGTCTGGATCGGCTCGGCCAGAACTTCCCAGCAGGCGTCCAGATCGGCAGCGATACGCTGTTCGTTCAGTTCCAGCTTGCCGATGCCCTTGAGGCTGGCTTCGTAGGCAATGACGCTGTGAGCAAAGCCCACGCCCAGGTTGCGCAGCACGGTGGAGTCGGTCAGGTCGCGCTGCCAGCGGGAAATCGGCAGTTTGCTCGCCAGGTGCTGGAACAGTGCGTTGGCGATGCCCAGGTTGCCTTCGGAGTTTTCGAAGTCGATCGGGTTGACCTTGTGCGGCATGGTCGACGAGCCGATTTCGCCCGCGATGGTGCGCTGCTTGAAGTAGCCCAGGGAGATGTAGCCCCAGATATCGCGATCGAAGTCGATCAGGATGGTGTTGAAGCGTGCAATGGCGTCGAACAGCTCGGCGATGTAGTCATGCGGTTCGATCTGGGTGGTGTAGGGGTTGAAGCCCAGGCCCAGTTCGTCTTCGATGAAGGCGCGTGCGTTGGCTTCCCAGTCGATGTCTGCATAGGCCGACAGGTGGGCGTTGTAGTTGCCTACCGCACCGTTGATCTTGCCCAGCAGAGGAACTGCTGCGATCTGGGTGATCTGGCGCTCCAGTCGATAGACGACGTTGGCCAGTTCCTTGCCCAGGGTGGTCGGGGAGGCTGGCTGGCCGTGGGTGCGCGACAGCATCGGTACGTCGGCGAAGCGCTGGGCCAGTTCACGGATGGAGTCGGCGATCTGGCGCATCAGCGGCAGCATGACGTTGTCGCGACCTTCGCGCAGCATCAGGGCGTGGGACAGGTTGTTGATGTCTTCGCTGGTGCAGGCGAAGTGGATGAACTCGCTGACCTTGTCCAGCTCAGGCAGCTTGGCAGCCTGTTCCTTGAGCAGGTATTCCACGGCCTTGACGTCGTGGTTGGTGGTGCGTTCGATTTCTTTCACGCGCTCTGCGTGTTCCACGGAAAAATCTTCAGCCAGCGCATTGAGAATGGCGTTGGCCTCTGCGGAAAACGGCGGTACTTCGCTGATTTGCGGGTGAGCTGCCAGGCGCTGGAGCCAGCGAACTTCAACCATCACGCGAAAGCGGATCAGGCCGTATTCGCTGAAAATAGGGCGCAGGGCCTGGGTTTTGCCGGCGTAGCGGCCATCAACAGGGGAAACCGCAGTGAGCGAAGAAAGCTGCATGGGGTGGTCTCGAACAGTCGGGCAACGAAAAGGGGCGCATATCATACATGAAATTTCAGTCCGACTGGGTCGGACTGACCAGCGTAGATCGCGTCGTGCCTGGTGGGTAAGGGTCGCAGTTGCGTGGCGGGTCAGCCGTGCATCAGCGGATAGAGTTCTTTCAATAACTTGCGTCGGCTGAAGACCAGCTGCCAGCGGTGACCGCCAACTTGTCGCCACAGACGTGCCGAGCGAATACCGGCCAGCAACAGGGCGCGGATCTTCGAGGCATTGTTGGGTTGCTGCAGGTTGCGCATGTCGCCATGAACCTGAATGCGCTGGCGAAGGGTGCTCAGGGTGTCCTGATACAGCGCACCGGTGGCAGCGATCACGTTTTCATGGGCGATGCCAAAATGCTCGGCCTGTGACTGGATCTGCGGCAGGCGCTTGCCGATCACTTCCAGCATGTCATCGCGCTTGGCCAGTTGCCGCTCAAGACCGAGCATCGACAGCGCATAACGCAGTGGCTCGCGCTGCAGGGTCGCGGGGTCGCGCTCCAGGGCGCTGACCATGGCGCGATAGCCTTCGCGCAGATTCAGGTCGTCGCCGCCGTACACGTCCAGGGTGTCCTTGGGGTCCAGCACCAGCAGGCTGCCGATCATGCAGCTCAGCCCGGCTTCGCTGACCTGTCCGGTCTTGGCGATCCGGTCGACCAGTATGGCGGCCTGGAATACGCCGCCCAGAGCGATCAGTTGCTCCTGAATAGGGGTCATCAACGCTTGTCCTTGCTCTTCCAGGGTTCGGCTATTTCGATCACGCCGCCCCCCAGGCAGATTTCGCCGTCATAGAACACCACGGACTGACCGGGTGTCACGGCGCGCTGCGGTTCATCGAATAATGCGCGGTAGCCATCGGCGGTCTTTTCCAGCGTGCAGTGCTGGTCGCCCTGGCGATAACGTACCTTGGCGGTCAGTTTCTTCGGGCTGCTCAGGTCGATGGGGTTGACCCAGTAGATCTGCGATGTGACCAGCGCTTGGGAAAACAGCCATGGATGATCGTTGCCCTGGCCGACGATCAGTTCGTTGTGTTCCAGATCCTTGACCAGTACATACCAGGGATCATCGCTCGCGTCCTTCAATCCGCCGATACCCAGGCCCTGGCGCTGACCGATGGTGTGGTACATCAGGCCGTTGTGGCGGCCGATGACTTCGCCTTCGGTGGTCTTGATCTCGCCGGGCTGGGCAGGGAGGTACTGGCGCAGGAAGTCCGTGAAGCGGCGTTCGCCGATAAAGCAGATGCCGGTGGAGTCTTTCTTCTTGGCCGTCGCCAGACCGTGTTTCTCGGCAATTGCGCGTACTTCCGGTTTCTCCAGCTCGCCGACCGGGAACAGGGTGCGGGCGATCTGCTCGCCGCCCACCGCGTGCAGGAAATAGCTCTGGTCCTTGTTCGGGTCCAGGCCCTTGAGCAGTTCGGTACGGCCGTCGATATCGCGGCGGCGTACGTAATGGCCGGTGGCAATCAGGTCTGCGCCCAGCATCAGGGCGTAGTCAAGGAAGGCCTTGAACTTGATTTCCCGGTTGCACAGGATATCCGGGTTAGGCGTGCGACCTGCCTTGTACTCTTCCAGGAAGTGCTCGAACACGTTGTCCCAGTACTCGGCAGCGAAGTTGGCGGTGTGCAGCTTTATACCGATCTTGTCGCACACGGCCTGAGCGTCTGCCAGGTCTTCGCGGGCAGTGCAGTATTCCGTTCCGTCGTCTTCTTCCCAGTTCTTCATGAACAAGCCTTCCACCTGATAACCCTGCTCCATGAGCAGGACAGCGGAAACGGATGAGTCCACGCCGCCGGACATGCCGACTATGACGCGCTTGTTTTCTGGATTGCAGTGGGCTGGATCACGCATGGGAATTCAATGGGTGGCCTTGAAAAGGACGCGATTCTATCAGGCTGCGGGCGTCGAGTCTCACGCCTTGTCGCGCAGCAGGGCAAGACTGAAGTGTTCGGCGTTCAGATAATCGTCCACGCAGCGCATGACCAGCTCACTGCGCCAGCGGTGCTGCTGGGCTTGGAGTTCATCGCGTGTCAGCCAGACCGGGCCGACGATGCCTTCATCCAGAGGGTACTCGGGATGATGGCGCAGGGCCTTGGCTGCAAAGCAGATGCGCTGGTAGGTCACGCCATTGCTGGGCGCTGTATACAGGTAGATGCCGATCACGCTGGTCAGTTCGACATCCCAGCCGGTTTCCTCCAGGGTTTCGCGCACGGCGGCGTGTTGCAGGCTTTCGTTCGGGTCCAGATGTCCGGCAGGTTGGTTGAGTACCTTCTGTCCGCCCTTGATTTCTTCGACGAACAGGAAACGGCCCTGATCCTCGACGATCGTGGCGACGGTAACGTGGGCTTGCCATTCCATAATGTGGCTACTCGTGTATTGGGGTAGGAGGGGTAATACCCATCAGTCAAGGCACAAACAAATCTGTAGGAGGCAGCTTGCTGGCGAAAGGGCCAGTGAAGCCGGTAGATATTCTGCGTCTGTCGCACTGTATTCGCCAGCAAGCTGCCTCCCACGGGTATGCAGGAGTGCAGCTTTTCTCTGGTCGCAAATGCAAAAGCCCCGGTGCGTGGCCGGGGCTTTTGCAGGTCATGTGTCTGACCGGTTTACCACTTACAACGCGGCGATAGCTGCGTTCAAGGTTGCGCTAGGGCGCATGGCTTTGCTGGTCAGTTCAGGGTTGGTGAAGTAGTAACCACCGATTTCCACTGGTTTGCCCTGGACAGCGTTGAGCTCGGCAACGATTTTTTCTTCGTTGTCGGTCAGTGTCTTGGCCAGCGGAGTGAACTGCGCCTTGAGGGCGGCGTCGTCGTTTTGAGCGGCCAGAGCCTGTGCCCAGAACAGGGTCAGGTAGAAGTGGCTGCCGCGGTTGTCGATGCTGCCGACTTTGCGCGAAGGCGACTTGTTGCGATCCAGGAACTCACCGGTAGCCTGATCCAGAGTCTTGGACAGAACCAGCGCTTTAGGATTGTTGTAGGCATTGCCCAGGTGCTCGAGCGAAGCGGCCAGAGCCAGGAACTCGCCCAGGGAGTCCCAGCGCAGGAAGTTCTCTTCGACGAACTGCTGAACGTGCTTCGGAGCCGAACCGCCAGCGCCGGTTTCGAACAGGCCACCGCCATTCATCAGCGGCACGATCGACAGCATCTTGGCGCTTGTGCCCAGTTCCATGATCGGGAACAGGTCGGTCAGGTAGTCGCGCAGTACGTTACCGGTCACCGAGATGGTGTCCTTGCCGGCGCGGGTGCGTTCCAGGGTCAGCTTCATGGCTTCGACCGGCGACAGGATCTGGATGTCCAGGCCCGAAGTGTCGTGGTCGCCCAGGTACTTCTGGACTTTCTTGATCATGACGCTGTCATGGGCGCGAGCCGGGTCGAGCCAGAAAATCGCCGGGGTGTTGCTGGCGCGGGAGCGGTTGACGGCCAGTTTGACCCAGTCCTGGATCGGCGCGTCCTTGGCCTGGCACATGCGCCAGATGTCGCCGGTTTCGACGTTCTGTTCCATCAGCAGGTTGCCCTGGCTGTCGGTTACACGAACCACGCCATCGGTCTTGATGTGGAACGTCTTGTCGTGAGAGCCGTACTCTTCGGCTTTCTGAGCCATCAGGCCGACGTTCGGCACGCTGCCCATGGTGGTCGGATCGAAGGCGCCGTTCTTCTTGCAGTCTTCGATGACGGCCTGATAGATGGTCGCGTAGCAGCGATCCGGGATAACAGCCTTGGCATCGTGCAGTTGACCGTCGGTGCCCCACATCTTGCCGGAGTCACGGATCATTGCAGGCATCGACGCGTCGACGATGACGTCGCTCGGTACGTGCAGGTTGGTGATGCCTTTGTCGGAGTTGACCATCGCCAGTTGTGGGCGAGTGGCGTAGACCGCCTGGATGTCAGCCTTGATTTCAGCTTGTTTGTCGGCTGGCAGGGCGCCGATGCGGTCATACAGATCGCCGATGCCGTTGTTCAGGCTGAAGCCGATTTCCTTCAGGATGTCGGCGTGCTTGGTCAGCGCGTCCTTGTAGAACTCGTCGACGATCTGACCGAACATGATCGGGTCGGAGATTTTCATCATGGTGGCTTTCAAGTGCACCGAGAACAGCACGCCTTGCTTCTTGGCGTCTTCGATTTCGGCGGCAATGAAGCTGCGCAGGGCTTTCTTGCTCATGACCGAGCAATCGATCACTTCGCCAGCCTTGACGCTGGTTTTCTCTTTCAGGACGGTGGTTGTACCGTCTTTGGCGATCAGCTCGATCTTGACGCTGTTGTCAGCCTCGACCAGAGCGGCTTTTTCGCTGCCGTAGAAGTCGCCGCTGCTCATGTGAGCAACGTGAGCCTTGGAGTCGGCAGCCCAGGCGCCCATCTTGTGCGGGTGCTTGCGAGCGTAGTTCTTGACCGAGAGCGGGGCGCGGCGGTCGGAGTTGCCTTCACGCAGAACCGGGTTCACGGCGCTGCCCTTGACCTTGTCGTAACGGGCGCGGGTTTCTTTTTCCGCGTCGGTGGACGGCGTTTCCGGGTAGTCAGGGATCTTGAAGCCTTGTTCCTGCAGCTCTTTGATGGTCGCCTTCAATTGAGGGACCGAGGCGCTGATGTTCGGCAGCTTGATGATGTTGGCTTCTGGCGTGGTGGCCAGTTTGCCCAACTCGGCGAGATGATCCGGCACCTGCTGATCGGCACCAAGCGATTCGGGGAAGCTGGAAAGAACACGGCCCGCCAGGGAGATATCACGTGTTTCGACGTCGATATCGGAAGAGGCTGTAAATGCTTCGATGATTGGCAGAAGCGAGTAGGTGGCGAGTGCCGGAGCTTCGTCAGTGAAGGTGTAGATGATCTTCGAGCGGTTGGACATTGGTATTAACTCTCTGTTTTGCTGAGCATGCACAAAATCTCGATATGCGCAGGGTATGCACTCTTGCCCAAAGTTCGGTCATGGGCCCAAGTCGAGGTTTATTCGCGGTGATGTTGGGTGCATCAGTCGAGCGTCAAGCTGCCGGGCGTGGCCATGGTCACTGCCCGACGCATATATAAGGCTGAAAGTCTGGTTCCAGACACTTCTGCCTTTATGACTCTGCGGTCACGTCGCGAGTATATCAAACCCTTGGCGCCAAGCATTAATGCTATGCGTGCTATCGAATGGCGACTATTCGCCGTTGGTCGAACGAATGCGCTCAAGATCAGGGCTTTCGGGCGTTTTCGGGGGTACCGGACTGGCGGGCTTTGCCTGTATTCCGGGGGCTGGCCTAGGCTTAATTGCCGTCAGGATGTCCATTCAGCCCGCACCGGAGTCCAGCATGACATATCAGAAAACAAGAATCCCCGCCGTCGGTGAGAAGATCACTGTCAACGCAGACCACTCCCTCAACGTTCCCGATAATCCCGTCATTCCCTATATAGAAGGGGATGGTATTGGCATCGATATCACACCGGTCATGATCAAGGTGGTCGATGCAGCCGTCAGCAAGGCCTATGGCGAAAAGCGCAGGATTTCCTGGATGGAGGTCTATGCCGGAGAAAAGGCGACCCGGATTTACGACCCCGACACCTGGCTGCCTCAGGAAACCCTGGATGCGGTGCGCGAGTACGTGGTTTCCATCAAGGGCCCTCTGACCACGCCGGTCGGCGGCGGCATTCGCTCCCTGAACGTTGCCTTGCGCCAGCAGCTGGACTTGTATGTCTGCCTGAGGCCTGTGCGCTGGTTCGAGGGTGTGCCCAGCCCGGTCAGGAAACCCGGCGATGTGAACATGACGATCTTTCGCGAAAATTCCGAAGATATTTATGCCGGCATCGAGTGGAAGGCTGGATCTCCCGAAGCGACCAGGGTCATTCGTTTTCTCAAGGAGGAGATGGGTGTCACCAAAATCCGCTTTGACGAGGATTGCGGCATCGGGGTCAAGCCGGTTTCCAGGGAGGGTACAAGGCGCCTGGCGCGCAAGGCGTTGCAGTATGTCGTGGACAATGATCGCGACTCGCTGACCATCGTGCATAAAGGCAACATCATGAAGTTCACCGAAGGGGCCTTCAAGGAGTGGGCCTATGAAGTGGCTGCCGAGGAGTTTGGCGCGACTCTGCTCGATGGCGGGCCATGGATGCAGTTCACGAACCCCCGGACCGGCAAGGAGGTGACCGTCAAGGATGCCATTGCCGATGCAATGCTTCAGCAGATCCTGTTACGTCCTGCCGAATATGATGTCATCGCAACATTGAATCTCAATGGTGACTATCTTTCCGACGCACTGGCAGCGGAGGTCGGGGGAATCGGAATTGCGCCGGGTGCCAATCTTTCGGATACCGTGGCGATGTTCGAGGCGACGCACGGCACAGCGCCTAAATATGCAGGCAAGGATCAGGTCAATCCGGGGTCTTTGATTCTGTCTGCCGAAATGATGTTGCGGCATATGGGATGGGTTGAAGCGGCCGATCTGATCATCAAAGGCACCAATGGAGCCATTGCGGCAAAAACTGTTACTTATGATTTCGAGCGGCTGATGGAGGGCGCAACGCTGCTTTCATCGTCGGCGTTCGGCGATGCCCTGATTGCGCATATGTAGCTCGATGCGCTGGGCCAGCAGCCAGTTCAGTCACCCTGAACTGGCTGTTTATTCATGGCTGGCGTTTGTGGTGGTCTGTCTCAGGCCGACACATTAGCTGGCTTTTGTACTGCGCTTGGAGCATCTGCGGCCGTTGGAGCGGTAGCTGTGGGCGCAGACGAGATATTCACGGCATGCAATCCCTTGGGTCCCTGAATAATCTCGAACTGGACCTGCTGGCCTGCCTTGAGCGTTTTGTAGCCATCCATTTGTATGGCCGAATAATGAGCAAACAGATCTTCATCTCTGCCATCGGCAAGGATAAATCCATAGCCTTTTGCATTATTGAACCACTTGACTTTACCACTGAGCATAGCCATATCCCTCTGCAAAGGACTCCGTCTGGAGTATCATCCACCTCAATCCGCCTGGCCTAAAAAAATTTTGGTTGACTGCGCGGACCCTTTTTACCCAATGTGGGCTCTATTGTTTGTAACACCGATTAGCTGATAGTCAAGGTCATGCAGCGGTCTATGTAAAAACCGGCCAGACTGCGACTAAATTATTCAATCCGCTCTTTACACGAACCTTTCTTTACCATGCATGCAATCAGCAAGATTCGACTAACATTCAATCAGGACGGTCCGCAGTCACACGAGGACGACTCAGCTGGCATTGCGTTGCAGGACGCCAAGCCCACCCTGCAGGCGCCACCGATGTACAAGGTGGTTTTGTTTAACGATGATTACACCCCTATGGATTTCGTCGTTGAGGTTCTTGAGGTGTTTTTCAACCTGAATCGTGAGCTGGCTACCAAGGTCATGCTGGCCGTCCATACAGAGGGGCGGGCAGTATGCGGATTGTTTACCCGCGACATAGCCGAAACCAAGGCAATGCAGGTCAATCAATACGCCCGGGAAAGTCAGCATCCACTACTCTGTGAGATCGAGAAGGACGGTTAAACGCCGGCCACTTGGGTATGAGGTGAAGCTATGTTAAACCGTGAGCTCGAAGTCACCCTCAATCTTGCCTTCAAGGAAGCTCGTTCAAAGCGTCATGAATTCATGACGGTCGAGCATCTCCTGCTGGCTCTATTGGATAATGAGGCTGCAGCCACTGTCTTGCGTGCCTGCGGCGCAAACCTCGATAAGCTCAAGCATGATCTGCAGGAGTTCATCGACTCCACAACCCCACTGATCCCCGTCCATGACGAGGATCGTGAAACCCAGCCGACGCTCGGGTTCCAGCGCGTGTTGCAACGTGCAGTCTTCCATGTGCAGAGTTCCGGCAAGCGTGAAGTGACCGGCGCCAACGTACTGGTAGCGATTTTCAGTGAGCAGGAAAGTCAGGCCGTCTTCCTGCTCAAGCAGCAGAGCGTGGCCCGGATTGATGTCGTCAACTACATCGCCCACGGTATCTCCAAGGTCCCAGGGCATGGCGAACACTCTTCTGAAGGTGAGCAGGATATGCAGGACGACGAGGGTGGTGAGGCTTCTTCCTCAGGCAATCCTCTGGATGCCTATGCAAGCAACCTGAACGAACTGGCGCGCCAGGGGCGCATCGATCCATTGGTCGGTCGCGAGAACGAAGTCGAGCGCGTTGCTCAGATTCTCGCCCGTCGTCGCAAGAACAACCCTCTGCTGGTCGGTGAAGCGGGCGTCGGCAAGACGGCCATCGCTGAAGGCCTGGCCAAGCGCATTGTCGACAATCAGGTGCCAGACCTGCTGGCCAGTAGCGTCGTCTATTCCCTTGACCTTGGGGCCTTGCTGGCCGGTACCAAGTATCGTGGCGATTTCGAGAAGCGTTTCAAGGCGCTGCTCAATGAACTGCGCAAACGGCCTCATGCAATCCTGTTCATCGATGAAATCCACACCATCATCGGTGCGGGTGCAGCTTCCGGCGGGGTAATGGATGCTTCCAACCTGCTCAAGCCGCTGCTGTCTTCCGGTGATATCCGCTGCATCGGTTCGACCACCTTCCAGGAGTTCCGCGGGATCTTCGAGAAGGATCGTGCCCTGGCGCGTCGCTTCCAGAAGGTCGATGTCTCCGAGCCATCGGTTGAAGACACCATCGGCATTCTTCGTGGGCTCAAGGGTCGCTTCGAGCAGCACCATAGCATCGAGTACAGCGATGAAGCGTTGCGTGCAGCTGCAGAGCTTGCTTCGCGCTACATCAATGACCGGCACATGCCTGACAAGGCCATCGACGTCATCGACGAAGCTGGCGCCTTCCAGCGCCTGCAGCCGGCCGAGCGTCGGGTCAAGTGCATCGATGTGCCGCAGGTTGAAGATATCGTCGCGAAAATCGCGCGTATTCCTCCAAAGCACGTCAACAGTTCCGACAAGGAGCTGCTGCGTAACCTGGAGCGCGATCTCAAGCTCACGGTCTTCGGTCAGGATGCTGCCATTGACTCGCTGTCCACGGCCATCAAGCTGTCCCGTGCCGGTCTGAAGTCGCCTGACAAGCCTGTAGGTTCCTTCCTGTTTGCAGGGCCTACCGGTGTCGGCAAGACGGAAGCGGCTCGTCAGTTGGCGAAGGCGCTGGGTGTCGAGCTGATTCGCTTTGACATGTCCGAATACATGGAGCGTCATACCGTTTCGCGTCTGATCGGTGCGCCTCCGGGCTATGTCGGTTTCGATCAGGGCGGTCTGCTGACTGAAGCCATTACCCGTCAACCGCATTGCGTATTGCTGCTCGATGAGATCGAGAAGGCGCATCCTGAGGTCTTCAACCTGCTTCTGCAGGTCATGGACCACGGTACGCTCACCGACAACAACGGCCGCAAGGCGGACTTCCGCAATGTGATCGTCATCATGACCACCAACGCCGGTGCCGAGTCGGCAGCGCGGGCTTCGATCGGGTTCACTCATCAGGATCACTCGTCCGATGCAATGGAAGTGATCAAGAAGAGCTTCACGCCGGAGTTCCGCAACCGTCTGGACACCATCATCCAGTTTGGCCGCCTCAGCCACGAAGTCATCAAGAGCGTGGTCGACAAGTTCCTCACCGAGCTTCAGGCACAACTGGAAGACAAGCGTGTACTGCTCGAAGTATCCGACGCGGCCAGAAGCTGGCTGGCGCAGGGTGGCTACGATGCGGCAATGGGGGCTCGTCCGATGGCTCGCCTTATCCAGGACAAGATCAAGCGTCCCCTGGCTGAGGAGATCCTGTTCGGTGAGTTGTCCGAGCATGGTGGCGTTGTGCATATCGATATCAAGGATGGCGAGATCACCTTTGATTTCGAGACAACGGCAGAGATGGCCTGATGGCAGTCCTGTCTGGTACTCGGAAATGAGTGCCAGACAAGCGAACAAACAAAAACGCCCGGCATGTGCCGGGCGTTTTCGTCAGTACTAGCTTAGCGGGCGCGGTAGGTGATACGCCCTTTGCTCAGGTCATAAGGCGTCAGTTCGACGCGGACCTTGTCACCGGTAAGAATACGGATGTAGTTCTTGCGCATCTTGCCGGAGATATGCGCGGTTACGACGTGCCCGTTTTCCAACTCCACACGAAACATGGTGTTGGGCAGGGTGTCGACGACAGTGCCTTCCATTTCGAAGCTGTCTTCTTTCGACATGCAGTAAAGCCCTCGGTATACAAATGAGTGGCCCGGTGCAAGTGGCGCCAGGCAAAAGCGGCGTGCATTGTGCCCGAAAAAACCTCTTTAAGCCAAGGGCTTCAATACAGAGTGACCCATCTTTGATTGGTCAACAGCTCGATGGGGCGATATTGGGTCTTGTAATTCATCTTTTTACAGTTTTTGATCCAGTATCCCAGGTACACGGCATGCAACTGAAGCCGGGCTGCTTCGGCGATCTGCCACAAGATGGCATAACGCCCAAGACTGCGCCGTTCTTCATCGGGTTCATAGAAGGTATAGACCGCTGAAAGGCCGTTGGGCAAAAGATCGGTCACTGCGACTGCCAGCAGGCGCTGATCCAGCCGGAACTCGTAAAAGCGCGAGAAGGGCAGGTCCCTTACCAGAAAAGTGGAAAACTGGTCGCGACTGGGTGGGAACATGTCGCCATCGGCGTGGCGTTGCTCGATATAGCGTTGATAGAGATCGAAGTGCTCTTCGGTGAAGACCGGCTTGGTGCTGCGTACCTCAAGGTCGGTGTTGCGTTTGAGGATGCGTTTTTGCTGCCGGTCGGGCACGAAGAGATTCACCGGGATGCGCGCCGGCACACAGGCGCTGCAATTCTGGCAGTGAGGGCGATAAAGATGGTCGCCACTGCGGCGAAAGCCCATGTCCGACAGGTCGGCATAGACTTGCACGTCCATGGGTTGGCTGGGGTCCAGAAACAGTGTGGTCGCCTGCTCTTCGGGCAGGTAACTGCAAGTGTGGGGTTGAGTGGCATAAAACTTAAGCCGCGCCAGCTCTGTCATGATAGCCCCCCGTTATCAGAATCCATGAATAAGAGTGTATGCCAGCCTTTCAAACTCGCCTAGGCAACCAGTCGGCGTTATTGGGCTGATCCAGATGCCGGTGCAGGTAGTCGGCAAATGTCTGGCGCGGGATCGAGCGGGCACCGAAGCTGTGCAGATGCTGGGTCGGCATCTGGCAATCAATCAATACGAACCCCCAGGCATTCAGGCGTTCCACCAATGTGGCGAAGCCGACTTTCGAGGCGTTGTCGGCGCGGCTGAACATGGATTCGCCGAAAAACAGCTGCCCCATGGCCAGGCCATACAGCCCGCCCACCAGTGTGTCCTGGTCCCAGACCTCGACGCTGTGGGCGTGTCCGCGCCGATGCAGCTCCCTATAGGCCTCCTGCATCGAGCGGGTGATCCAGGTTTCGTTGGCGTAGCTGCGAGGTTCGGCGCAGGCCTGTATGACGGATGCGAAGTCCTGGTCGAACGTCACCCGATAACGCTCCTGGCGCATGAGTTTGCCCAGGCTGCGTGACACATGAATCTCGGCTGGTGGCAGAACGGTGCGTGGATCGGGTGACCACCAGAGAATGGGCTGCCCGTCCTGAAACCACGGAAAACAGCCATGCCGGTAAGCCTGTATCAACCGGTCTGCCGACAAGTCGCCACCCGCGGCCAGCAGGCCGTTGGGTTCGCGCAGGGCTTTTTCCAGAGGTGGGAAAACAAGGCTGTTGCGTTGCAACCAGGTCAGCATGGCATCAGAACTTCGCGGTAGGGGAGGGCGCACGGGTGGTCATTTGCAACTCTGTACAATAAATGCGGTCACAACCGGTCGCCATTATGGTGTGTGTCGCAAGGTTTCGGTAGTACAGGTAAAAGATGATAGCCCGATAGCCTTCGATCTTCTGTCTCACTGATAGAATCACCTCATAAGCCTTTGTCACAAAAGAGAATGCATGCTCAAATTGAACGTCATGAGGAAGGCTATGGCCCGTTATGGTCAGTCCCTGTATGAAAACGACGATCATTGGGCGTTAAAAGCCGCTGTGAAGAGCTTTCCTACAGACCTTGGGACCTACAAAGCCGTACAATGCCGACTTTGCGCGTTATCATTCAGGTCATCTGTTCTGCGGGTGTTTCAGAGGTTCGCGATCCCGTTTTCGGCTGGAACCGGTCGATACCGTTCAGCAGCCGTTCATAGTCAATCAACGAGATGTTCGCGCTTGAGCGCAGGAAATAAAGCGTTTTGAAAAAATCCACCACAGCACCCAGCTCTGTTCCGCTCTGGCGGCAGCAACTGCATTATCGGCTCAAGGAAGGTGCACTGATTGCCTTTGGTGCCTTGTGCCTGTACCTGATGATGGCTCTGTTGACCTACGATCAGAGCGATCCGGGCTGGAGCCATACCAGCAGCTCCGCGCAAGTCCAGAACGCCGCAGGCCGTGCGGGTGCCTTCTGCGCCGATATCCTGTTCATGGTCGTGGGCTATTTCGCCTATATTTTCCCGTTGTTGCTGGCCATCAAGGCCTGGCAGGTCTTCAGTCAGCGTCACGAGCCGTGGCAGTGGAGCGGCTGGCTGTTCTCCTGGCGCCTGATCGGTCTGGTATTCCTGATTCTGGCCGGTGCAGCGCTGGCGCATATCCACTTTCATTTTGCGGCAGGCTTTCCGGGCTCTGCGGGTGGCGTGCTGGGTGAAGTGCTTGGCGATCTGGCCAAGAAAGCCCTCAACATCCAGGGCAGCACGTTGCTGTTCATTGCCTTGTTCCTGTTCGGCCTGACGGTATTCACCGACCTGTCCTGGTTCAAGGTCATGGATGTGACCGGCAAGATCACCCTCGACCTCTTCGAACTCATCCAGAGTGCCGCCAACCGCTGGTGGGTCGCTCGTACCGAGCGTAAGCAGATGGTCGCGCAGTTGCGTGAAGTCGACATGCGTGTCGACGAAGTGGTGGCGCCGGTTGTTCCCGATCGTCGTGAGCAGGTCAAGGCCCGTGAACGTCTGATCGAGCGTGAAGAATCCCTGAGCAAACACATGACCGAGCGCGAGAAACACGTGCCGGCGGTCATTGCTCCGGCACCTGCCAAGGCGCCCGAGCCGAGCAAGCGTGTCCAGAAAGAGAAGCAGGTGCCGTTGTTTGTCGACAGCGCCATCGAAGGCACCTTGCCGCCTATCTCGATTCTCGACCCGGCCGAAAAGAAACAGCTCAACTATTCGCCGGAATCTCTGGCTGCCGTGGGCCATCTGCTGGAAATCAAGCTCAAGGAGTTCGGTGTCGAGGTGTCGGTGGATTCCATCCATCCGGGGCCGGTCATTACACGCTACGAAATCCAGCCTGCCGCCGGGGTCAAGGTCAGCCGTATTGCCAACCTTGCCAAGGACCTTGCACGCTCTCTGGCCGTGACCAGCGTCCGTGTGGTCGAGGTGATTCCCGGCAAGACCACCGTCGGTATCGAAATCCCCAACGAAGACCGTCAGATCGTGCGGTTTTCCGAGGTGCTGTCCTCGCCCGAGTACGACAATGCCAAGTCGCCGGTTACCCTGGCGCTGGGTCATGACATCGGTGGCCGTCCGGTCATCACGGATCTGGCGAAGATGCCTCACCTGCTGGTGGCCGGTACGACCGGTTCCGGTAAGTCCGTGGGCGTGAACGCCATGATCCTGTCGATCCTGTTCAAGTCCGGCCCGGAAGACGCCAAGCTGATCATGATCGACCCGAAAATGCTTGAATTGTCGATCTACGAAGGCATTCCGCACTTGCTGTGCCCGGTCGTGACCGACATGAAGGATGCCGCCAACGCCCTGCGCTGGAGCGTTGCCGAGATGGAGCGCCGCTACAAGCTGATGGCGGCCATGGGCGTGCGTAACCTTGCCGGCTTCAACCGCAAGATCAAGGACGCCGAGGAAGAGGGCAACCCGATTTCCGACCCGATGTATCGTCGTGAAAGTATCCATGACGAAGCGCCGTTGCTCACCACTTTGCCGACCATCGTGGTGGTGGTCGACGAGTTCGCCGACATGATGATGATTGTCGGCAAGAAGGTTGAAGAACTCATTGCCCGTATCGCCCAGAAGGCCCGTGCCGCCGGTATTCACCTGATCCTGGCAACCCAGCGCCCGTCGGTGGACGTCATCACCGGTCTGATCAAGGCCAACATCCCGACGCGCATGGCCTTCCAGGTATCGAGCAAGATCGACTCGCGGACCATCATCGACCAGGGTGGCGCCGAACAACTGCTTGGCCATGGTGACATGCTGTACATGCCGCCGGGCACCAGCCTGCCGATTCGTGTGCATGGCGCGTTCGTATCCGACGAGGAAGTCCACCGTGTGGTAGAAGCCTGGAAAATGCGTGGCACGCCAAACTACAACGACGATATTCTGGCTGGTGTCGAAGAGGCCGGTAGCGGCTTCGATGGCGGCAGCGGTGAAGGCGGTGACGACAGCGAGAGCGATGCCTTGTATGACGAGGCAGTGAAGTTCGTTCTTGAAAGCCGTCGTGCATCGATTTCGGCTGTGCAGCGTAAACTCAAGATTGGCTACAACCGTGCTGCGCGGATGATCGAGGCGATGGAAATGGCAGGTGTCGTGACAGCCATGAACACCAACGGCTCGCGTGAAGTCATTGCACCCGGCCCGATGCGCGACTGATTTAATCCCATAGCGCAGGCAGCGTGCCAGACACGCCGTCTGCGCTTCATGAATCCAATGAGGAATCCCATGCGTCTTATCCGCATGTTATTGGCAACTGCACTGACTTTCTCCGCGATCCCGGCCCATGCCGACAGCAAGGACGTGGCGCGCCTGACCCAGTTGCTGGAAAAATCCCAGACCCTGACTGCCCGTTTTTCCCAGTTGACGCTGGACGGCAGCGGCACGCAATTGCAGGAAACCTCGGGTGAAATGACCCTGCAGCGTCCAGGCCTGTTCAACTGGCACACCGATGCACCCCAGGAGCAGTTGATGGTCTCCGACGGCAAGAAGGTTTCCCTCTGGGACCCGGACTTGCAGCAGGTCACCATCAAGACCCTGGATCAGCGCCTGACCCAGACGCCAGCCTTGTTGCTGTCCGGTGATGTATCGAAGATCAGCGAGAGCTTTGATATCACGGCCAAGGAAGCGGGCGGTGTGATCGACTTCGTCCTGAAGCCCAAGACCAAGGACACCCTGTTCGATAACCTGCGTCTGTCCTTCCGCAATGGCATCATCAACGACATGCAGTTGATCGACAGCGTGGGCCAGCGCACCAATATCCTGTTCACCGGCGTCAAGGCCAACGAGCCAATCGCCGCCAGCAAGTTCAAGTTCGACATTCCCAAAGGTGCCGATGTCATCCAGGAATAAAGGGGCTTAACCTCAGATCATGGACCTGTTTCGTAGCGAACCGATAGCTCAGCCACTGGCTGCACGCCTGCGTGCGACCAATCTGGACGAGTATGTCGGTCAGGAGCACCTGCTCGCTCATGGCAAGCCTCTGCGTGAGGCGCTGGAGCAGGGCGCTCTGCACTCCATGATCTTCTGGGGCCCGCCGGGTGTCGGTAAAACCACCCTGGCGAAGCTGCTGGCCAAGGTGTCGGATGCGCATTTCGAGACCGTTTCGGCCGTGCTGGCCGGGGTCAAGGAAATCCGTCAGGCCGTCGAAGTGGCCAAGCAGCAGGCCGGGCAATACGGTCGCCGTACCATCCTGTTTGTCGATGAGGTCCATCGCTTCAACAAGTCGCAGCAGGATGCCTTCTTGCCATACGTTGAAGACGGCACGCTGATTTTCATCGGCGCGACCACTGAAAACCCTTCATTCGAGCTGAACAACGCCTTGCTCTCGCGAGCGCGGGTCTATGTGCTCAAGAGCCTCGACGAAGCCGCCTTGCGCAAGCTGGTGCATCGGGCGTTGAACGAAGAGCGCGGCTTGGGCAAACATCAGTTGAGCCTGAGCGATGAAGGCTTCGAGATGTTGATGGCGGCGGCTGACGGTGACGGTCGGCGCATGCTCAATTTGCTGGAAAACGCCTCCGACCTTGCCGAAGATGGCTCGCAGATCAGTGTCGACCTGCTGCAAAGCCTGCTGGGTGACAGCCGTCGTCGTTTCGACAAGGGCGGTGAAGCGTTTTACGACCAGATATCGGCGCTGCACAAATCCATTCGTGGCTCAAACCCCGATGCGGCCCTGTACTGGTTTGCACGGATGATCGATGGTGGCTGCGACCCGTTGTATCTGGCGCGTCGCGTGGTGCGCATGGCCAGCGAAGATATCGGCAATGCCGACCCTCGCGCCTTGCCGCTGTGCATGTCCGCCTGGGATGTGCAGGAACGGCTTGGCAGCCCCGAAGGCGAGCTGGCGGTGGCCCAGGCCATTGTCTACCTGGCCTGCGCGCCCAAGAGCAATGCGGTGTACATGGGGTTCAAGGCGGCGATGCGCGAAGCCACCGAGCATGGCTCGCTGGAAGTCCCGCTGCATTTGCGCAACGCACCGACCAAGCTCATGAAGCAACTGGGCTATGGCGAAGAATACCGCTATGCCCACGACGAACCCGATGCCTACGCGGCCGGTGAAGACTACTTCCCTGAAGATCTGGAACCCCGCGAGTATTACAAGCCGGTGCCTCGTGGCCTGGAGCTCAAGATCGGCGAAAAGCTCAAACATCTGGCTTCATTGGACGCCGCCAGCCCTCGTCAGCGGAGAAAGTAGTGATTCAGACAATTCTTGCGGTGTCCGTAGCCGGTATCGCTGGTACATTATTGCGCTTTGCTGCAGGAACCTGGGTAAGCGCCAACTGGCCGCGGCACTTCTATACGGCAACGCTGGCGGTGAATATCGTCGGGTGCCTGATAATCGGCGTGCTTTACGGCCTGTTTCTGATTCGCCCGGAAGTGCCCATCGAGGTTCGTGCCGGCTTGATTGTCGGCTTTGTAGGCGGTCTGACGACCTTTTCATCCTTTTCACTGGATACGCTGCGCCTGCTGGAAAGCGGGCAAGTACCGATGGCGCTGGGCTATGCGGGTATCAGCGTGTTCGGCGGGCTGCTCGCAACCTGGGTTGGCCTGTCCCTGACCAGACTTTGATAGACGAGAGAACGATATGCTCGATTCCAAACTGTTACGTACCCAACTTCAGGACGTAGCGGATCGCCTGGCTTCCCGTGGTTTCACACTGGACGTAGCGCGCATCGAATCGCTGGAAAACCAGCGCAAGACGGTACAGACCCGCACCGAGCAGTTGCAGGCCGAGCGTAATGCCCGTTCCAAATCCATTGGTCAGGCCAAGCAGCGCGGCGAAGACATCGCGCCCTTGATGGCAGATATCGACCGCATGGCCGAAGAGCTCAACAGCGGCAAGAAAGAGCTGGACGGTATTCAGTCCGAGCTGGACGCCATGCTGCTGAGCATGCCGAACCTGCCTCACGAGTCCGTGCCGGTGGGCGCTGACGAAGACGAGAACGTCGAAGTGCGTACCTGGGGCACGCCTGCTTCCTTCGATTTCACCGTTCAGGACCACGTTGCCCTGGGTGAGAAGTTCGGCTGGCTGGACTTCGAAACCGCCGCCAAGCTGTCCGGCGCCCGCTTTGCTCTGCTGCGCGGCCCAATCGCCCGTCTGCACCGCGCCTTGGCGCAGTTCATGATCAACCTGCACATCAACGAACACGGCTACGAAGAGGCGTACACGCCTTATCTGGTCCAAGCGCCTGCCTTGCAAGGCACCGGTCAGTTGCCGAAGTTCGAGGAAGACCTGTTCAAGATCTCCCGCGACGGTGAAGCGGATCTGTACCTGATCCCGACGGCAGAAGTGTCGCTGACCAACATCGTTTCCGGCGAAATCCTCGACCCGAAACAACTGCCTCTGAAATTCGTTGCCCACACGCCATGCTTCCGCAGCGAAGCCGGTGCTTCGGGTCGCGATACCCGCGGCATGATTCGCCAGCACCAGTTCGACAAGGTCGAGATGGTACAGATCGTCGCTCCGGACCAGTCGATGGAAGCGCTGGAAGGTCTGACCGCCAACGCCGAGCGCGTCCTGCAACTGCTTGAGCTGCCTTACCGCGTGCTGGCTCTGTGCACTGGCGACATGGGCTTCAGCGCCGTCAAGACCTACGACCTTGAAGTCTGGATTCCGAGCCAGGCCAAGTACCGTGAAATCTCGTCGTGCTCCAACTGCGGCGACTTCCAGGCGCGTCGCATGCAGGCCCGCTGGCGTAACCCGGAAACCGGCAAGCCGGAACTGGTTCATACCCTGAACGGTTCGGGGCTGGCGGTTGGCCGTACCCTGGTCGCGGTGCTGGAAAACTACCAGCAGGCTGACGGTTCGATCCGTGTGCCTGAAGTGCTCAAGCCTTACATGGGCGGCATCGAGGTCATCGGTTAAATGGAATTCCTGCCGCTGTTCCACAATCTGCGTGGCAGTTGGGTGCTGGTCGTCGGTGGCGGCGAGATTGCCTTGCGCAAGTCTCGCCTGCTGGCCGAAGCCGGTGCGCTGTTGCGGGTGGTTGCGCCCGACATCGAAGAACAACTGCGCGAACTGGTCGAGCGCAGCGGTGGCGAATTGATCCTTCGCGGTTACAGCGAAGGCGATCTGGACGGCTGTGTGCTGGTGATTGCCGCCACCGACGATGAACCCCTCAATGCCCAGGTGTCCCAGGACGCCAGGCAGCGTTGTGTTCCCGTCAATGTGGTGGATGCGCCTGCCTTGTGCTCGGTCATCTTCCCGGCCATTGTCGACCGCTCACCTCTGGTGATTGCGGTCTCCAGTGGCGGCGATGCACCTGTGCTGGCGCGTTTGATCCGCGCCAAGCTGGAAACCTGGATACCTTCGACCTACGGTCAGTTGGCCGGGCTTGCGGCGCGCTTTCGCAATCAGGTCAAAGGGCTGCTCCCGGACGTGCAGCGGCGTCGGGCGTTCTGGGAAGATGTTTTCCAGGGGCCTATCGCCGACCGGCAACTGGCCGGGCAGGGCAGCGAAGCCGAACGGCTGCTGATTGCCAAGATCGCAGGCGATGCTCCCAAGGCGCAGGGTGAGGTTTATCTGGTGGGTGCCGGTCCTGGTGATCCGGACCTGCTGACCTTCCGTGCCTTGCGTCTTATGCAGCAAGCCGATGTGGTGCTGTATGACCGTCTGGTGGCTCCAGCCATTCTTGATCTTTGCCGTCGTGATGCCGAGCGTGTCTACGTGGGCAAGCGTCGCGCCGAACACGCTCTGCCTCAGGACCAGATCAACCAGCAACTGGTTACCCTGGCCAAAGAGGGCAAGCGCGTTGTACGTCTGAAGGGCGGTGATCCGTTCATCTTCGGCCGTGGTGGCGAAGAGATCGAAGAACTGGCTTCCCATGGCATTCCGTTCCAGGTCGTGCCGGGCATCACGGCGGCCAGTGGTTGCGCGGCTTATGCCGGGATTCCGCTGACCCATCGCGATTATGCCCAGTCGGTGCGGTTCATCACCGGGCACCTGAAGGACGGCACCAGCAATCTGCCTTGGGATGATCTGGTTTCGCCTGCGCAAACCCTGGTGTTCTACATGGGTTTGATCGGGCTGCCGATCATCTGCGAACAACTGATCAAGCATGGTCGGTCGGCGGATACACCGGCTGCATTGATCCAGCAGGGCACGACTTCCAACCAGCGCGTCTTCACGGGCACCCTGGCCAACCTGCCTCAACTGGTGGCAGAGCATGAGGTTCATGCTCCGACACTGGTGATCGTGGGTGAAGTGGTCGTGTTGCGCGAAAAACTGGCCTGGTTCGAAGGCGCCCAAGCCAGCGTCTGATGCTTCGGATAGCCCATGTGGGAGGCAGCTTGCTGGCGACTTCAGTGTACAGACGCAGAATGTCTGCCGGTTTTGATGCCTTTTTCGCCAGCAAGCTGCCTCCTACAAGTCCGTTTGCGCCTTAACTGATCGGCATTGCCTCGTAGATTCCCTTGCCCGGCAAGCGCTCGCGATCATGGCTGGCTTCCAGATTCAATGCCGGGCCTTTCGGGATAATGCCTGTCGGATTGATAGTGCGATGGCTGGCGTAGTAATGGCCTTTGATGTGCTCAAGGTCTACTGTTTCGGCAATCCCCGGCCATTGATACAACTCCCGCAGCCAGTTGCTCAGGTTGGGATAGTCGGCGATGCGCCGCAGGTTGCACTTGAAGTGGCTGTAATACACCGCATCGAAACGTACGATGGTGGTGAAGAGCCGGACATCGGCTTCGGTCAGGTATTCACCCGCCAGATAGCGATTTTCTCCCAGCAGCTTTTCCAGCACATCCAGCTCGGTGAACAAGGCATCGAAGGCTTCTTCGTAGGCACCTTGTGAAGTGGCAAAGCCTGCCCGGTACACACCGTTATTGACGTTGGGGTAAATCTGCTCGTTGAGCATGTCGATCCTGGCTTGCAGTGTGCTCGGGTACAAGTCCAGACGATTGCCGGTCAGCTCGTCGAACGCCGAGTTGAACATGCGGATGATTTCCGCCGACTCGTTGCTGACGATACGCTGCTGCTGTTTGTCCCACAGCACAGGCACCGTGACGCGGCCAGTGTAGTTGGCATCGTCTGCGGTGTAGCGCTGATGGAGAAACTGCAGGTTGTCGAGTTGATCGCCCGTCGAGCCGGTCTGTGGGTCGAAGGTCCAGCCGTTTTCCAGCATCAGCCAGCTGACCACCGAGACATCGATCAGGTTTTCCAGGCCCTTGAGCTTGCGCAGGATCAGTGTCCGGTGAGCCCATGGGCAGGCCAGGGACACATACAGATGGTAGCGACCGGCCTGGGCTGCAAAGCCGCCTTCACCGCTTGGCCCGGCTTTGCCGCTGGCCGTGACCCAGTTGCGACGTTGGGCATTCTCTCGCTGGAATGCCCCGTCCTTGCTGCTTTCGTACCACTGGTCATGCCAGCGTCCTTCGATGAGAAGGCCCATGTCTGACTCCAATCTGTAAATGAATATAGGTTGTGAGTCAGTCTAATCGGGTTGGTTCGACAGAAAAGCGCAAACAATGGGCTTTCATGATCGAGTAAATCGATAGGTTACAGGGCCTTGTCCCGACGATCCCAGAAGACTTGAGCCTGCTCGAAAGCTTCCTCACGCGCAATACCGAGCCCGCGCAACGCCAGGGCGATGGTGGAAATCAGGGCGAGTTGCGGATAACTGTCCTCTGTTTCGCCACGCCACAGGGTCACCAGTTGCTGGGGATCCAGCGTTGCAGGCTTGACGTGGCGCCTTGGCGAGAGCGCAGGCCATTCCTCGTCCCAGGCTTGCCCATTGCTGGTGCCATACAAGTGGCTGATGGTGTCGGGGTTGATCTCGATTTCGCCGCCATCGCCTTTGACGACAATGGCATTGTCTCCCAGCAGCGTGCTGGCTTCGCGATGCACGCTTTGATAGCCGGGGTGAAAGATACTTTGCAGGCCGCAGCGGGCATTCAGCGGGTTGAGGACCCTGGCCAGCGAGTGAATCGGCGAGCGCAGGCCCAGGGTGTTACGCAGATCGATCATGCGCTGCAACTGTGGAGCCCAGTCACCCAGCGGGATAAACGCCAGATTGTGTTGCTCCAGTGCGCCTTCCACCGCCTGCCAGTTGCGGCAGAGCGGGATATCCAGCAGGCCGAGCAACTGCTCCGTATACAGCCGCCCCGCGGTATGCGCGCCGCCGCCATGGAGCAGCACCTTGATGCCGTTCTGCGCCAGGCACTTGGCAGCCAGCAGATACCAGGGCAGGTGACGCTTCTTGCCGGCGTAAGTCGGCCAGTCGATATCCACCTGCATGGGCGGAGCGGTCAGGCGTTCGCGGACGGCTTCGGTGAAACCGGCCAGTTCTTCCGGGCTCTCTTCCTTGTGGCGCAATAGCATCAGGAAGGCGCCGAGTTGCGTGTCCTCGACCTTTTCGTCAAGCAGCATGCCCATGGCTTCCCGGGCTTCTTCGCGGGTCAGGTTGCGGGCGCCGCGCTTGCCTTTGCCCAGAATGCGGACGAACTGGGCAAAAGGATGCTCGGCAGGTGTTTCTGTGACGAGGGGAGCGTAATCGTTCATATGCAATTGGTCGGCTTCGGCAGGCCCGCCAGCTTGGCGGCCAGTTTGGCGGGAGTGCCATTGAACAGGCGGTTGAGGTGCATACTGTTGCCTTTCTCCGGCCCCAGCTTGAGTGCCGTGTACTTGATCAACGGGCGCGTGGCAGGCGAGAGCTGAAATTCCCCGTAGAAATTGCGCAGCAGCTCCAGGATTTCCACATGCTCGGGACTCAAAGCGATACCTTCCTCGCTCGCCAGCGCATGGGCCACTTCCAGGGACCAGTCGTTCAGGTCCTGTAGAAAGCCATCCTTATCCAGCGCAATGCTGCGTTCGGCCACGATCAACTGTTTCATAACCACGTATTGACCTTGTCAAAGCGGATCGAGAGCTCGACGAAGCCTGGGTAATCCACAGCCGTTGCACCTTCAGGCAACAACAGATTGCGGGCTTTCAGGTCTTCATCCAGCGCGAACAGTTTGAGGGCGGGCAACTGTTTTTCCAGCGCCAGTCGCGGGGCGCTGGAGGGCATCAGTGCGTAAGTCGCATCGCCGCAGAGCAGAAGGCCGTCGTCCGGCCCCAGCAGGCTCAGGCAGCTTTCCAGACGGGTGTCGGCAAAGGGCGAGTGAGAAAGAACGTGCAAGGTAGCCATCAGATCGTTATCACTTGGTCGTAGCGGTCAATAAGGGCCGATAAATCGGCTCTGGCGGACAGATGATGGATGTCGTCAGCCAGTTCGTCATGGGCCATGCCGCGTGCTGCCAGGCTCTGGCCGCAGGCATAGACCTCTTCCACGCCAAACATCGACAGCGCTTTCAGGTTGGCGGTGAGGTCTTTCTGTTGGAGGGCCGAGGCGTTCTGCTGCGCAAGCAACTGAAACACGCCGTCGTCCATGAACAACAGGCCCACCGGCAAATCATAGGCGCCGCCCGCCAGTACGATATCCAGCGCTTCCCGGGCGCTTGGGCCTGCCCACGGTGCCTGACGGCTGATGATCAACAGTGACTTGGCCATTTCAAGGCCCTCCGAAACAGATCAGTCGATCCGCCGATTGCACGGCATCGTGCAACTGGCCCAGTCCGGACAATTCCCAAGGCTCGAGGAGATTGGCGGATGGGCGCTGATAGCGTTCGGCTTCCTCTGCATTCAGCACGCCACGACGCAGAGCGGCAGCGATGCACACCACGCCATCAAGCTGGTGCGTGGTGATGAAGTCACGCCATTGTCTGGGCAGATCCTGCTCATCCTGTGGCGACACGACATTGGCCGAAGCACTGTGAACGCCATCCTGATAGAAGAACAGACGCACAATCTCATGGCCGCCTGCCAAGACCGCCTCTGCAAACTGCAGGGCGCGACGGGAAGAGGGCGCATGGGCCGCGGAAAAAAGGGATATGGCGAATTTCATTGTCGGCTCTGTCGGCGGAACATGCGCAATGATAAAGAATTCACGGACGCTGGACAGCAAAAAGCCCGCGAAGGCGGGCTTTTTGTTGACGCCGTATGGCTATCAGTCGTCGCGGCTCATGATGCCGAAGATCTGCAACAGGCTGACGAACAGGTTGTAGATCGATACATACAGGCTGACAGTCGCCATGATGTAGTTGCGCTCGCCGCCATGGATGATGGCGCTGGTCTGGAACAGAATGCAGACAGAGGAGAACAGCACGAAACCTGCGCTGATCGCCAGTTGCAGACCGCTGATCTCGAAGAACAGGCTGGCCAGTACGGCACCCATCAGAACGAAGAAGCCGGCAGTGATGAAACCACCCAGGAAGCTCATGTCCTTGCGGGTCATCAGTACATAGGCCGACAGACCACCGAACACCAGAGCCGTCATCGCAAACGCCGAGCTGACAACTTCAGCGCCGCCCGACATGCCCAGGTAGCGGTTGAGGATCGGGCCCAGCAGGAAACCCATGAAACCGGTCAGGGCGAACGTCGAAACCAGGCCCCACACCGAATCACGCAGCTTGTTGGTGAGGAAGAACAGGCCATAGAAGCCGATCAGCACCACGAAAATGTTCGGGTAGCCGACGCGCATCTGCTGGGCTACGAATGCCATGACGCCGCTGAAAGCCAGGGTCAGAGCGAGAAGACCGTAAGTGTTGCGCAGGACACGACTAACCTCTAGCTGGTCGGCCTGCATGCCGGTTTTAAGGGCGTAATCCTGTTCGCGCATTGCGAAACTCCTTCCTGTTGAAATGTTGAGTTGCAAAGATCATAACAGAGGCGCTGCAAGTGACCACCCAGAGAGTTTGACAGCTTGTTTCATTCCGGTATTATGGCGCCCGCAACGCAAGTGGAAGTATGGCCGAGTGGTTTAAGGCAGCAGTCTTGAAAACTGCCGACTGTAACAGGTCCTAGAGTTCGAATCTCTATGCTTCCGCCATATTCGATACGTCAAAGCCCTGATTATTCAGGGCTTTTTCGTTTCTGGGGTTTGGTGCCAGCTCTTCGCGAATGAGCGGAGCGCCGCCCGATTCGCTCCCACAAACTGATGTTGATCACTCAAGGCCTGCCCGTCACTTGTGGGAGGGGCCTTGGCCGCGACGACCAGCTTGAATGCAACACATTTTCAGCGTCCAGACGGGCTGTCGAATTCATTCGCGAAAAACCACCTCAACCTTGTATATCCCTCAGGGTTACCGCTGGATCGGAAGCGGCACCTTCCCCGAGGGCCAGTGTCTGCTGATGGCGGCTTCACGCCTGCAACCTTGCCTCAAATCCGTTACCCAAGGTTCGACACGCACTTATTCACGACACAGGGGATGACCCGATGAAAGCTTTCCAGATAGGCGCCCAGAATGGTTTGGACTCGCTGACCGCGACCACCCGTCCCGAATTGTCTGCCGGGGCAGGCGAAGTCGTCATCGCCCCGCGACTTGTGAGCCTCATCAGCCGGGATGTCCAGATTCTTCGGGGGGTATACGGTCCCATGCAGGCCCCCGAACGTATCCCGGTGTCTGAAGGCGTGGGAGAAGTCATTGCGGTCGGTGAAGGTGTCGAAGATTTCAAACCGGGTGACCGAGTCATCTGCGGTCATTTCCCCAACTGGTTGGACGGGGCGTTTCGCGCTGACGTGTTCAGCCATGATGTCGGTGTCAGCCACGATGGCTGGCTTGCTGAAAAAATTGTACTCCCGGCTGCGGCGTTGATCCGCGTCCCGCAAGCGTTGGCGAATAAAGATGTCGCTGCCCTCGCGTCCGCCGGGCTTACCGCCTGGAACGCTCTGGTCGAGGTGTGCAAGGTCAAGCCGGGCGAACTCGTTCTGTGTCTGGGCACTGGGGGAGTGGCGCTGGCGGCATTGAAAATCGCCAAGGTCCTGGGCGCACGGGTGGCGATGACCTCATCAAGCGATGAGAAGCTGGAGTTTGTCCGCCAGCTCGGAGCGGACATCACAGTAAATTACCGTACCCACACCGACTGGGCCGCCCAGTTGATGCTGCTTACCGAGAACGCAGGTGCCGACGTGATCATCGAGACGGGCGGTCAGGATACTTTGGGGCAATCCATCGCGGCAGCGGCCGTGAATGGGCGTATTGCGGTGATAGGTGTAACCCCAGGACAGAAGTCGCCGATACCTGACTACGTATCGCTCATCCTCAAAAACGTGACGATCCGAGGCATCGCCAACGGCAACCGGAAAATGTTCGAAGAGCTGCTACGCGCCATAGAAGTGAATGGCATTCAAACCGTAGTCGCCAAGACTTTCAAATTCGACGACGCGCCAGAGGCGTATGCCTACTTTGCGGCTGCACAGCACGTTGGCAAGGTTCTGATCGAGTTCGATAACTAAATGACGGACACCTACAGCGCCCACGATCATGCCAATAATAATCAGGCAGAGATTCTCATCAGCAGCCAATGCGCATGCTTTGGCTGTTACGCGGTTTTCCCTGCGCCAGAGGTCGCGCGATGGACGGACTCAACGGCATGGTGCCCCAAATGTGAGGCATTCGGCACCTTGCTGGGGGATGCCTCAGGGTTACCGCTTACTCGGGAGTTTCTGGAGTCTGTCCATGATCACTGGATAGGCCCGCAAGAGTGGCTGGATGAGCTGGCCGAGCAGACCCATAAGGTTGCGACTGCACTCTATAAGCCTGCCGATGTGAGGAAAAACCGGCCTTGGTGGAGGTTCTGGTAATGGTGGTTGTGTGTTTGCTGCGAGCTCTTCGCGAATGAATTCGCACACATAGCCCGTGTAGGAGCGAATTTATTCGCGAAAAACCGCCTAACGCACCTCCACCCAAGCCAACGACCTTTCCAGCTCAGCCTTGGCCATGCCAATCAAATGCACCACCGAAAACGCCAGGTCGCGTTTCGGGCCGTTGAGGCTGTCTCCGGTTTCGTAGGCGGTGGCTGCTGCGCAACGCAGCAGGGCGCTGACGTGCAGAAGGGATTCTTCGAGGTTTGTGTTCGGTGGATCAGATATTACTTTGATCATGAAGGCTGCCTGTAAGGTAAGGCCACCTGCCATTCGCTGCTAAACGAACAAGGGTGGCGACTTTGACGCGGGTTAGCAGACCGGGGCAACCTACAAATCCGGCGCACTCGAAAGTGCCCCACGCAAAGCCGCCATAAGCGGTGCTTGCGCGTTGTATGTCACCCACAGGCTGCTAAACCCGATCACTGATATTCAGCGACGACCGCAGCCTAGAGCCCGAAATCACCTCGCGCAAGGCCTCGGGATTTTCTCGGAAACTTCATGCGGAGGAAAGGGAAAAGGGTGTCGGACTGGACGGTGGAAAACGGGTTTTTCGTTAGCGGACGTAAAAAATCGCGCATGATTTTTCGGCCATTCACGCAATGCGCCGGGCAATCCCCAATCCTGCTCACCATCCCCGGTAGCCACCCTAAAAAATATTTTCAAAAAAAAGGTGAGGTAACCACATCTGCCAACCGTGTAGGTAAATGGGAATTATTCCTTTTACTATGTCGGAGTCATTTACGTGGCCAATATGCTTTTCCGCCTGAACGCTTCTGTTCTTCTCTGTACTGCGTTGCCTTGCCTTGCGATGGCCGCCGAGTCTGCCACTGAGCTTCCTGCCAGTGTCATTGAGTCTACTTCCGACCAGGAAAGCTATACGCGCACAGATACCTCCACGGCGAGCAAGGGAACCACGCAGATACGGGACGAGGCGCAAAGCGTCAACACGGTTGCCGCCCAGACTCTCGATGACTATCAGGTCAAGGATCTTATCGATGCCATGCGCTTTGTCAGCGGCGTCACTCAGACCAACACCCTGGGTGGCACCAAGGATGCGTTGATCAAGCGCGGGTTTGGCAGTAACGATGACAACTCGATCATGCGCGACGGGATTCGCTCGGCCATTGGCCGTAACCTGGGGGCAACCACCGATCATGTGGAGGTGCTCAAGGGGCCGGCTTCGTTGATGTACGGCGCGCTGGAGCCCGGTGGGCTTATCAACGTCATCAGCAAGCAGCCGCAGTTCAGCCGCAGCACGACGCTGACCGGCTCTGCTTTCAGCGAGGGCGGTGGTTCGTTCGGTCTGGACACGACCGGCCCGCTGGGCGATACCGGCCTGGCTTATCGTTTGATCGCTGAGCGCGGTCACGAAGATTACTGGCGTAACTATGGCGTTGACGAGCACACGCTCATTGCGCCGTCGATTGCCTGGGTGGGCGAGCGGGCGAGTGTTTCCCTGGCCTATACCTACAACGATTACTCCAGCCCGTTCGATCGCGGCACGGTGTTCGTCAATGGTCGTCCGGCAGACATCAGTTATCGCGATCGTCTGGATGAGCGCTGGGCCAAGACGGTGGGCATAAGCCAGAGCACGACCGCGAAGTTCGAGTACCAACTCAATGACGCATGGCGCAGCCGGCTGACTTATGGCTGGACTCAGGATC
This sequence comes from Pseudomonas lijiangensis, assembly GCF_018968705.1. NCBI lineage: Bacteria > Pseudomonadati > Pseudomonadota > Gammaproteobacteria > Pseudomonadales > Pseudomonadaceae > Pseudomonas > Pseudomonas lijiangensis. The sequence goes on from NZ_CP076668.1 coordinate 2,050,960, forward strand.
GCTACAGCCTGGCGATAGCCCAGCCGAATGCGCTGACCGGCAATAACCTGCGCCGGATCGCCAACGGCGGGCATTATGATTACGAAAGCCGTTATACCGCTCTGGATCTGATGGGCGACCAGCAGTTGTTCGGTCAGCGGCACGAGATCACGGTCGGCGTGGATAACGAATCGCTGGATAAATACCGTGGCAAAACCTACCGCAATGCCAACACCGCCGCAGGCAACCTCAATATCCAGAACCCGGTATATGGCAACCTGGCGGAGCCTGCGACCATCAGTGCTGCGCAGAGCAATGCGGAAAATAACCTCGTCACCACTTCGGTGTATTTCAAGGACAACTGGCACCTCAATGATCGCTGGATTCTGGTCTTCGGTGGTCGTCAGGAGCACTGGGATCAATACAGCGATCAGGGGCTGGGCAGTTCCTATGCGCCAGGTGCCGATTCAAATGGCGATAAATTCATTCCCTTCGGCGGGATCGTCTATCAGCCGACCGAGACCGTCGCGCTCTATGCCAACTACAGTCGTTCGTTCGTGCCCAACGATGCCGATGATGCGGGTAACAGCTTCAAGCCTACCGAAGGTCGCAGCTACGAAGTGGGGATCAAATACACCCCTGTCCAGGCACTCAACGTGAATCTGGCGGTGTACGACATCGTCAAGAAAAACCTGGTCAACAGCGTCCTGCAGAGCAACGGCGACAGCCTCGACGAGGCCGTGGGCAAGGCGGGCTCCCGCGGTATCGAACTGGATGTGACCGGTGAGTTGTCCGAGAACTGGAGCATGATCGGCACCTATGCCTACAACCGCACCAAGGTGCTGAAGAACCAGGAGTCGCCAGAGCAAGAGGGCAATCGCCTGCCGAATGCGCCCATGCACACTGCCAGCCTGTACCTGACTCACCACCTCGCGCTGCCGGCTGAAACCGGCAAGTGGCATGTCGGTGCCGGTGCCCGATATGTAGGGGAGCGTCCGGGGGATAATGCCAACAGTTTCTGGATGGACAGCTACACCGTGGCCGATGCCTTTGTGCGCTGGGATCTGCCGACCCATGACTACAAGACCAGTCTGCAACTGAACATCGACAACCTGTTCAACAAGGAATACTACCCGGCCACAACCGGCAGCAGCTCGCTCCAGGTGGAAGAGGGCGCATTACGTACCGCCCGTGTGACGGCCAGCGTTACGTTCTGATGATATAGGCGGGCGCTTGCTATCAATGAAGCGCCTTCACAGTTTTTTTACATTGGGGCAGGTAATGTCGTAACTGCTCCTGAGAGAACTTTAAGCCCGCTCCCCCCCATCGCGGGCTTTTCTTTGTCTGGAATTTGGCATACGGTACGGGATGTCGTGTGGATCAGTGTCGATAGTCGGTGATCTGCAAGCAAAATCACTCCGCCAAAAGTCTTCGCTCACAGCGCCATACTCATTAACCCTCCCACCACACCGCTGCCTGTCACCACCAGCCATGGCGGTAGTTTCCAGAACATCAAGGCAACCAGCGCAACGAGGGCCAGAGCAAAGTCCTGCGGTGTGAGAATGGCGCTCGTCCATACCGGCTGGTAGAGAGCGGCCAGCAACAGACCGACCACCGCTGCATTGATGCCTGCCAGCGCTGCTTGCGTTCGGGGGCTACGGCGCAAGTGCTCCCAGAATGGCAAGGCTCCCATTACCAACAGGAAGGAGGGGGCAAAGATTGCCAACAGGGCGATCAGCCCGCCAGTCCAGCCGTTGGGTGCCTGGTTCAGTGAGGCTCCGAGAAACGCTGCAAAGGTGAACAACGGTCCCGGGATGGCCTGCACGGCACCGTAGCCCGCCAGGAATGTATCGTTATCGACCTTGCCTGACAGCACGACTTCGGCCTGCAACAGCGGCAACACCACATGTCCGCCTCCGAACACCAGTGAGCCGGTGCGGTAGAAGGCATCGATCAGTGAAAGTATCGGGTTCGGGAACAGGGCTGACAGCAATGGCAGACTCACGAGCAGGGCAATGAACAGCGTCAGCCAGAGCAGACCTGCACGGGGTCTGATGGGCATCGGCAATGGATCATGCGCTTCTCCTTGCGAAGGCTTGAACAGCAGCAGGCCAGTGATCGCTGCAGCGAAGATAACCCCCATCTGTCCCCAGGCTGTCGGCACCAGAAGCACCAGGCATGTGGCCACTGTCATGAGGGTGATGCGCGCAACGTCGCTACAGAGGTTGCGCGCCATCCCCCATACAGCTTGCGCGACGACTGCCACGGCCACCACTTTCAAGCCATGCAGTACACCGGCGGGCATTGCATTGCCGTAAGTCGCAATGCCTGTTGCAAACAGGATCATGGCAATGGCCGAAGGCAAGGTGAATCCCAACCAGGCAGCCAGCGCTCCGGTATATCCGCTACGGAACAGTCCCAGTGCCATTCCGGCCTGACTGCTCGCAGGACCTGGCAGACACTGGCACAGAGCAATCAGATCGGCGTAGCTGCGTTCGCTCAACCATTGTCGGCGTACCACGAACTCATCCCGGAAATACCCCAGATGGGCGATCGGGCCACCAAAAGAGGTCAGGCCCAGGCGCAGGAAAATCAGAAAAACAGCCCAGGGGCCAGTGTCGCTCTTGATACTGTCGGTCATGAGTGCTTCCGGGTATGTGACAGCGCTGTGGATTGCCAGCCAGGGTATTTCTCCTGCATCGAGGCTGTCATTCCCATGGTGCTGTCGCCAGTGGAGTCTGTTCAAGGTAGACGTTTCAAGATTCTGTTTTTAACGGTTTTTTACTTTTTTGCTGAATATGGAATTGCCGTCTACCGTTGATCCGACACCCTTCAAGGAAAAAAACGCTACGCCGATCAGTTAAAAACACCCCCCTCGCTGTGGAGTACCCCGCAATGATGCGACGTCTTAACCTGGCCCCCCGTTCCGCCCTGTGCTTTGGCTTTTTCTGCCTGATGTTATTGCTTCAGGGAGGGTTGTTCATGCGCCAGGCCGAGAAGCTCAATGAGGCAGAGAAACATGTTGAAACAAATGTGCTGCCCAGCGTCAAGCTGCTCGGCTCGCTGGATCGCGAGTTCGTCAGCCTGCGGGGTAACAATGCTCGCCTGCGCAACCCTGTGGAACCACAGGAACGCAAGACCAAGGCGGCCAGCGATATTCAGCAGTCCCGTCAGTTGATCAGTGAATACAGCGATGCTCTTGGCAAGCTGATTGTCACGACTGAAGGTCAAAAAGCCTTCAGTGAGCTCAAGCAAGCCATTACCGGCTATAACGCCATCCAGGATCGTTACCTGTCGGAGGCAGCAGCAGGCAATCTCGAAGCTGCGGTCAAGACCTCCAATACGGACATGAAAGCCGCTGCCGACCTGACCGAGGCTTCGCTGCAGAAGCTGATCGGCGTGAACGACACAAAAGCCAAGCGTGCGGGTGAGAAGGCTGACGCTGCTTACCATGGCACGGTGGTGATGGTGATTCTGTTCGTGGTGCTGGGCGCGACAGGCACTGTGCTGCTGGCCTGGCTGTATACCCGCAGCCTTACCGTACCTATCGGCGATGCACTGGAGATTGCCCGGCGTATCGCAGCCAATGACTTGACCCAGCCCATCAAGCAAGAGGGCACCGATGAAGCGGCGCGACTGGTCGGTTCGCTGGCCGCCATGCAGTCCAATCTGCGTGGGGCTCTGGCCACCATCCTGGACTCGGCGTCCCAATTGGCTTCGACTTCCGAAGAAATGCATGTCGTGACCGAAGACGCCTCGCGCACCACCCAGCGCCAGAGTAACGAAATCGAAATGGCCGCAACCGCGGTCACTGAAATGAGTGCTGCGGTTGATGAGGTCGCCAGCAACGCTGCGGCGGCCTCGACGTCGGCGGCGCAGTCCACCAAGGCGGCGCTGGATGGCCGCGCTCAGGTGGATGAAACGGTCGCCGCGATCAACCTGATGGTGGCCAAGGTGGGAGATACCTCCGCCGAGGTGCGCGGGCTGGCGACCATGGCCACGGATATCAGCAAGGTGCTGGACGTCATTCGTGCCATCGCCGAGCAGACCAACCTCCTGGCACTCAATGCTGCCATCGAAGCGGCACGTGCTGGCGAAGCCGGTCGTGGATTTGCCGTGGTGGCCGATGAGGTGAGGGCGCTGGCGCATCGCACCCAGCAATCGACCCGTGAAATCGAGCAGATGGTCAGTTCTATCCAGACCGGTACTCATCAGGCGGTGACGGCCATGGAGCAGACCAGCCATCAGGCCCACAACACGCTGGAACTGGCCAATGGTGCCGGGCAGGCACTGCTGGCTATTACCGACTCCATCGGCCAGATCAACGAGCGCAATCTGATGATTGCCACCGCCGCCGAAGAGCAGGCTCAGGTGGCGCGAGAGGTCGATAGAAGCCTGGTCAGCATTCGTGACCTGTCGGCTCAGACTTCCGAGGGCGCGAACCAGACGACAATCGCCACTGCAGAGCTGTCCAAGCTGGCGACAAACCTGAGTCGCATCACCAAGCAATTCCAGGTCTAGGATCTGCAAAGCCGTCCGGTCGTGGGACCGGGCGGCATCAGGTCATTCAAGGCCTCAATGTTGTGCGCATCAGCCTGTATTCGCTCCAATACGTATCACTTCTCGCCACACCGGTTTTTCCCTCGATCCCCATCTTCTTCGTAACGGTTTGATTCCCTTCATTAAAAAATGACAGGTGAGGACTTGGCTCGCTCTTTGCTTTTTTGCATTTATGGATAATTGGATACATTTATGCAAAAGGTGACAGGCATGCAGAGCGTACCCACCTATGTGGAGCGTCAGCCGGTTACGGCCGAAGAGGAGGCTTACAACTTCCTGTTGAATGCGATCTGTTCGGGTCGTTATCGCAAGGGTGATCGTCTGATAGCCGAAGACATTGCCAGTGAAATCGGGACCAGCCGGATGCCGGTACGCGAGGCGTTTCGGCGTCTGGATGCTCAGGGGCTGGTCACGTTGCGCCCCAACCGCGGCGCTGTTGTCAGCGGCCTGGATATTGAGCAGATGAACGAAGTGTTCGAGATGCGCGCGGCGCTGGAAGGTCTGGCGGTGCGGGTGGCGGTGAGCAGGATCAATGATCGGCAGATCACGATTCTGGAACGGCTTCTTGATGACATGGATGATTTTCGCGACGACCCCGGACACTGGATCGCCCGCCATCGCGCATTCCATGAATACCTGTGCAGCCTCAGCGAACGGCCGCGGCTGATGAAGCAGATTTTCTCCCTGTACTCATTGATCGAGGCCCCCATGCGCCTGTGGCTGGAGCACGGTGAAAAGCCGCTCAGTGGCCGCCAGGAACATGCACAGATTCTTGATGCCGTTCGCGCTCGCGATGCCGAGGCCGCTGAACGTGTGATTCGCCAGCACATTGAAGGGACGCTGCCGGCGCTGACGTTGTTTCTCCGATCCGAGCCATAAGAATAAAGCGGGCACTCCGATTGAGAGCTGCCCCATGACACCTCGTTGAATGCTGCCCTCCCATCACAGCAAAACGGAGTTTTCACCATGCGTAAGCAATGCGCTCTTGTTGTCGCAGTTTACTTCGGTCTCGCTTCCCATCTGGCGATGGCTGAACCGACCGTTCCTCAACGTCTGCAATCGGTTGAAAAACTGACCTACTGTTCGGGCATGGATTCGCCGCCTCTGGTTGCATTCGACGAGGCGCAGAAGCCCAGGGGGCTGGCGGTGGATCTGGGGCTGGAAATAGCCAGGCGACTGGGCAACAAGAAGGTGGAGTGGCGTGTCATTCCGTTTTCCGGGCTGGTGCCTGCGTTGCTCGCCAGCCAGTGCGACATGATCGTCGATCAGCTGTTTGACAAGCCTGAGCGTCGTCAGGTCATCGACATCGTCAACTATATGTACTCCAGCCAGTCCGTCGTCGTACCCAAGGGCAATCCCAATGGGATCTCGGCCGTGTCGGATCTCTCCGGTCACAAGGTCGCCGTGCTCAATGGTTCGACCATCAAGACGCTGCTCGATACTGAGAACGACAGCCTGACGAAGGCGGGCAAGCCGCCCATGAAGCTGGTCGTCTACAACTCCGATACCGATGCTTTCCAGGCGCTGCGCATCAGCCAGGTGGATGCCTATGGCACCACAGTGGAGACCGCCGGTTACTACGCATCGATGGCGCCTGACCTGTTTCAGGAAGGTGTTCCGGCATTTGCCAGGATCCTGACCGGGCTGGGCATCCGCAAGGATGATCCGCAACTCACTGCTGCCGTCGAGCAGATCATCAAGGACATGCGCACTGATGGCAGCTACAGCAAGCTGCTTGCCAAATGGCATGTCGACAGCGACAAGCTGGACTGAGGGGCGGCGCAATGAACTTCAACTGGGACGTGTTCTGGCAATACCTCTTGCAACCTAGTGACGTGTATCTCAATGCGCTGTGGCTTACCTGCGTCATCAGTGTTCTGGCGATGGCAATGGGCTGTGTACTGGGGCTGCTCGCGGCCCTCATGCGTCTCTCCGGGAATCCGCTGCTGCAATACCCTGTGCGGTTTTATGTGTGGCTGATGCGCGGTACACCTCTGCTGGTGCAGATCGTATTCCTGTACACGGCTCTGGCTGCCGGCGGGATATTCCGGTTTCAGGACATTGATCTGGGATGGTTCGTACTGCCGGGCAATATTCAGGCGGCGATCATTGCGCTGGCGTTGAATGAAGGGGCCTATATGGCTGAAATCATTCGCTCGGGCATCGGTGCAATCGACAAGGGCCAGTACGAAGCGGGCCGTTCCCTGGGGATGACGTTTGGCAAGCTGATGCGGCGCATCGTGCTGCCTCAGGCATTTCGCGTCATCGTCCCGCCGATTGGCAACGAGTTCAACGTCATGCTCAAGAACACCACCCTCGTGAGTGTGATTGGCGTGCAGGAACTGCTGCTCAGTACCCAGATGATCACCTCGGCCACTTTCAGGGTTTTTGAGCTGTACCTGGTGGTTGCCATTTACTTCCTGCTGCTGACCACCCTCTGGGGCTTTTTCCAGAGCTGGCTGGAAAGACGTTTCGGTCAGTCGGACCGGCCGAAAGCGGCAGCATCAAAACGGATGTTCGGCAGCAGTACATCCAGGTTGTTGAGGGGGCGTTGAGATGACGAAAACCAGCAAAGACTTCGTGATCGAGGCCATGGACATCCACAAGTCGTTCGGGGATCTGGAGATTCTCAAGGGGATTTCCCTGCAGGTGGCGCGGGGTGAGGTGGTGGTGCTGATCGGAGCTTCCGGTTCTGGGAAGACCACGTTCATCCGCTGCATCAATCTTCTGGAAGAAATCCAGAGTGGCCGGATCCGCGTCAATGGCGAGCCCATGGGCTACCACGAGGGCAAGGATGGCAGCCTGATACGTGACAGCGAGCGCAACATCGCCCGGCAGCGCCGCAATATCGGCATGGTCTTTCAGCGTTTCAATCTGTTTCCGCACATGACGGCCCTGGAAAACATTATCGAAGCGCCTGTTCAGGTACTGGGTGTAAAACGTGCCGAGGCCATTGAACAGGCCCGGCAATTGCTGGCGCGCGTAGGGCTGGCGGACAAGGCGGATCACTATCCTTCGATGTTGTCCGGCGGGCAACAGCAGCGGGTGGCGATTGCCCGGACGCTGGCCATGAAACCCCAGGCGATTCTGTTCGATGAGCCCACCAGTGCTCTGGACCCCGAGACGGTAGGGGAAGTCTTGCAAGTCATGAAGGAACTGGCCGAGGAGGGCATGACCATGGTGGTTGTCACCCATGAAATGGGGTTTGCACGGGAAGTGGCGGATCGAGTCGTGGTGCTCGATCAGGGAGAGCTCATCGAGCAAGGCCCGCCTTCACAGATATTCAGCAAGCCGACTCATCCACGTACCAGGGCCTTTTTGAGCCGGGTTTTGCCGGAGGCACTCTTATGCTGACGTTTTCCGCTCATCAATATCCTTATGCATCCCAGCGCCAGAGTGTCTTTGCACGCCGTGGCATGGTTGCCGCTTCCCAGCCGCTGGCTGCCGAGGCAGGTATCGAAATCATGCGTAAGGGGGGCAACGCCATTGATGCCGCCATTGCCACGGCAGCGGCCTTGACGGTGGTCGAGCCCACTGGATGTGGTATCGGTGGTGATGCGTTTGCTCTGGTCTGGGTCAAAGGCCAGTTGCATGGGCTCGATGCCAGTGGTCATGCACCCGCGGCTTTGAACATCGATGCCGTCAAGTCGGCCGGCCACACGGAAATGCCTTTGTATGGCTGGACGCCAGTGACCGTATCCGGTTGCCCGTCGGCCTGGGCCGAACTGTCGACCCGGTTCGGGCGCTTGCCCTTTGCCGATCTGCTGCAACCGGCTATCAGTCTCGCCGAGGAAGGCTTTCCGGTTTCTCCTGTGGTCGCTCATCAATGGCAGATCGCATTCGAGCAATTCTCCGCCAGACGTGAGCCTGCCATGCAGGCATGGTTCGATACTTTCCTGATCGATGGCAGAACGCCGAAGGCAGGTGAGATATTCTGTAACCCCGCCCAGGCCCGGACCTTGAGCGAGCTGGCGGCGACCCGTTGCGAAAGCTTTTACCGAGGCGAAATCGCCCGCCGACTCGATGCCCGGTCACATGCTGACGGTGGCTACCTTCGCCTGACGGACCTGCAGAGCTATCGTCCCCGTTGGGTCGAGCCCATCAGCGTCAATTATCGCGGCTATGACGTCTGGGAAATTCCACCCAGCGGTCAGGGCCTGATCGCACTCATGACCCTGCAAATCCTTCAAGGGTTCGAGTTCGATCACCGGGACAGCCAGCAAACCTGGCACCGCCAGATCGAAGCCCTGAAACTCGCCTACAGTGACGGACTGCACTACATCACCGATCCCGAGTACATGCGCGTGGCGGTTGCCGATCTGTTGAGCGAAGGCTATGCGCAAAAGCGGCGCGAGCTGATCGACGAAAAAGCCATTGCACCGACACCGGGGGATCCGCATTCCAGCGGCACCGTCTACCTGGCAACGGCAGACGCCGAGGGCAATATGGTGTCGTTTATCCAGAGCAACTACCACGGCTTCGGGTCCGGCATCGTGCTGCCCGACAGTGGTATCGCGCTGCAGAACCGTGGCCAGGAATTCAGCCTGGACCCCGGGCATTCTAATGCTCTGGCACCCGGCAAACAGACGTTGCACACGATCATTCCGGGATTTCTGACCAGAGAGGGTCAGCCCATCGGGCCGTTCGGGGTCATGGGCGGATACATGCAGCCCCAGGGGCATGTGCAGATGGTGATGAACCTGGTGGATTTTGGCCTCAACCCGCAATCGGCGCTCGATGCGCCACGCTGGCAATGGCTGGGCGGCATGAAAGTGGGCGTTGAGCCCGCAGCCTCCCGTGATCTGGCTCTGTCGCTGGCCAGGAGAGGGCATGAGATCGAGATTGCCTGCGACCTGGTTGATTATGGTCGTGGCCAGATCATCGTGCGCGATCCTGATACCGGTGTGTTGTGTGGCGGGACGGAACCACGCGCCGACTCGCATATTGCGGTCTGGTAAGGGCTGGCTTCCCGTAGTTGGCAGGCGCCGGATTTGTTGTATCAGATCAGACTGATCGGCATCATTCTGGTCGCTTGCCACATATGCCGGGTTATTTTTAACCCGATTGGCCAGCTTTTCACGATTCAATAATGCTCTGCTGTTTCCTGCTTTTGCAAAGTTGGCAGTCGAGCTGGCGATGCGCCTTCATCCTTGCTGACCCAATCGAGCATCCTTTCTGTTCGGCAGTAGAGTATTTATTCAAAGAATGACTTTGTCTTGGGATCCTATAATTCTGAACGCTTCAGGAAAGTGGCTGTCAAAGGCGCGCTCAAATCTCCTCTTTTAGCAGATGCCTCAACAGCCCTCGGTGATGCATTGCCGAAAAACTCTGCACGAAAACCTGACCAGATTGTCCGTTTTTGGCGCGATTCTGATGGCTTCATGCTCATTTTTCGTTTTGTCCGGCTTTTGTCCGAGCAGGTGTTGATTAAATGGGTGACAGCAATAAGCGCCAATTTAAGTAATAACTAATGCTCAACTGTTGTCAGGGTTGAGAAGGGGAGGTGGATTTATGGTGTCTGACTTTTGGTCGTCAGCTTTTTGTTATCAGCTTCAATAATTATTAACTTTATCTGGAACGTTTCCGTTTGCTTTTGTTTAAGTAAGCCTGCCGGCAAGGCTGCAAGTTTTATCGACTTGCATCACTCGGCAACAGGCCATTGAGTTTTTATTCTTCCAGATTGAAACGCTTCAACGAAAACGCCGACAAGTCCACATCACTCTTTCCATGAATACACTGTTGGGCCAGTGCCTGCCCAAGTCCGGCGGAATGTTTGAAGCCGTGTCCCGAGCAGGCGGATACAACGGTCACGTTTTTAAGGCGTGGGTGTTCATCGATGATGAAGTGGTAATCCGGTGTCACCGTGTAGGCGCATACGGAGGATCTGACGACCCTGGAGGTCAGTCCGGCTATCTTGCCGCTGACCTGGGTCCTGAACATGTCCTGTTCTTCTGCTGCCGTGATAGTCCGCTCCAGGGTTTCTGGTTGCGAGACGTCGACGTATTGCTCGGTGGCCATCTTCATGCTGCCTTCGCCAGCCAGCGGCGGGAAGCCGTAGTTGATATCCACCTCGCCCGGCCCGTGGGTGAGGATGAAGCTGGGTGAGACGGGCGCGAAGACCGCCTGGTCTTCCAGTTCAAACCAGAACAGCTTTTGCCGGCAGACCCTCAGTAATCGATCAAAAGGCGCTCCGAGCAGGTCGGCAGACCACATGCCAGCGCTGACGATCACCTTGTTGGCCAGGATCGAGCCTTTATCGGTCGTAATGCGCACGCCTTCGCCATGAGTCTGCAAGTGAGTGACGGTTTCGTCTGTCAGGACTTTGGCTCCATGGGCTTTGGCCAGCTGGAGTTGCACGGCAATGCAGCGCTCTGGCCGCACATAACCACCGGCGGGCTCGAAGTAGCCGATGGCGCTATCCAGTACCGGCGCAAACTGCGGGAATCGCTGGCGAATGGAGGGTGCCGACAGCACTTCGTGCTCCACGCCATAGGCTTGAGCCAGCTGGATGGTCTTGTGGGTGAAGTCCTGCGGGTCTTGCGGGTCGTAAGCCGGATGGGAGCTCATCACCAGCACGCCGCACTGCTCGAACAGAGACTCGCCGGACAGCGCCTCCAGATCGCGCCATATGGCGTGAGAGTTGCGCACCAGCGGCAGATATTGTGGGCCTTCACCGACGGAAAGGCGGGTGATGCGCGTATCACCGTGGCTGGAGCCATCAGTATGTGGCGGGTTGTGGCGATCCACGCCAATGGCATTGACCCCGGCTTTGGCCAATTGATAAAGGGTTGCCGCGCCCATGGCTCCCAGGCCCAGAACTGCCACTTCGCACCGTTGTTCCATCTGCAGGCCGCCTCGAAAAAGCGCTTATTTCAGAGAACCAGTGCATTTGAGGCAACAGTCAAAAAGGCATAAGCACAGGCCTGAACTGCATAGTCTTGTCGAATCGGTGGGTAAGGGGAGGGCGTGCAAAAAACTTCACACCGTCGATGATTTTTGACTTGCGCTCCCCTGTGTTTTTCAGGTTCGGATTTTTTGAAAAGTTGTCCACGGAAAACGTGGGTATGTCTGTGGGTAACTTTTTGTAAGCCACGTTCTACGTGGCCTGTGGCTGTGTGGTTATTTTATGAACAGCTCATGAAATGTACCTGTCCCGTGACCTTTGGAGGGCTGAAAATGGATCCTGAATTCGCGAATAAGCGCACAGAATCCGATTATTTTTTCAGCTTTTTTTCGCGCTTCCGGCGCCCGTGAGTCGATTGGCCATCAGGTCCAGTGCCGAGCAGATGATGAAGTACACCAGAGCGATGAACAGGAAAATCTCCGTGGGATACACCATGACCCGGTTGCTGACCTGTGTGGCCACGAACGACAGCTCACCGACGCCGATCACATAGGCCAGCGAGGTATCTTTTATCAGGGAGATCCATTGATTGAGGAACGAAGGCAGCATGATCGGCAGTGCCTGGGGCAGGATGATCAGGCGCAGTACTTGCCACGGGCTCATGCCCAGCGCCTTGGCGGCCGCCCATTGGCCTGAAGACAGGCTGAGGATGCCCGAGTGGACGGAGTGCGCCAGGTAGGCGCCACCAATCAGCGAGAGGGCGCAGACCACGGTGAACAAGGCCGGGACATCGATCTTGAACAGGATCGGCAGCAGGAAGTAGGTCCAGAAAATCAGCATCACCACCGGAATGGCGCGAAAGAAACCCAGCACGCCCAGCAATACCCAGCGTGTCCGGCCGCGCACCAGCACCAGAGCCACCCCCAGCACCAGGCCCAATGCGGCGGCCAGAATGCCTGACAGCAAGCTTAGGATCAGCGTCAGTGCCGCACCGCCCAATGGCCCGTCCGGGTACGCGCCCACCATTAGGTAGGCGAAGTTGTCGCTTATGACTGAAAAGTCCATGGTCAGGCCGCTCCCTGGCGATAACGCTTGCTGTGCTGGATCATCTGGCCGATGGCTTCGATCAGAGCGATGCTCACGATATACAGCAAGGTCGCGATACCGAAGGCCTGGAAAGCCTTGAAGGTTTCGGTTTCGACCTGACGCGAGGCATAGGACAGTTCGGCCAGGCCGATGGCCATGGTCAGCGACGAGTTTTTCAGCACATTCATGTATTGCCCCAGCAATGGCCCAAGCGCCGTGCGCACGGCCTGAGGCAGCACGACATAACGCCAGACCTGCGCGGGGCGAAGCCCCAGAGCCTGTCCGGCAATACGCTGCTGGGTGCGTACCGACGCGACACCGGCACGAAACTCTTCGGCAATGAACGCACTGCTATAGAGCATCAGGCCCCAGAAACCGGCAAGGAACTCGAATGACGGCCATTCGATCAGCAGGCCGGCCAGGTTCACTTCGTGAGGCATGTTCAGCCAGCTGACCAGCGCTTCGGGCAACAGGGCGCTGACCCCGAAGTACCAGAAGAACAACTGCACCAGCAGAGGCGTATTGCGAAACAGCGACAGATAGCCCCGTGCAGGCCAGGACCAGAGACGCGAAGAGGAAATCCGTGCCAGGCAGACAAGGAAGCCAAGCGCTGTGGCGCTCAGGCAGACCAGGATCGACAGGCCTAGCGTGAGCAGAAATCCATCGAACAACAAATGCAGGTATTGCGGGCCCAGCAGTTCACCGAACATCAGATGCAACATCCATCCAGAATTGAAAGAGCCCGCCGGGTTGTCCGCAGCGGGCTACCGAGAAACGGGTCGCTCGGGATCAGCTCTTGTCACCGATCTTGAACAGACGGGCCAGAGGTGTCGGGGTGTTCGGGCCGAACCAGGTGTCATAGATCTTCTGTGCCTGCCCCTTGGATTCCAGCTCTACCAGCGTCTGGTTGACGAACTCGGTCAGTGCGGTTTCGCCTTTCGGAATTCCGACTCCGATCAGGTCATTGGAAATGGTGAAGGGCGGGACTTCGTATTTGTCCTTGTCCGGCACATTGGCCAGCAGACCGATCAGTTTTGGACCGTCTTGAGTGATGGCCTGCACGTTACCGTTGCGCAATGCGGTAAAGGCAAAAGGCGTATCATCGTAGGCAATGACTTTTGCGCCGGGGAATTTCTCGCGCAGCACGCCTTCGTTGACGGTGCCCTTGTCGACGCCCACACGCCATTTGTTCAGGTCATCCTGATTCTTGAGCGTGCCTTTCTTGACGATGAACTGCTGGCCCGAGGAAAAGTAGGGGATGCTGAAGTTCACCTGCTCGGCCCGTTCCGGGGTGATGGTGAAATTGGCCAGAACCAGATCGACCTTGTTGGCGACCAATAGCGGCACCCGGTTTGCAGGGTTTGTGGGTTGCAATTGCAGCTTCACACCCAGTTTGTCGGCGATGGCCTTGGCGTAATCCACATCCAGGCCCTCTATTTGCTTGCTTTTTGCATCTACAAAACCGAACGGCGGATTGCTGTCGAAAGCAGCGACCCTCAAGACACCGGATTTTTTGATGTCTTCCAGGCGGTCGGCGTGAGCCAGACCCGAGAGCACGGCGAGGGACAGGGCAGTAATGGCAGTCAATTTTTTCATGAGTTCTCAACACTTTATGGATGATTCTGGTGACGAGTGTTGCAGCTCACGGATGATCTTAAAAAGAATATAAAGGAATCTTGTAATTCTTTTTTGGAATATTAAGGTGCATGTGCTCCTTTTCATGCAGGGAGCGTCACAGGGCGCTTCTGCGTGCAGTTGTTAGACGCGCAGGACATGTATATGAATCAAGGCGAAAGATGTGCCAGAAATATACGACGGTTTTATTACGCGTTCGGAAAACCGAATAAGAATGCACTTTCCCTACCATAAACGGCCGGGCTCTTAAACGACTTGCAAAGTTGCAAATTCGCCTCGGTGCAATGATGCTTTCGTCTCGGTTTTTACATGCTGTCTGCCATCCCGGTGTCTTTACCAAGAAATCAATGGTTTTAATAGAAAATCAAAACGAGATAATTGCTGGACGTTAATTTAAAGTACCCGTTTCGCGGCGCAGGTCGTCGACAGAGTGTCGAGATTCGTCTGCGAGGGTATTCCTGACATTCGGCGGAAGTGTTTATCATCGCAAGGAGATGGATGGATGAGGGCTTTATGAATACTGACTCTTCGCAGATGGAGCATGAGGTCCTCGATATCTTTGGCACGCTGCAGTCGTTTATCCGCAAGGCGGCTCCGCTCAATGTCGACATGGTGCTGGAGGGGGAGACGGGCACCGGCAAGGACACCCTGGCACGACGCATTCACCAGCTGTCGGGTCGCGAAGGCCCTCTGGTCGCACTCAACTGTGCTGCCGTGCCCGAGCAACTTGCCGAGAGTGAGCTTTTCGGGGTCATGGCGGGGGCATACACCGGCGCATCCAAGTCGCGGGCAGGCTATATAGAAGCGTCCCACAACGGGACGCTCTATCTGGATGAAATCGACAGCATGCCGTTGCTGCTCCAGGCCAAGCTGCTGCGTGTGCTGGAAATGCGCGGAATAGAGCGCTTGGGCTCGACACGTTTCGTGTCCCTGAACCTGCGTGTGATCGTCGCGACACAGACACCGCTGGAAAAACTGGTAGAGGAGGGCAAGTTTCGGCGAGATCTGTTTTTTCGCCTGAACGTCATCAAGATCCAGTTGCCTACCCTGCGTTCGCGCCTTGACCATCTTCCTTCGTTGTTCGAGCGCTTCGTCATGGAGACGGCTCAAAAACACCATCAGCCGATTCCCCAGCGCGACCCTGCCGTGCTCAATCGCCTGCTCAGCCACCGCTGGCCCGGCAATATCCGCGAGCTTAAATGTGCAGCCGAGCGTTTCGTGCTGGGCATGTCACCGCTGGGCACCGACGAAGATCCGCACCTGGAAGGCAATGTTCCTCTCAAGGGTTATCTTCGCCAGTTCGAAAAGGCTCTCATCCAGGATTGTCTGTCGCGTCATCCCAAGTGTATCGAGTCCGTGATCAGTGAACTGGGCATTCCCCGACGCACCCTTTATCACCGCATGAAAAGCCTCAGTATCAACTCGCCGGAGCCGTAGTTTTTTATTTACTTCCTCATTCGTGCGTTCGCATGGAACCGCTTCTGAAAATCGACCACTCAATGTTCGAACACCAATTCGGTGTCCAAACCATCTCGATGATCAGGAGTAATAACTATGGCTGGTACCGCTTCCCTCGGCGCTTCGATGTCCGCAATGACCCTGATGGACTCTACTGCTGCTGCAACCACAATGATGAACGCCGAAGCACAATCGAACAAAATGCAGACAGATACCATCAACGGTATCGCCAGCGCCTACCAGGATTCTGCCACCAAGGCGCAGAACGCTGCTCAGCAAACCGGTAAGGCGATCAACTACTAAGTGGTTGCCGCGCCCTCTTGGTTCACCCCAGGAGGGCTTCAACCTGTTCGGTTTCCAAGGAGTAAATCCATGATTCCTTCTTCTTCGTTAGGCGCTGCGCAAGGCACCACTTTCCAGAGCTCCTTCGCAAGTACGCAAATGTCTACCATGCAGTCCGACCCTAACGGAAGTGCTGGCAAGATCGCTTCATTGCTGGGTGATTCGCTGTTTGAAAAGTCGGGCAGCGGCGCCAACATCCGTAACACTGACAATCCGTTGCTTGGCATGGTTGCCGATTACATGGATCGCAATCCTGACGAGTTCGGAAAACCGCACGACGCCAATGGCAAGGTCAATGGCTGGCGCGACGAGCTGTCGGAAGACAAGTACCTCAACAGTAAGGAGAAAGAATCCTTCACTAAAGGTCTTGAAGGTCTGATCAACGAATTCCTCAGTGGCGGCTCCAAAGGCCAGAACGTCTCTGGCGGTTCGGGTTTCGGTACGGGGAACTCGGGTTTCAATACTGGCAACAATACCGGCACCCATTCCTCGTCGGGCTGTGGCGGTTCGGCAGCCAGCAACGGAGCTTCCGGTGGTGGCCTTCAGGAACTGCTGGCCGCATTGCTGGGCAGCCTGGGCGAGGAAAAACTCGACAACCTGCTGACGCCCAATACTGCCCCGAATGCCAAAAGCGGCCAGATGAGCTTCAACTTCGAGGACAAAGACGTTCTCAAGGAAGTCTCGCGCTTCATGGACATGCATCCGGAAGAGTTCGGAAAACCGGACGGCAAGTCGAAGGACTGGATGGGGGAGCTCTCCGAGGGCGACAACGTCATGTCCAAGGCTGAAGGCGAGCAGTTCCAGAAAGCCATCAACATGATCAAGGGCGAAATCAAGGACAGTGCTCAGGGCAATTCGCTGGGCGGCCTGTTTCCCAATGCGGAACAGAATTTCCAGAACGGTGGCGCCGGCAACACCTTGAAGACCGATGCGAGCATCGCGGCGGGCAACGTTCTGTCCGTTCTTGTTCAGCAAAGCGTCACCGACTATCGCGGTTGATCTGTAAACCTTCGTCTTGGCAGGAGAAAGCAAACATGGCCGTTACTCGCGTATCAACTCATCACACTGGCCTCTTCGAGACAGAGGTGACATCGCCACCGTCTGGTCCTACTCCTGCCGAGGCGGACATTGCCTGGTTCAATGCCGCCATGCGCTCTGCAGATCCCAAGCCTGCCAGCGATTCGCAAATGCTGGTATCGCCGATTTCCAAGGCATCGACCGCTTACCAGAAAGAGTCGGAAAGGGTTGATCGAGACCTGCAGCGAGCCGCTCGCTCGAGCGATCCGAAAATGGCAATGGATGCCAACCGTTCCCTGTCTTCCTTTTATCTGGAAAGCCTGCTCAGCGCCAAGCTGGTGAGCAAGGCGGCCCAGACTGTGGAAAAACTGACCAGTCTGCAATAAGGCCCCGACTATGCACCCCAAGGCAATCAGGCTGGCCATCCTTATGCTTTTGGCGTTAATGATGGCTGGTTGCGGCGACCGTATGGAGCTGCATCGCGATCTGACCGAGCAGGATGCCAACGAAGTGTTGGCAGAACTTGCGGGTAAAAACATTGACGCGCAAAAACGCCTGGACAAGGGTGGAGTCGCAGTCCTGGTTTCCACGCAGGATATTTCCCGGGCCGTGCGGGTGCTTGAGGCTGTAGGCCTGCCTCGCCGGTCACGCTCGACGCTGGGGGAAGTGTTTCGCAAGGAGGGTGTGATTTCCTCTCCCATGGAAGAACGGGCGCGCTATATCTACGCCTTGTCTCAGGAGCTGGAGCAGACCCTGTCGCAGATCGATGGTGTCGTGGTTGCCAGGGTGCATGTCGTGCTGCCCGAGCGTATCGCGCCGGGGGAGCCGGTTCAGCCGGCCTCGGCTGCGGTGTTCATCAAATACCGCAATGATCTTGAGCCCGACAGCATATTGCCGCGCATCCGCCGCATGGTTGCCAGCAGTATTCCAGGCATGGCCAATGCGGACGAGAAAAAGCTGGCAGTGGTGTTCGTTCCTTCCCAGGGTTATCAGGAGTCGGTGCCGATGGTCAGTGTCGGGCCGTTCACCATGACGCGCGACCGCCTGGAGTTCTGGCAGTGGATGGCGGTGCTCTGTACGTTCGGGATCGCCCTGATGCTGGCTGGCCTGTGGGCACTCAACCCGCAATGGCGACAACGCTTCATGCCGCGGCCTGCTGTAGCGGCGGAACCGCCGAAATGAAAGTGAGCGAGCCGCAGGCGCTGGTCTGGGTATGTTGGTGGACCCAGGGCTGGCGCCAGGCCCATGACAGTTGGCAACTCCACGATTCGGCAGGCATGAGCGCCTCAACCTTGAGGCTGCTGGGGCAGGTCGATGACGCAATGGTCGACCGCTACCTGGGCATGACTTCGACCCTGCCGCCTGCACCCGATGCCCTGTTGTTGCCCTTGCTGGATCTGAACGATGAGCAATGGGCGCTGGCACTCGAACTCTGTGTGGGGATCTGTGCCGGCAGTCGCCTGCCGCGCCCCGATAGCCTGGACGAGCCGGCCTGGCTCTGGTGTCGACGGTTGGGCAGGGCCTTGCAGCCCGGGCACTGGCTGCCTGAACACTGGGACGCCCGACAGCCTCGGGTGGCGGGCCTGAGCCTGTTGAAGGCGTGGGTCGGTGACCGGCTCTGGCAGCGACTGAGGGTCAAGTTCGCTCGCGATGCCGTGGATCAGGCCGAATGCCTGTCATTGGATGACATACCCAAAGCCAGATTGTGTGCCTTGTGGCAGGCCGTGGGTGGGTACGTTTTGAGCAACAGCATCGAGGAAAGTCCGCATGTTGACCAGTCGCAGTCTGACGCTTACCAGTAACCGATCCACGGTTAACGAGCCGCTTCTGCGCCGGGAAGTTCTTGAGCAGAGCCTGCTGGCAGAAGAACTGCTGGAAGATGCCCGTGCCCGTGCCCGGGAAATCCTTGAAACTGCCGAGGCTGAGGCCGAGGCGTTGCGTCGGCGCTGCGAAGAAGAAACCCGTGCCGAGGTCTGGCAGCAGGCCCAGTCATTGCTCGATGATCTGAGCGAGCAACGGGAGCAGACACTGGCAACGATTGTCGAGGCGGCAGAAGATCTGGTTCAGCAGGCATTGCAGCTTGTGCTGGGCGAATTGTCGGACGGCCAGAAAGTCGGCGCAGTCCTGCGGCAACTGACCTCGGCCAGCCCCAACGAAGAGTCGGCCTTGATCTATTGCCATCCCGACCAGATACCGCTGCTTGCCCAAAGCCTGGAAGAGCAGGGGCAACTGGGCTGGACGTTGCGAGGTGATCCGAATCTTGACCTCGATGCCATCAGCCTGCGCACCGAACATGGGGACTTCAGCCTGAGCTGGAGCGCCCTGCAGCGTCATCTCTGGCCTTGATCGGAATATTCTGGAACCAAACTCCTGCGCTTGCCACTCAGTCATGAGTTCCCGAACCAGGAGTATCACCATGCTTTCTTCCGATGCACTCAGACGCCGTCTCGACAACAACTTCGAAAACACTCAAAAGGATCTGGACTCGGCTGCACTGAGTCTGGACGCCTTCTCCCCGGATGATTGGCACGCCTTCAACTCGGCTATCCGGCAGTCCTCGACCGCCAGCTGGGCTGTGAACCAGGAGATTGTGGTCAAGCACAACCTCGCCAAGGCAATCATCAATGAAATCCGCTGATCTGAGCGTTGCTGTCGAGCGTTGGCTCGACAGCAACGAACCTGTCTTGCTGTTGCAAGTCGATCAGCAGCCGTTAAGCATTAAACGCAGCAATGCAGGGCTGATTTATCTCGCACCGCTGAGCGCGGCATGGCGCGGTGGCGATGATGGGCTCGAGGCCGCATTGCGCCTTTCCGGCCCCAGCATCAGACGCTTTTGCGGGGCGCTGGCACTGGATCCCGAAACCAGTCACTTGTGCCTTGTGCAATACCAGAAGTTTCAGAGTACGGCATTGGTCATTCATGACATTGAAGAGCTGGTCAACCAGCGCGATGTCTGGGAATCGATGCTTGAACCCAGGAAGGTGACCCCGCCAAGGCAATTCATGCGGCCTATGGCACTGAGAGGCTCTTATGTTTAAGCAATGCTTGAAACGACTGTGCTGTCTTGCACTGCTGTGCATGCAGGCAGAGGTTGCCATGGCCGCGGTACCTGAAGAGTGGCGCCAGTCTGCTTATGCCTACGAGGCAGCCCAGACTCCCTTGAGCACCGTGCTGAAGGATTTTGCCAGCTCCTATGGCGTGGGCCTGGAGATGAATGGCGTCAGCGGTGTGGTGGATGCAAAGATTCGCGCGGGCAATGCCCAGGAGTTCCTGGATCGCATGGCCCTGGAACATCAATTTCAATGGTTCCTGTACAACGGCAAGTTGTACGTGAGCCCACAGTCGGGGCAAGTTTCGCAACGGCTGGAAGTGTCTTCCGATGCCGCCCCCGACCTGAAGCAGGCGCTGA
This sequence comes from Pseudomonas lijiangensis, assembly GCF_018968705.1. Lineage (NCBI taxonomy): Bacteria > Pseudomonadati > Pseudomonadota > Gammaproteobacteria > Pseudomonadales > Pseudomonadaceae > Pseudomonas > Pseudomonas lijiangensis. The sequence goes on from NZ_CP076668.1 coordinate 2,071,290, forward strand.
CCGACATCGGCCTGCTGGACAAGCGTTTCGGCTGGGGTGAACTGCCGGATGAGGGCGTGGTGCTGGTCAGTGGTCCCGCTCGCTATATCGAGCTGATCCGCGGTTTCAGCAAGGAAAAGGTCAAGGCCGAAGAGAAGCAGCAGGTCATGATGTTTTCGTTGCGCTATGCCGCCGTGGCCGATCGCGATATCCACTATCGGGAGCAGAGCATCACCATTCCCGGTGTCGCGACACTGCTCGACGGCTTGCTGGACAGCAAGCAGGTCGTACCGCCTTCACCCCAGGACCCGATGGCCAATATCCAGGCCTTGCAGGGCATGGCGGATATCGGCCGCAACAAGATCATCAACCTGGCCACCGAACGTACCGCTTCACGTGACAAGCCCAAGGCCGGCAAGACCTCCAGTAATCGCAAGGTGGTCGCCGATGTGCGCAACAATGCGGTGCTGATCTATGACAACCCGGAAAAGCGCGACATGTATCAGCAGTTGATCCAGCAACTGGATCAACCGAGCAATCTGGTGGAAATCGACGCAATCATTCTGGACATCGATCGTACTCAACTGAGCGCTCTGGAGTCTCGCTGGTCGGCACGTGCCGGCTCGGTAAACTTTGGCAGCTCACTCCTGACCGGTGGTTCGGCCACGCTTTCCATCAGTGATTTCGATCGCTTCTTTGCCGACATCCAGGCACTGGAAGGGCAGGGTGTGGCATCCGTGATCGCCAGGCCTTCGGTGCTGACCCTTGAAAACCAGCCTGCCGTGATCGATTTCAGCCGCACCGCGTATATCACGGCCACCGGTGAGCGGGTCGCCAACGTGCAATCGGTCACTGCCGGGACCAGCCTGCAAGTTATCCCTCGCACCATTGCCGGTGCGCAGCCCAACCGCTTCCAGTTGATCATCGACATCGAGGACGGCCAGCTCGATCGCTCCCGCGACGGCGAAACCCCGGATGTGAAGCGAGGCACGGTCAGCACCCAGGCGGTCATCAGCGAAAACCGTTCGTTGGTGATTGGCGGATTTCATGTCGATGAAACCGGCCAGCGCCATGACAAGGTGCCACTGCTGGGGGACCTGCCTGTTCTGGGGCCGCTGTTCACGTCCAAGCGCCAGGAGGTTTCACGACGCGAGCGTCTGTTCATCCTCACGCCAAGGCTGATTGGCGACCAGATCGATCCGGCGCGCTACATCGCTACTGAAAACCGTCCACAACTGGACAAGGCACTGGCCCTCAGTGGCTCGCCCAACAGTCGCGAGCGCAAGAAAATAGCCATCTCCAACGCCTTTGCCGACCTGGTCAAGGGACGCATCCCGAGTGATGTTAAAGAGGCATCTTCTGGTGTGCGTCTGGGGGACCTGTGTAGAGTGGGGAGCGGGCTTTCGATTGATCCTGCGCGGGGTCAATGGTTTGGCGGTAATGGCTTCGATATTGCTGTTGGCGTCGTTCGTAATAACAGCAGCAAGGCTCAGGATTTCTCTCTGGCATCCTGCTCCGGGGGTCGTACACTTGCTGTAACAATGTTGCCTGCCGGGCGCCTTCAGCCAGGTCAATCAACTGAAGTGTTTGTGGCAACCCGGCCGGTGGCGACGATTGCGACACCTGCCAGTCCTGCCAGAGTATCAATACTGCCGCCTTGAAACCTATGGGATGGAGAACGGTTTCAGGCACAGTGACATCTATTGTTTAAATAGCGACACAACCCATTAACACAGTACTTTTCAGGGCCGAATTCAGTACAGTCCGTTTGTAGGGAGAATCCGAAATGAAGTTGTTACATGCAGGTGCCTTATTTATTGTTACTCTCTTGTTGAGTGCTTGTGCGACAATGCAATCATCTTGTTCTGCCAGTGAATGCCAGCAAGTTGACGCCAATAGTTCCGGCCTTAAAGTTTGGTGGTCTCCTGAACTGCGTAACGACGCAACTGAATACACTACGGTACATTTGAATGACTGAAACGATTCTGCGTAGTAGCGACCAGCGAGATTTCCTTGTCAGCATCGGCGAGCAGCAGCCGAGTACCTGGCAATGGGCCCCTGGCATCGATTTCGTGTATCGCAGAGACAGCGTGGGCTGGGGGCTGGCGCTGATGATAGAGCGCCAGGCGCAGCGGCCCAACCTGTTCTCAGACACGCTCAAGCGCCGCTTCGAGGACGTCGAGTCCTATGACGGTTACTATATCTGTCTGGACAATCAGCAACGGTTCGTCGTCTGGCACGAACTGGGTCGTGATTATCGACGCGAAGACACCTTGCATGGCCTGCTCAGTGAGTTCCTCACATTGACCGGGTTTAAACACTAGATTCAGAATATTTATTCCAGCCGGAACCGCTCGCCATTAATTTTCCACTCAGTTGTCGCACTGGATCCATTTTTTGAGCAACGACAAACTTGAGGAAAATTCAATGGCGAACTCCCAACGCGACGCGCAACGTTTTATTGCGCGTCTTAGTGAAACACTCGGTACATCTTTAACCCTCCAAAATGGTGTCTGCGCTTTGTATGACAGCCAGAACCGTCAAGCCGCCGTTATCGAAGTGCCCAAGCTCAGTGACAATGTGGTTATTCATTGCAGTCTGGGCCAAGTGCGCAAGAGCCAGGAAAACATGCAGCGTCTGCTCAACATCAACTTTGATGTTGCAAGTCTGCGTGGCTGCTGGCTGGCCCTTGATCAGCAAGAATTGCGTCTGTGCACCCAGCGTGAACTGGCTCGTCTCGACGAAGTCCAGTTCTGCGATCTGGTCAACGGCTTCATGACGCAGGTCCAGCAAACCCGCACCACCGTTCAGCCCTTGCTGAATTGAGTATTTGTCAGGGAACCGTCTGTCGGCTGTTGCCACACAACGGTGAGTGCCACTACGAGGTCGATCCTCTCGATGGCACTACCCCCGGCCAGAACGGCATCGATTGCCGTACTCCGGACACTCTCAATGAAGGAACGAGGTAGAAAATGGCTGATATCGCGGGTATTTCGGGTTTTTCCCAAAGTGGTCTTTCCGGTCTTTCGGGACTATCCGGTGGTCTGGGCGGGGCTACAGCAGGTGCTGCCACGGGGCAGGGCGGACAATCCGCTCTGGAGCAACTGGCCGGCATGCTGGCTGAAATGTTGCTCGGTTCCGGTTCTGGCTCCGGTGGTGGTGCCGGCGCAGGTTCGGGTTCCGGTGCGGGCCAGGCTGGCAAGTCGGGCCAGAGCGACATCGATTCCTTGCTGCAGTCCCTGCAAGGCGGCGAGCAGAAGGATGGCAGCTCCAAGGGTGCGAACGGCACCGGTGACGAATCGTCCAAAGAGCTGCTGACTCAGGTTCTGATGGCGCTGTTCGAAAAAATTCTTGGTGGTTCCGACTCTTCGTCGGGCACGGGCGAAGGCGGTGGCAACGGCGCGGGTTCCGGTTCGGGTTCGCCGGTAAGCGGTGCAGGCGGCGGTGCTGGTGGCGGCACCAAAGGGCTTGAAGGTCTGGGCTCGGGCCAGGGTCTGGGTGGAACTCAGGGCGCAGGCGCGGGTGGCGGTTCCGGCAGCGTCGAAGATCTGGTCAACACCCTGATGAAAAGTCTGGGTGGCGGTTCCATGGATAACGCAATCCAGCCGACCTCCGATGGCGGTGGCCAGGTATCCCAGGACGGCAAGCTCAAAGAGCTGCTGGAAATGATCGCCCAGTTCATGGACAGCCATCCGGAAACCTTCAACCAGCCGTCTGACTCCTCCAGCAAGGGGACTGGCGGTGGTGGCGGTGGCGGTGGTGCTCCGGCTCCATCTGTGGGCGGTGGCGGTGGCGGTGGCGGTGGCGGTGGCGGTGCTACTCCAGCTCCATCTGCGGGTGGCGGTGGCGGCGGTGCAGCTCCAGCTCCATCTGTGGGTGGTGGCGGTGGCGGTGCGGCTCCAACTCCATCCATCGGTGGTGCGGCTCCGACTCCTGGTACAGGCAGTCCTGCAGGCACTGGTTCTGCTGGCTCATCCACTCCAGTGTCCTTCCCGACTGCTTCGGGTAGCCCGACCGTAGTCAACGAAACGATCAAGGTAGGCCCGGGCGAAGTGTTCGATGGCCAGGGCAAGACCTTCACTGCCGGCCCTAGCCTGGGTGATGGCGGACAGGGCGAAGGACAGAAGCCAATCTTCGAGCTGGCTGAAGGCGCCACCCTGAAAAACGTGACCTTCGGTGAAAACGCAGCTGATGGCGTGCACGTCCGTGCTGGTAACGAGAAGGCTGTAAACGTCGATAACGTTCACTGGACCAACGTCGGTGAAGACGCGCTGACCGTGAAGGGCGAGGGCGGTGCCAAAGTCACCAACCTGAACATCACCAACAGCAGCGCCCAGGGCGCCAATGACAAGATCTTCCAGCTCAATGCCGACGCTAACGTGAGCGTTGACAACTTCAAGGCCAAGGACTTCGGAACCTTCATGCGCACCAACGGCGGGCAGCAGGGTAACTGGAACCTGGACCTGAAGAACGTCGACGCTGAAAATGGCAAGTTCTCCTTCGTGAAGAGCGACAGTGAAGGCCTGAACCTGACCACCAGCGGCATCAACCTGAAGAACGTAGAGCATGCTTACGACAAGCTGCCTGGCTCTACCAACCACAAGGAGGTCTGATATGACAGCTGTGCAACAAAAGCCTGAAGAGGTGTCATGGTCCTCTCTGGTACGCAACGGCGGTTACCTGACTCCGGCACAGCGTCAGGCGTTTGAAAGTGCAATCGCTCTGGTCAACGAGCGTCTGCAGAGCACCCTCGACAAGCCGGGTAACCGGGTCAATGGCCAGTTCAGCCTGAACAACTACATTGACAGCCTGGAGTCGGAGTTCAAACGCGATGCAGGTACCGACGAGCTACGTGGCGATGCTTCGCTGACAGCCTTCTGGATCGTGCGGTTGCTGGCGGATCGCTTGCTGGAAGCAGCAGGTGCCAGGCCGGTCGTGCACTGACAGTGTATAAGGCGGGAAACAAAACGGGCTCCTGAAGAGCCCGTTTTTTTATGTCCGGGTTTTTATACGCACCTGTCGCTCCGCTTATCCGCAGGTACGGGCCATTTCGCAACGGAGTCGCTCTCATCAAGCAATACGTAAAACTATGAATTAAAAGGTTTTTCTGTAGGAGCGAATTTATTCGCGAGACGTCATTGAGGGCGATAGATTTTCTTCAGCTTCACGGGCCTCTCGCGAATGAATTCGCTCCTACAGTTTGCTGCGCGACAGCGCGGCGCCGAGGCGGCGGTGATCTCCTACGGAAACTCCATTCTGAAGTGGGAGGGAGCTTGCTCGCGACGGGGCCATGAGAATCAAAGCATTTTTATCGGTTGGTCTTCATTGTGGCCGTCGCCAGCAAGCTGCCTCCCACAAGTTTCGTTTTTGGCCTTACCTGATGTGAAACCACAGGCACAAAAAATCCCACAGGCGTTACGCACGCTCTGTGGGACGGGTGCAGTGTTTACTTCCATCAATGCTTCATGAACTTCTCTTTCTCGAACTCCATGTAGATGATGGTCCGTTGAACCGGAGTAGCGTTGACGGCGAAGTGGTCCAGGGAGCCGTCGAAGATCGCGCCTGTGCCCGGTTTCTGGTGATAGAACTCGCCCGCCACGTTCAGGTAGGAGTAGTTGGCTTCATTGGCGGCGCTGAGGGTGATGTGCATCTGCAACAGGCCTTCATCCGTCAGTTCCGGGTGACGGTGCAAGCTCAGAAAACTGTGAGGCGCCATACGGGCCAGGGCCACGACTTTTATGCCCTTGAGCGGCTTGAACAACTCCAGAGTGCGGGGCATGGTCGCCTGGGCCGGGCCGATAGGCGTGTCTCTGAACAGCAGCGCATATTGCGTCCAGTCACGGTTGCCTCCTTCGGCACCCCAGCCCTTGAGCCAGCCGTAATCGCCACCCTGTTGCAGGTGTTCGCTCAGTTCTTCGTGTACTTGCTGATGCTGCTTGTTGGTACGGTCGATATCGAGCAGAGGTGCATCCAGAGTCGCGAGCTCTTCCTGGATCACCGCGCAGTTGGCGACCAGGTTGGCCAGTTCCGGAAAATCGTCGAGAGCATAAAAAGCGGTAGTCATCTTGAGGTTCCTTTGAGCAGTCAAAACACAGAACAGGTGAGGCTCGCGGCGCAATTCTGTTTGCGCCGCGAGCCTGTTTTTTACGTCAGTGAACAAAGAACGGGAGCGGCTTAGCTCTTGAGTTCCAGTCCGCTTTTCTGCAGGTCTTGCATTACGGTTTTCTTTGTGTCCGATGCTCGGGAAATCTCACCGTTCACGAAGTACGCCTTGGGTTTGTCCTGATCCTCGCCGTAGGTGAAGTTCACCTTGGCCAGGGTCTTGTTCACGGCCATTGAGGCTGAGCTATTGGCACTGACCAATGGCGTGGGAGTGGTGAAACCTTCGGTCTGTGCTGCGCTCTTGAAGATCGAAATAGCCAGGACCCGCATGTTGTCGCGGTTGCTGAGCAGTTCGAACATTTCTTTTTGCGTGAGAGTGCCATCCCGGCTGCCGGCATCGACCCTGTCGAAGACATGGTCCTTGGGCTCCAGGCGAACCCGTGCCAGGGTGCCAGGCTGGCTTTGAAACTCTTTGAGTATCGACTTGAGTGCCGGGTCCTGATCGATCAGCTTGGCGATGTTCTCCGCGTTGCTGGTCTGATGATTGCCGTAAATCACACTCATGATCTTGGAAGTAAGGTTCTGCGAGTCCAGGCGCGCCAGGTTGGTGTAGTTACTTTCAAAGCGACCATTGTCCAGCACGCTGTGCTTGTTGACCGAGGCTTCCTGCTGGGCCGTGGAACGTTTCAGAGAACGCAATGCTGCGTATTGATCATCGTTTTCCGGCGTCTTGCTGGCAAAGAAGTCATTGAGCCCCTTGAGGTGAATCTGGATTTTCTCCTTGGCACTGGCGTCCTTGTATTCCGGTTGTTTATGGTCGGCCAGTCGAGTCAGTTCGGCCTTCGAAGCCTTGTCCTTGAACGCATCGCCCAACGACGTTGCGAGTTTGGTCACATTGGCGGTGGTCAGCGGTGCCGCCTCCTTGAACTGGAACTTGATCCGCTTGGTTGTCTTGTCGTCAATGGAGGCGGTTCCAGTGATGCCGTTGGTGCTCGTGATTGCCTGAGAGCCGGGGGCCGAGCTCGGGGTTGGATTGGTATGGCCGCCGACAACCTGAGCGCGGGCGAAAAATCCGGCATTGAAGTTGTTGAGCAGACGAGGCCTGTTCTGGGATTTTTCATCCATGCGACTGGTATCGTTTTCCTGACTCAGTTTTTGCCAGGTGAAGTTGGCAAGATTGACGTTGGCGGTGAAACCGACACCGAAGCGTGCAGAGGCTGTCAATGGCTTGCTGTCATGATCCGAGATGCCCAGTTGTACGCGGAACTCGGTGTTGGCCCCCGCAGTCAAGTCGACATTGACCCGCTTCATTTCGTGGGCCTTGTGGTTTGCGCCTTCCTTGAGAACATCCAGTGCTGTCAGCTTGCCTGTGAAGAGGTTGTCGACGAACTGATCGATCTTTTCATCCGGCACTGTAAATGCCACACCGGTACGTTGGGTGTGGGTACCCGCAAGCGTTATATCGCCTCCTACGCGAAAGGCCAGTGCGCCACGTTTTTCATTGCCCAGATCCAGGGTGGTCAGTTTTGCGTATTCACCGGCGCTCGTAATGTCCGGCAGGACATCCTTGCCGGCTCCCACGGTACCGCTGAGCAGGTTGGCACGTTCACGAAGCAGATAGACTTCCACGCCCTTTTCGCCGCGCTCGGCCGCAAAGGCGTAATTGCGGGTGTTGGTGTACTGCCCGCTGGGGAAGGGGCCTGTCACGTGTTTGGCTATACCAATGAAGGGCGTGCTCAAGGTCATGCCGTAGCTGCGTGAAAGGCTGATTTCGTCGTCCGGAAATTCCAGCTGCTTAAGCGAGTTCTTGAATTTTTCAGCCAGCTCGGCCTGATCCTTGCTGCCGGTGGCGACGCGCATGTTGAGGCTGGTGGCGTGATCCGGCTTGTGGAAACCGTTCAGGAAAGCCTTGATTCCGTCGTAGGACTTTTCCAACTGATAGTGCTCGGTAAAACCCATGTCCGAAACGTGCTTGATCGGATTTTCGCCATAGGTCTTGTCGCGCAGATGGGTCAATTCGTGCTTGATGGCCTTTATCTGGGCATTCTTGTCGGGGCCATCAGGGAGTTTTTCAGCTTTGTCCAGCAGCTGTCCGACCTCATTGAGGGTCTTGATATCCAGAGCCAGGCGTGCCTTGGTCAGGGCGTGTTCATCGTGGCCATGGCGACGCTTGCCCGCGGGGGTATCGGCATCCAGATGCTTCATTTTCAGGCCCATGCCCTGCAGGGACTTGAGCAATGCGCCGGTCGGGTTATCCGAGGACGGAGAGACTTTGTCCAGAGCACCCTGAGTCAGTGCCATCAGGTCATTCTTGGCTTCATTACGTTTTGGAGGCGCAGACTCCAGTTTACTCGCGGCTTTTTTCCCTTTTTCCGTGGGCTCTCCATGAAGGTTGAGCAGGCCTGCTTTTTCGCCCAGGGTCATGACCGCCTTGCGGCTGTGGTTTTCCAGCTCTTCGCGGAAAGACTCCAGGCTTTTGGTCAACTCCTTGCCTTCTTCACCGATATCCAGTTTGGCGATGCGAGTTTTCAGGTCGTGGCCGGCTTCCGGGGCCTTGCCTGGCGCCTGGCGGATTTCCTTCAAGTCATGAAACAAGGGGGACTGGGCATTGTAGACGTCTGCCAGACCGACCCGGCCATTGATCTTGTGGTCGAAATAGTTCACTACGTTCTTGGCCGGTCGTATTTCCAGATCGGGCTTGAAAACGTAAGCCTTGGTGAACTCTACCGTGCTGGATTTATTGCTTTGCTCTATACCGCTGCGGCCCAGCAGGTTGGAGGTATAGTTTAATGTGCCGACTCCGGGAATGCTCACCCTTGCCATGCTTTTGTCGAGTCGATTGAATATCGTGTTCAGTTCGTTCTGATCGGCAGGACGATGGTCAATGGTTTGCCATTTCTTGTCCTTGAGCTGATAGGCGCCGTTACCATTGGGGTCGTTTTTCAGCGAAACGCTGAGCGTGTTATCCACTTCTGTACGAATACTGGCTATCTCACTCCCGAAGCTGAGAGGGATTTTTTGCCATTTGGGCTCGCTGTCTGTTTTGGACTCCGATGCCTTGGGGCTTGAAGGTTTGTCCGCTGTTGCAGTGGAGGTTGAAGGTTTGTCCGCTGCTGCGGCGGATGTTGAAGGTTTGTCCTCAGCCGCTGTGGAGGTCGAAGGCTGGGACTGCAATGGCGTATCCGTCGGTTTTTTCTGCCAGTCCTCGTTGAGCATGAAGAACAGATCGCCATTGCTGGTTGCAGCATGCACGCCATTGGCGTCCAGGGTCAGGTAGGCAACAGTGCCTTCCAGTCCATGGCGGGTCATTTCAGTTGGATCGCCTTCCTTGTGGTGGGCGGTCATGCGGCCTTTGTCATCAAGGGCCACGAACTGTTTGTCGTTGTACATGGCAAAGTCTTTGATCACGCGGTCCTCCAGGCCCGCGATGGCATCGCCCAGTTCGACCTTGGTAGAGCGTGGCGTATCTTTCAGGTTGTGGGTGTCGTTGAAGGTGCTCTTGCCGTAGTCGGGAGTCACTTTCAGCTCGTGAACCTTGCCGTCCTTGAGCACATAGGCATTGCCGTCGATGCCGCGTTTCAGCGCATCGATATCTTTGACGCCGGTGTCTTTCCAGGCCTGAGTGGTCGTATCCCATGCCTGGATACTGCCATCCACCAGGCCTACGCGACCGTTCCTGTGCAGGTCGTAGATGTTTTCCGAAGTCGGCTCGCTCTTTACAGGCAGGCCCTGGGTATTTTCCAGAACCTTCACATCCGAGAGGTTCCAGCCGCTCTGGAGGCTGGAGGTCTTTTCATCCAGGGTATGGGAGTGGATCTGGCCGGCACCGTCCTTGACCAAGGCATGCATCTGCCCGTCATCACCACTCATGAAACCGGTGACCTGATGACGCGCTCCCAGCTTGCCGTCTTCAGGCTGGTAGTTTTTCTCCGGCATGAGCCGCAGGACGCCATCATCGCTTTTAAGCTCGTTGCGCGAGGCGCTGTACAGCTTGCCTTCGGTATCGGCGACGAACAGGCGATCCTTGGTCAGGCCGATGCTGCTGGCTTCGGATTTGCCATCGTTGAGGTTGAGGGTGATATGCAGTTCAGGCACTTCCCCCATCTTGCCCAACTGCAGGGTCTGGGTGTCCTTGCCCGCCAGCATGGCCACGGTGCCGTCGGCGGCGACCGAATGTGCCGCCAGATCCTTGAGTTTGATTTCGGGTTTTTTGTCGCTGGACAGGTTGATCAGCGAGTCGCCACTGCGGGCATAGAGCTTGCCGTCACCTTCCGTTGAAAGGCTGCTGAATTTTTTGTCGCCTGTATCGGGAAGAGGGGACCACTTGGAAGTGTCCGACTTGAACTGATAAAGCTTTTCATCATGCAGGCGTAGCGTCTGGCCGTTGCTGTCCTGATGGGCTCCGCTCAAGTGGGCAATGTGCGCTTTGTCCGGCAGGGCTTGTGTGACCGTCGATTTCAGGCCTTCGAGGTTCATCGAGTTGCCCTGGCGTTGCAGGGCGACGCTGCCTGGCTTGCTGCCCGACGGTACATCCAGCGATTTGCTGCTGCGCAACAGGGTGAAGCCTGTTTCACTCTGCTGCATCTTGAGCAGGTGGCCCTTGGGTTCCAGCAGGACCTGATCGTTGCCTTTCCCCGTGTAATGGTGGGCCAGGTAGGTTTTATCCTTTTTGCCAAGGGTATCCTGAAGCAAGGTGTTCAGCGCCGGTGGGCTGAAGTTCTCGAAACTGGCCTTGCCTTTCTTGTCCAGAGTGACCGCGTTGCTATCGGGTCTGGGGAGGGATTCGCGGCCCTCGTTGATGGCGGGGCCCAGGCCATTGCTGCCACTGAGTCTGGTATTCGATCTGCTTCTGGCCTGAGCAGCGTTCTGGAGCGCCTGCTCATCACGGGAAAGCTTCGGTGATCCGGTTTCGGTAATCTCCTGCTTCGATGACGTACCGGCTTCTTTCTGGATTGGCGTCTCTTTGGCGGATTCGCCCGCGATGCGCTTGCCTTCGGCTTTCTTCGATTTCGAGGATTCGCCCTGAGTTTCGCCCATCACTGAGTGTTTCAGTGCACTGTTGCGCAACGGCCAGCCCATGCCATCTGCTTTCGGGGCGACGGGATCATTCTGGGCCAGAGGCGTGGCTTCGGACTTGGCGCTGCTTTCTGCAGAGCCTTCGGATTTCTTCGCTTTCGAGGACTCTGCCCGGGGTTCCCCCATCAGAGAGCGTCCCAGCTTATCGGCACCGCGCATGCGTGAGCCCGCGCTCCGTACTTGCTGGGCAGCTGCTTTAGCCGCCAGATCATCAGGATCCTGAGTCTGTATCTCGGACTGTACGCTGCTCTGCACGCCGATCTTTGGCGTGGCCTGCAGGTCCTGAGTCACCGGGCCGGTTTTTGCGGTTGAGTGCTGACCCAGTTTGTCCAGTGAAGTGGCTGTACGCTGTGTCGGTGGCTGGTTTTGCTGGTTGAGACCTTGCGGGTTATGGCCCGAGGACGTCGCGCCATGTATCTGGCTCGTGCCGGGTGTGTTGTTAAGCGGGATCATGAGCATTCTCCGTGTCATGGACTGACCGGAACAACCTCGCGATGGCTGTCCGGCCGTAAAGGAAGGTTTCCTTTGCCCTGAGTGGAAATGCCCTGTGACTTGGTTCCAGCATGGCGATGCCGTTTGCGGCTTTGCCTGGCTTATGGGACGAGAATGCTTCTCTTTGAAATACCCGGCTACAACTGTGTCGATATTGATACGTTCGGAAACTGTTATTTTCCCGCCATGACTGCACCAGCGCCATCCTATTGATGCTTGTGTATCGCAACTCAATACATTTGTTTACCCCTCACCCTGGCTGATCAGCAGCAGGTGAATGTCCGTGACCCTGTTTTTCAATCATTCGACCAGATTCTGGGCGCCGAACCCGTTCGCCCCTGAAAAGACCTGTAGCTCCAGGATGGAATATGCAAAACACTGTAATTCGCTATAACTGCGTGGGCTGCGGGATCTGCTGCAAAGGCCGGCTCATACCCCTGACGCTGACCGAAGCCGAGCAATGGCTGGCCCGAGGTCATGATGTAGCGGTGGTGCTGGAAGCTTTCAACGAGCTGACCTGGCCAGCCGACTCAAGACAATATGCCCACGGCGCAGGCCGGTCGGTCGCGGTCAACAGTGACGACAGCAGCATCCGCGTTATCGCAGTGTTCGTTGGCAATGCTCTGGAGCAGTGCCCGAATCTGCGTGCGGACAACCTGTGTGGCATCTATGAAGAGCGCCCGCTGGTCTGCCGGATCTACCCGATGGAAATCAATCCGTTCATTGAGATGAGCAGCGACAACAAGATCTGTCCGCCAGAGTCCTGGGGCAGTGGTGAGATTATCTGTACCGACGGCGTGGCCAATCCCGAGCTTCAGGAACTCGTTAACCGCTCCAGACAAGCCGATGTGGCGGACGCTGCAACCAAGATCGCCGTCTGCGCGCAACTGGGCCTCAAGGTTGCGAGCTGGAAGGAAGATGCGTTTGCTGTCTATTTCCCCGAGCGCTTGAAGCTGATCGATGCCATACGTCAGAGCAAAGAGGTCGTAGTGGACGACTGGGCCGAGGGCTGGAAGGTACGAGCCGACGATCCGCAACTGCGCGAGCGCCTGATTGCAAACCGTGTCCCGCTGGCCAGCAGTGACGCTGGCGATTATATCTTTCACAGGATTTAGGAGGGGTGGACAGAACTGTCCACCTCACGTGCATCACGAAGACGATTTCAACAGATTCCACAGAACATCGTCATTGAAGTCGCGGATCACGCTCCTGGCTCCGGCTTCTCGCAGCTGCTTTTCATCAAGCCCCGACAAGAGGCCGAAGGTATGAATCCCGGCGGCGTTCGCCGACTGCACGCCCGCCAGCGAGTCTTCGAAGGCCAGCGCGTTGTCGGCTTTCACGCCCAGCAATTCCAGGGCGGTCAGGTAGGGCATGGGGTGAGGCTTGCCGCGCTCCAGTTCACCGCCGATGACGATGGTCTCGAAACGATCGACGATCCCCAGGCCGGTGAGCATGGCCATGGCGTTTTCTCGCGGTGCGTTGGTCACCACGGCAGTGCGCAGGCCGGTGCTCTGTGCATGATCGAGAATGCGCAGCACGCCTGCTACCGGAATGGTTTCTTTCAGTTGAGCGCGGAACATGGCTTCTTTCTGAGCCGCCATATCCGCGTATTGCGAGGCGGGAATGTCTGGAAACAGGCCGCCGAAAATCATGTCATCCGGGAAGCCCATGACATGGGCCTTGTAGTAGCCGATGTCCATCGAGCGGTCCCAGCGTGCCAGTAACTGGTTGTAGGCGTTCAGGTGCAATTCATCGGTATCGATGAGGGTTCCGTCCAGATCGAACAACAGCGCAGAAAGGGCCATTGGTTCTTACTCCTTTAAGTGTTCAGTAGTGTTGCTCAGTGACCAGACACCCCGCAGGGCCGGTACCAGCGGCAACATGAGCAGGGGATAGACGATCAGCAGGCTGAAGGCGGCTTCGACCCCTATGCGTTCTGACAGCACCCCCAGCAGAAAGGGTGCCAGCAACAACGCGACGCCCACGGCCTGTGAAGCCTGGGTACTGAGCGCCGAGCTTGCCTGGGGCGCGATGCGCATGGCAGAGCCCAGAATCAGCGGGAAGAAATTGCCCAGACAGGCACCCAGTACAAAGATGAATATCGCTGTACCGACCAGCCCTTCGATAAACGACAGCACCAGCAGTGTAGCAATGGCGCTCAGAATCACCGAACTCAGCAATGTCAGCGGTGATATACGACGCAGTGCATAGCTGCTGGCCAGACGTCCGCAGACGGTGCCGGCAAAGTACAGGCTCATCAGGGTAGCGGCCACCGATGCGCTGGTCTGCGCATGGGTCTTGATATATTCCGCACCCCAGAAGCCCACACCCCATTCTGCGGAAATCCCCAGTATCACCAGCGCCCACAGGCTGAGCCGGGTCAGACGCTGCGCATCCGTGGTGTCCGTGGCTGTTTCCGGTGAGGCCGTCTGATCAGGCTCTGGTCGATGGATCGTCTGTGGTGCGCAGAACATCACCAGGGCCCATGCGCTGACGATCAGCGGAGCCGTGCGCCAGGACAGCCCCATGGCCGTCGCTGCCCCGACCAGCAGCGCACCGCCCAGCACACAGAGCCCTGCCACAATGTGTGCTTCCACCAGTTTCGCGGCAGCCTGCTGGCGATAGCGCTTGCCGAGCATGGCCTGTCCGACGGCCATGACCAGCCCTCCGGACAATCCCATGAGGACGCTGCCCGGCAGGGTCATGGGCAAGCCGCCCGCAATGGCGAACAGTCCGCTCGCCAGCACGATCGAACCTATTGCGATACGCCCGGTGCCGATTGGTAATGCCCTTCGCTCAAGCCAGCGATAGGGGATGCCGATCATCACCAGCCCCCATGCATAGGCCGCAAAATGCAGACCGGTCCAGCGCAGGTCCAGACCGAATTCGGCACGCAGAAAGGGCATCAGGGGGCCGAGCATGCCTTGTTGAGCGCCGAACAGCCCGAACATCAGGTAAATCGCCCAGGGGCGTCGTTCTGTGTGAGCCGTGTCTGTCATAGGCCTGCCTTTGTGTCGAACAGTGAATGCCAGCGTGCGCAACGAGCAACCTTGGTGTGGCTGGCCTCGATGGCATCCAGCGCTTTCAGCTCGACCGCTACCAGTGTCTCGCTGGACACGCCGCCGACCACGACTTTGCCGTAGCTTCTGCTGATTGCCGCCGCGTGCGGCGAGAGCATCCAGTTGAGCGCCTTTATCGCCTCGGTTGCCCGTGGCGAACCGGCGCGACAGCCGAATACTTCAAACTCGTAGCGCCGGGCATCAGCGGGGACGCACCAGCGCAAGGACGAATGCTGCGCCGCTGCGCGAGTGGCCGCCGTGGACACCGTCACCCCGACCAGTGCATGGCCTTCAAGTACGGCCTCTATTGGCGCCGTCGAAGATCCGCTGATCGAAGTCCGTAGCTGCGCAACGTCGGCCAGCATCTCCCAGGCCCCATCGCCGTAATGCTCCAGCAGTGCGCTCAGGTGCAGATAACCGGCCCCCGAGCGGCCCGGGTCCGGCAGGGCAATGCGTTGCGACCATGCCGGTGCGCAAAGCGCTTCCCAGGAGAGTGGCGGTGTCAGGCCATTTTGGGCGAGTACCTGCGGGTCGTAGCAAAAGGCGGGCACAAAGCCTGACGGGCTGAACCAGCGCCTGTCGGCTGCAATCGCCTCGGGAGGCAATGTCGAGTCATCCAGGCCGTCAAGAGCCCGCAACTGTGAAGCCAGTGCGGGATCGAGGAGGGCGGTGGCAGCGGTCCCCAGCAGCAGGTCCCAGTCACCCGCCGTGCCGTTGATGACCCGCTCGATCAACTCCGAGGTGGACCAGCGCGACAGGCGCACAGGCACGCCGACATGTTCGCTGATACCCGCCATGAACTCGGCAAGCTCTGCGTGCTCCATCGAACTGATAGCGATAAGTTCATCCATGCCCGGCCTCACTCCAGCAGTCGATGCAGTTTGGCGTATTGCAGGAGCATGATGGTCTTGCCGTCGCAGATCGCGCCGGTCTCGATCATCGACAGCGCTTCGTCCAGAGGCAGTTCGAGGACTTCGATGTCTTCGCCTTCGTCCTCCAGACCTCCACCGGCGCTCAGTTTGTCTTCGTCAAAATACTCCCCGACAAAAAAGTACAAGCGTTCGGTAACCGATCCCGGGCTCATGAAGGCTTCGAACACCTTGCGCACTTCCTGAATGCGATAACCGGTTTCCTCCTCGGTTTCCTTGCGGATGCAGGTCTGAGGATCGTCCCGGTCCAGCAGCCCGGCACAGGTTTCGATCAGCATGCCGTCGTGTTCGTTGACGAAGGCAGGAAAGCGGAACTGCCGGGTCAGGACGACCGTCTGTTTCAGCTTGCTGTAGAGCAGGATGGTTGCGCCGTTGCCCCGGTCATAGGTTTCACGGGTCAGGGTGCTCCAGGTGCCGTTGTTGCTCTGAAAGTCGTACGTGGTCTTGCGCAGGACGTACCAGTTGTCCGACAGCACTTCGACCTTCTTGATCTGCACCCGGTCCTTGGTAGGAATGGCCTTGCTCATGGCTTGGCTCCCAGGTGGGTGGCGTTGGGCGCAACGGTCAGCAGGCGTGCGACCATTTCCGGGTCGCGATGCTCCGGTGCGGTCATCACGGCCGTATCCAGCGCGTGGTCGCACCCGGCTGAACAAGCGCCCTGATGTTCACCCAGGCGGGTGACGGCTTCGGTGACCAGACGGCGGGTCAGGGTAAAGGTGTCGGCCATGCGCTGGGCAACCAGGGTGGCGTTCACGTCTTCGTGGGACTCGTGCCAGCAATCGAAGTCGGTGGGGATGGCAATCATCGCGTAGCAAAGCTCCGCTTCGCGGGCCAGCTTGGCTTCGGGCATGGCGGTCATGCCGATCACGGTGCCGCCCCATTGGCGATAGAGGTGGGATTCGGCGCGGGTCGAAAACTGCGGTCCTTCCATGACCACGTAAGTGCCGCCATTGAGGGCTTGCACGTCAGCGGTTTCTGCGGCGGTTGCCAGTACCGAACGCATGCGTCCGCACACCGGGTCGCCAAATGGCACATGACCGACCAGACCCGGTCCGAAGAACGTCTTGTCACGCTTGATCGTGCGATCGATGTATTGATCGATCAGCACGAAGCTGCCCGGTGGCGCATCGTGGGTCAGGCTGCCCACGGCACTTACCGATAACACCTGGGTACAGCCGACACTGCGCAGCGCGGCGATGTTGGCCCGCACATTGATGAAGGCTGGCGGGATGGTGTGCCCGACGCCGTGGCGCTGCACGAAGGCCACCGGCACATTGTTGAGCGTACCCAGGGTGATGGCTGACGAAGGTTTGCCGAACGCGGTCTCGCATTCGACCAACTCGATATCCTTCAGGCCGGGCAGTTGTTGAAGACCGCTGCCGCCAATGATGCCGATACGTTGAACCTGCTGCTGTGTCGATGAGTTATTCACACGCTGCCTCTCGTATTCAGGGTGTTTTCTGGGTGTCCGGTGGTCACCAGACGTTCATACAGTTCGGAAAGCGCAGTGGGTGCGCTGCCGCGCTTGAGCAGCAGGCCTTCACTGGCGTTGTTGCTGTAGCGGGGTTCATGAATCTTCAGGTGTCGGTCGATGGCTGGCAGGTAGTTCCAGCGAACGCCGGGGTACAGCGAGTGGGCCAGATGGTAGGCATCGGACGTCGGTGCGATGAACACGCGGATCAGCCATCCGCTGATGCCGAAATAATCGGTAGGGCGGCCTGCCAGGTATTCGAGGTCGCGTCGGTCTCGGGAGGTTCCTTCGACAAACCAGCGGTGTTCGGTGAGCAGCGAGACCCAGGCAAAGACCGGGTATGAGGTCATCAGCGGGACCAGCCAGCCAAACAGCACGCCTTTCCAGCCTCCAGCCCAGTAAAGCAGGGCGGCGACGGCTATCAGACACAGCACCCGGACCACCGTCGTCAGCCGCGAATGGTTCAACAGGCTGTTGCGTGCCATGGTTGTCAGGTTGACCCAGGCACCACCGGGTGTCAGCGGGTAAAGCAGCAGCGCATGGAAACTGCTGGAGGAAATCCCCGCCACATAACCACCGGCCTGGACCCTGGCCCGGTTTGGATCACGCTCGGGGTGATTGGGGTTGCGATGGTGTTCCATCGTGTGGGTCTGATGGCGACTGCGCATGTCGCGCTTGAACGCCGGAAACTGATAGAAAACGTTACTCAGCCACCACTGCCATGCATGGTTGGGGCACAACGCGAAATGCACGGCGTTGTGTCCGAACTCCTGCAGGGCGCGCAGGCGTCCGCCGCTCCAGAGCACCACCACCAGCCACATCAGCGGCGTCGAGTAGATCGATGCCAGCAGCACGGCGGCCACGATATCCAGCCAGGTCCAGATGAAGGGCAGCGGTGCGAGCCATCCATCCCATGGCCGGTAGTAGTGTTCCTTGCGGCCAGCAATCCGTGGCTCCAGTTTCAGCAACCGCAGAATGCGCTGATGGTCGCGGTAGTAAAAGGCGACCAGCGCGCGCAATGCCAATGCAGTCGCGATCAGGCCGATCAGCACCATGTGCGAGGTGGTCATGTCAGGCCTCCCCGGTTTCGGCGCAGAGAGCCTGAGCAGGTGCAAAACGTTGCAGCAGTTCGTCCAGGCTGCTGAACAGCGGCGCACCACTGACGCGCAGTCGTTCGCTGTTCTGATGGCCTGTCGAGACCAGTACCGGTGACCAGCCCACTGCATTCGCCACCTCGAAATCGTGCAGTGTGTCGCCGACGAACAGGGTGCGTGAGGCGGGTGTCCCCAGCGTTTCTTGCAGCACAATGGCTTCGGCCGTCTTGCTGGTCGCCTGGTTATGGCTCAGCCCCACGACATGTTCGAAATAGTCATACAGGCCTTTGGCCCGAAGGGTCTGCACCAGCACATCGCAATGCGACGCCGAGAGTATCGAGACGCCGATACCGGCTCGTTTTGCAGCGTCGAGAAACTCGATCACGCCCGGGTGCAGCGGACAGTGGGCGACATTTGCGTCGAAGTGTTCCAGATAACGCTGGACGATGGTGGAGAAGGGCACGCGATCCAGATCGAACCCGAGCGCCGCGTAGAAACCGGCAATGGGAAAGTCGAACTGAGCCCGATACCGCTCAGCGGTAATGGGCGGGACATCGAAGTGCTCGCCGCAGCGATTCACGGCGAAGACAGCAAGATCGATATCGTCGATCAAGGTACCGTTCCAGTCGAACACCACATGTTCGATACCGGAAAAATGCAGGGGGTCGTCGATCATGGTCGGGTGATCCTGGGAAATAGGGCATTGAGTGCGATGCGCGACACAATCGCCGGCGCGTAGAGCCGGCTGGGGTCCATCACCAGATTGGTCACACCGATCTGTGTTTCCAGCGCCCGGCGATTGTTTGCCGAGAGCTTGCCAAGTCCGGCGCCGTACCAATGGTCGAAGCGGGTGCGCCAGGTGCGTTCACCGCAGGTTTCCGGGAAGCGGAAATCCTCGGTCGTGGCCATGTTCCAGGCACCGTCGACCACGCCACACAACAAGCCTTGCAACTGATGACAACTGAGCGAGGGCGTCAGCAGCGCGTGCAGGTGGTTTTCGATGCAGTCGGCTTCGAGTGCGCCGATGGTCATGCCCTGGCTGTACAGCGGGTTCATGCTGCTCAGGGCATCCCCCACGACCAGCAAACCTTCGGGCCAGTGTTCGAGGCGGTCGTAATGGGTGCGGCGGCTGCCGGGCATCTTGAACGTGAAGACCTCCGACAGCGGCTCGGCCTCGCGGATGACTTCGTGGATATCAGGCACCGGCAGGTTGGCCAGAGCCTGCAGAAAGTCGTCCGGGTCCTTGCCGGGAAAGTGGCCGAACCAGCCACCGGTGGTCACCATCCAGCGGTCACCCTCGATGGGGCTGATGACCCCCATGGAGCGTTGTTCCGGAGCCGTTGGCAACACCAGCAGCACCTGCCATTGCTCGGCGAAAGCGGGGAGCCGCTTGTAGATGCGCGATGCATAACCCAGCTCGGTCTTGACCACGCTGTTCTGCACCGTGCCGAAGCCGGCCTCTTTCAGCCAGGAGGGCATGTGCGTGCCCCGGCCGCTGGAGTCCACCAGCAGGTCGCAGGGCAGGTGTTGCGCACCTGAGCCGTTGTCGATGTTCACGCCTTTGACATGGCGTTGTCCTTCGGCACCGGCAAACTCGATCCCTGTCACTCGCGTGCCGGACAGAATCTCGACCTGCGGCACCGTCGTCAGGCAGCGGCGCAACTGGTTGTCGATGAGTCTGCGGCTGCAATAGTGGGCATGGATGCCGCTGCGATAACGGTTTTTCCAGCGACCGCGCTGATACCACTTCACGTCGTGCCCCAGGTCCGCTACCTGGGCACCGTCCTGTTCCAGCGCACTCAGCAGGCCCGGGAAAATGCCTTCCATGATCTGCTTGCCGCGCAACAGCAGAAGATGCACGTGGTGTTCCTGTGGAAGGCTCTGGCGCGGACCGGTTTCGTCGTAGAAATCACTTTTCTCGATCACGGTGACACGCTCGAAGCGCCGCGCCAGCACGGCAGCGGTCAGGCAGCCGGTCACGCTGCCGCCGATCACCACCGCATGGCCCGAGCGTGTGCCCGATTCAGTTGGGAGAGTAGTCATTGAGCACCTTGGCGATGTAATGCAGGTCGTCGTCCTTCAGATCCGGGTGCAATGGCACCGTCGTCAATGAACGCAGCAACCTGGCGGCGTTGGGGCAATCGCGGTGATACCGGGTCAGTAACGGCAGTTGGTACAGCGGCTGGTTGTCGTACTTGCCGATATCGGACTCGATACCGTGCCGCTGCTGGTAATGCACCAGTTGGCGACCGTCATGCCCCACCGATTGCAGCAACAGCGAATAGCCGTTCACCACGCCACCAGGGACCACCGGCATTTCACGAAACGCCGGGTTGTCCAGCAGACCCAGAAGCCGTTCGCGGTTGCTCAGGCGTTGCTCCAGATGCGTGCCGAGCTGACGTGAGCGGGCCAGGCCCAGGGCCGCCTGCAGGCCGCCCAGTTTCAGGTTGATGCCCAGGGATTCGCCGGTCAGATTGCCGAAACGGGTGTAGGCGCGAATCCGACGTGCCCGCTCATCGTCATCGGTCATCACGAAGCCGCCTTCGCCGGTGGAGATGAACTTGCAGTCATGGGTGCTGAAGCAACTGATGTCGCCATGACGTGCCAGCCATGTTCCGTCCAGACGGGTCATGTGGGCGTGGGCCAGATCCTGGATCAGCGGGATTCCGGCTTCCTTTACAAAAGTCCAGGTCGCGTTCGAGTTGATCGGGTAACCCCACATCGGTACTTCGATCACTGCACAGGTCCGAGGCCTGATACAGCGCCGCAGATCCAGTGGATCCAGACCGAAACTGTCCGGCGCGACATCGCAGAACACCGGCACAAGCCCCATCGCGAGAATGGGCAGTACCGTACAGATCGGTCCTGTCGGGGCGACGATGACTTCATCGCCCGGACGGAAGTCGACGCCGGCCAGCGCGGCCGTCACCGAAGCCGCACCGGACGAAACGCTGATCACATGCTTGATGCCGTACAGCGCAGACATCGCGGCTTCGTACTCCTCGACAATGGGCGAAGTGCCGGTCAGGCCCGAGTGCAGGGCCCTTTCCAGCTCGCGCAGGTCGTCAGCCGAGTGCAGGGTGCCTTTCTGGGTAATGGTTCTCAGGTTCATGACGACACCTTTTTCCCCACCAGATCCCACAGCGCATCGTCTGCGAAGACTCGGTCTACCATTCGCCGGAAGTTGGGAAACATCTGCAGCGATGCCGTTTCCCGATGACTGAAGAAGCGCGCATTTTCCACCTCTCTGTCGTCCGGGCAGGCGAGCAGAGGGGTTGCCGTGACATAGATCAGGTCCAGGTGATAGTGCGGCCCGCGCTTGTCATCGATGTATTCGCACAACACCCGATAGGGTTGGTGCAAGACGGTGACGTCGGTTTCGATATCGGCGAGTTCTTCATCGCGCTCGCCGAGCAGTTCGGCGCGGATGCCCGTTTCCTCGAAAATCTCCCTCAGCACGGCTACGTCGGGTGTTTCTCCCTGTTCGATGTGGCCGCCCGGATACAACCAGACACCGAGCTTGCGGTGATGCAACAGCAGCATCTTCCGGTCCGGGTTCAAGACGAACCCGGACGCGGTGAAATGCCGATCCAATTGTGAGCGATCGAGAGGGGCCGTCATTCAGGCGGCACCGTACTGGTTGATGCGTTCTGCCATGTAGTCCAGTTCCGTCTGGGTAATATCCGGATGAACCGGAATTGTCGTCATGCCTGCCAGCAGGGCTTCGGCATTTGGACACTCGTTGCGGTATTGGGCAAGTGCCGGGAATTCATAGAGCGCCTTGCAGCCATAGCGCTTGATGTCGGAAGGGATGCCCGCATCATCGAGGTAGTCGATGAAAGCACGGTTGTCGGCAAAATGTAGCTCAAGGTTGAGAAAGTAATAGTTCGGCAGGCCGCCATCGATGATTTTTTTCTCCCGGACCTTGCTGTGATCCAGCTTGCTCAGGAAGTAGGCCGCGTTCTCCCGGCGTTTCTCGATTTGCCCGGCCAGTGACGCCAGACGGCTGCCGCCCAGAGCTGCCGGCAGTGCCGCGAGCTTGTAATTGAGGCCGAAATCCTTGCCATTGAGGTTGCCGAAGCGGCTGTAGTCGCGGCAGCGCTTTGCCAGTGCATCGTCGTCGGTGAGGATGAAACCGCCTTCTCCGGTCGCCAGTGGCTTGCGCTCGTGGGTGCTGAAGCAGGACAGGTCACCGAACTGCGACAGTGGACGGCCCTGCAGGGTCGTGCCATGGGAATGAGCCAGGTCCAGAATCAGCTTGATGCCCAGTTCATGGGTCAGCAGGCGCAACTCGTCGACTTCGGTCGGGTATCCCCACATCGGGATGTCGATGATGGCCTTGGTGTTCGGCGTGATGCGAGCCTTGATCGAGGCCGGGTCTGCACCGAAGCCATGGGCGCGGGTATCGACGAAGATGGGGTTGGCGCCGGCGGCAATGATCGGGTAGATGGTACACAGCGGGCAGCTAGGCGTCAGCAGGACGTCATCGCCCGGGCCTACGCCCGATGCATAAATAGCCACGCTGAGGGCTGCGCCGCCTGACGACACGGCAATGGCATGCTGTGCCTCGAACCACTCGGCAAGTTTGCTTTCGTATTCGCCCACCACGTCGCTGGTGCCCGACAACGGACGTTCCAGGGTCAGTTTCATGGTGAGCAGGTCGTCCGCGTATACCGGGCGATATTTATCGGAAACGGGTGCGTTTACGGTATTTGAAAGATTGGCTGACATTTCATGTATTCCATTACAGGCTGTGGATGGACCGAGGCTCACGCGCTAAGGGCAAGGTTTTGTTCGGCGGCGTCGCAGATGCTCTCGATCACCTTGTAGGTCGCACGCAAGCTTTCAAAGCTCGCTTCAAAGGCGGTGTTGGTGCGCACGGCATGGAAGAACTTTTCCAGCTCGCCGAAATAACCGCTGCGCTCATAGCCCGAATCCAGTGGCCCAGGCTGCCACGCCCCACGCCAGCGTTTGGCAGTACCTGTGGCACTGGTGCCGTGTTCCGGCTCGTGCATGGTGATGTTCCAGAGGTTGTTGAGCTCCACCATCATCGAGTTCGAGCTGACAATCTTCATGTCGAATTCAAAGTAGGGGAACAGGGTGCCGCTGAGCAGGCTGACACTGGCACCTGTGGTGAATTGCAGCTCGAGGCTGACCAGCAACGAGTCGCCATGACGCTGCACCCGGGACTCGATATCACGCAGTTCGCCGCCACCGAAGGTCACGCCCAGGTCGATGGTGTGAATGGCCTGGGCCAGCAGGAAGGAACGCAGTGTCGAGTCCAGGCCCCAGAGCGGCGACGTGGGTTTGCTTGCATAGTGGTTGAGCTGAACATGCACGGTCTGGCCGAACTGTTCGGTGCTGGTCATCTTGCGCAACTGCTGCATGGGCTTGGCGAACTTGAAGTTCATGCCGACGCCGGTAACCACTTTGGCATCGTTGCTGGCAGTGATCAGCGCTTCTAGTTCGTCAAGGGTGAAGCAAGGTGGTTTCTCGACGAATACGTGTACACCCTTGGCCATGGCCTTGAACGAAAGGTCGCGGTGCGCCTGGGGCGGGCAGGCCATGACCACCGCATCGAGTCTGGCGGATGCCAGCATTTCGTCGAAGCTGTCGGTGATCATCACGTTGGATACGAAACGATTGATTTGTTCGGCACGGGTACGGTCACTGTCGCAGACCGCCACGATACGAATATCCGGCATTTGCAGAAGTGTGGGCAGCAGATTTTCCTGCATCTGTGCGCCGAGACCAACGATACCAACTCTGAGTCCAGTCATAGTTATCTCCATCTTGGAAAGATTAATATTTCATTGGAAGTACGGACGAGCGCGTACACGAATTCCGTAACGGATTGTCGGGCGGACAAACCGAAGAAGTTCAGCGTTCGTTTTAAACGGTTAGAGCAAGGGGTGTGTATTGAGCCGGCTAATGAAAATGCTCTTCGCTGTTTTCAGCCAGTCTTGTGAGGGGTGTCATCAAGTCAGGAGTATTAAGGGGCTGCCGGGTGTCGCAAGCGTCGCGCATCAGGTCTTGAGAGCGGGGTGTGGGGATGTTCCCGAACCGGGAGCGCAATGAGATTGCAGGGGCCGGGTTTGCTTCGGAAAGTGCGAACATTCTTGCGAACTGTTCATGTGTTGCCTTGAACGAAGAACGGCAGTTGCTTTTCTGATCAGTATTCATAATACAAATCTTCCGTGATTGCCTGATTCAAACTTCAACAGAGTCCGTGTTGAAGCCACTTCGTCAGTATGTCTTGCTGACTGAGTACGAGGCTGAATCTATAGGCGGGCTTTGTGCGTGGCAACCCGGTATATAGAACGGAAAATTATAAAAGGCAGTGCGTTATTTGTTCGTTGGGTATTAAGTGTTTTTGTTACTCTGGTAAGTAGATTGATTTATAAGGAAAAAATTCGGCGTATTTTCATTTGTTGATGAGGCCTCAATAGTGAGGCATCTCGATCGTGTCCCCTTTTGCCTGTTCATCGATTTCGCGCAACAAACGATAAACCTGCGCCACAGCCTGCAGGGTGGCCCGAGGAATGAACTGCCCGACGTTTTCGCGATACAGCGTCCGTGCCAGCCAGACGAAGCGCACCACAGGCACGCCAGCCTTGCGGGCGCGCTCGATGAGTTCCCGGGCATCGGCGTCGTGACCCTTGCAAATGATACGCGGCAGCGGAGTCTGGTCAGGGCGATAGAAGAGCGCCACGGCAAAGTGGGTCGGGTTGACCAGCAGCATGTCGGCGTCTTCGACCGGTGCCTGGGTCGGGGCCGCGGAGCCGGGTTTTTCGGAGATTTCCCGGGCCAGGGACTTGCGGTGGGACTTCATGTGCGGGTCGCCTTCGGACTCCTTGTATTCCTTGCGGATGTCTTCATGGCTCATGCGCTGACCTTTGATGAAGAAGTACTTCTGCAGGGCGAAGTCAAGGATTGCCAGCACCAGCAGCAAACCCAGACAGATACGTGACAGACGTCTGAACAGGTCGACCAGCGCTTTCCAGTAACTGTCCAGATCCGTCTGGGCAAGACCGATCAGGTCGCCCAGTGACGGCGGCAGCAGCCAATACAGCACGAGGGTGATCATCACCGCCTTGCACAGGCTGTTGAACAGGTTGAACAACTGGCGCGAAGAAAACATCTGCTGGAACTGATTGATGGGGTTCAGACGCTCGAAGTCCAGCTTCAGGGCCTCGGTGGCGAACAGCGGCCCGAACTGGACCCAGCCGCCCGCCAGGCGCATGACTACGGCAATCCCCAGGACCGGGAGCATGAACAGCAGCAACTCCAGGCCAGCCTTGGTCATCACCTCGCCAAGGGCGGCGCCGAAGGGCCGATCCAGCTCCATGATGGGCAGAATCATCAGCTCTTTGAGACGCTCCATGCCGGAGTCCACCATGGCCAGGATCATCTCGATCAAGGCCGCGAAAATGAACAGTTTGGGAATATCCTGACTTTGCCCGACCTGACCTTTCTTGCGTGCGTCGTCGAGCTTTTTCTGCGTGGGTTCTTCTGTTTTTTCGCTCATGGTCAGGCTTCCGGCAGAGGGCGGTCAGGGGATCTGCAACATCAGCGGCAGCAAGTGCTTCAAGTCTTTCAGTTCATCCAGGCGCCCTTCGCCAAGCCAGGTGAGCATGGGCATGTACAGCACCAGAAAGCCCAGGCCCACCAGACTCTTGGCAGGCATCGCCAGGGTCGAGACCTGCAGTTGCGGGCTGTACAGGCTGAGGATCGCCATGCCGAATTCGATCAGCAGCAACAGGCCTACCAGCGGCGCGGCGTACAGCACCATGAAGCGGAACGTGCTGGCGACCAGCTTGAGATAGACCTCGAACCCCTCGGGGCCTGTGACGGGTACCCATTGGGTGGCGGGCCAGATCAGATAACTGTCCCACATGATCTGGGTCAGGGTGGCGTAACCGCCGCCCAGGATCATCAGCAGGATCATGACCTGCTTGAGCATGTGGCCCAGTTCCGAGGTGTTGTCGCCCAGTGCCGGGTTGATCTGGCCGCCCACCAGCGCGCCACGCTGGTTGTCGAACAGGCAGCCGATGGACTCGAACAGCCAGAAGGGCATGGCCAGCAACAGGCCCAGCAGCAGACCGATGATGCTTTCCTTGAGCAGCAGCGCCGTCAGGTCCAGCCAGTCGAGGGTCTGACCGGTGAGAGACGCGCGAATGCCGGGCATCGGGAACAGGGCCAGGGCCAACACGATGGTGTGCCGCAGCATACCCTTGAGTTCGGTGAACGCGAACGCCGGAATCAGGAACAGGCACGGGTACAGCCTTGCCATGCCAATGGTCAGGGCAATGATCGATTCGCTGACTTCCTTGAACGGGAGTTCGAACATCTCAAGGCCTCGTCTGACCGATCATGTTGAAAGACAGGTAGGCCAGTTGCATGAGTTCGATACCTATCCAGCGTCCGGTCAGCGCCAGTGCCACGCCAACGGCAACCAGCTTGATGGCGAATGGCAGAGTCTGATCCTGCAACTGCATCACCGCCTGCAGCAGCGAGGTGATGACACCGACAATCACCGCCACGATCAGCGCCGGAGCGGACAGCACCACCACCAGCAACATGGCCTGCTTGAAAAGCGTCAGGGTTTCCATAAAGCCTCGGCGGATCACATGTAGCTGTAGAAGAGCCCGTCGAGCAGGCGGGTCCAGCCATCCACCAGCACGAACAGGAGGATTTTCAGCGGTAGCGAGATGGTCATCGGCGCAACCATCTGCATGCCCAGGGCCAGCAGAATGTTCGAGACAATCAGGTCGATGACGATGAACGGGATATAGATCAGAAAGCCGATCTGAAAGCCGGCCTGCAATTCGGACAGCACGAAGGCCGGCACCACCAGCAGCAGGTCATCGCGGCTGGCCTGGGACGACATTTCCTTGGGCCACATGCGCTGGGTGTTTTCCAGCAGATGGGTCTGGATGTCCGGGTCGATGTTGCGGGTCATGAACAGGCGCAGCGGCTCGATTACATGTTTGCCGGCGCTTTCCATGGCGGCAAAGTTGTCCAGCCGATCGGGGAGTTTCTTGACCCGTTGCCCCATTTCGTTGAACACCGGCGCCATGATGAACAGGGTGGCGGCCAGGGCAATGCCATACAGCGCCATGTTCGGCGGCGCCTGCTGGACACCGATGGCGTTGCGGGTGATCAGCAACACCATGGCGATCTTCAGGAAGGCCGTGCAGATGATCATCAGCAATGGCACCAGTGACAGGGCCCCAAGAAACAGGGCCAGCGTCAGTGGGTTGGCATCCTGCAGGTTCACCGCAAAGCTTCCATGCGGGTGATTTGCAGACCCAGACGTCCTTCGACATCCACCAACTCGCCATGTGCCAGGGCACGTTCGCCATGAAACAACATGGCATTGCCCGGCGCGCAGCCGTTGAAGGTCAGTACGGAGCCGACAGACAGTGAGCGCAACTGACCCAGACTCAGAGAAAGATTGCCCGCCCGCAACGTCAGGGCCAGGGCCAGATCGTTGAAGCGTTCCAGATCGTCGCTTCCGTCAGCTGCGTTTTCGGCGAAGTCTTCATGTTCCTGTAGATGGATATCGTCGAGCAGAATCGGGTTATCGCTGTCGGACGCCGCAAAGTGGTCGATAGTGGCATTCATGGTGTCTTGCTCCAGTTCGGTAAGGGTGAAGCACAATGCGTTGGCGGATTCCTGGACCAGGCTCAGGCGGCAGGAGCCCAGTTGCAGTATTCCGTGGCCATCGGGGGTAAACAGTGGGTGATCAGGCAGCAGCACATCGCCCGGGCGCAGGCCTTTCAATTGCTTGTAGGTCAGTGCCAGATGGCCCAGCAGCAACGGGGTATTGATGGGCCACGGCCAGGTCTTGCCGACGGACCTGTGCTGCCATTGGCCGCGATCCAGCAGGTCGAGCAGAGTGGCGGGCGGCGCGCTCAGCCGGGAGCAGACCCGCAAACCGTTGATGCGTGCTTCCAGCAGGCAGTCCAGCCCTTGTTCATTGGGCTGATCCAGCGGTTGCAGGGAGCCGAACAGGTGTTGCAGTTCCGGGCTCAGGTAATGGTTGTAAAGCTGCCAGTACCATTGATGGTCTTCGCTGTTGTCCGATTGCTGTAACAGAGCCGGGCAACTGGACAACAGGCCCAGCAGGGCTTCGGTGTTGGTCAGTCGCAAAGGTCCGGACGCACATTCCAGATGACCTTCGTCAACGCTCTGGCCGGGCATGGGCGCCAGGCGCAGGGCCAGTTGGCCTCTTTGCCGGTTGAGCTGGAAAGGCAGGCTCAGACCGGTGCCTATCCGCTGCCTGATCGAAGCCTCGGTGGTGCTGACGGGTCTGAGGGCAAGTGCCTGTGCATTCATTTCAGTGACCTGCCTGATCGAGAGTGAGCCTGACGCGACGTCCCAGCCGCTGGCTGAGCCATTCACGGCTGGCTTCGCGGTTTTCCTGACAGCGCTGCAAGGCGGTATCACGGGCAAAGCGCAGGGCAATATCCAGGCCGTCGCTGCGCGGGATGACCTGTACGGTTACCTTGCCCAGTTCCGGCAACTCGAAGATGGCCTCCATGGGTTCCATTTCGTTGCTGGCCAGGTGTTCCTCGATCGGGTTGAGCAGGGAATCCCACAAGGCTTCGACCGGTGCCGGTGGCAACGAGGCATTGCCGCCATGCTTTTCCCCGTCGCGCCAGCCATCGCTCAGCCCTTGTGGCTGGTCATTGCCCAGCCAGAAGACGTTGTCGTTGGACGCGGTCATCATCTGCTCGAAGAGTTCGCCTTCTTCCAGGGTTTCGTGAGGCACATGCTCGCCGCGCTCGTGCTTGATCGGCGTGGCGGTGTTCTCGCTGCTGCTGTTATTGCTGCTGCGCGGCTTGGGCGGCTCCTGCGGGCGAGGAGGCACGGGTTTGTGGGGCGCAGGCTTGGTGTTCATGAGGCCTCCCGAGCGAGATCCATCAGGTAGTCGAGTTTTTCAACATCACGCTGGCGTTTGCGCAGTTCCGTGTGGCTGTCGTCAGTCCACATTTTCTGCTGGCGATGTTCATGCTGCAGATTGCTCAGGTGCTTTTCGTTGCGCTCGATATGCCGGATGGTCTGACGTTCCTGTGCCAGCCAGTCATTCATTTCGCTCAGGGGCAGCGGGCGGTTCGAATGCCGCTCGCGCTGCTCGATGCGTGACTGCCGATAGGCCTGGTGCAGCGACTCAAGGTCCTGGGTCATCTGATGCAGACGGGTCTGCAACTCGTTGAGCACCTGGTTCTGGCGACGCCAGGCCTGTTCGGCCAGGGTCAGGCGATGGCGACGGATCGGCGCCAGGATATCCAGGGTTTCGCCAAGGCTGTTCATTTGCGGATCATTGGCCGAATCCAGCAGGTCAAGGTCATCGTGGGACATCAGCAGTTACCTGTATGAGGTGGTCCAGGGTGTCTTCCAGCGACACCGGATCTCGTAGCGATTGCTGCAGAAAATCCATGATCTGATCGCGTGATTGCACAGCGAAGTCGGTCAATGGATCGTTCCCCTGTTGGTACTCACCCAGCTTGATCAACATTTCAACTTGCTGATAAGCAGCCAACAGTCTGCGTATCTGTGTGGCACCCTTGACCTGTTCGGTTCCCACCACATTGCTCATCGTTCGACTCAGGCTGGTGAGAATGTCCACGGCCGGGTAATGGCCGCGCTCTGCCAGGCGCCGCGAGAGCACGATATGGCCGTCCAGCAGGGAGCGAACTTCGTCGGCCACCGGGTCGTTCATCGAGTCCTGCTCGATCAGAACCGAATACAGGGCCGTGATGGCGCCGGTTTTGGTTCGCCCGGCGCGCTCCACCAGACGCGGCAGCAGGCTGTAGACCGACGGCGGCAGCCCGCCGCGACCGGCCGGCTCGCCACTGGCCAGGCCGATCTCCCGCTGGGCCCGTGCGAAACGGGTGAGGGAGTCGATGATCAGCAGGGTTGATTTGCCTTGCTGTCGGAAGCCTTCGGCGATGGTGGTGGCGGTGAAGGCGGCCCGGGCGCGCTCCATGCTGCTGCGGTCCGACGTGGAGCAGACCAGCACGGTTCGCGAGCGCAGTTCTTCGTCCAGCTCGTGGTCGAGAAACTCGCGCAATTCACGTCCGCGCTCACCGATCAGACCGAACACAATCGCCTCGCAAGGCGTATTGCGCGCCATCTCTGCCAGCAGTGTGGTCTTGCCGCAACCGGCACCGGCGAACAGCCCGACCCGCTGGCCTTCGCCAAGGGTCAGAAGCCCGTCGATGGCGCGCAGGCCGGTGGACAGCGGCGCTTCGATCCTGGGTCGCTCGGTGGCGGGCGGCGCATCGCGAATCACCGGCTGGGCACCCGCTGCGCCTGACAGGGCAAAGGCCGAAGGTCCGTCACCGCTGAGCGAGCGGCCGAAACCATCCAGCACCGAGCCCAGCAGGTATTCACCCACCACCAGGCTATGGGGCTGGAACAGTGGCCGGACCGGCGCGCCGATGGCGATACCGTCCAGCGCCCCGAGGGCTGCGAGCAAGGTGTGTTGGCGGTCGAAGCCCACGATTTCGGCCATGACTTCACTGCCGTCGGCCCTACGTATTTCGCACAGATCCCCGATACGGGCCTGAGGCATATGGCTGTGCAAGAGAATGCCTTTGACACCGGCGATACGGCCCATGACCTCGACCGGTGCGCAGCGTTGCAGTCGCTCGCTGTGTTCCTGGCGCCAGCTGTCCAGAGGTGTCATGGTCGATTCCATCACCAGCTCACCTCCACACGCCGCTCACCCTCGAACACCACTTTGTGTTCGTTGATGTCCACGAAGCGCACGCCATCGACTTCATCGCCCAGGAACAGGCGTCGGCCATCGCTGGTCAGGACACTGGCCAGGCGTGTATTGCTGATCTGAATGATGGTGAAGGGCAGTTCGGCGGTGGCGGCGGGCAGGGCGTTGAGCACTTGCAGCGGGCTTTTGTACTGGCGATCGAAGTGCAACAGCATGCGCGAGGTGGATTGCAGCAGGTCGTCTTCGTCGAAAGGGCCGTGCAGGAAAATCTTTCCTTCTTCTTCGGCCAGGGTGATGCGCTTTTGCAGTTCGCGTTCTTCGAGCATCTTGGTGAGGACTTTCTTGACCTCGGTCGCATCCTTGAGCTCGATTTTGGAGGGCTTGATCGGCGCGGGTGGTGCAGGCTCCTGCTGATTGACCAGCCAGAACAACGCGCCCAGAAAGACCACCAGTGAACCGGCCAGCAGTAAAGGCCCGAGCAGTGAACGCGGTGTCCGCTTGAGTGCAGGTGCTTCACGCTCGGCCACAAGCTCCTCGGGTTCCGGCTCCGGTTCGGGGCTGTATGCCTGTTCGAGCTCCGGGTCGTTGAGGGCCTGTGCAAAGTCCCGCGCAGAAGTCTGAGGTTGTTCTTCGTCCTCTTCGGCCGGCCATTCGGTGTTGGCGCTGAGCACCGACAACCACACGCCATTGAGGGCAAAGGGCGTGCCCGGCTCAAGCTGGGTGATGCCCTCGATCTTGTGGCCCTCGCTGTCGGTGACGGCGCCTTCGCTGCTGGCCAGGGACCAGGTGCTGTCCACCAGCCGCAGCATGCAGTGGCTGTCCTTGATGCCGGGGTCGTACAGCGCAAGGTCTGCGCCGCTGGATGAGCCGATGCTCCATTGATCGCCGTTCAAGGGCAGTGCCGCGCCCCGATGCAGGCCGGTCAGTACCCGTAATTCGTAGTGTTTCTTGGTTTCCATGGGGACTCCATCAGGCCATCAGGGCTTGTGCTTCATCCAGGTCGATGCGACCCAGAACCTTGACTTGCACCGTGGATAACAACTCGGCGAAAGACAGCACGGGTACGTGGTTGAATTCTTCTGCCAGCAGGCTGTGCAAGGGGCTGCGCAGGTCCTGGGCAACCAGCAATACAGCCTTGGGACTGGATGGCGGGTTCGATTGCAGGGCAAAGGCTTCGCGCAACTGTTCCAGCAGCGCACTGCCCAGCTCGGGTTCGAGGGCAAAATAGGATTCGTTCTGGGTCTGGCGCAGGGCATCGCGCAGCAATACTTCCGTTTCCGGCGTCACCAGCCAGGTATTGAGGGTGTTTTCTTCGCTGTGCTGATGGCAGATCTGTGCCTTCAGGGCGATGCGGACATAGTCGGTCAGGGCATTGAGGTCGCGTTCATGCTGGCCTTGTTCGATCAGGGTTTCGGCAATCGGCCTGACCGAGCGCAACGAAACCAGTTCGGCAGAAAGACGTTGCAACACAGCAGCAAACCGCGCCAGAGGCAAGGTACGTTGCAGCTCCTGGGCCAGTTCCGGTTGTTCGGACTCCAGCCAGCTGAGGATCGCCTTGCTTTCCTGAAGACCGATGAATTGCGGGCCGGTGGCCTGGAAGGCGCGGCTCATGCGTTCAAGGATCAGCTCATGAGGCCGTATGCCGACGATGTCCTCGTCTTCGAACAGCGGATCGTTCGCATCGACCCACATCCATTGGGCTTCGTCGCGATCAATACGTCCGGGGTAACCGGCCTGATCTTCCTCCACATCGCGGATATCGACGGCCACGTGGGTCAGGGAAATGGTGGCGCGTACAAAAGGCACTTCATAAACGCAGAAGCGGAATTCGTCGATTTCGCAACTTTCCACGAACTCGATATCGAAGGAGGGCAGCGTCAGGCCGAAGTTGTGAACCAGTGTGTTGCGACGCTGGCGAATGCCTTGAATCAGCATGTCGAGCTCCATCAAACCCTGATGGCTGGGGTGAAACTGCAGCAGGTAGGCCCGCGACGGGTTGAAACGGCGGATATCCTCGCGACCATTGAGTTCAGGCGCGGCATTGCGGGCGGAGCCGACCTGATCCTGGTAAAGCTCTTTCTGACGAATGCGCCACAACTGAATCAGGCCGCTGAACAGGCAAAGCGCGCTGATGCACGCAAAAACAAAGGTCGGCATTCCCGGAATCAGGCCGAACCCCATCATCCCGATGGAGGCGAATACCCAGGCTTTTGGCTGGCTGGTGAGCTGTTCGGCGATTTCGTGACCGATGTTGGCATCGGCGGTCTGACTGTCCGGGGCCACGCGGGTGATGATCATGCCCGCGGTCAGGGAGATCAGCAGCGCGGGGATCTGGGCGATCAGGCCGTCACCGATGGTCAGCACCGAATACAGGTGCATGGCGTCACCGGCTTCCATGCCGTGCTGCATCACGCCGATGGAAAAACCACCGATCAGGTTGATGAACACGATCACCAGGCCGGCGATGGCATCACCCTTCACGAACTTCATCGCGCCGTCCATGGCACCGAACAGCTGGCTTTCCTTGGATAGCTGCTCACGGCGATGCCGGGCTTCGCGCACGTTGATCAGGTTGGCCCGCAGGTCGCTGTCGATGGACATCTGCTTGCCGGGCATTGCGTCCAGGGTGAAGCGTGCCGCCACTTCCGCAACCCGCTCCGAGCCCTTGGTGATGACCAGAAAGTTGACGATGGTCAGGATCAGGAAGATCACCAGACCCACCGCCAGGTTGCCGCCAACCACGAAGCTGCCGAATGCTTCGACGATATGGCCGGCATCCTGTTGCAGCAGAATCAGGCGGGTGGTGGCAATCGACAAGGCCAGGCGAAACATGGTGGTCAGCAGCAAGACTGCCGGGAAGGTCGAGAACGCCAGCGGGCGCGGCAGGTACATCGCCAGTACGATAAGCAATGACGAAATACAGATGTTCAGGGCGATCAGCACGTCCACCAGTGCGGTGGGCAAGGGCAGGATCATCATGAACACGATGGCCATGACCATGATCGCGCCGACGATTTCCGTACGCTTCATCACGGCCAGCGCGAGGCTGTTCAGTGCATGGATGATGCGGATCATTGGATGGCTCTCCCGGCATCTTCAATGCCCATGGCCTTGCGTTCCTGGCGAGACAATTCATCCATCAGGCCCTGCAACAGGCGCAGGCCGTTCTGGCGGGTCTTGAGGTCCTTCCATAACGGCAGGGGCAGGTTTTGCAGCAACGGATACAGGCCGTTGAAGAACAGCGGTTGCAGGTTGGGCGTGCGGCCAATGGTTTCCTCGGCCAGCAGCGTCAGGTCGCGGGCGAAGAAGCCGTTGCCGCAGAAACGCAGTACCCGTTTGCTCATGCCCAGTGCGGTCATGGCGCTGTCGGGAGATTTCCTGGCCAGGCGCTCAAGCAGCGCCAGGCAGGTTTTCAGCAGGTTGTTCAACTGGCCGCTGGCGCCCAGGCCACGCAGCATCGAGCGCAGTACGCCGCCCGGCAGTGAAGGGGCGAGGGCGGCAATGTCATCGGCCAGCGCCCGTTGCAGGGTGCGCAGACCGCGGGCGAACTGATCTTCATTGAAGCGTTCGAGCAAGGCTTCCAGCAGAGTGGCCAGCGGCTGCTGGCCAACGATTGCCTTGTAATAGAGCTGACGCATCAGGCTGCGTTGCTGCGGGTCGCTGCTGAACAGGGCAATGGCGCTGGCGGTATTCAGACCGGCGCGAATCTTGTCGCCGTGGGTCAGGCGCAGCTCTTCAAGCATGCTCTGAGCCTGGTCGTGGCTGCTTTCGCTGCCTTCGGCAACGGACAGGCGCACCACCTGCTGCAACAGAATGTCGGCCCGCGCCGGGTCGTTGTCCGCCATCTTCAGCAGGTCAGGCATCGAACTGCCTTGCTGCATCATCTGGATCTGCATGCGCCTGGCCTGCTGCTCCAGGGTTGGCTGCTCGCTGTTATCGAGCAGGCGGTACATCTCGGCCAGCTTCTCGATGCGCTCGATACGTTGCGAACTGCCGGATTCGCGAACGTGTCGCTCGTCCAGTCCCTTGCTGTGGCGCTCCACACTTTCGCTGAACTTCATCGCCACTTCTTCCATGGAATCGAGCAATGGATTCTTGGGGGCGAACGACTTTGTTTCCGCAACAGGTGGGCGAGGGAGCGGCTCCAGGTCAGCAGGCCGCATATCTGGGAAGGAGTTGATTTTCATGGGCTGCGCTATCGCCTCGGAACATGTGTTTCCTGAGTGGCGTTTAAGCGCAACCGGTTCCTGCAATCCGGTGTTTTGAATGCTGTGCCAGTTCTTGCACAGCCTTTGTGTCGGGAATGCAACAAATGGCACAAAACACCCTTTTTCGCGCCTATAAATCCTTATAAAACAATAACTTGAAAATATTAAATAGTTGGTACGTTCGCTGCTCTCCCTATCTGGCCACTACTGGCAAAAGTTACGTATGGATATGGAGATACAACCGTGGAAGTCAAAGGCATGCAGCGCGAAGGGAAAGTCATTGGTGTTATCGCACTGGACTTGGGTGGCCTTGCTAAAAGCAGCGAGAAAAAGCTGCGGGGTTTCATCGCTAAACGTGTATTCAATCAGGCGGATGTCGATGACCTGATGCAGATGACGTATCTGGAAGCCTGGCGCAACCAGCACAAATACCTGGGCACCTCCCGGCCTGAAACCTGGTTGTTCGGGATTGCAGCCAATCTGGTGAGGAACCATTTCAAGACCTTCTATAACCAGCCTCAGTGCATGGAGCTGACCGACTCCGAACTGGAAAACCTGGAACATGGCCATGACCCGAGCCTGGTCAGCGATTTTCAGCGCACCCTGGGCCGGACCCTCGAAGCCATCGAAGAACTCTCGGTGGACATGCGCACCGTCATTCAACTGGTGGTCGACTCGGACATCAGCTACCAGGATGCCGCGCGTCATCTGGATATCCCGATTGGCACCATCCGCTCACGATTGGCTCGTGCCCGTGGACAGCTCAAATCCAGCGTTTATTCCAAGGAGATTCACTGATGAACAGTTTTGTCCCTAACCCCGAGCTGCCACGTCTGCCACGCGGTATTCGCGAGTTCACTGAAGACGACCTCGAAGCGATGATGAACATCTTCAATGAAACGGCGGGCAGTGGCGCCAACTCGCCGGTTACCCGGCCGATGACCTACGAAGAAGTGAAGTTCTACGTCAACCTCTACAAGCGTGATGGCTTGCCGGTCTACGTTTACGAGCGTCGCGGCGAAGTCCTGGGCTGGCTGTCGATCAACCGCTTCAGTTGGGGAACCCAGGCCTGCTACAGAACCGGGGAAACGGCCATCTACGTGCGCGGCGACCATTTCGGCAGTGGTATTGGCGTCCTGCTCTGCAAGGCGACGGTCATTCTGGGTCAGCAGGCCGGGCTCGAAAACCTGGTGGCCTGGATCATGGCGGCCAACACCCCGAGCCAGAAGATCGTCACGGCGGTGGGTGCGCACCTGTGGGCCCGCTTGCCCAATATCGCCCGCTTCGGTGAGCAACGTTCCGATGTTCTGCTGTTTGGCCTGCCATTGGGGCAGTCGTTGAACGTGCCGGTGCGGATCAATGTTTCGGAGGCTGTCTGATTCGCCAGCGTTGGAAAAAGGGTATGCACTGGTTGAAGGTGCATACCGTGTTATCTACCGCACGACCGTATTGACGGTCGATGCGGTGCTGATTCCGGCCAGGACCGGCACACGGTCCTGGCAATCCGGCACAAGGTCACTGTTTTGGATTGCAAAAAAAACGGCGCAGCCTTTTCAGGCCGCGCCGCTGTTTTTTGTGGCTACCGATCAGACGATAGGCTGGTCGCTCCACTCGCCATTGACCAGACGTTTCAGGCCCAGCGGGTTGGCGTTCTGCAGGGCAGGTGGCAACAGGCTGTCAGCCTGGTTCTGATAGCAGATCGGACGCAGGAACCGATCGATGGCCAGGCTGCCTACCGAGGTGCCACGGGCATCGGAAGTCGCCGGGTAAGGACCGCCATGGACCATGGCATCGCAGACTTCGACGCCAGTCGGGTAGCCGTTGACCAGAATACGACCGACTTTCTCTTCCAGCAGCGGCAGCAGCCAGTTGTATTTGGCCAGGTCTGTCTGCTCGCCGATCAGGGTCGCAGTGAGCTGACCACGCAAGGCCAGCAGCGCTTTCTTCAGTTCGGCATCGTCAGCGACTTCGATCACCAGCGTGGTCGGGCCGAAAACTTCTTCCTGCAACAGTTCGTCACCGTTGAGCAGCAGGCTGACATCAGCCTTGAACAGTTGCGCCTGAGCCTGCTTGCCTTCCTGCGGCTTGCCTGCCAGGTGAGTCACGCCCGGATGCGCCAGCAGGTGCTCGACACCCTTGCTGTAGCTGCGCAGGCCACCGGCGTTGAGCATAGTTTGTGGCGCCTGACCGCCCATGTGCTCGGTCAGTTGCTCAAGGAAGGCCGAGAAGGTTGCAGAGCGCAGACCGATCACCACGCCAGGGTTGGTGCAGAACTGGCCAGCACCCATGACAACCGACGCCGCCAGATCCTTGGCCACTGTTTCGCCGCGTGCTGCCAGCGCTTCCGGCAGCAGAACCACCGGGTTGATGCTCGACATTTCCGCGAAGACCGGAATCGGTTGTGGACGCTCGGCGGCCATCTTGCTCAGGGCGTTACCGCCGCCCAGAGAACCGGTGAAGCCCACTGCCTGAATGGCCGGATGCTTGACCAGACCTTCACCGACGCCATTGCCGAAGATCATGTTGAACACGCCTTTTGGCATCTGGGTGCGTTCGGCTGCGCGAATGATTGCACTGCCTACCAGATCGGCGGTGGCCATGTGACCGCTGTGGGCCTTGAAGACGACCGGGCAGCCGGCTGCCAGCGCAGCGGCGGTATCACCACCGGCGGTGGAGAAGGCCAGCGGGAAGTTGCTGGCGCCGAAGACGGCGACCGGGCCGACACCGATGCGGTACTGGCGCAGGTCGACACGTGGCAGAGGCTTGCGATCCGGCAGCGGCAGGTCGATGCGGGCACCGAGGTAATCGCCACGGCGCAGAACCTTGGCGAACAGACGCATCTGGCCGCTGGTACGACCACGTTCACCCTGGATACGCGCTTGAGGCAGAGCGGTTTCCTGGCAGACGATGGCGACGAAGTCATCGCCCAACTGGTCGATCTCGTCAGCGATGGCTTCAAGGAACTCGGCGCGACGGGCCGGGCTCAGTTGACGGAATTCAGGGAAGGCTTCTTTGGCAGCCAGGGCAGCGGCATCGATTTCGCCATCGGTGGCCTGGGAGAAGCTGTACGGCAGTTCTTCACCGGTCGTGGCGTCGAGGCTTTTCTGCTGGATCTGACCCAGGGCGCTGCGGCCGCCAGCGATGAAGTTGTGGCCGAGAATGTTAGGCATCGGTATCTCCTGTTGTTTTGAGGTGGGAGACAGGTCCGGATGAAAGCGGTACCTGCGCTCCTTTATGGGTTGCCGAATCTGTGAGGTCAGCAGTCATCGTACAACTTGGTCGACAGCATATGCAACTGCCAAAGCAGGATAGAGGTGGTGCGAATTGATCACCCGCGAAGCGCATCCAGCACCTTGCGCAATGCCTTGCTCACCGGTTTGTCCTGACGCAACACGATACCCAGTGTACGGCTCAGTCCCGGTGTCAGCGAGTGGACCTGCAGCCCGCGCCGATGATGGGTCGCGGCTACCGACATACGGGGCACGATGCTGTAGCCCAGGCCGGCGGCGACCATTTCCTTGATGGCTTCGATGCTGCCCAGTTCCATCACCGGTTTGATGCGAATCCCCGCCTGCAAGTACCACTCGTTGATGAGCAGGCGTGTGCTGCTGCCGGCTTCGAACACCACCAGCGGGTAATCGCTCAGTGCCCGGGGTGTGAAGGCCTCGGGCAGCGGGTCCTGCTGGCTGGCGAAAATCGCCACGAATTCATCTTCCAGCAATGGCGTGACTTCCAGGCTGCGGCCCGAAGCGGGCAGGGTGACCAGAGCCAGGTCCAGACGGTTTTCCTCCACAGCCTTGAGAATCCCGTCGGTATTGCCGGTGCTGACCCGCACGTCCAGATCCGGGAAGCGTCGTCTCAGGTCTTGCAGCATCGGCGGCAGCAGATGAATGCAGGCGGTGGCTCCGGTGCCGATGGCAATCTGTCCGGCTATGCCATTGGCGTGGCTGGCAAGCTCCAGCATGGCGTCTTCGACTACTGCGTCGATTCGTGAAACATGCTCCAGCAAGGTGCTGCCTGCCGAGGTGGGTTTGATGCGTTTGCCCACCCGCTCGATCAATCGCAGGTTCAGATGTTCTTCCAGTTGCCGTACTTGCAGGCTTACCGCGGGTTGGGTCAGGTTCAGGCGTTCGGCTGCCGCCGAGAAGCTGCCGTGGGCGATGACCAGCGAGAAGGTGTGCAGATGATTGAGGTTCAGTCGGCGCATGGCAAAGTTTTACTTATGCTGAGGATCAAGGATCATAGCTTTGTTTATGGTTTGCCGCGCTGCATCATTGCCCTCATTCACTAGCACCCGCCAAAGAGTTTTAAAGATGAACGATGCCCTGATTCTGCGTGACGCCCGCGACGACGATATGCCTGCGGTCCAGGCGATCTATGCCGAGCATGTCCTGGAGGGGATTTCCAGTTTTGAGCTGGAGCCGCCGAGCCTGGCGGAAATGCTGCGTCGACGCGCTGAAG
The DNA here is from genome assembly GCF_018968705.1 of Pseudomonas lijiangensis. NCBI lineage: Bacteria > Pseudomonadati > Pseudomonadota > Gammaproteobacteria > Pseudomonadales > Pseudomonadaceae > Pseudomonas > Pseudomonas lijiangensis. The sequence goes on from NZ_CP076668.1 coordinate 2,110,897, forward strand.
TGCTGGCCAAGGGATTGCCTTACCGGGTCGCCGAGCGTCAGGGTGAAGTGGTGGGGTATGGCTATGTCACGCCGTATCGGCCACGTCCCGGCTACCGGTTTACTGTGGAAGACTCGGTTTATGTGCGCAGTGGCCTGGGTGGTCTGGGGATCGGTCAGGCGCTGCTGGGTGAACTGGTCGAGCACTGTGTCGCGGGCGGTTGGCGGCAGATGATCGCGATTATCGGTAACAGTGAGAACGTTGCGTCGATCCGCCTGCACGAGCGCCTGGGTTTTCATCGGGTGGGAGTCTTCGAGTCGGTAGGCTTCAAGCACGGGCGCTGGGTCGATACCGTGCTGATGCAGCGAGCCTTGGGCGACGGTTCGCTCAGCATGCCTGAACCTGTTGTGTGAAACCGGGTGAACGGCTCGGGGTTGCCCCGGCATGCGGTGTTACGACTGGGCGTTGCGCAGTTGATCAATTGGGGCGTGACGTTTTACCTGCCGGGCGCTTTTGGCAACGCCATCGCCGATGACCTGGGCTGGAGCGGGCAACGGGTCTTTGCCGGATTATCGGTGGCGATGCTGGTCATGGGACTGGTTTCTCCGCTGGTTGCCCGTCTGATCCAGCATCTGGGCGCACGGCAGGTGATGCAGACGGGGGCCTTGCTCAACGCGGTCGGTTGCTGTGCTCTGGCCCTGTGTCATGGCCCGACGCTGTATTTCATGGCCTGGTGCATCCTTGGCCTCGGGATGCGTCTGTCCCTTTACGATGCGCTGTTTGCAGTGCTGGCCGGATTACTGGCTGCCAGAGCACGTCCGCTGATGATGCAGATCACTTTATTGGGTGGCCTGGCGTCTGCGGTGTTCTGGCCCTTGGGCCATCACTTGCAAGAGATGTTCGGCTGGCGCAGTGCGCTCGGGGTGTATGCCGCTTTGGCATTGCTCGGCGGGATGTTGGCAGGCGGGCTGCCGAACGCCCGCACAGCTTCTATACCGGAGCGTGTCGAATCCGGTGATGCAACGATTGCTACGCCCTGGCTGCCGCAGTTCGGCTATGCCCTGAGCATGATGCTGATCGGATTCATGTCCGCGGGCCTGTCGGCGCACTTGCCCGCCATGCTCACTGGGTTGGGTGTGCCGCTGGGGCTGGTGGCCTTGTGGGGCATCGGGCAAACCTTCGCCCGTCTGTTGCAGGTCATGCTTGGGCAATCGCTATCGGCGCTGCGTTTGAATGTCTGGGTGGGCGCCGGTCTGACCCTGTGCTTTACCGTGGCGCTCATGAGCCAGGGACGAGTCTGGCTGGCCTGTCTGTTCCTCTTTGGCTATGGCGCCATGAATGGTCTGTGTACTTTGTTGCGTGCCAGCCTGCCGTTCGAGCTTTTTGCCCATGCCCGTTACACCCAGTTGCAGGGCAGGCTGCTGGCACCGGGTTTTTTGTGTGCGGCAGGCGCCCCCTGGTTCTACGCTCTGGTGCATGAACTTTCAGGGGATCGCGGGCTGATAGGGCTCTCGCTGGCCATCAGTCTGCTGGTGTGGGGCCTGGCGATTGCTCTGCGATGCCGCGGGGAGGTTTCTGTTCTTTGATAGACTATTTGCATATTTATATAGAATTTAAATGAATTTATAGAATGTTTTGTCCGGTGATATGGTTTTAAACAGTCGCTGGATCCTTGAGAAAGGTTATTAAAACCTTTCGGTGAAGGCCGTCACCGTTTTCATTCTCAAGGAAAGACCTGCATGGCCGCTTTTGATTCGTTAACCCGTCGCCGCTTGCTGGGATGGGCCAGCGCCGTCCTTGCCAGCCCTTTGCTGTTGTCGTTGCCGCGCTCCGGCTGGGCAGTGGACGAGCATGCCGGGCATCTGAGTCATCCGGATATCGAGCCTGCCGGCACCGGCGATTTCATCCGTCTGGACGAGCCGCGGGCGCTCAAGCTGGCGGTCAACCTCAATGCAGTCTGCCTGGCGCCGGTGGTCATCGCTCACGGCCAGGGTTTCTTCAAGAAGCACAATCTGGACGTGGAACTGGTCAACTTCGGCAACTCCACCGAAGTGCTGCTTGAAGCTATTGCCACGGGCAAGGCCGATGCCGGTGTGGGCATGGCGCTGCGATGGCTCAAGGCGCTGGAACAGGGTTTCGACGTCAAGCTGACGGCAGGCACTCACGGCGGTTGCCTGCGCCTGCTCAGTGCCGTCAACAGCCCGATCAACAAGCTGGAGGACCTCAAGGGCAAGTCCATCGGCGTCACGGACATGGCCAGCCCCGACCGCAATTTCTTCTCGGTGCTGCTCAAGAAGCATGGCGTTGACCCGGTGCGGGATGTGGACTGGCGTCTTTACCCCGCAGACCTGCTGGGTACGGCGCTGGAGCGGGGCGAGGTGCAGGCGGTCAGCGGCAGCGACCCGTTCATGTATCGCCTGATCAACGCTGGCAAGGCGCGTGAACTGTCGACCAATCTGGTGGAGGAATACGCCAACCTGAGCTGCTGCGTGGTGGGTGTCACCGGCAAGCTGGTGCGTGAAGAAAAGCGTGTGGTGGCGGCCCTGACTCAGGCGATTCTTGAGGCTCACGCTTACGCCGTGAAGCATCCCGAAGTGGTCGCCAAGGGCTTTCAGGCCCATGCCTTGAACACCTCGGTGGAAGAGGTTCAGGCGATCCTTCACGATCATACTCACGGCCATCATGCCGTCGGTGCCGCATTGACCAGGGAAATCCAGACCTACGTCACGGACCTGAAAACCGTTGAAGTCATCCGTCAGAGTACCGATGCCGTCGAGTTCTCCAGGGAGATTACCGCCGATGTCTTCAGCTGAAGCTTCTACCCTGACGAGTGAAGAGCCCCGCGAGACTTTCGGCTTCTGGAAGCTGGGCGCAGTGGCTGTCTTTGCCTGGATTCTGGTAGCGGCATTGACCTTGTACTTGCCCAATGCCACACGCAAATGGCCGATGACCGAAGGCCTGGCCAATCTGTGCCTGGCCATTGCCCTGTTGATTTTGCTGGCCGGTATTGCCGGGCGCTGGTCCGACAGCCTGGCGCGTCGAGCCCAAGCGGCCGGGCCGTGGCTGATTGCATTGCCGGCCCTGCTGGGGATCTGGGAAGTGCTTACGGCCAAGTCGGGTTTGCTGCCTGTGCCATTTTTTGCACCGCCACAAGCCTTGCTGGATGTCTACGTCGAAGACTGGCCGCGTCTGCTGGAAAGCCTGCTGCATTCAGCCCTGTTGCTGGGCACTGGCGTGGCGCTGGGGGCCGTGACCGGTTTTATCGCCGGGGTCGCCATCGGCTGGTCGAGCAGCATTGGCTACTGGCTGCATCCGGTTCTGCGCATTCTTGGCCCGGTGCCTTCCACAGCCCTGTTGCCGCTGTGCTTCTTTCTATTCCCCACGAGCTGGAGCGCCAGTGTGTTCCTGATTGCGCTGGCCACCTGGTTTCCGGTGACGGTGCTGACCTGGTCGGGCGTTGCCAGTGTCGACAAGGCCTATTACGACGTGGCGCGCACTCTGGGTGCCAAGCCCGGTTTCCTGATTTTCAATGTGGCGATTCCTGCTGCCTTGCCCCATGTGTTCGTCGGTCTGTTCATGGGGCTTGGGGCATCTTTCTCGACTCTGGTAGTGGCCGAGATGATGGGCGTCAAAGCCGGAATCGGCTGGTATCTGCAATGGGCCCAAGGCTGGGCGGCCTACGCCAATATGTATGCCGCGCTGTTGATCATGGCGCTGGCGTGTTCCGGCCTGATCACGGCGCTGTTCCTGATTCGTGACCGCCTTCTGGCCTGGCAACAAGGAACCATGAAATGGTAGCCACCGCTCACGCTGCAAATCCTTCCCGGGCCGGGCTTGCGTTGCGTATCGACAGCCTCAGCCATGGCTTCGCTCTGGATGGCCAGCGCCTGCCGGTACTGGACAAGGTTTCACTGGATGTCGCCCCCGGCGAGTTTGTCGCGCTGCTCGGGCCTTCCGGGTGCGGCAAGTCCACTTTGCTGCGACTGGTTGCAGGGCTTGAGCCCGCCGACTCCGGCGCCTTGCTGGCCGATGGCGTGCCGATTGGCGGCCCGGATCCTTCTCGGGTCGTGGTATTTCAGGACCCGACGCTCTATCCCTGGCGTCGGGTGTGGGACAACGTGGCGCTTGGGCTGCAAGCCCAGGGTCTGCTGAAAACCCATTCAGCCAAGGTCGATGCCGCTTTGGCCAAGGTCGGGCTCAGTCAGTTCGGTCGTGCTTATCCACGGCAGTTGTCCGGCGGCATGGCTCAGCGGGTGGCGCTGGCGCGAGCCTTGGTCAACGAGCCGCGATTGCTGATTCTCGACGAGCCACTGGGCAAGCTGGATTCCCTGACCCGGATTGCCATGCAGCAGGAACTGATCGACCTTTGGCAGCGTCAGGGCTACACCGCGTTGCTGGTGACCCACGATGTCGAAGAGGCGTTGCTGCTGGCCAATCGGGTGATCGTTTTCAGCGACAGGCCTGCCAGTATCAAGGCGCAACTGACCATCGAGCGTCCTTATCCGCGTCATCGTGACGATCCTTATCTGGTTGATCTGCGCCGTCAGATCCTCGGCCTGTTGGGGCTGGGTGAGCAGTGGTAGGTGATAGTCGGTGGTGCTACGGGATTGCGACCTGTGGCTTGAGTGAGTAGGGTACGCCCCTGAACAAGAAGGAGCCTGCCATGACCCGGCACAACTCACAGGACACGGGGTCGCCAGCTATCCGGCAACGACGTGCACCCAAAGGCGAAAAACGCCGCGAAGAACTGCTCGATGCGGCCTTGCAGGTGTTCTCTCTGGAAGGTTATACCGGAGCGTCAGTGGCCCAGGTAGCGGCGATTGTCGGTATATCCGTCGCGGGCCTGTTGCATCACTTCCCCAACAAGGTTTCGTTGCTGATGGGGGTGCTGGACCGGCGCGATGAAGTCAGCCGCAAGATTGCCGACGAGGTTCGTGCAGAAAACAACCTGGCCAGTCTGCTGGGCAGCCTGCGGGCCATCAACCGTTCCAATGCCACGGCGCCGGGCGTGATCCGGGCGTTCTCGATCCTCAATGCGGAAAGTCTGCTGGACAGCCATCCTGCCTGGGAGTGGTTCCAGACACGTTATCAACGGATTTATGAGCGGCTGCTGGGGCAGTTCACGGCGTTGGTTGAAAGCGGGGAGGTGCGGAAGGATGTGGATTTACCCGCGCTGATCCAGCAGATCCTGGCAATGATGGACGGGCTGCAGATTCAATGGCTGCGTTTCCCGGATCAGGTTGATCTGGTGAAGAGTTTCGATGCCTACATTGCGCAGGTCGATCAGGCGATAAGGGTTCGTTCCTGAACCATAGAAAAAGCATCGTCCTCGGTTTAAAAAGCGCAAGCGACAAGCACAAGCGTAAAAGCTCTTTGCCGCAATCGTGAAGGCGCCGCAGAACGCGACGTTGGTGAAGGCTGAGTGGAGGTAGTGATCCGGTGGTAACTCTGCATGGATGCAGAGTTAGCCGCACCGGGCCATGGATGGCCCATTGCGGCGACCGCCGGATCACTGCCGGAACGAAGGAACCCCGCCGTCAGGCGGGGCCGAACCCGGAGCAATGGCTTTGGTTACTTTGGCCGAAACCAAAGTGACGCGCCGTAAAGGCGCAAGGCGGCCTCAAGCCGAACACTCAGTCCGCCACAACATCGCACCTGCTTGCTGAGCGAGAGTGCGACGCCAAGGCTACGGGTGATCTCCTGCGACGTTTACTCGGTTTCCTGCTCAAACACCCCACCGGTTTTCACCGCTGGCTTGCTGACATTCACCGAGTTCAGTGCAGAACGTGGCAGCGGGTTGCTGGTGGTAGTCGAGAGTTCCTGACGGAACGGGTTGACCAGCTTGGCGTTCAGGCGGATGTCCTGAGACGAACTGCCCAGCGACAGGTTGAAAGTGTCGGCATCCACCACCCACTTCTTGGCGTTGACGTCGTAGTAAGCCAGCGAGCGATCGTTGAGCTCGATAGTCACACGCTTGCTTTCACCCGGCTTGAGGAACACCTTCTTGTAGCCCTTGAGCTCCTTGAGAGCACGCTCGACTTTCGGATTCTGCTGGCCAACATACAACTGCGCGACTTCCGAACCACCGACCTTGCCGGTGTTGGTCAGGTCGAACGAGACCTTGATCGGCGTATTGCCCACCGCTACGCCCGGCGTAACGCTGATATTGCTGTAACCGAAGGTGGTGTACGACAGACCATAGCCGAACGGGTAGAGCGGCTTGATGCCTTTCTTCTCGTAACCGCGATAACCCAGCAGCAGGTCATCCTTGTAGTCCATTTCCTTGAGCGTACCCTCGTTGTCGAATTTCGGGAAAGACGCATAGGCCGGGTTGTCTTCGATATTGCGCTCGATACTGATAGGCAGCTTGCCCGACGGGTTGACCTTGCCGAACAGGATTTCGGCCAGCGCCTGACCACCGTTCTGGCCCGGATAGAACGCATGCAGTGCCACCGGAACCTGATCGATCCAGTCGCTCATTTTCAGGGCGGTACCGCCGTACATGGTCACCACGGTATTGGGGTTGACCTTGGCGATGTTCTGGATCAGTTCATTCTGGAACTCAGGCAGATCGAAGCTGTGGTCGAAACCTTCACCTTCGTATTCGGCGCTGTTACCGACGGCTACCACTACTGCATCGTAGCCGGACAGATCCTGAGGAGCGTTCAGCGCCGCCCAGCTCAACTGCACGCCTACCAGGCCGCCCATGGTCGACAGGTAACCGGCACGACGCGAGTATTCGAGCTTCACGTCGTAGCTCTTGCCGGCTTCCAGGTTGATCTTGGCGTATTCAGGAATGGTTGGCGGAATGCTGTTGTCCGGCAGTGGCTTGCCGTCGCCGTTGTCGATGATTTTCTTGCCATTGACGTACAGGCGCACGGCACCGTCAGCACGAACCTTGAACACCTGCTCGCCGCTCTGGGTCGGGGTGATCTTGCCGGTGTAGCGAATCGACGTGGACGAGGTGTCGCCATTGAGCGAACCTGAAGTCGAGCCCTTGCTGGTGTACGGATCGGAGGCTGAGGTATTGCTGTCGAACGGCAGGTCGGTGTCGTTGGCCCAGTCCAGATCGACATGGCTTTCAGTACGGGTTACTGCTGCATCGCCGGACCAGTTGGCGTTGCTGAAGTACTCGACCTTCATGCCTTTCACTTCGTCGCCAGCGGTATTGGTGCTGGTCCACGGAGTGGTTTTCGGGTCCAGTGAGAGGCCTTCGATGAATTCGACCTTGGCGTTCGGTGCGATCTGCTGCAGGCCGCTCAACTCGCTGACGTAGCGGTTTGCCTGCACGTTGGCGCTGCCGAAACCGGTAGGCGGTGCATATCTGGCCAGGCTGCCGACCACGGCGATTTTCTTGACCTTCTGCTTGTCCAGCGGCAGCAGATCGTTCTGGTTCTTGAGCAACACGATGCCTTCACGGGCGGCGTTCAGGGCGACCTTGTTGCTGGTGGCGCTGTTCATGTTGTGGGTGGTCAGCGGCGTCTTGGTGTCGAACTTGTACAGGTAGATCTGCTTCAGGATGCGGCGGACCTTGTCGTCGATGGTCGCAGCGCTCAGTTCACCGCTGTCCAGATAAGGCTTGAGGATGGTGCTGTTCATCTGGTAGCCCATCATGTCTAGGTCGGTGCCTGCCTGAGCGGCGTTCAGACCATGGACGACAGCGTTGTAGTCGCTCTGTACGAAGCCCTTGAAGCCCCATTCCTTCTTGAGAATCTGCTTGATCAGGAGATCGTTTTCACAGGCGAACTCACCGTTCACTTTCTGGAAGGCGCACATCATCATCGCGACGTTGCCGTTCTTGGCAGCCGACTCGAACGCAGGCAGAGACATCTCGCGCAGTACGCGTTCATCCATGAGCTGGTTCAGGTTGAAACGGTTGCTTTCCTGGTCGTTGGCCGCGTAGTGCTTGGCGTTGGCCCACACTCCACGTGCCTGGATACCGTTGATGACGCCGGGTGCCAGGCTGGCGCCCAGGAACGGATCTTCACCGGAGAGGTATTCGAACGCACGGCCGCCGTAGGGCATGCGATACAGGTTCATGCCCGGGCCGGTGATGAACTGATAGCCGCCAGTGGCGGTGTCATAACCCAGGGCACGGCCCAGGTCGATGGCGCGACGCGGGTTCCAGGTAGCCGCCAGGTTCGGACCGGACGGATAGACCACGCCCTGATCGTTGCCTTCGCTGGTGTAGCGCACACCGACGCCACCATCGGCACCGTGAATCTGCGGGATACCGTAGCGGGACAGTGGCTTCACGTCCCAGCCGCCGGTACCACCGATGTAGGCCAGTTTTTCTTCCTGGGTCATCTTGTCCAGAGTCTTTTGCGCGGCCTTTTCGGCGCGGGCCTCACGAGCTTCCTGCTGAGTGGCGTCGGCAGCGTGCACCTGAGATACAGCCAATGCCAGCAGGGCCAGGGCCGACTGGGCGCCGATCATTTTCCGTTTGTTCATGCGTCTCTCCAACAACTTGTTCAATAAGGGTTCATGCAGTGAGAAGCGGCGATGGGGTCGCTGACTTCATGACTTTTCGTTGGGCAACAGTTTCCCGTCACCGCGATTCAAAGTGTTTTAACTTCGAGCGGGTGTTGCTGTTTTATGAAGTTTTTACCCTGTAACTATTATTTGATTTTTTCGCTTGATTGATTTCAGAGTGCCACTAGGTGATGGCGCTTTGAAATAACAAAACGAAACAATTAAGACGAAAAGTGCAAATAAAAGTCAAATAAAAGTGTGCTTTTGTTCGATTTTTTTCATTTTTGACTTTTTTCTTTACAATTTTGGAACTCTTGTTAAACCTACTGGTCGATGGGTTTAAGAATTTTCGAGCCCTGTCTGCGGGGTCGAAAGCCGCTTGATGGTCGCAGGCTTAGTTGCCAGGCCTGATTCGGTTTCTTGGCCTTGCTTGATGTAACCCTTGAATTTAGTTAGTTGGAGTATTTGCTATGAAGTTGTCGATTTTTGGTGCGGGTGTTGTTCTGGGTATGGCGCTTAGTGGCGCGGTAGTTGCGGCTGAAGCAACGGATGCAGATGCGACCTCCGGTGCAAGCGACTCCACGGTGATGACCCAGACTCAAGACACCAAGGCTACTCGCAAGCAGAACACCGAAACGACCAAAGGCGGTCGTCCTCAGAGTTCGACTACTCAGAAATAGTCCGATTGATTGTAAGACGTTTCTGAGCATGGCCTCCCTCGCTATGGGGGAGTGCTGTAGTCTATGCCCCTCCGATGTGTACAGATTTCCTCCCAAATGCATTCAGAACCCGTCGATGCTACTCAGCTCCTGATTCCCGATGCCGCTCAGGTATGTGCCTGGCTGATGGGCAATGCCGGTCTGAAAACCCAGGATCTTGAGCGAGCACAGCGCTTGCAGCAGGAGTCCGAAGGCACAGACCTGCTGGCTCTGTTGACCCGGTTGGGTCTGGTTTCCGAATTCGAGCTGGCCCGTGCATGGGCCGCTTTATTGAATGCCCCGCTCTTGATGGCCGAATCTGCGCCGCCCTTGCTTGACCCTTTGCCTGCGTTGACCGAGCGCTTCATGCGTCATTATCAAGTGGTGCCGGTAGGGTGGAGTGACAACGGTCTGCAGGTGCTGGCGGCGAACCCCGCCGTGTTGTATCCGTTCCAGGCCATTGCCTATGCCTGCGAAGTGCCGGTCAGTCTGTCTGTGGGGCCGCGCAATGAAGTCGAAACCCTGATCGAGCGCTATTACGGCCAGGGACGTTCGGCCATGGGCACACTGATTGAAAACCTCGATGAAGACGGCGGTTCGCTGGAAGACATCGAGCATCTCAAGGATCTGGCTTCCGAAGCGCCGGTGATTCGTCTGGTCAACCTGATCCTGCAGCGTGCAGTCGAACAGCGTGCCTCTGACATTCATATCGAACCCTTCGAGAGCCAGCTCAAGGTGCGTTACCGCATCGATGGCGTATTGCACGAAGCCGAAGCGCCGCCTTCCAGTTCATCGGCAGCGGTGATTTCCCGGGTCAAGATCATGGCCCGCCTGGACATCGCCGAGCGTCGTTTGCCTCAGGACGGGCGCATCATGCTGCGCATCCAGGGCAAGGAACTGGACTTGCGGGTTTCCACCGTGCCGACCAGTTTTGGCGAGTCGGTGGTCATGCGTCTGCTGGACCGTCAGACCATCGATTTCGATTTCCCGAGCCTGGGTTTCGATGGCGAGCGCCTTCAGCATTTCCTTGACGTGCTGGAGCGCCCCCACGGGATTCTGCTGGTGACCGGCCCGACCGGTTCCGGCAAGACCACCACGCTTTATACCGCCTTGTCGCGGCTCAACACCGCCGAGCGCAAGATCATCACGGTTGAAGATCCGGTGGAGTATCAGCTCGAAGGCATCAACCAGATTCAGGTCAAGCCTGCCATCGGCCTGGACTTTGCCGGAGCGCTGCGCTCGATTGTGCGTCAGGACCCGGACGTCATCATGATTGGTGAGATGCGCGACCTGGAAACCTGCCGTATCGCCATCCAGTCATCGCTGACCGGTCACCTGGTGCTTTCGACCCTGCACACCAACAGCGCGGCGGCGAGTATCACCCGCTTGCTGGACATGGGCGTGGAAAGCTACCTGATCGCCTCCACGGTCAATGGCATTCTGGCCCAGCGGCTGGTGCGTCGCCTGGACCCGGCTACCCGTGAAGCCTTCGATGCGCCGCCGGAACTGATCGCCGAGCACGGGCTTGAGCGCTTTACCGACGAGCGTCCGATTCGCCTTTATCGACCTCGTGCCGACGCGCCGGGTGGCGGTTATCGCGGGCGCAGTGCAATCACCGAATTGCTGGTCATGAATGAAGAGTTGCGCAGCCTGCTGATGCGTCATGCCGATGCCGCGACCCTGGAAGAAGCTGCCAGGCGTGGTGGTTTGCGTACCCTCCATGAAGAGGGCCTGCGTCAGGCCGTGGCGGGTGTGACTTCGCTGGAGGAGGTGCTGCGCGTCACCCGTGGTGAAGGCTCATGAGCCTGTTCAAGTTTCGTGCCCTGGATGCTTCGGGTGCCGTGCAGAACGGTGCACTGGAAGCCAGGGATCAGGAAGCAGCCGTGGCTGCCCTGCAAAAGCGCGGCCTGATGGTGCTGCATATAGAAAGTGCAGGTCTGGGCGGTTTGAGCCGTGCCTTTGGGCGTGGGTTGTTGAGTGGCGCGGCCCTGGTGAGTTTTACCCAGCAACTGGCGACGTTGCTGGGGGCTGGCCAGCCTCTGGAACGATCTCTGGGAATTCTGCTCAAACAGCCCGGCCAGCCGCAGACCCGAGCCTTGATCGAAAGGATTCGGGAACAGGTCAAGGCCGGTAAACCGCTGTCTGTCGCTCTGGAAGAAGAGGGCAGTCAGTTCTCGCCGCTTTATATAAGCATGGTTCGCGCCGGTGAGGCCGGCGGTGCGCTGGAAAGCACCCTGCGTCAGTTGAGCGATTATCTGGAACGCAGCCAGTTGCTGCGCGGCGAAGTCATCAATGCGCTGATCTATCCGGCGTTTCTGGTGGTCGGCGTGCTGGGCTCCCTGGCTTTGCTGCTGGCTTATGTGGTGCCGCAATTCGTGCCGATCTTCAAGGATCTGGGCGTGCCGATCCCGCTGATTACCGAAGTCATTCTCGGCCTTGGCCAGTTTCTGGGGGATTACGGTCTGGCGCTGTTTGCCGGGTTGATTGTGTTGGCCTGGGCCATGGCCGTGCGCCTGCGCGACCCGCAGCGTCGCGAACGCCGTGACCGTCGCTTGCTGGGCATCCGGGTCATCGGCCCGCTGTTGCAGCGAGTCGAAGCTGCACGCCTGACTCGCACCCTGGGCACCTTGCTCAGCAACGGGGTGGCGTTATTACAGGCGCTGGTCATCGCCCGACAGGTCTGTACCAACCGGGCCTTGCAGGTGCAGGTGGAGCAGGCCGCGGAATCGGTCAAGGGTGGCGGCACACTGGCCAGTGCCTTTGGTGCCCAACCGCTGTTGCCCGATCTGGCATTGCAGATGATCGAGGTCGGCGAACAGGCTGGCGAACTGGACAGCATGCTGCTCAAGGTTGCCGATGTCTTCGACGTGGAAGCCAAGCGCGGCATCGACCGCATGCTCGCGGCGCTGGTGCCTGCGCTGACAGTGGTCATGGCAGGCATGGTCGCGGTGATCATGCTGGCAATCATGCTGCCGCTCATGAGCCTGACCAGCAATATCTGAATTCATGAATGAGGAATGACCCCGATGAATCTTAATCGTACGCGCTTCAAACCCGGACGCCGGCAGGGCGGTTTTACCCTGCTGGAAATGCTCGCCGTGATTGTTCTGCTGGGCATCGTGGCGACCATTGTCGTGCGCCAGGTGGGCGGTAACGTCGACAAGGGCAAATACGGTGCAGGCAAGGCGCAACTGGCCAGCCTGGGCATGAAGATCGAAAGCTATGCACTGGATGTCGGCTCGCCGCCCAAGACCTTGCAGCAACTGGTGGAAAAGCCTGGCAACTCTTCGGGCTGGAACGGTCCTTACGCCAAGCCTTCGGACCTCAAGGATCCGTTCGGCCATGCGTTCGGCTACCGCTTTCCGGGTCAGCACGGCAGCTTCGATCTGATTTTCTATGGTCAGGACGGTCAGCCTGGTGGTGAAGGCTACAGCGCCGATCTGGGCAACTGGGAGTAAGGAGGCGTCATGAATTCTCCTGTCGCGAACCGCGGTTTCACCCTGATGGAAATGCTGGTGGTGCTGGTGTTGATGAGCATCGCCGTAGGTCTGGTGGGTTTCGGTTTGCAACAGGGTCTGAGTGCTGCCAGCGAGCGTCGTGCCGTGGGCGACATGGTCGAAGCACTTCGGGCTACACGGGTTCGTGCGATTGTCACCGGACAGCCGGCCCGCACCGTGTTCGACCTGCGCAAGATGACATTCAAGGCCCCCGGCAAGCGTGTGCAGCACTGGCCGGAAAACTTGCAGGTGAACATGCAGACAGCCGCCGATCTGGGATCCGCGGTGGAGTTTTACCCTGATGGCGGTTCCAGTGGCGGCAACCTCACGCTGGTCAATGGTGATCGTCGCTGGCGGATCGATATCGGCTGGCTGACCGGCAGCGTTCAGGTTCGAACACTCTGATGAACACCTCGCAGTCAGGTTTTACGCTGCTGGAAATGCTGGCGGCCCTGACCGTCATGGCGTTGTGCAGCAGTGTGCTGCTGGTGGCGTTCGGGCAGAGTGCCCGCTCATTGCAGCAGGTGTCCCACAGTGACCGGCTGAGCCACGCTGCGCGCACGATTCTGGATCAGGAAAGCGCCGGTCCGCTGGCAAACGGCACGCGACAGGGCGCCTTGGCCGGTATCGACTGGACCCTGAGTATTCGCCAGATGCCGGGGCGTGGTACCCAGTCACGTCTGTTTCGTCTTGACCTGACGCTTCAGGAAGATCAGCGTCGAGCGCAGTTCAGTACCTTGAAGCTGCGCGGTGTGTCAGCCGGAGCGGGATTTTGAAAACGTCTCAGCGTGGTTTCACGCTGCTGGAAATCATGCTGGTGCTCAGTCTGCTGGGCATTTTACTGGTGCTGATTGCGGGTGCGTTGCTGGGTGCCAATCGCGCGGTATTGAAGGCCGAACGCTACACGCAAAGCCTTGATGAAGTGCGGGCGACCCAGGCATTCCTGCGCAGCTCGATTGGTCAGGCATTGCCGCTGGACACGTCCGAGGACGATAGCGTCAGCAACGGCTTTTTCGAGGGATCGGCCCAACAATTGCAGTTCGTTGCGACCCTGCCTGGTGAACTGGGTGGGGGTATTCAGCGTCATACCCTGCAATTGAGCGGGCCAGAAGGGCAGCGCGATCTGCAAGTGGCGTTCGAGCAGATCAGGTCTGGCCCTGGCGGCATGATTGTGCAGCCATGGGGTGAGCCTCAGGTCCTGCTGAATAATGTGCAGACGCTGACGTTCAGTTATCGCGGTTTCTCGCCCAAGGGCAAGCCGACCGGGTGGCTGGCCGACTGGCCATGGCCAAGCCGCCTGCCCAGTGCCGTACGCATCGATATGAAGTTGAACGGACCGGTGCCCTGGGTCAGTGAAGTGGTTGCCTTGCGTCTGGACCTGTCCGGTGGAGCAGGGGGCCAATGAAGCGCTTTTACCCGCATCAGCAGGGCGTTGCGCTATTGGTGGTGCTCTGGGTGCTGGCCCTGTTGAGCCTGTTGCTCGGCGGGCTGGCCGGCTGGGTGCAACTGGAAAGTCGCCAGGCGCTCTGGCTGCGGCAGAACACCCAGGCGATTCTGGCGGCCGAAGCGGGCATGAACATGGCGATACAAGGCCTGCTCGATCCGGCGCAGCGCAAGATCTGGATAGCGGATGGACGTCCGGTTGCCTTGAAGTTCGATGACACTCAACTGCTCGTCAGTGTGCGCAGCGAGTTGGGCAAGCTGGACCTCAACAGTGCGCCGGTTGCGGATATTTCCAGGGTCTTGCAGGCCTGTGGTGCTGCGAAAAACCAGGCAAGTGGCGTCGCGCAGTTTCTTGAGGCGCAACGCAGCGGTGGGCAGCCGCCGTTGCGGGTGATCGAAGAGATCCGTCAACTGCCTGGCATGAATCAGGCGCTGTATGTCTGCCTGGTGCCGGAAGTCACGCTTTGGAGTGGCCTGGAGCGGCCTGATCCTGCATTTGCAACAGCTTTGATACGCCGCAGTCTGAATCTGCCGAACCAGAGTGCCGTCGGGGCCGATCCCGGCGAAGTTCTGTTCATCGACAGCCAGGCACAACGACCGGGTGGTACGTCCGCCCATTTACAAATCACGGTTTTATTGAGTCCAGCGGGGGAAAACGCACAACCTTACAAGGTGCTGCGTTGGCAAGAATGAATTCATTATCAGCACGTCTGGCGCCTGTCTTCGCGTTGCGCGACCGGGTTGCCCAGCAGTGGCGTGGAAGTCTGGCACAGCGGGGCTGGCAGTTATGGCTGGCGGAGCTACAGGCTTGCCTGCCGGTTCGTGTGCGTCACTGGCTGGTCCAGGAAACCGTCGAGCAGGTCTACCCATGGCCGCTGCCATCGCACTTGCCCAAAGCGTCCGCCGATGCGCGCCGGATCCTGCTGCTTTCGTCGGCCGATGTGCTGGTGCAGACCCTGCAATTGCCCTCGGCGGCGGCCCGTAATCTGTCCACGGTGGTGGGTTACGAACTGGACCGCTTCACCCCGTTCGATGCCGGGCAACTGTACTTTGTCGCACGGCAGGAAAGCCGCAGTGCCAGTTTCATTCAGGTCACACTGGTGGCCATTCTGCGCGAGCGCCTGGATCACATTCTTGCCGAGTGCGCTGCTCAGGGGCTGCAGCCCGATGCAGTGGATGTGGGGTCTGCCACAGAGCGGATGGGCATTGATCTGCTGCCGACTCCGTTGCGCTCGAATCATGTTCGCTCAGGTCATCGTGTGCAGCGCTGGCTGCTGTGGACCTGTGGTGCCTTGTTGCTGGGTCTGATGTTGCTCTGGCTCAACGACCGACAGCGTTTGCTGGACGAGATGCAGGCCAGCGTACAGGCGCAAAAGGCTCAGGTCGCCGAAGTCCAGAAGCTGCGCCAGCAATTGACCAATACCCGTGGCGCAGCCAATTACCTGATACGTCGCAAGGCGGCTCAGACGCCTTTGTCGGCATTGCTCAGCGAGTTGACCGCCTGCCTGCCTTCGGACACCTGGATCGAAAGTCTGGAAATCAGCGACAGCGCCGAAATCTCCTTTTCCGGCCAGAGCGCCAAGGCCAGCGCCCTGATTGCTCGGGCCAAGAATTGCCACAGCCTGGATAACGCGCAGTTTCAGGGCGTGATCCAGCCCGACAGCCGGACCGGCAAGGATCAGTATTCCCTGCGTGCCCACCTGCATCAGGAGAACGCCGATGCGCCGTCCACTGACAAGCCGTGAACGTCGGGGCGCGGCCCTGATCGTTCTGGCGCTGGTGCTCTATCTGGCCTACTGGCTGTTGATCGACAGTTGGTTTGCCGGTCCGTTGCGTGAGATCAATGAACAGACCGAGCAACTGCGCGAACAGCAACAGCGCTATGCCGGTTTGCTGCAACAGGGCGACTCCCTGCGCGAGCAACTGGAACAGGCCCGTAACGATCCGGCCAGCAGCACCAGCCTGTTGCCGGGTCAGGACCCCAGTGCCGTGGCTGCCGATCTGATGCAGCGCATTGCCGACCTGATCAACAGTCACGCCACAACCGGCGGTGGCTGCGCCTTGACCCAGCGCATGCCGATCACTCCCGAGCAGGACAGCGCCGAGCCTTATCGTCAGGTCAAGGTCAGTCTGACGCTGAACTGCGCTATCGAACCGCTGACGGCCATCCTGCATGCGCTGGAGTATCAGCGCCCGTTTCTGTTCGTCGATGAAATGAGCATGCGTCGCGATGCCAATGCTCCGGCAACCGGCGGTGCGGGCAAGCTGGTGGTGCATCTATTGGTGCGCGGTTACCTGCAACCGGCATCGGCCGGGGAGGACGAGCAATGATCAGTGCATTGCGTCCTGTCGAATGGGCATTGCTGGGACTGGCAACGTTGCTGGCTGCCCTCATTGCTCTGGTGTTCAGTGGTGCCGTTCACTCGCCGGACTGGCTGCCCGAAAAGGCACCGCGCAATCCGGTCAACCATTCGGCACAAGCCCAGCGTGCTCCCGAAGCAAGTCTGGACAGCCTGTCCAATACCTGGAAAACCCCGCTGTTCAGCACTGACCGCAGCCCTGACCGTGCGGTGGAGCAAGCCAATGTGCAGGCCTCAAGCCTGTCGGGCATGACCCTGAGTGGTGTCATCATCGACGGCTCCCTGCGGGTTGCGCTGCTCAAGCAGAAAGATGGCCCGGCCCTGAAAATCAAACAGGGCCAGCGCCTTGCAAATGGCTGGACGCTGGACAGTGTCGAGCCCATGCAAGCCACATTCAGTCTCGATGGTCGCACACAAGCCTTGCGCCTGCCCGCGCCGCGTCTGCCGCCGCCATCGAACACGCCCCCTATTACCTTAACCAACGATTCAGCCCCGTGATGGGTACCTTTTCTGGAGTTCCTGCCATCGCTACCTTGCGCACACCCCTGCTTTGTCTGGCCACTGCCGTCGCTCTTGGCGGCTGCGCGACTACGCCTGACTCTCTTGACCCCGACAACGGCATGCTGCAGGAAGCACTGCAAGGCACGGGTTCCCAACGTCCTCCGGTCGATCCTCGCACCGAGCACGCTCCTGTCGACGTTCAGCCACAGTCTGCGGCGATTTCGCCACAGCGGCAGATCATCAAGGGCAATCAACGGTTTGTCCGTACGCCCTCGGCTTCGCCTGCCGCCCAGGCTGAGACCGGCGATATCGTGTTCAACTTCACCAATCAGCCGATCCAGGCGGTCATCAACAGCATCATGGGCGACCTGCTGCATGAGAACTACAGCATTGCCCAGGGCGTGAAGGGTGATGTGAGCTTCTCCACCTCCAAACCGGTGAACAAGCAGCAGGCGCTGTCGATTCTGGAAACGTTGCTGTCCTGGACCGACAACGCGATGATTCGCCAGGGCGACCGCTACGTGATCCTGCCTTCAAATCAGGCAGTGGCGGGCAAGCTGGTACCGGAAATGCCGGTGGCGCAACCAGGTGCGGGCATGTCGGCGCGGCTCTTCCCGCTGCGCTACATCTCGGCCACTGAAATGCAGAAGCTGCTCAAGCCCTTTGCCCGCGAAAATGCTTTCCTGCTGGTCGATCCGGCCCGCAATGTCCTGAGCATGGCGGGTACACCCGATGAACTGGCCAACTATCAGGACACCATCGACACTTTCGATGTCGACTGGCTCAAGGGCATGTCGGTTGGCGTCTTCGGTCTGCAGCGCGCATCTGTCAGCGAACTGATGCCTGAGCTGCAAAAGATCTTCGGCCCCAAGAGTGGCATGCCACTGGCCGGCATGGTGCGCTTTCTGCCCATCGAGCGGACCAACTCGGTGGTGGCGATTTCCTCTCAGCCTGAATACCTGAATGAAGTCGGTCAGTGGATTCACACCATAGACGAAGGTGGCGGCAACGAGCCGCAGATGTACGTCTATGACGTACGCAATATGAAGGCCACCGACCTGGCTAAATACCTGCGTCAGATCTACGGCACTGCCGCCATCAAGGATGATTCCCCGGCCAGGGTCGCGCCGGGGTTGCGGACGGCCACGCTGTCGTCGCCCAACTCCAGTGGTGGCTTCGGTTCCAGTTCCGGCCTCAACGGCAGCTCCGGCGGTCTGGGCAACAGTGGCGGGTTCGGCAATAACCGTGGCATGAACAACAACGGTGGCATGAATAACCAGAATGCTGACGACACCGAGGCGCAGGAAGAAGATCAGGGCAGCGATTCTGCTGACAGCGCCCAGGGCTCTAACGCCAGCAAGAGTCTGGATTCCAGCACCCGGATCACTGCGCAAAAGAGCAGCAACCAGTTGCTGGTCCGTACACGCCCGGCGCAGTGGAAGGAAATCGAATCGGCCATCAAGCGCCTCGACAATCCGCCACTTCAGGTGCAGATCGAAACCCGGATTCTGGAAGTCAAACTCACCGGCGAACTGGACATGGGCGTGCAGTGGTATCTGGGTCGCCTGGCGGGCAACTCCTCAAGCACCACGGTAGGCGACACCGCAGGCAGCCAGGGCGCACTGGGTTCCGGCGGGGCCGGGCTGGGCGCGACGGATTCGCTGTTCTACTCCTTTGTCAGCAGCAACCTGCAGATCGCGTTGCGGGCTCTTGAAACCAATGGCCGCACCCAGGTGCTGTCGGCTCCGTCCCTGGTGGTGATGAACAACCAGCAAGCGCAGATTCAGGTGGGCGACAACATCCCCATCAGCCAGACCACGGTCAATACCAACACCTCCGACACGACCCTGAGCAGTGTCGAATACGTGCAGACCGGTGTGATTCTGGATGTGGTGCCACGCATCAATCCGGGTGGCCTGGTGTACATGGACATCCAGCAACAGGTCAGCGATGCCGACAGTTCGGGTGTTACCGATGACAATGGCAACCCGCGTATTTCCACTCGCTCGGTGGCGACTCAAGTGGCGGCGCAAAGCGGCCAGACTGTGTTGCTGGGTGGTCTGATCAAGCAGGACAATGCCGAAACCGTGAGTTCGGTCCCGTATCTGGGGCGCATTCCCGGCCTGCGCTGGCTGTTTGGCGCAACCAGTAAATCCAAGGATCGCACCGAGCTGATCGTGCTGATTACCCCACGGGTCATCACCAGCAACAGCCAGGCACGTCAGGTCACCGATGACTACCGTCAGCAGATGCAATTGCTCAAGCCGCAAGCCTCAGGCACCAGCCTGCAGAACTAAGCAGCTATCATGAGGCTCGACGCCCACTCACGGCACTGCCGCTGGCAGGCAGTGCCCCTGGAGGATATGGACACATGCTGAAGTTTCTTGCCGTCTTGCTGTTTGCCTTCTCGGGTCTTGTGCAGGCAGAAAATACGTTGCACACCGATCTGCCTCTGAAATACCTGGCCCAGGCCAGCGCCGATGTGTCGAACAAGCCGCTGGTCATCTTCATTCACGGTTCCGGCAGCAATGAGGCTGACCTGTTCAGCCTCAAGGATCTCTTGTCCCCGGACTACAACTACCTGTCCGTGCGGGCACCCATCGAGGTAAGGCCGGGTGGCTACAAGTGGTTCAATCGCCGGATCGAGGAAGGCAACTACGATGGCGTGACCGAGGACCTGAAAAACAGCGGTGAGCTGCTGAAGGCCTTCATCAAACAGGCCACCAAGAAATACCGGACCCAGCCAGACAAGGTGGTGCTGGTGGGCTTCAGCCAGGGTTCTGTAATGAGCTACGAAGTGGCGCTGCGCGATCCTGACATGGTCGGCGGTATTGCGGCCTTGAGCGGCCCTGTCCTGTCTGTACTGAAAGCCAGCCTCAAGCCCGAGGAACGCTTCAAGACATTCAACGTGTTCGCTGCCCATGGCACCGCAGACCCGGTGTTGCCTTTCAGTGGCGCAACCCGTACCGAGGAAACCTTGAAGGGGCTAGGCATCAAGCCGGAGTTTCATGCCTATGAAGGGATGGGGCATACCATCAATCAGGAAGAAGTTGCCGACTTGAAGCGGTGGCTGGAACATGCGTTTTAGGTGATTCCATTCGCGAATGGATTCGCTTCCGGTGGGAGCGAATTCATTCGCGAAACTCTCTACCCCCGCGAATCCCGCAAAAACCCCAGCAGCGCAATCAAGGGCAGGGCAGTGCCCACCACGCTGATCCACACCCAGCCCCCATGATCGAACAGCACACTGGCAACCGACGAGCCGATGGCTCCGCCAATGAAAATGCTGGTCATGTACAAGGCATTGAGTCGGCTGCGGCTGGCCGCATCCAGCGCATAAACAGCCCGTTGTCCCACCACCAGATTCATCTGCACGCAGAAGTCCAGCACTACACCTGTCACGGCAAGGCCGATCAGGTTGTAAGGAGCAGGGATCAGACCAGGCAGGAAACTCAAGGCACCAAAGAGCAGGGCGCTCAGCGTAGCGATTCGGCTGTGGCCCGCATCGGCAAGGCGTCCACTGATGGGCGCAGCAATCGCGCCAATAGCACCGATCAGTGCAAACAAGGCAATCTGGCTTTGCGACAAGCCATGGTTACGTGCCAGCTCCAGAGGCACGGCTGTCCAGAACAGGCTGAAAGTGGCAAACATGCAGGCCTGATAAAACGCTCGTTGCCTCAATACCGGTTGCTTACGCAGCAGAGTCCACAGGGAAAACAGCAACTCACCATATGATGCCCGATGGTCCGGTACACGCTTGGGCATGGTGGTTGCCAGCACAACACTGATCCCGGCCATCAGCACCGCCGCCGAGCCAAACACTGCGCGCCAGCCAAAATGGTCTGCCACCAGGCTCGAAACCGGACGAGCCAGCAGAATTCCCAATAACAGCCCGCCCATGATCGAACCGACTACTCGCCCGCGAGTCTCCTCAGGCGCCAGATGCGCAGCCAGCGGAATGAGCATCTGCACCGAAACCGAACTGAAACCCACCAGCAACGAGACCACCAGAAACAGATTGGGCTGCTCGGCAAATGCGGCGCCCAGCAGGCTGAGAATCGCAACCCCGGTGGTCACCAGCATCAAGCGCCGGTTCTCCAGCAGATCCCCCAGCGGCACCAGAAAGAACAGCCCCAACGCATAACCCACCTGAGTCAACGACACAATGAGACTGGCCATGGTGCTGGACAACCCAATGTCCGGCGCAATCAGCTCGATGATCGGTTGGGCGTAATAAATGTTGGCAACGATAGCGCCGCAGCAGAACGCAAACAGCATCACCAGACCCTTGGTCAGGGTGACAGCGCTGTGCCGGGTGTGAAGCGAAGTGCTCATGAATATTCTCGCTTGTGCAAAAGACCGGAAAGCCGCTCAAGGTGTGCCTGCCAGAGCGGTCGGGAGTGGATGCTGAGCAGGCTAACGGCTTTGTTGGAGATTAGGTAGGGATGGCGGAGTGATACAAGATATTTCTGAAAACGATGGTTGGCCATCATGGGGCCAAGCGCATGACAGGCATGCACTTGGATTTACTTTTCTAGGTTGAGCGTTGTGGGGGGATGAAAAATCAGAGTTTCTGGAAAGTGGCTCGATGGTTGACTCGGGGTCTGAGTTAAAGGAGAAAATGTAAGGATTGGGCGTATATTTACATAATCGTGCATCCGGGGTTGGTATTGCTCAAGGAGGTACAAAAGCTTCCATCCCACGTTCCAAAGTCGCCTGCCATGGGGCAGTACTCGGTAAAGGGAACATAGGAAGCCTCCTGCCAGAAGTGATCGGAAAATATAACCTTCTTTGAGTTGGGCATACAGTCTTCGCAGCCTGCTTCGGAGGAAGTGCCTGGCAAGAAAATGTTTAGACCATATTTACTTTCGTCTAAGAAGTAGTATGTCTGTGTGATTGCGGGGCCTCCTACAACTACCTCAAGAGCGGTCATGAGGATATATTCGCCATTGTCTGATGGGGTGGTGTAGGCCATGACGCCACGACAACTAACCTCTTGTCTGGTTTCAACTCTGGGTGAGGCGTGCGCCATGGCCCCGCTCATGATGAGAATGGTGTATATAAAATATTTTATTGGCTGCATTTTTCGTGACCTTATAAGGTTTTTTCTTCCAGAGAAATGACTTCGTTTGCATACCTTATAAGCCAGGCTCTTGTGAATGAGTTTGTCCCATCCCTCTCAATGATGTGATGAATATTTTTTGAAGTCCAGCTTAAATTGGTGAAGCTTTTTCCTTGAGAGTTTTTGATGCCGTACATGACGCCTTTTGTATTTAGAAGTTCTACGTTGTTTTGCTCTTTTATGCCTGTGATCTTGATCCCTTCCAGAAGCATGTCGCGTAAGTAGACTTTTTCCCCAGCGCAATCGTAGAATTGAGCGAAGCCAGTATATTTAGATTTGCGATATATGCCGTTGTATTGTGTAGACTTAAGGTCGCACGTCTGCAGCGTTTGTATTCTATTGGGTTGAATTTTTAACAAGCTGTAGTCGGTAACGGTTTTTTTAGGGTTGATTTCCCAAGAGCTTCTTGCATCTGGCTCATCATAGACCTTGTATGCAGGAAATTTAATTTCTTTGATTTCTTTTTCGACTCTTGCCAATGGTCTTATTTTTAAGGAGTTATCTGGTTTTGCTTCTCCATTAGTATTCGCTTTGTTGTAGTCGATCATTGCCTTTTCGAGATTTTTCGAACTGCCGGTTGGCAGGTCATACATGGATATTTCTTTATATCCAGGATTCTTAGCTGGGAGTTCGTTCGCATTGGAAGGGCCTTGATTTAACAAGACCAATATTGCGGCGCTAGCGATAATCTGATTTTTCATGCAATTCCCTTGACATTTTTTATCGGCGTGGTTTTTCTTTTGAGGTGCTCCACTCTATAAAGACGAATGCATTCTTTTTTTTTTCAGTTTTTTTCGCATTTATTTGTTCAAGGGCTGACGCGCCTTCATGAGCTTGTAAGCGCTGTGCCTAAGGCACTGCTCCCACCAGAAAGCTCCACTCCTTCGCCTGTCTGCCTTGCCTCACCTTCACTCGAAAATATTCGCACAAAGCCCGAGAAACGGTCACTCTGCTCCTGAAGAATGATGGCAATCTGCTCATCAAATCCTTGACGTTCATTTGTAACAGATGAATACTGCGCATATTCATATATATGACTGGATGAATCAGGGAATGAATAAGCTCTCAAGTGATGAACGTCTGCCGCTCTACCAACGTCTGCGTGATTGCCTGGCCGAGCAGATCGCCAACAATCGCTGGCGTCCGGGGGAGGCGATTCCTACCGAGGCGGCGCTTTCCGCCGAGTATTGCCTGTCTACCGGCACGGTACGCAAGGCCATCGACATCCTGGTCAATGACAACATTCTCGAACGTCAGCAGGGTCGTGGCACCTTCATTCGACGTGCGCAGTTCCAGTCTTCGTTGTTCCGCTTCTTCCGTTTCCAGACCGAGTCCGGCGTCCGGCAGGTTCCGGAAAGCCGGATTCTGTCTATCGAGCCTGTTGCTGCGCCGTCGGCGGTCAGCCATGCCCTGGGGCTGCTTCCGGATGCGCCGGTTATTCGCATGATCCGCCTGCGACTGCTGGATGCGCAGCCGGTTCTGACCGAAGAGATCTGGCTGCCTCGGGTTCAGTTCCAGGCCTTGCTGGACGTGGACCTGAACGCTCAGGGGCCTTTGCTCTATCCGATCTATGAACAGCTGTGCGGTCAGGTTGTGGCGTATGCCGAGGAAACCCTGACAGCCGAGTCCGTTACTGACGTCTATGCCCGCATGTTGCAGGTTCAGACCGGCAGCCCGGTCGTGGTGATCGAGCGGCTGGCGCGCAATTACGCCGGTGAGCCGCTGGAATGGCGTCGCTCCCGTGGGCATGCCAGCCATTTCCGTTACAGCGTAGAAATTCGCTGAGTCTTCAATCCCGTCATTTACTGCACGCTTCATAAGGATATTGCGCATGTTCAGTTGGTATCGCGAAGTCACTCCACGGGAACGCAAGACGTTTTGGGCCTGCTTCGGCGGATGGTCGCTGGATGCGCTGGAAGTACAGATGTTCGGTCTGGCGATTCCTGCGCTGATCGCCGCTTTTGCCTTGAGCAAGGGCGACGCCGGCATGATCAGTGCCGTCACCCTGGTCACTTCGGCGCTGGGCGGTTGGGTGGGCGGTACATTGTCCGACCGTTATGGCCGGGTCCGTACCCTGCAATTGATGATTCTGTGGTTCTCCTTCTTCACCTTCCTGTCGGCCTTCGTGACCGGCTTCAACCAGCTGCTGATCGTCAAGGCCATGCAAGGCTTTGGTATCGGTGGTGAGTGGGCGGCGGGCGCGGTGTTGATGGCCGAGACCATTCAGTCCAAATACCGCGGCAAGGTCATGGGCACCGTACAAAGCGCCTGGGCCGTGGGTTGGGGCATGGCGGTTCTGCTGTTTACCCTGATCTATTCGTTCGTGCCGCAGGATATTGCCTGGCGGGTGATGTTCGGCGTCGGTCTGCTGCCTGCCTTGCTGATTATCTGGGTGCGTCGCAACGTTGAAGAGCCGGACAGCTATCAGCGCATGCACAAGGAAAAGGCCCCGTCGGGCAACTTTTTCAAATCCATGGCGGGCATTTTCCGTCCCGAGCTGCTGCGCGTGACGCTGCTGGGCGGTCTGTTGGGGCTGGGTGCGCACGGTGGCTACCACGCGGTCATGACCTGGTTGCCGACCTTTCTCAAGACCGAGCGCAATCTTTCGGTGCTGAGTTCAGGTGGCTATCTGGCGGTGATCATCTTCGCCTTCTGGTGTGGCTGTATCACCAGCGGCATGTTGATCGACCGTATTGGTCGTCGCAAGAACATCGTGTTGTTCGCACTGTGCTGCATCGTTACCGTGCAGTGTTATCTGATGTTGCCGCTGAGCAACACACAGATGCTGTTCCTCGGTTTCCCGCTGGGTTTCTTCGCGGCAGGCATTCCGGCCAGTCTCGGCTCGTTCTTCAACGAGCTGTACCCGGCAGATGTACGCGGGGCAGGGGTTGGCTTCTGCTACAACTTCGGCCGTGTGCTGTCGGCTATCTTCCCGTTCCTGGTCGGACACATGAGCGAATCCATGTCGCTGGGTACGGCGATCGGTATCGATGCCGGGATCGCCTACGGCGTGGCGATGGTGGCTGCGCTCTGCTTGCCTGAAACCCGAGGACGCACCCTGGATGGCGCGCCAGTCACGGCGGATGCCACCGACAAGGGCGCACCACAGCAGGCCTGACCGGCTATTTCTCTGCGCGGTGTCACGGCACCGCGCTCATTTCGTAGATGAGTTCCATGACTGATCCCTGTACTTCGCCGATTCTCGGTATCGATGCTCATGCCCATGTCTTCGGCAATGGTGTGAGCCTGATTCCGGGTCGACGTTATACCCCTGATTACGAAGCCACTTTGCAGTCCTATCTGGCGAACTTGCGCGAGCATGGCCTGAGCCATGGTGTGCTGGTGCAGCCCAGTTTTCTGGGTACGGACAATCAATGCCTGCTCGATGCCCTGGCCCATGCGCCTGGCCAACTGCGCGGTGTAGCGGTGGTGGATAACACCATCAGCCGTTCGGCGTTGCAGCGCATGGCCGATCAGGGTGTTGTCGGCATCAGGTTGAACCTGATGGGCAAGCCTTTGCCGGATTTCAGTGAGCCGGGCTGGCGGGACCTGTTCAAGAATGTCTGGGCGCTGGGATGGCACATTGAGTTGCATCGCCATGTGGCCGATCTGCCGGGACTGATTCGCGACCTGCTGCCGTTTGGCTGCAAGATCGTGGTCGATCATTTCGGTCGGCCCGATGCGAGCGTCGGCGTCGACGATCCGGATTTTCAGGCCTTGCTGGAACTGGGCCTGAGCGGGCAGATCTGGATGAAGGTTTCTGCCATCTACCGCCTGGGCGGCAACGATGAACAGAACATGGCTTTCGCCAATGCGGCGTTGCCTTTGCTGGTCCAGGCTTTCGGCGCGCGTCGCATGGTCTGGGGCAGTGACTGGCCGCATACCCAGCATGAGCATCACGTCAGTTACGCCACGGTAGTCGAGCAGTTTCGCAACCTCGACTGCCCGGCCCCGATCAAGCAGAGCATGCTGGTCGAGGCGGCGCAGTCGTTGTTCGATTTTTCTGCTGTCGAGCTCTGATCCAGCGATCAGCCTTTGGGTGCCTGGATCCGGTAACAGACCAGGTACAAGGCGGGCAGGAAGAACAGCGTCAATACGGTGGCTATCGCAATGCCGCCGATCATGGCGTAGGCCATGGGTCCCCAGAAAACTTCACGGGCAATGGGGATCATCCCCAGGCTGGCGGCCGCTGCCGTCAACAGAATCGGCCTGCAGCGGTGCTCGGTGGCCTTGACCACCGCCGTCCAGGCATCTTCGCCCGCTGCCATGAACTCATCGATCTGTGTCACCAGAATCACCGAGTTGCGGATGATGATGCCGATCAGCGCCAGCACGCCAAGAATCGCCACAAAGCCCAGCGGATAACCCGTCAGCAACAGGGCGGCTACTACACCTATCAGGCCCAGCGGTACGACACTGACCACCAGCATCAGCTTTTTCACGCTGTGCAGCTGGATCATCAGGAAGCTCGCCACCAACAGCAGCATCAAGGGCACCACTTTCAGGATCGGCCCCTGTGAGCGGGCACTGGCTTCTACCGCGCCGCCTGTGGCCACCGAGTAGCGCACCGGCAATTGATCGGTGAAAGCCTTGACCTGCGGTTGCAACTGTTTGACCAGTGCTGCCGGTTGCAGATGGCCGATGACATTAGCCTTCAGGGTGATGGTCGGCAGGCGATCACGGCGCCAGACCAGTGGCTGTTCCTGTTCGTAGCTCAGGGTGGCGAATGCCATCAGCGGTACCGTGGCGCCGTTGGGTGTCGGGATCTGCAGGCTGCTCAGGGTTTGCAGGGAGCTGCGCTCCTGATCTTCGGCACGACCTATCAGATCGATCAGGTAAGTGTCGTCGCGCACCTGAGTGATGCTGGTGCCGGTGACCAGGCTGTTGAGGATCTGTGCGACGTCTTCGGAAGAAAGGCCGAACTGGCGCACCTTGTCCTGGGCGATATGAATCTTGAGCACCTTGCCTGGCTCGTTCCAGTCATAAATGACCTGCCCGATATTGGGGTTGGCATCCAGAATGGCGGCCAGGGCCATGGCATTGCTGCGAACCTGTTCGATGTCCGGGCCGCTGACCCGATACTGCACCGGCCAGCCCACGGGCGGTCCCATGTTCAGGAGTTGCACGTAGCCGCCCACGCCGACAAAGTCATCGCGAAAGCGTTGGCGCAGGCGTTCGATCAGGCGGTCACGGCCTTCGCCGCCTCGGCTGACAATCACCAGTTGCCCATAGAACGGGTTGTTCAACTGCTGGTCCAGAGGCAGATAGAAGCGCACGGCGCCTTTGCCCACATAGGAACTCCAGCGCAGGATGTCCGGATCATCCTTGAGCGTGGCCTCGAAGCGGTCCATGGTCTGGCGGGTGCCTTCGATCGAGCCGTTCTGCGGCATATAGATATCGACCAGGATTTCCGGGCGATCGGAGTCGGGGAAGAACTGGTTCTGCAGCAGCTTTCCGGCAAACAGCGAGCCGACAAAGACCACGGCTGTGACGCCGATCACCCACCAGCGATGCTTGAGAGCCTGCAACAGCACGCGCTGGAAGGTGCTGTTGCAGGCGCTATTGTGTGCCTGATGCCCCTCGGGTTTTTTCAGGATATAGATGCCGATCAGTGGCGCGAACAGCACTGCCACCAGCCAGGACAACAGCAGGGCAACGGCAATGACCGCAAACATGGTGAACACGTATTCACCCGCAGAACTGGAGTTCAGGCCGATGGGCACGAAACCGGCGACGGTCACCAGCGTGCCGGTGAGCATCGGAAAGGCGGTCGAGGTGTAGGCAAAGGTCGCAGCCTGTTGCAGGGAATCTCCGCCTTCAAGCCGGGTGACCATCATCTCCACGGTGATCATCGCATCATCCACCAGCAGGCCCAGGGCAATGATCAAGGCCCCGAGTGAAATGCGCTGCATGGTGATGCCGCTGTATTCCATGAAGACAAACACCAGCGCCAGCACCAGCGGAATCGAACAGGCCACCACCAGGCCTGCGCGAATACCCAGGCTGATGAAACTCACCACCAGCACGATCAGGATTGCCTCGAACAGGGCGCGTGTGAAACCGCCGATGGCCTTGTCGACCACATCGGCCTGGCTGGACACCAGATGCACATCGATGCCCAGCGGCAGCTCGCCGGTGAGTTCATCGATACGCTGTTGCAGACGGTTGCCGAACTCCTGGATATTGCCGCCTTGCTTCATGGCCACTGCCAGGCCAATGGCTGGCTGGCCGTTGAAGCGAAACAGCGAGGAGGGCGGGTCGGCATAGCGGCGCTCGACCGTTGCCAGATCGCTCAGGCGAAAGAAGCGGTCGCCAAAGCGCAGGTTCACCGCCAGCAGGTCCTGTTCGTTGGTGAACTGGCCGCTGGTACGCACGGCGATACGTTCCGGGCCGGCTTCCATGACTCCGGCCGGTGTGACCGAGTTCTGTGCCTGAAGACTTTGCAGCACCTGACGCTGATCGATACCCAGCGCAGCCAGTTTGCGGATGGAGAAGTTCAGGTAGATGACTTCGCGCTGGGCGCCCAGCAGTTCGATCTTGCCCAGGTTCGGTACGCTGCGGATATCCGCCCGGACCTGCTCGACATAATCGCGCAACTGGCGGAATGACAGGCCGTCGGCGGTGAAGGCGTAGATGCTGCCGAACACATCGCCGAATTCGTCGTTGAAGGCTGGGCCCTGAATGCCGCTGGGCAATTCGCCGCGAACGTCCATGATCTTCTTGCGCACCTGATACCAGGCGGCGGGAATATCGGCGCTGCGGGTTTCACTCTTGAGGAACACGAAGATCGTCGATTCGCCTGCCAGCGTGTAGCTCTTCACGTAATCCAGCGCGTCGATTTCTTCGAGCTTCTTTTCCAGGCGGTCGGTCACCTGCTGCAAGGTGTCGGGCAATGTCGCACCCGGCCAGCGTGCCTGGATGACCATGGTCTTGATGGCGAAAGAAGGGTCTTCCTCACGGCCCAGATTGAGGAACGACCAGCTTCCCATCAGCAGTGACACGAACATCATGTACCAGACCAGCGTGCGGTGTTTGAGGCCCCAGGCAGACAGATTGAAGCGCTCTCTCACAAACTGACCTCGCGTTCGACACGGATTTTCTGGCCGGGTCGCAGGCTGTTCACGCCAGCGATCACGACCTTGTCGCCATCATTCAATTCACCGCTGACCCGCACCGACGAACCATGGCGCGTCAGCACCTGCACCGTGCGCGGGTTCAGGGTGGCGGTCTGCGGGTCGATGACCCAGACCTGCGCCTGGCCGTCACGCTCCAGCAGGGCGGTGTCGGGCAACTCGCGGAAGGTGGGCACGTTGCTGCTGATTTCGACACTGACGGTCGAGCCCAGGCGGAAGCTGTCCGGAATCTGCTGCAGGGTCAGGCGCACTCGCTGGGTGCGGGTCGCGGCATCGATCTGCGGTGACAACTGGCGAACCTGAGCGCTGACGAACACCTGCTCGTTCAACTGGGAAACCACCTTGATCTGCATGCCTTTATCCAGATTCGTTGCCAGCTCTACCGGCAGGTCCACCACGGCTTCGCGGCTTTCTGGACGTGCCAGACTGACCACCGAATGACCGGTGACCATCACCTGGCCGACCTCGGCATGCCAGCCGGTGACCACACCGTCGAACTCGGCCAGCAGGCGCGTGTAGGAGAGATGGTCGCTGGCCTGTTCAGCGGCAATTTTCGCCTGATGCAGAGCGGCTTCCTGACTGCGCAGGTCGCTGCTCAACCGGTCAAGACGTGCCTGCGAGCCCACGCCCCGTTCGAACAGTTGCTGGTAGCGCAACTGTTCATCCCGAGTCTGTTGCCACGACGCCTGAGCCTTGCTCAGTTCTGCCTGTTGAGCCCGCAACCGGTTCTGCTGGTCGCTGGGTTCAAGAGTGGCCAGCAAGTCACCTTTGCGCACCAGTTGGCCCGTCTCGGCATGCCGGGTGGCGATGCGCCCGGCGACCCGAAACCCCAGGGCCACTTCGTATTGCGGCTGGATGCTGCCTGCGAAGCGCCCGTGCAGGTCATTGCGCTGGTCGACGATCTCGGTGAACAGCACAGGCCGTTCGATGAACTCGCGAACCGGTTTGTCACGACAACCCGAGAGAAACATGAGCACCACGCAAAACAGCCACAGTTGTATGCAGGTCTTTACGGTCAGACTCATAGCGTGTTTTCCGATGACGCGGCGGAGGTTGAGGCGCTGCTGGTTGTGTGTTCAGCGACATCGACTTTTTGCCCGGGATAGAGGAACTGAGCGCCTTTGGAAACCACCTTGTCGCCATCCGACAAACCGGAGGCAATCACAACCTGTCCCTGTTCGTAACGCATCACCTGCACCTTGGCCAACCTGACCTGGGACTTGTCGTCCAGCAGCCAGACGGCAGGCTGCCCGTGGGTACGGCTCAAGGCCGACCAGGGGAGGGTGAAGGCCCGTTGCGAACGGGTCAGAAGTTGTGCACTGACGACGGTTCCCAGCGCCAGCGTTGCAGAGGTGTCCGGCAGTGAAACCCGTACCCGCAACGTGCCGCTGGATGCGGACACGATGGGCGTGATTTCACGGATCTTGCCTGGCACTTCGATATCGGGCAGGCCTAGGGTCCTGATCAGTACGGCACCGCCGGGCTGATCTGAACTCAGTAAAGACTCATAAGCGGCGAATACGGCTTCACGTTCGCCATCATGAGCAAGGCTGAAAATCGGTGTAGCGGCCTGTACCACCTGGCCTTCTTCGGCGTGGCGAGCGGTGATGACTCCGTCGGCCACCGCAATCAGTTCGGTATAACCGACCTGGTCACGGGCATTGGCCTGGCGGGCCTTCAACGAGGCCAGGTCCCCGCGGGCACTTTCCAGAGTGGAGAGTGCCTGCTGGTATTCACTGAGATTGGTATAACCTTTGGGCAGTAATGTCTGCTGACGCTTATAGTTGTTTTGTGCAAGGCGCAACCGTGATTCCCGGGCTGCCAGTTCGGCATTTGCCGACTCGAGGTCGGTCTTTTGTTCACGCGGGTCCAGTCTGGCTAATACCTGATTGGCCCGCACCCGATCCCCTACATCCACGAACCGCTGCACCAGCTTGCCTGACACGCGAAAGGCCTGATCGGTCACTTTGCGTGCCTGGATGTCGCCTGTGAGTACGACACTGGTCGTGACATCGCTGGATGTCACTTGCTGGACCGCTACGCGAACCAGTGCTTTTTCCGCAGGTTTCCCGGCAGAACAAGCGCTGATCGAGAGCGCCAGAACGCAGTGAAGTCCCAGGGCCAGCAAGGGCCGGCCCGGGGACGGTCCAGGGTGCGAAGGTCGGATTTTTCCGGTAACACGGCAAAACGAACGTAAAAGAGTTTCAGGGTTAATAGTCATCAACAACACAGCCACTGCCTTGTGGAATAAGCCAACACCGGTGAATCACCGTTTCACGGGTGCTGTCAGGCAATCGCGGTTGCGTCAGGCCATACTTGCTCGCTGCTCACTTCTTCGGTGCCAAAGAACTCCAGCACGTTCTTTTGCGACGCCAGCCAGGCTGCCTTGCTTTCCAGGTCCAGGAAATGCCCGGTATCGGGGACTGCCTTGAAGCTGCTCTGGGCAATGTAATCGGCAAAACTGCGGGCATCTTCGACCGTGGTGTATTCGTCTTTTTCACCATTGATGAACAGCACCGGGATCTTGATCGAGGAAAAACGCTCGACATAGTTGCTGGCGCTCAGCTTGCGGATCTGGCTGATGTGGAAGTCGATCTGCTTGTATTCGTGCTCGGCAAGACTGATCAGGTGCTTGTAGTTGTAGAGCTTGAACAGGCGCGGCAGGTACTTGCCCACGGTGTCGTTGAGCAGGGAGCCGATTTTGCGTTTTTCACGGGCTGCCAGGTAGATTTGCGCCTTGTCGATGTAGTCGAGCATTGGCTCGTTCAGCACCGGAGAGAAGGAGGAAATGAGTGCCTTTTCTACCGTTGGTGGCGATTCGGCCAGTGCCAGCAGCGCCGATACGCCGCCCCAGGAAACCGAAAGCAGGTAGTTGACCTGGAAACGTTCGATGATTTGCAGAAGGATCTTGACCTCATCTTCCTTGGTCACGATCAGGTCGTCGCGATTGTGGGCGCGGGACTGTCCTGCAAACGGCAGGTCGAACAACACGAGGTTGTAGTGGGGTTGTAAATACTTGACCGTCTGGCCAAAGGAACCGGTAGTGGAAAGTGCTCCGTTAATCAACAAAACGGTCTTTGCAGCACTGCTTTTCCAATAGGTTTCGGTGTAGAGCTTGAACTCTCCAACGCTTATGATCTTTGATTGCGCGCCCATAAATAGAAGCCTCCCAGGCTAAGTCGATCCTACTAATTAATACGGTTTTCTCTGCTCTAGCGGCCATGCCAAAGCCTCGCCTGGTTAGTGGCGAAATCCATTGAGTCTTTATTGTTATGGTTGGGGTGTTGCGGGAAGAACATGAATCACGGTGGCTATTGATAACGCAGCGGCCTCGGACCGACAAGTGGCTGGCGTCATAAAAATGCCGACGAGCGGTGTCCCGTCTTTCCGGGGGGAAATCGAAGAGGTGATATCAAAGAGATATTATTCGGTGAAAAGCAGCGTATCGAGCGTGAAAAACTCGTCAATGGTGCGGAACTTGTGTTTGCTGAATCGGTCCAACAAAGTCACTTTTTGAAATGATTTGTTACAAATAAGTGCTTGCCAGCCTGCGCCAGATTTATAGCGAAGTGCCGTTTGCCGCGGGCTAGAGCCTTTATCTTCGTCAAAATGCAGGCACGGCATGTTTTTTCAAGAAGGAAGGCCCTGCTTTATATCAGGGTATTAACGTTTTGGCACTCCATTACGATGCTGGCTCCTCCGTACTGGCTGGTACCGATCTGCACACTGAAGCCATGCAGATTGACGATGGCCGCAACCACCGACAGGCCAAGGCCGAAGCCGCTTTGCTGGTTCCCGTCTTCACAACGGTAGAAACGCTGGAAGACTGCCTCGCGTTCAGAGGCCGGGATGCCGGGGCCGGAGTCCTGAACTTCGATACAAGGGCTGCTGCCATCGCCTTTGCTATAGGCACTGATCAGGACTGTGCCACCCGCAGGTGTGAATTTGATTGCATTGCTCAGCAAGTTGGCCAGTGCTTCAAACAACAAGGCGCGATCACCGACCAGCGTCGGTAACGGCTCATTGAGTTGCAGTATCAGCAGCACTTCGTCTTCTTCGGCAAGTGGCAGGTAAAAGTCGTGAAGTTCCTGCAAGAGTGGACGCAGATCCAGCTCCACGAAGGCCGAGCGCCTCTGGTGGTCCTCTATTTCCGAAATACGCAAAAGTCCTCGAAAACGGGCCATTAACGTGTCGGCATCGGCGATCACCTGCGCCATCTGTGTTGCCTGGGGTGAATCGTCCGCCGATTGCTGCTGGATGCGGTAGAGCTGAGCGCGCAGGCGGGTCAGCGGGGTACGCAAATCATGGGCGATGTTGTCGCAGACACCCTTGACCTCGTTCATCAGTTTTTCGATGCGATCGAGCATGACGTTGACGATCACCGCCAGCATGTCCAGCTCGTCGCGTTTGTTGGACACCGGCAGGCGCCCTGACATGTCGCCGGCAATGATCGATTCCGCGCTGGCCTGTATGGCGCGAATGCGGCGCAAGGGGCGGCGGCGCAGCAGATGCCAGCCAGCTACGCCGGGGATGATGGTCAGGGAAATGCCCCACAGCAGGGCCTTGAGGATCAGGGTCGAGACGGCGAACAGCGAGCCGTTGTCACGTACCAGCACCAGCCAGCGGCCATCGGGGGTTTCTGTGGCAATCGCATCGCAACTGTCGCTCGGCAGTTCCGGGTCGCTGGATTCGATGCAGTTTTTCAGTTGATGGATGCTGCCATCGAGCGGCAGGCTTGGGGGAATCTGGCGGATCGGTCCGGCCAGCGGTTGCAGATTGGCATCGAACAGGCCGTAGGCATCCACGGAGCGCATATCGAACGTCATGCTGGTGGCCAGCGCATCGACCAGTTCATGGCCTTCAAAGCGGGAAAACAGTTGCTGGCGCTGCATCAGCGAATGGCGGGCGAGGTTGCCCAGGTAGGAGGTGACTTCCCAATACAGCACGCCCAGCAGAATGCCGCTCCAGGCCACGAACAGAAAACTGTACAGCGCCAGCAGGCGACTGCTTGAAGAACGCCAGCCTTTAGACGGGTTCGGCAATAACATAGCCGGAGCCCCGAACAGTCTGGATCAGCGGCGGGGTGCCTGGCGGGTCGATCTTCTTGCGCAGACGGCCGATATGTACATCGATCAGGTTGGTGCCCGGATCGAAGTGATAACCCCAGACTTCCTGGAAAATCATCATCCGGGTAATGATCTGCCCGCTGTTGCGCATGAGAAATTCCAGCAGCTTGTATTCGGTAGGCAGCAGAGTGAGTGGTTTGCCGCCCCGGCAGGCTTCACGGCTGATCAGGTTCAACTCCAGGTCGGCGACCTGCAGGACGGTCTTGGCAGCCGTCACGGGATTGCTGCGGCGCAGCAGCACTTCGACCCGTGCCGCCATTTCATCGGAGGCGAAAGGTTTTGGCAGGTAGTCATCGCCCCCGGCACGCAGGCCACGCACACGCTCGTCCACATCCGACAGCGCGCTGATCATCAGGATCGGGGTGGCAATCCCCTGGGCGCGCAGGTTGGTGACGATACTCAAGCCGTCCATTTCCGGCAGCATTCGATCCAGCGTGATGAGGTCATATTCGCCGCTCGCGGCCCGGGCGAAACCATCACGACCGTTATCCACCCAGTCCACTTCAAGGCCATGGCTGCTGAGCTCCGCAACGATTTCCCTTGCGGTGACAGCATCGTCTTCGATTGCCAGGATTCTGGTCATGATCTTTGCCTGAATAAATACGGGAAAACCGTAGTTTGCCTTTTAATGCCCGGGTGTTTGCTTAATAAAAGTTTAAGAAACTTTGATTGTCGTGGTCTGGGGTTGCCGGGTTATGCACTTTCGGCACGTTTCTGTTCTTTTTGTGCCAGCGCTTCGGCGTGACGTTTCTTGCGATCGCGTTCCCATTTGGCCGTCGTGTCCTTTTCACTGCGAATCTGCGCATGGCTGAGCAGCCCGAAAATGAAACTGCCGCCGATGATATTGCCGGCCAGGGTAGGGCCTGCGAAGACCAGCCAGAAATCTTTCCAGGCAATTTCCCCGGCAAATACCAGGTAGGACACTTCGGCGGAGCCGACCACGATATGGGTGAAGTCACCCAAAGCCATCAGGTAAGTGATCATTACAATGATGGCTATCTTAGCGTTCTCCATGGAGGCGATCATCCAGACCATGGTCGCAATCATCCAGCCGGAGACGATGCCTTTGGAAAACATGTGGCTGACGTCGTTTTCCATGACCTTGCGGCCGATCTCCAGAAACGCCTGGTCGGTTTTGCTATCGAAAATCGGCAGGTTCAGCATCACGTAGGCCACCAGCAGGGTGCCGGCCAGATTACCTGCCAGGACGATGGTCCATAACCGCAGCAGCCTGGCGACGTTGCCCAGGGTCAGCTTGCTCATGACCGGCAATACGGCGGTGAGGGTGTTTTCCGTGAAGAGTTGCTGGCGAGCGAGGATCACCGCCAGAAAACCTGCCGAATAACCGAGGCTGGCGATGACATGGCTGGCTTCCACATCTGCCAGCCGCGACTTGAACAGCCCCATGGCCATCAGCGACAGCCCCATGGTCAGGCCCGCGGCCAGCGCCGACCACCACAGGGCCGCAGCGCTGCGTTCCAGTTCATGGTCGCCCTGGATACGAATGGTTTCATGCAGAACAGCCGCACGAGGCGGCTGGTTTTCATCGATTTCGCGTTGCTCTTCGGCTGAAAGGCCTGGGGTCTTGCCGTCTGGGGTCTGGTCCATGGAACTCAACTTCCTGCGTCTGTGGGCTGTTGGTTCAGACACGGACCAGCGGTCGTTCGTTCGACTGTTCAGGCGCAAGCTTTTATGGGGTCAACACGTCCTCGCTCTGAACCCGGTTTACCCCGCTTGCCAGCATCGCCTGCCAGGCATTTTCCAGTGAGCCGTTCATGTCGATGGCGCGGCAGGCGTCTTCGATCACGTAGGTATTGAAGCCAGCCTTGCGGGCGTCCTGGGCTGACCAGGAGACGCAGAAATCCAGCGCCAGGCCGACCACGAATAACGTGTCGATGCCGCGCTCTTTCAGGTAACCGGCCAGCCCGGTTGTGGTGGTGCGATCCGCTTCCAGAAACGCGGAATAGCTGTCGATCTGCGCATTGCAGCCTTTGCGGAGGATCAGTTGTGCGTGGGGCAGGTTCAGCTCGGCATGCAACTGCGCGCCCTGGCTGCCTTGTATGCAGTGATCCGGCCACAGTGTCTGAGGACCGTAGGGCAGGGTGATGCTCTCGAAAGGTGTGCGGCCCTCATGGCTGGAGGCAAAGGAGATATGACCGGCCGGATGCCAGTCCTGAGTGACGATCACTTGTGTGAAGCGTTCGCCCAGACGGTTGATCAAAGGCAGAACGGCGTCGCCGTCGGTGACTGCCAGGCTGCCACCGGGCATGAAGTCATATTGCATGTCGATGACCAGCAGTGCGCAGTTGGCAGAAGCGGGCTGGTGTGAGAGTGGCATTTTGGGTGGCTCCTGATGAGGCTGTGCAGGACGCCAGTTTGCCTCTTTCTCGATGCATTTGTGAGAGGTCCGTTTCTGTCCATTTTTATTTATTGGCAATTTGTATCAAGTAGTAATGAGAATCTATACTATTCGCGCAAAAAAACCTGCCGGGTCCAATGAAGGCCTGGTTTTCATCGGGGATATACACGTTCATGCGTCGTACTTTAGTTTCTCTTTGCGTCATCCAAGCCATCAGCCAGGCTGCCTGGGCTGATCAGGTTACTGCCGATAAAGCATCGATCGAGTTGCAGAATATCGATATCCAGGGCTCTGCCGACACCGAGCGGGCCACAGGTCCTGTCCAGGGCTATCGTGCGACCCGTTCCGCCAGCGCCACCCGCACCGACACTTCCTTGCATGAAACGCCGCAGTCGGTCAGCGTTGTCACCCGCGAAGCGGTGGAAGACATCAGCGCGACGCGCCTGCAGGATGCACTCGACTACGCCGGTGGCGTGGGTCGTGCCAACAATTTCGGCGCTCAGGGCCTGACGACCTTCACCGTGCGTGGTTTTACCACCGGCGAGTTCTATCGCAACGGTTTCCCGATCAACCGGGGTTATCCGAGCATGCCCGATGCCAACACCATCGAGCGTCTTGAGGTCCTGCGCGGCCCGGCGACCACGCTGTATGGCCGTGGCGATCCCGGCGGTACGTTCAACGTGGTTTCCAAGCAGCCGCTGGCAGAAAGAGCCGTGACCCTGGGCAGCCAGATCAACGATCAGGGCATGAAGCGTGGCACGCTGGATGCCACCGGCCCGCTTGATGACGAAGGCCGTTTTGCCTATCGCCTGAATGTGGTGGGCGAGGGCGGCGATACCTTCCGCGATCACGTTGAAACCGAGCGTTACGGCATTACTCCGGTCTTGAGCTGGCAGGTCAACGACGCGACCCGCATCATCTTCGAGGGTGATTTCATGCGCAACAATGCGCCCCTCGACCGTGGTCTGACACGCTATACCAACCAGCCGCGCACCGCTTCCCGTGACTCGTTCTTCGGCGAAAAGGACGCGGGCAAGCTGCACACCGACACCAGCATGGCCCAGGTGCGTTTCGAGCATGATCTCAACGACAGCTGGAAGCTGGGCGGCGGTTTCCAGTTGCTCGACGGCACTATGCAAGGTGACGCGGTCGAAGCCAACGGCATGAATCCCGATGGCCGCACGCTGGCGCGTAACTACAACTATCGCAAACTGGAGTGGACCGACCGCGACGTGCAGTTCAACGTCACCGGCAACTTCACGGCCGGTGGCTTCGATCACACACTGCTGGCCGGTGTGGAATATGAGGACTACGACTACAAGTCCATCATCCAGCGCTCCGCAGCAGGTCTGAACGCCTACACCATCGACATCTACGATCCGGTCTACGGCCAGGCTCGTCCGGCGCTGACTCGCACCACGACCCATGACAAGGAAAACCTCAAGACCTACGCAGCGTTCCTGCAGGATCAGGTGGCCCTCACCGAGCGTCTGAAATTGCTGGCCGGTGCCCGCTTCGAGCGTTTCGAGCACGACTATGACTCCTACCTCTCCACCACCGAAGACTTCACCAAGGCTGAAAACGCGGTCACTCCGCGTCTGGGCCTGATCTACGACCTGACCGACACGGTCGCGGTCTACGCCAACACGGCGCGCTCCTTCAAGCCAAACACTGGCGCGAGTCGTCTGGGTGGTGGCTTCAAGGCCGAAGAAGGCAAGTCTTATGAAGTCGGTGTGAAGTGGCAGGCTCTTGATCGTCAGTTGAGCGTCGATGCCGCTGTCTATCAGATCGACAAGAAAAACGTCCTGACCAGCGATCCGGTCGACCCGGCCTTCAGTGTGGCTGCGGGTGAAGTGCGCAGCCGTGGTTTCGATCTGAGCGTGGTCGGCAACCTGACGCCTGAATGGCGCCTGATGGGTAACTATGCCTACGTTGATGCCGAAGTCACCAAGGACAACTCCCTGAGAAAAGGCACTCGCCTGGCGAATATCCCGGAGCAGAGCTTCAGCCTGTTGAACGTCTATGAATTCCAGGACGGCTTTTTCAGAGGTCTGGGTGTTGGCGCGGGTGGCCGTTATGTGGCGCAGCGTGAAGGGCGGACGGTCAATGAGTCGTTTGACATGGACAGCTACACGGTTTTCGATCTGCTGACCTACTACAAGGTCAACGATCGCGTGAAGCTCAATCTTGATGTGAAAAACCTCTTCAACAAAGAGTTTGAAGAAGGGGCGTGGGGCAATGCCTTTGCCTACCCAGGGGCACCTCGCACTGTGCAGGCCGGTATTTCCTACAGCTTGTAAGGCATGAAGTCTTCGCGAGACGGCTCGCGAAGACGTTCCTTCACGTCAGGCAAATACCCGGATTGGCGCGCCCGCATGCCAGGCCTGGATATCTTCGATCATCTGACCGAAGAAGGTCCGGTAGTTGTTTTCGGTGACATAACCGATATGCGGGGTCGCCAATACATTGTCCAGCGTTCGGAACGGATGTTCGGCTGGCAATGGCTCGGTATCGAAGACGTCCATCGCAGCACCGGCAATCCTGCGTTGTTGCAGGGTCGCAATCAGCGCCGCTTCATCGATGATCGGCCCACGGGACGAGTTGATGAGATAGGCACTCGGTTTCATCCAGCCCAGGGCTTGTGCATCCACCAGTCCACGACTGCGGTCGCTGAGCACCAGATGCACCGACAGCACGTCGGCCTGCTCGAACAATTCCTGCTTGCTGACATACGTGACACCCGACTCGGCTGCTGCTTCGGCTGTCAGGTTCTGGCTCCAGGCGATGACGTTCATGCCGAACGCCTGCCCGTAGCGGGCAATCCATTTACCGATGCTGCCCAGCCCCAGAATCCCCAGTGTCTTGCCATGCAGATCGCTGCCCAGGCCGACTTGCCATTTGCCGTCGCGCAATGAGTTGGCTTCCGCAACCAGATTGCGGGTGACGCCCATGATCAGCGCCCAGGTCAGTTCCGGCGCGGCATGTTTATAGCTCTCGGTGCCACAGACTTCGATCCCCAGCCGCTTCGCAGCCTTGATATCAATGGCGGCGTTGCGCATGCCGCCTGTCACCAGCAGCTTGAGGCGCGGTAACTGGCTCAGCAGGGCTTCATCGAACAGGGTGCGTTCGCGCATCACGCAAATGACTTCGAAACCCTGCAGGCGCTGCACCATGGTTGCGGTGTCGGCCGGGAACTCATGCAGAAAACTGACTTCGCCGATAGGCGCCAGCACGGACCAGTCCACCACATCGCTGGCAATGTCTTGCCAGTCATCGATCACTGCAATGCTTGTTTTTGTCATTCGAGGGCTCCAGAGGCCTGGTTTTCTGTCAGCCAAACAGGCTGGCTGCGATGTTGATGGAAAACCCCAGGATCGCGGTATTGAACACAAAGCCGATCAGGCTTTGGGCCAGGACGATCCGGCGCATGTTCCGGCTGGCTACGCCCACATCCGAGGTTTGCACGGCGACGCTCAGGGTGAAGGAGAAATACAGGAAGTCCCAGTAATCGGGCCGGGTTTCGCCATCGGCAAAACGCAGGGCCGGTTCCTTGCCTTTCCATGTGTAGAACAGGCGGGCGTAATGCAGGCTGAAGACCACCCCGATCATCAGCCAGGAACCTGCAATGGTCAGGCCGGTAAAGGCGTAGTGCAGCATGCGCTCGTTGGCGGTCATGTCCTTGTTGCCTGCCAGTTCGAGGAAGATTGCCGCGAGGCTGGCCAGTGCCGCGATGCTCACGGTCACCAGGATCACGCCGGCATTTTCATCCTC
Organism: Pseudomonas lijiangensis; assembly: GCF_018968705.1. Taxonomy (NCBI): domain Bacteria; kingdom Pseudomonadati; phylum Pseudomonadota; class Gammaproteobacteria; order Pseudomonadales; family Pseudomonadaceae; genus Pseudomonas; species Pseudomonas lijiangensis. The sequence goes on from NZ_CP076668.1 coordinate 2,151,358, forward strand.
GATCAAGGCGACTCTCTTGACGTCTTCGGCGTTGCTGCGCAGGGTGCGGGTAAAGATCAGGATCAGGTAAAGCCACACGCCGATGTTCCAGCCGGTCAGGCAATTGCTGGTAACGGAGGCGTCTTTATATAGAAGGGTGGAGGCGATGCCGCCAACCAGGCCCATCAATGTGGCCAGAATCAGGCGCGGGTGGGTGCGGGCGATATGCAGCATGACAGTCAGTCGCGGCAAATGGTGCGCACACCATAGCACGTCATGAGCGGAGCAAAAAAACGGCGCGCAAGGGGGTTACGCGCCGGTTGCCAGGGAGGAAAGGCAAGTGTCTCGGTGAAAGGGGGAAATCAACGCACCAGGCAAGGCTGCTTGTTGTTGAACTCCCAGTTCGGAATCAGGAACTGCATGGCGACCGCATCGTTGCGGGCGCCCAGGCCCATGCCTTTGTACAGTTCATGGGCCTTGTTGAGCTGGTCCACATCCAGTTCGATACCCAGCCCCGGTTTTTTCGGGACCTGCACATGACCACCGATGATCCGCAGAGGCTCTTTGGTCAGGCGCTGGCCGTCCTGCCAGATCCAGTGGGTATCGATGGCGGTGATATCACCCGGTGCAGCGGCGGCTACATGGGTAAACATCGCCAGGGAAATATCGAAATGGTTGTTGGAATGCGAGCCCCATGTCAGGCCCCATTCGTTGCACATCTGGGCGACCCGTACCGAGCCCTGCATGGTCCAGAAGTGCGGATCGGCCAGCGGAATGTCCACGGACTGCAACTGGATCGCATGACCCATTTCACGCCAGTCGGTGGCGATCATGTTGGTGGCGGTCTTCAGGCCGGTGGCGCGGCGGAACTCGGCCATGACTTCGCGCCCGGAGAAACCGTTTTCGGCGCCGCACGGGTCTTCGGCATAGGCCAGCACATGATGCTGGTCACGGCACAGGCGAATGGCTTCTTTCAATGACCAGGCGCCGTTCGGGTCCAGGGTGATGCGCGCATCGGGGAAACGTTCGGCCAGGGCGGTCACGGCTTCGATTTCCTCGTCGCCGCGCAATACGCCGCCCTTGAGCTTGAAGTCCTGGAAGCCATAACGGCTGTGAGCGGCTTCTGCCAGGCGAACCACGGCCTCGGGTGTCAGTGCCTTTTCGTGGCGGACCCGGAACCAGTCGTTGTCGGCATCCGCTTCGCTGCGGTAGGGCAGGTTGGTCTGGTGCTGGTCGCCGACATAAAACAGATAACCGAGCATTTCCACCGAATCGCGCTGCTGGCCTTCGCCCAGCAGGGCGGCCACCGGCACTTCCAGATGCTGGCCGAGCAAGTCGAGCAGCGCAGCTTCCAGTGCGGTGACCGCGTGAATGGTGATGCGCAAGTCGAACGTCTGTTGGCCGCGGCCTCCCGAATCGCGTTCGGCGAATGCCTGGCGCACGTCGTTGAGGATCTTCTGATACGTGCCGATGCTGCTGCCGATCACCAGTGAGCGGGCATCTTCCAGCGTCTGGCGAATGCGCTCGCCGCCAGGCACTTCACCCACGCCGGTATTACCGGCGTTGTCCTTGAGAATCACGATGTTGCGGGTGAAGTAAGGGCCATGCGCGCCGCTGAGGTTGAGCAGCATGTCATCGTGGCCCGCCACCGGCACGACCTGCAGGCTGGTGATGACAGGGGTCTTGTTTGGAGTGTTCATGGTCTGATCCTTTTAAAGGCGAGTCCGTGAGTGATCAATGACTGGCCGATGTCTGTACGGCGGCAACCGGTGTGGCGCCAGGCTTGGGCTTGTTGCGGGCGGCAAAGACGATGACTGCGGCAATCAGCGACGTTGCGGTCAGGCCATAGAGCCCGCCCTGAATCGAGCCGGTGTTCTGTTCGAGAATGCCGAAGGTGGTCGGGGCCACGAAACCGCCCAGGTTGCCCACCGAGTTGATCAGTGCGATGACCGCCGCAGCGATGCGCGCATCCAGATAGGCTTGCGGGATAGGCCAGAACAGTGACGATGCCGACTTGAAGCCCAGGGCCGCGAAACAGATGGCGACAAAGGCAAAGACCGGGCTGCCGGTGGTGGACAGGAACATCCCGGCGGCCGCGATCAGCAGGGCAGTGGCGACCCAGGCCTGCTGGTGTTTCCATTTGGCCGACAGCGAAGCGAAGGCGTACATGCCGATGATCGACAGCAACCAGGGGATCGAGTTGAAGAAGCCCACCTGAATGTCGCTCAGGTCACCCATTTTCTTGATGATGCTGGGCAGCCAGAAGGTTGCGGCATAAATGGTCAACTGGATGAAGAAGTAGATCAGGCAGAACAGAATGATCTGGCTGTCCTTGAGCAGCTTGCCCAGTGACGGCTTGATGGGGGTTGCCGCTTCGCGGGCCAGTTGCTCGTCGTCGATGGCTTTGACCAGAGCGTCCTGTTCCTCGCGGGTCAGCCACTTGGCATCGTGAGGTTTGGAGTCCAGCCAGAACCAGACAAAGAAGCACAGCCCCACCGAGAACATGCCTTCGATGAAGTACATCCACTGCCAGCCTTTCATGCCCAGACCGTTGATCTGCAACAGCAGGCCTGACAGCGGGCCGGCAATCAGCGAAGCAATGGCCGAGCCGCTGAGGAAGATGGCAATGGCCTTGCCGCGTTCGGCGCCTGGCAGCCAGCGGGTGAAGTAGTAGATCACGCCCGGGAAGAAACCGGCTTCGGCCACGCCCAGCAGGAAACGCAGGATATAGAAGTGGGTTTCGTTCTGGATGAAGGCCATGCAGGAGGCAACGATGCCCCAGGTGAACATGATGCGTGTCAGCCAGATTCGGGCGCCGACTTTTTGCAGCAGCAGGTTGGAAGGAACTTCGAACAGCGCGTAACCGATGAAGAACAGGCCGGCACCCAGGCCATAGGCCGCAGCACCGATGCCCAGATCATGCTCCATGTGCGAACGCACGAAGCCGATGTTCACCCGGTCGATGTAGTTCACGATGAACATGATGACGAAAAGCGGCAGAACGTGGCGTTTTACTTTGGATATGGCCGAACTCAGGACGGGGTCCTTGTGGTCAGCTATCCCGGGATTGGACGTGCTCAAGGTTGAATCTCCCACTCGTTGTTTTTATGCGGGTATGTGCAAGATGTGTCCCTTGCATTGTCGGTCATCATACAAGTAAAAGTTTGCCGCGCAAGTCCCTCTGACGCTTGGTATCAGGCATTTTTTGTCTTTTTTGAAAATGAGCAGGTTTGGAATTGATGTGGATTTTTCAGGGGTTTTATTGTTTTAACCCCATTATTCATTGGGTTTAAAGGATTTGTGTAGCTGGGATTTGAGAGCGTTTTCGAGAAAGGGAGAGCAGAAGGTTCTGGAAAAGACAGCCGGTGCTGAAAAAGCTGTTTTTTGATTTAATGATCACTTGTCTGACAAGTTAGACAAGTGCAGAGCCCTTGGCGAATGGGCATCCCGCAGGCTATCCGGTGTTATGATCCAGCCCATCGTCGACCTTCCACTCCTTGTTTCAGACAAGTGAGAAGGTCGGAAACCGGTGTTTCAGGACATGACCGTCATGCAAGAACCCAGCATCGCCTCTTCGAAACGTCGTCAGCACAGCCTGGCCACCGATCTGGTCACCGAGCTCAGCCAGCGGATCCTGCTGGGCAAGATCGCGCCCGGCCAGAAGCTGCCGTCCGAAAACGAGATCGTTCGTGAGCACGGCGTCAGTCGCACCGTGGTGCGCGAAGCCATTTCCAAATTGCAGGCGTCGGGGCTGGTCGTGACTCACCATGGCGTCGGCACCTTCGTGCTGGAGCGCAGCGATCAGACCGGGTTGCGTCTCAAGGTTGAAACGGTCTCCCGGGTGCGGGACATCATCGAACTGCGCATCGGCCTGGAAACCCAGGCCGTGGCCCTGGCCGCATTGCGTCGTACCGATGAGCAACTGGCGGCGATGCGTCAGGCGCTGGATGACTATCAGGATCTGCTGGCCAATGAAGACAGTTGCGTGGAAGCCGACAAGCGCTTTCACATGCTGATCGCCGAAGCCACAGGCAACCCGTACTTCATTGAAATCATGCAGCACCTGGGCAGCGCGATCATTCCCCGCACGCGCATCGCATCGAGCGAGCGCGCCGGTGCCAGCATGGCTCCCCACGGCTATCTGGCCAACCTCGAACATGAAGCCCTGCTCAGCGCCATCCGTCGCAAAGACCCCGATGCCGCAAGGGCTGCAATGTGGACTCATCTGAGCAACAGCCGCGAACGGTTGGTGCCGCTGTAGCGGCGCACGCCGGGCTAAAGACAATCCCCAAACTTGCAGGCACACTTCCGGTCTCAATAAATCCAAAAATGTGTCCCATGCCTATCCATTCCAAGCCTTTCCTGCCGCAGGGTCTTTTCCATGTTCGCCCTTGACCGAGTGCTGGCTCAGGACATTGTCGATCGGGCCATGGCGATCCTTCCTTACAACGTCAATGTCATGGACTACCTGGGCATCATCATCGGCAGTGGCGATCCCGAACGTCTGTGTACCCGCCATGAAGGAGCGCAACTGGTGCTGGCCAACAGCCGGGTGGTGGAGATCGACTCCCAGGCCGCGCTGCATCTGGGCGGCGTCAAACCCGGCGTGAACCTGCCGCTGATGCTCGACCACAAGCTGGTGGGCGTACTGGGCATTACCGGTGAGCCGGACGAGGTGCGTGTCTACGGCGAACTGGTGCGCATGACTGCCGAAATGCTGATGGAGCATCGCCGTCAGCAGGCTGATCGACAGTGGCGCTTGCAGCGCAGTGAAGACCTGCTGGCCCGCCTGCTGTTACAGGACTGCCCGGAAAGCCTGGTGGATGAAGCACGACAACTGGGACTGCAACCTCACTTGCCGCGTCAGGCGGTATTGATCCGCCTGTCCGAGCCTGCGTCCACGGCCAGTCAACTGGTTGCCTGGCTCAATGGGCGCTATGCCGACAGCTGGTGTGTGATGCGCGAGCCCACTTTGCTGTACTGGTGTCGGGCACAGGGCAAGGATCGGGACGATGCCTTGCTGCTCAAGCAGTTCGACGAGCATGGCTGGCCGGTGTTACGCATGGCCACTGCAGAGCAATCGGCGGATCTGCCCGCTTTGCGCCATGCCTGCAGCGCAGCGCAGGACCTGCTCGATTACGCCAGTCAGTCGCGGCCCGATCAGCGTCTGTTGCGTCTGTCGGCTTATCGTCTGCCGGTGCTGTTCTGGCGTCATCGTCACGACTGGCTGGCTCAGGAAGTCGCCGAGCCGATTGGCCGTTTGCACAATCATGGCCAGTTGCTGGAAACCCTGTGCAGCTGGTTCGAGTACAGCGGTGAAAGCCAGGCCTGCGCCGAAGCTCTGGGTATCCATCGCAACAGCCTGCGTTACAGGCTGGAAAAGATTGCCGAGCTGACGGGCTGTGATCCTTACAAGACCGATGACTTGCTGCGTTTGTATCTGGGCGTGCAGATGACACCTCGCTCTGGCTGAAGGCGAGTTTTGTTCAAATGACCGATAACCTTTGAAAATCATTGTGCGAAGGGCAGGCGGAAAATCCATGACGGGGTGAGAACATCCCTGCATCGGATATGGAGAACAACAATGAAAATCGTCATCGCACCCGACTCTTTCAAGGACAGTCTCAGCGCCCAGGCTGTCGCTAGTGCCATTGCCAGCGGCCTTGCCGACGTCTGGCCGACTGCCGAATTGATACAATGCCCGATGGCCGACGGTGGCGAAGGCACCATCGAAGCCGTATTGGCCGCCTGTAACGGGCAATTGATGAGCGCCGAAGTTCGCGGCCCACTGGAAAGCCCGGTTCACGCCCACTGGGGCTGGCTGCCCCACAGCCGCACCGCGATTATCGAAATGGCCATGGCCAGCGGCCTGCAATTGCTGACCCTCGAACAACGCAATGCCTGCATCACCACGACTTACGGTACGGGTCAGCTGATTGCCCTGGCGCTGGACGCCGGAGCGCAACGGGTGATCCTGGCCATTGGCGGCAGCGCGACCAACGATGCCGGCACCGGCATGCTGTCGGCGCTCGGCGCACGGTTTCTCGACGGCAATGACCAGCCTTTGGCGTCGGGTGGCCTGGCATTGGCGCAACTGGCTCGCGTTGATCTGAGCGGCTTTGATCCGCGTTTGGCCGATGTACGCTTTGAAATCGCTGCCGATGTGGACAACCCCTTGTGCGGCCCGAACGGTGCGTCGCACATTTTCGGCCCGCAGAAAGGCGCATCTCCTGAACAGGTTCTGGCGCTGGATGCTGCCCTCGGGCATTTCGCCGACCTGTCCGTGCAGGCGGTCGGCCAGGATCTGCGCGACAGCCCCGGCAGCGGTGCCGCGGGCGGCATGGGCTTTGCGGCCAAGGCCTATCTCAAGGCTTCCTTCAGGGCAGGCGTGGAAGTGGTGGCCGATCTCACGGGGCTTGAACAGGCGCTGGTGGGCGCGGACCTGGTGATTACCGGGGAAGGGCGCTTCGATGCCCAGACCTTGCGCGGCAAGACGCCCTTTGGCGTCGCCAGAGTCGCCGCCCGTCATCAAGTACCCGTCATAGTGCTGGCCGGTACTCTGGGCGAAGGCTATGAGCGCCTGTACGAACATGGCATCAGCGCCGCATTCGCCCTGGCCAGCGGGCCGATGACTCTGGACGAAGCCTGCCGCAATGCAGCGAGCCTGCTGCATGACCGGGCGCGGGATCTGGCGCGGGTCTGGCGTGTGGCAAAGCTGTAAATGCTGTTGTTGACGCCTGTCATCGAACTTCCCTAAGGTGACGGCGTTTGCAATTTGCGGAGGCCATTCTCATGCCTTCGTGTCACTGAGTATGTAAAGGCTGCGTAATGAGGAAGTACCAACCCCCTCTGACCTTGACCCCGCGTATGTTGAATCTGGTCGCGAATATCAGCGAGCGGGTCGGACGCTTGTCCGCCCTGGATGAAACCAGCCAGACTCCCATGCTCAGGCGCGGAAACCGTATTCGTACCATTCAGGCGTCGTTGGCCATTGAAAACAACACCCTGAGTCTGGAGCAGGTTACGGCTGTGCTTGAGGGGCGGCGAGTGCTGGGATTGCCTCGCGAAATTCAGGAAGTGCGCAATGCTTTTGCTGCTTATGAAGGCATGCCAGGCTGGAGTCCCGGCTCGCTTGAGAATCTGTTGCTGGCGCACCGCACACTGATGTATGGCTTGATCGATGACGCAGGTCATTTCAGGTCGGGCGGTGTCGGTATCTACCGTGGCGATCAATTGATGCATATGGCGCCACCCGCCAGCCGGGTTTTGTCCTTGATGAATGACTTGCTGGAGTGGGCAAGAACATCCGACCTGCATCCGTTGATTGCCAGTTGCGTTTTTCATTACGAGTTTGAGTTCATTCATCCGTTTGCTGACGGTAACGGTCGAATGGGGCGTCTCTGGCAAACACTGATGCTGAGTCAGTGGAGACCGGTGTTGGCATTTCTGCCCGTTGAGACCGTTATTCGTGATCAGCAGGAAGCCTACTACAGCGCGTTGTCTGCTGCTGACAGAGCGTCAGAAGCAACACCCTTTGTCGAGTTCATGCTGGTTGCGTTGCAACAGGCACTGGATGAAGCCGCTCAAACCGACTCAACCCCTGTGCTAGCTACCGCACAAGTAACCGCACAAGTAACCGCACAAGTAAAACGACTGCTTGAAGTCTTTTTGATGAGTGAGTCCGAGTTGAGCGCTGCAGGTTTGATGGAGCTTTTAGGGCTCAATCATCGGCAGTCGTTTCGTACCCGTTATCTGGCTCCCGCTCTGGCGGCCGGGCTGGTGGAGATGACGAATCTGAGTGCACCGCGCAGCCCCAGGCAAATGTACCGTCTGACCGAGCAAGGGCGATCCCTTGTCACTGCTCCTTGAAACCAGGCGCAGCTGTGCTGTTGCGTAACGTCAATTCAAACGGCAGCACGATATGGCGTTGTTCGATGGGTTTCTTTTCGATCAGGGCGATCAGCATCTGGACGGCGGTCTGGCCAAAGGCTTCGGCAGGCTGTGAGATGGTGGTCAGGGGCGGGTCGCAGTAGGCCGCCAGGGGAATGTCGTCGAAGCCCACCAGGGAAAGGTCTTCGGGCACGCGCAGGCCTTGTTCCTTGATGCGTTTCAGTGCGCCGATGGCCATTTCATCGTTTTCGCAGAACAGCGCGGTGGGACGTTCGGGTAGTTCCAGGATGGCGCCTGCGCCGTCATAACCGGCCTGCAGGCTGAAGTTGCCGTGGCACACAAGCGCAGGATCGAATTCGATACCGGCCTGTTCCAGAGCATCAAGGTATCCGGCCACGCGGTCGCGGGTCAGGGGGCTGCTTCTGGGGCCTTTGATCAGGCCGATTCGGCGATGCCCCAGTTCGATCAGGTGCTGGGTCATGGCTTTGGCGGCGGCATGGTTATCCAGGCTGATGGTCGGATGGCGGCCATTGCTGATCACTTCGCAGGCATTGACTATGGGGGGCAAGTCGGCGCTGGAGCAGGTTGTGTCGTAAGGGTCGTAGGCGCGCAGTTGAATCACGCCATCTGCCTGATGGGCATACACCAGCTCGGCAAATGTCCGTTCGATTTCTTCGCGTCCCTGGGTGTCGCACAGCAGCAGTCGATAACCGGCGGCCTGGGCGGCCTGCTGAGCGCCGCTGATCACCCGGGCAAAGAAGGTGTTGGCGATGGTCGGCACCAGGATGACCAGATTGGCGGTCTTGCGGGAGCGAAACTGCACCGCCATGAGGTTGGGGCGATAACCGGCCTGTTCCACGGCGGCATTGACCTTGTCACGGGTCTCGGGCAGCACGCGCTCGGGGGATTTGAGCGTTCGCGACACGGTGGCTACCGAAACCCCTGCCAGTCGGGCTACTTCACGGATATTGGACAAAACCACCTCGTTTCAAGCTGTGCGGTCTGCGAGCTTACCGCAGGTTGAGCGTGTGCAGAAATCTTCGCAAACCCGGCTCCGGAGTTTGACACCCGAGATGGGAGGGGATAAGTTCTCGCCACGATGTAACCGGTTACATATCAGTAAAACCTGAGCCTGACCTTGCTTCGAACAGAGAAGATTTCGTGATGAATGCAGCAATTCCAAAAATAAGAATGGGCTTTGTCGGTGGAGGTGAGGGCGCGTTCATTGCCAAGGCTCACCGCCAGGCCGCCGGGCTTGATGGACGCTATGAGCTGGTGTGCGGCGCGTTTAGCCGGGATATTCAGAATAGCCGCAACACAGGCGTGGCGCTGGGGCTGCCAGAGTCCGGCTGCTACAACTGCTGGCAGCAGATGCTTGAAGACGAGCGTGCGCTACCGGCTGACCAGCGCATGGAGTTGCTGGTGATCGTCACCCCCAATCATCTGCATGCTCCCATTGCCAGCAAGGCGCTGGCTGCGGGTTTTCATGTGTTCAGCGAAAAGCCTGCTGCATTGAACCTGGCCGAGTTGCTGGACTTGAAGGAAGTCGTCGGTCGCAGCAACCGCCTTTATGGCCTGGCCCACACGTACCTGGGTTATCCGATGGTCTGGCAGGCCCGGGAGATGGTGCGCAGTGGTGTGATCGGCGAGCTGCGCAAGGTGATTGTCGAGTATCCCCAGGGCTGGCTCAGCCAGGATGTCGCAGGGCAGGGCAACAAGCAGGCCGACTGGCGGGGGCGACCCGAGCTGTCCGGAGTGGGCGGCTGCATTGGCGATATAGGCACCCATGCGTTTTCCCTGGCAGAGTTCGTGGCCGGTCAGCCGATTGTTCAACTGTGCGCGATGCTGGGCGTACATGTCGAAGGCCGACAGCTGGACGATGACGCTTCGATGCTGTTCAAAATGGCTGAAGGTGCCAGCGGCGTATTGATTGCCAGCCAGGTATGCGCCGGTGAAGAAAACCCTCTCAAGATTCGCCTTTACGGCAGCAAAGGTGGTCTGGAATGGCGTCAGGAAGAACCCTCCAGCCTTATCCATCGTTCTCTCGACCAACCTTTGCGCATCTTGCGTTCCGGTGTCGGCCAGCCCTGGCTGTGTGACGCCGCCAGCCAGCGCATGCGTTTGCCTGCCGGTCATCCCGAAGGCTATCTCGAAGCGATGGCCAACCTCTATGGCGATTTCGCCAGCGCCATTCGTTCCGACATCACTGGCAACAATGCCGCAGGTGTGCCGGGTATCGATGTCGGATTGCGCGGCATGGCCTTTATCGAAACCGCGATCGCCAGCCATCGCAGCGACGCCAAGTGGACCGATCTGGTCTGCACTCAGGGAGCACTGTCATGAGCCAGGCATCCACAGGTTTGCGCGGGCCGGGCATTTTTCTCGCCCAGTTCATGTCGGCCGAAGCACCGTTCGACACACTCGCCAACATTGCCCGCTGGGCCGCGTCACAGGGTTACAAGGCCATTCAGTTGCCGACGCTGGGCACGCAGTTCATCGATCTGGCACGGGCTGCCGAAAGTCAGAGCTATTGCGATGAACTCAACGCCGTCTGCGCCGAGGCCGGTGTCCAGATCAGTGAACTGTCCACGCACCTGCAAGGCCAGTTGGTGGCAGTGCATCCGGCGTTCGACACGCTGTTCGACGACTTCGCGCCGGCTCATCTGCGCGGCCAGCCGCAGGCGCGTACCGAATGGGCAATCGATCAGTTGAAGCTGGCCGCACGGGCCAGTCAGCGCCTGGGCCTGACGGCGCATGCGACCTTTTCCGGTGCGTTGCTGTGGCCTTATGTCTATCCATGGCCGCAAAGGCCTGCCGGACTGGTGGAGCAGGGCTTTGCCGAACTGGCGAAACGCTGGTTGCCGATCCTCGATTGCTTCGATGAGGCTGGCGTCGACCTGTGCTACGAGATTCACCCCGGCGAAGACCTGCACGATGGCGCCAGCTTCGAGCGTTTTCTTCAGGCCGTCGATCATCATCCACGGGCTGCGATTCTGTATGACCCGAGCCATCTGCTGCTGCAGCAAATGGATTACCTGGGTTTTATCGACCGTTATCACGAGCGCATTCGCATGTTTCACGTCAAGGACGCGGAATTCCGTCCTGATGCCCGATCCGGTGTCTACGGCGGTTATCAGGGCTGGGTCGAGCGCCCCGGTCGCTTTCGTTCTCTGGGCGATGGCCAGATCGATTTCAAATCCATCTTCAGCAAGCTGGCGCAATACGACTTTGCCGGCTGGGCGGTGCTGGAATGGGAATGCTGCCTGAAGGATGCCGGGCAGGGCGCGGCGGAAGGCGCGGCATTCATCCGGCAACACATGATTACCAAGACCCGAAAGGCATTCGACGACTTCGCCAGTGTGGCGGCCGATGAACGATCCAACCGCCGGCTGCTGGGGCTGCCCGACGCCTGATTCCAGCACCTGAACCCGATGCTGTTTACCGCTATAAAAATAAAACGGTGACTGTTATGACCCCTATGACTGCGCGTCTGAGCGCCATGATGTTCCTGCAATTCTTTATCTGGGGGGGCTGGTTCGTCACCCTGGGGACTTTTCTCTCCACCAGCCTGGGTGCCAGTGGCGGTCAGGTCGGGATGGCATTTTCCACACAATCCTGGGGCGCGATCATTGCGCCTTTTGTCATCGGCCTGATCGCCGACCGCTATTTCAACGCCGAACGTATTCTCGCCGTGCTGCACCTGTTGGGCGCGGTGCTTTTGTATCAGTTGTATCGTGCGCCTGACTTCAGCCAGTTCTATCCCTATCTGCTGGCCTACATGATCATCTATATGCCGACCCTGGCACTGGTGAATTCGGTGGCCTTCCGGCAGATGAAAGACCCGGCCCTGGAGTTCGCCCGTATCCGTGTCTGGGGCACCATCGGCTGGATTGTGGCCGGGGTGGTGATCAGCTTTGTCTTCACCTGGGACTCCCAGGATGCAATCTCGTCCGGCGCTCTGCGCAGCACTTTCCTGATGTCATCCCTGGCGTCACTGGCGCTGGGGCTGTACAGCTTTACCCTGCCCAGTACGCCATCGCAGAAATCCACATCGGGTCGTGACGGTTTCAGGCAGTTGCTCGGGCTGGACGCCCTGGGTCTGTTGAAGGACCGCAGCTATCTGGTGTTCTTTGTCGCCTCGATCCTGATCTGCATTCCGCTGGCTTTCTATTACCAGAACGCCAACTCGTTTCTGGCAGAAATCGGTGTCGCCAACCCCACGGCGAAAATGGCGGTGGGCCAGGTTTCCGAAGTGGTGTTCATGCTGCTGTTGCCGCTTTTCATTCATCGCTTCGGTATCAAGGTTGCCTTGTTGGTCGGGATGCTGGCCTGGGCCTTGCGCTATCTCCTGTTCGCTTACGGCAATAATGGTGACCTGGCTTTCATGCTGTTCGCGGGCATTGCCTTGCATGGCATCTGTTATGACTTCTTCTTTGTATCGGGCCAGATCTATACCGACGCCAAGGCATCGGAGCGCTTCAGAAGTTCGGCTCAAGGGCTTATTACTCTGGCCACTTATGGGGTAGGCATGCTGATCGGTTTCTGGGTCGCGGGGCATGTCTCCGATTATTACGCAGGCCCCGAAGGCCATCTCTGGCGCAGCATCTGGTTATTCCCGGCGACTTTTTCACTGGGTGTCGTGCTGGTCTTTCTTCTGGCTTTTCGCGATGCGCGGCCGGCCGGTATCACGTTTTCCAAGTCCTGAATAAATCAATAGCCAAAGGAAGTTGCCATGGGTTTCATGAAGTCTGCCGTACTGTCCGCACTCTTTGTCGGGGTTGTAACGGGAGGAGGTGCCGCAATGGCTGCGCCGCCTTCAAGTGCAACCAGTCCGATTGCCTTGCAAATGTATACGTTGCGCAATGCCGGCACGCTTGAGCAACAACTGGCCATGGCAAAAAGTGCAGGTTTCCGCTCCCTTGAAGTCGTCGGCAATCAGGGCGTTACTGCCAATGAACTCAAGTTCCTGCTGGACAAGTATCAGTTGAACGTCGTCTCTTCCCATGAACAACTGGCAACCCTGCGCAACAATCTTCCGGCCACCATTGTCTTTAACCAGACCATCGGCAACAAGGTGCTGGTACTGCCCTGGCTCGATCCGGCCGATCGTCCGACCGATGCCGCAGGCTGGCGCAAACTGGGTGGGGAACTGGATCGTCTGGGCGCCAGGCTGCGGGAGTACGGCATGAAGCTGGCTTACCATAACCATGACTTCGAAATGAAAAAGTATCAGGGCAAGACCGCTTTCGAGTGGCTGGTCAGTTCTACAAAACCCGAGAACCTGCTGCTTGAAGTCGATGTGGCCTGGATTTACCGCGGCGGACATGACCCGGCCCGTTTCATCAGACAGTATGCCGGTCGACTGTTTGCCATTCATGCCAAGGACAACTCCGGCATCGGAGTGCGTGACGATGAAATGAACTTCGCGCCTTTGGGAGAAGGCCTGTTGAGCTGGAAGGAAATCATTCCGGCTTATGAGCGGACCGACAGGCCTCTCTATATCGTCGAACATGACCTGCCCAAGGATCCGGCCGCCATCATCACGACTGCAAGACGCAATCTTCTGGCCGAACTAGCGGCCGAGCGTGTTGCGGGCAAGTGAATGCATAAAGTTTGAAACAGTTGTTTGAGCGGGGCCTGTTGATGACAGGCCCTGTCGCAAAAGAGCGTTGCTCTTCTCGAAAAATGATTTAACTCCGCTCTCAAGAAGTGTTGCACACCGTCGATATGATAGGAGGTTGTCTGACAACATAGCTATAAAACTGCCTTCCAAATATAAGAGCCTCTCGCCATGAACTTACGCACATTAACTATCGCTCGCCGTGCGGGCCTGGGTTTTACCCTGATTTCCCTGTTGGTTGCGTTGTTGGGTTGGTTCTCGCTTGTGCAGATGTCTGCGATTCGCCAGAGCGAAATCGCCGTTGAAACCAACTGGTTGCCGAGCATGCGAGTGGTCAATGACATTCGCGAAATCATGCTGCGCATTCGCACGATTTCCCTGCGTATGGCTCTGGACACGGACCCCAAGAATATTCCTACCTATCGCAGCCAGATGGACGTACGTAATCAGGATCTGGCCAAGAAGCTCGACATTCTCGACAAGTTTGTCGATACCCCGGAAGAGAAGACTCTCGCCGATCAATTCCGTGTCAGCCTGGGTGAATATCAGAAAGCCCTGGAGCGTTCATTCGTGCTGGCAGGCCAGGGCGACAGTGCCGGCTTGAACAAGTTGTTGCTGGTGGACATGAAAACCATCGTCGATGGTTCGGGCAAGCAACTGAGTGACATGGCCGAGTTCTACAATCAGAAGGTCGATGCCGAAGGCAAGGCCGCTGAAATCCAGTATGACCAATCACGCAATATCGTGATTGCGTTTGTGATCCTTGCTGCACTGGGCACTATCGGTCTGGCCCTGTTGCTGACTCGCAGTATCGTCAAGCCTCTGGAAAGCGCTGTGTCTGCCGCCGAGCATGTGGCCAGGGGTGATCTGACCCATGAGGTCGTAGTGGATGGCAGTGACGAAGTCACTCGTCTGTTGCGTGCCCTTGAGCAGATGAAAGACAACCTGCGCACCGCCATGCGCAATATCAGCAGTTCCGCCACCCAACTGGCTTCTGCTGCGACTGAACTCAACTCGGTCACTGAAGACAGTTATCGCGGCCTGAACCAACAGAACGCCGAGATCGATCAGGCAGCCACGGCTGTCAATGAAATGACCTCGGCCGTTGAAGAAGTGGCGCGCAACGCAGTGTCCACCTCCGATGCTTCCAACCATTCCAGCGCCTCGGCCAAGGCCGGTCAGGCGCGTGTGAACGAGACCGTGCAGTCGATCCAGACCCTGACCACCAACGTACAGTCTACTTCGTCGCTGGTTCAGAACCTGGCCGATCAGTCTCAGGACATCGGCAAGGTGCTGGATGTCATTCGCTCCATTGCCGAGCAGACCAACCTGCTGGCGCTCAACGCCGCCATCGAGGCTGCGCGTGCCGGTGAGTCGGGCCGTGGTTTTGCGGTGGTGGCCGACGAGGTGCGGGCACTGGCCCATCGTACCCAGCAGTCGACTCTGGAAATCGACACCATGGTCAGCGCCATGCGCAATGGCTCCGCTCAGGCGCTTGAGTCGATGATGACCAGTCGTGACCGTGCCCATTCAACCTTGTCGCTTGCCCAGGGGGCGGGTGAGTCCCTGAGCGAAATCACTTCGTCCATCAACCAGATTTCCGAGCGTAACCTGGTCATCGCCAGCGCCGCCGAGGAACAGGCACAAGTGGCCCGTGAAGTGGACCGCAATATCGTCAATATCCGCGACCTGTCCATGCAGTCCACCCAGGGTGCAAACCAGATCAGCGCCTCCAGCCATGAGCTATCGCGCCTGGCTGCCGACCTGAATCAGGTCGTGTCCAACTTCAAGGTCTGAAGCAGAACCTTTACAGGTCCGCTTGCCGCTGACCGGCCGTGGCGCGCATGATTGCCCACGGTCGGAAAGACCACCGGTAAATTTCTTATCGTTGGAGGCGGCATCGCGTCATGGACAATAACAACTACAACTTCAGCAGTTGGCTGCTTTCGCAACGTCATCATCAATGGCTGGCCCAGGAAGGCATGCGCCTGCTGGCTTTCGCCAAGGCCTCGAAGCTTGAGAACGGCTTCGGCAGCCTCGACGACTATGGTCGCCTCATGGTCGGTGCCACGGCTCAGACCATGAACACTGCCCGCATGACCCACAGTTTCGCCATGGCCCATGCTCAGGGCATTCCCGGCTGCGCCGCGCTGGTGGATCACGGCATTGCAGCCCTCAGCGGCCCGTTGCGTGACGCCGAGCACGGTGGCTGGTTCAGTGCAGCGCTGGAGGAGGGTGGCAAGACCGACAAGCAGGCCTATCTGCACGCCTTTGTCGCCCTGGCTGCCAGCTCCGCGGTGGTGGCCGGGCGCGAAGGTGCCCAGGCGCTGCTGTCCGATGCGATACAGATCATCAAGACCCGTTTCTGGAGCGAAGAAGAGGGCGCCATGCGCGAATCCTTCGCTCGGGACTGGCAGGGCGAAGAAGCCTATCGTGGTGCCAACAGCAACATGCACAGCACCGAGGCTTTCCTGGCCCTGGCGGATGTTACCGGCGACGCGCAATGGCTTGACCGGGCGCTGAGTATCGTCGAGCGGATCATCCATGAGCATGCCGCGGCCAATGACTTCCAGGTCGTCGAGCATTTCAGCCAGTCCTGGCAGCCTTTACCCGACTACAACCGCGACAACCCCGCAGACGGTTTCCGGCCTTTCGGCACCACGCCGGGGCATGCTTTCGAGTGGGCGCGTCTGGTTCTGCATCTGGAGGCCGCCCTCCAGCGCGCAGGCCGTCCGACGCCTGAGTGGTTGCTGAACGATGCCCGTCAGTTGTTTGCCAATGCCTGCCGCCATGGCTGGAATGTCGATGGCGCGCCAGGCATCGTCTACACCCTCGACTGGGAGAATCGCCCGGTGGTGCGCCATCGTCTGCACTGGACCCATTGCGAAGCCGCCGCCGCAGCCGCTGCGCTGTTGCAGCGTACGGGTGAAAAACAGTACGAGGACTGGTATCGCTGCTTCTGGGAGTTCAACGAAACCCTGTTCATCGACCATGAACACGGTAGCTGGCGTCATGAACTCAACGAGGAGAATGTGCCCAGCGCGGATATCTGGCCGGGCAAGCCTGACCTGTATCACGCCTATCAGGCCACTCTGCTGCCGGTATTGCCGCTGGCGCCAAGCCTGGCCAGTGCCTTGGCGGGCATGGCCTGACGCGAATCAGTGTGCCGGTATCCGCTTGTCGGTCAGGCGGATGATCTGCCGGGCCAGGAAGCTGCCGGTCAGGATCACGCCGAACAGGCGCAGGGTCTGCATCGCCAGCACGAAACCGACGTCGGCATGGGTGTCGATGGCAATGATCGCCATCGCATCCAGGCCGCCGGGGCTGGTGGCCAGGTAGACCGAGAGGTAATCCTTGTCCAGCATCACGGCAATCAGCCAGGCCGAAAGGGCGCACAGCACGATCAGCAGCATCGAAGCGAAGATCATCATCGGCAGGCGTCGCCAGACGTAGCTGATGGTTTCGCGGTCGAAACGCAGGCCGATGTAGCAGCCTATGGCGCCATACCCCATGGCCAGCATCCAGGTGGGGATGGTGATCTGCAGCAGGCCGCTCAATTGCAGAGCACCGCCTATTACCAGCGGCACCAGCAAGGCACCGGCAGGCAGTCGCGCGCCCAGCAGCACACCGAATACGATGACCCCCAGGCTCAGGCCGAAGTCCAGCAGGTTCATGCCTTGCAGCGCCACTTCACTGCTGTGCAGGTCTGCGCCACCACTATCGGGGGCGCCCATGAAGCGGCTGACCAGCGAGCCGACCACCACCACACACACGACCCGCACATATTGCATGGTGGCGACCACCCGGGAGTCTGCGCCGTAGTCTTCGGACATGGCCACCATCGCTGAGGCCGCACCCGGCGAGGTGCCCCAGGCTGCGGTGTTGCTGGGGATGTCGGCAAAGCGCACCAGCACCAGTCCGACCAGCGCACTGAGCAGCACGGTCAGGATCGTTGCGAACAGCATCACATGCCAGGACTGGATGGCGGTCATCAACACACCGATGGTCATGGCGTGGGCGATCAGCACGCCTACCGTGCCCTGGCCCAGCTGGAAAAGCTTTTTATTCATGCGGATGGTCGCACCCGATACACCGAAGCCGATGGCGACCAGCATCGGGCCAAGGAACAGCGCCGCAGGAACGTTCAGGTACTTGAGAAATTGTCCGAAGGTGCCTGCAATCAGCAGCAGACCTGCCCATTGGGCCAGAGGAGGCAGCGAGGATAGTGACAGACTTGAAGCACGTGGCAAGGAGGTTCTCCCAGACTTTGGCTGCCGATCAGGAACTGACCGGTCGCATAAAGTATCGACACTTCAATCGATCAAGTCTATTTTCTAATAATCATGAATTGATAACTTTGGTTGATGGATATGGACCTGCGGGACCTCACTTATTTTGAAACCATCGCTGAGCTGGGGCATCTGGGACGTGCAGCCGAAAAGCTCAATCGCAGCCAGCCGGCACTGACCAAAAGCATTCAGCGTCTGGAAGAGTCTTTTGGTACGCGCCTGTTCCAGCGCGACGGACGACGCATCAAGCTGACCCCGGTGGGCGAACTGCTTCAGGCACGGGGCAGGGAGTTGCAGCAGAGCATTGCCCAGACCCAGCGCGAGGTCCGGGATTTCGCCAGTGGCATGGTGGGTAATATTCGCGTGGGCTGCGCCGCCACCATGGCGGAGTATCTGATGCCCAAGCTGACCTCCGCCTTGCTGCAACGCGCGCCTGACGTGACCTTGAAGCTGGTGGTCGGCCAGGACGACTTGCTCGGCGAATCGCTGCGCTCCGGGCAACTGGACATGATTATCTGCTCGCTGATTCCTGATGATGAGCAGGTCATCAGCTACCCGATTCTCAAGGATGAAGCGGTGGTCATTGCCAGCAAGCATCACCCGATTTTCAAGGCTCCGATGCAGATGAGCGACTTGAATGCCTATCGCTGGGTGTTACCGCCTACAGGTGTGTCTTCACGCAAGTGGCTGGATGCGACCTTTGCCGCCCATGGCCTGCCGCTGCCTGTGGTGCAGATCGAGGCGAACTCCATTTCCCTGCTTCCAGGGCTGATTGCCCAAAGCAACCTGCTGAGCTTTATTGCCCGGGAGTCACTGGAGTTTGGCAAGAACATGCAGCATCTTCGCGAAGTGCCTCTGGAGCAGACCACGATGAAACGCACCATTGGCGTGACACTGCGCAGCAGTGGTTACCTGTCTCCGGCCGCCCAGAAAATGCTGCAGATGCTGCGTGACAATGGTGGCGAATTTGTAGGCTGGACCTGATGTTTTGCGCTTTCATTCGCGGCTGCGTTAGCCTGCGGCCATGCAGATACGTAGGACGTATCTGATTTCATGAAATAAACAGGAGCCAGACAGTCATGCAGGTATCTACATTCGCAACAGACTTTCCCGACGTTGCCCGTCCGGTGCAGCATTTTGGTGGCGACCAGTCGCCTTTGAACGATGCCGATGCCGATGAAGACAATGATCCGGAAGGCTATCTGGACCTGGATATCCTTGGCCTGGATGATTTTGTCGATGCCGACAAGCTGGACCCGACGATCACCGGCGATATTGGCTCCGCGACCTTGGGTTGACCCCCACCTGTAGGTAGCGAATCGGGCGGCGCTCCGCTCATTCGCGAGAGGCCGGTACGTATTCATCGTCCAAAGGCCCCTTCGCGAATAAATTCGCTCCCACACAGTCTGCACATGTTTGCTGCGCGACAGCCTTAGGTGATCTCCTACTTTGATGCCAGATACCTGGCCAATGCCTCTATCCCCGATTCTGCACTCGGGCTGCTTCCCGCCCAGGTGCAGGCCAGCATCAGGTTGCGGGGCAGGTTGAAGTCTTCCACGATGAAACCCTGGCTGTCGAAACCGTTTTCATCATGAGGCACCAGTTCGCGCAACGAGGCGACGGGCTCGAAATATCCCCAGACCGGTTTGTTCAGCGCCACCGCCATGCCCACCTCGAATGCGGTGCCTGAGTCGGGTTCCAGGCCACGAAAGACATTGAGGTTGGCCAGCACCGCCGTGCAGCGCTGGATCATTGCGATGTTCATCGTGCAGATCAATTGCGCGGTGTCGGAAGCAGACAGCCCGGGCGGCACTTCATTGTCGAACGGGTACAACCCTTCCAGACCCTGGGCTGCACACAGGTTCTTGAGGTATTGACCATATTCGACGGCGTCCTGGCGGAACACATCAAAACCTGCGAGGTAAACCAGCGGCGCTTGCATATCCGCTCCTTGCCAAAAAGGGCGATCTTACGACCCGCAGGCCCTTTTGCGAAATGCACCATTTATCGGGCGACGTGAAAACCAGAGGATTCATGGCTGGAATCTGTACGGATAACCAGTATCCTTGGCCGCCTGTCTCTGCCGTATGTGACCGTATCCTTGAGCACTTCACCTCTCGACAATCCGTTTTATTACCTGGAAAACTTCCGTCAGGTCCTGGCTTGGATCGTCCAGCGTTACGACGATCTGCTGGATGAGCACGAGCGCCGGTTTATCAGTGATTTTTCCGGTTTGCCGACGCCTGCCCAAGGGTTGCTGGTGCGTATGGTCATGCGCAAGGGCACGCTGTTCCGGGCCAGCAAGCTTGCTTACGACGAAATTGGCGATACCCGCGAAGCGGCGCTGCCATTGCTGGCACATGGCTGGATCGACGCGCGTCCGCTGCTGGATCTGGAAGCCTTGTTTCAATTGCTGCGCAAGGACGAACTGAGCCAGTGTTTCAAGGCCCATGCGATAAAGGGCCCGGAGCGCAAGCCACAGTGGCTTGAGCGGCTGCAATCGGTCTATGAAGTCGCCCAGCCTCTGGACCAGTGGCATCCCGATCTGGACGATCAGGTATTCGAGCTGAAGGTGATGCCACTGTGTGATCGCCTGCGCCTGCTGTATTTCGGCAATCTGTATCAGGAGTGGTCGGAGTTCGTGCTGGCGGATCTGGGGATCTTCCGCTACGAAAAAGTCGAGTTTTCGCCGGATTCACGGGCCATCAGCGAGCGGGTGGACATAGGCGTCTGCCTGCAACTGCATGCCTGCCGGGAAGCCATGGGGCAGGGTGTCGAGCTGGCGCTGCTGGCCGAGCAGGCGATGGCCATCGAAACCCGCAATCCATGGCTGCAAAGACGCTGTGCCAAGCTGTTGTTCCATATAGGGCAGCAGGCCGAGCGTCTGCAGGAATGGCCGCTGGCGCTGGAGGTCTATCGCCAGTGCAATTACCCGGGTGCCCGTTCGCGGCAGATCCGGGTTCTGGAACTCAGTGCCGAATATGTCCAGGCGATGGCGCTGCTGGAGCAGGTCAGGGCCGTGCCGCAGAACGATGCCGAGCTTCAGCATCTGCAACGCATTCTGCCGCGCTTACAGCGCAAGCTGGGCCTGGCGGTCGAGAAGCGTGCGGCCGCTCGCAGCGTGTCACGCCTGGATCTGAGCGTTGTGCCGGTGCCGGGCCTGAGTGTCGAGTTCCTGATCCGCGAGCATCTGGCAGAAGAGGGCAGCGAGGTGCATTACGTCGAGAATGCGCTGATCAACTCACTGTTCGGTCTGCTGTGCTGGAAAGCGATTTTCGCACCGCTGCCGGGAGCGTTTTTCCATCCCTTCCATAGCGCCCCCAGGGATCTGCTCAGCCCGGACTTCCATGAGCGCCGTGCCGCGCTGTTCGACGAGTGTCTGGCACAGTTGGAAAGCGGCGCCTATCAGGCAACGATTCGTGAGCACTTCCAGAGCAAGTCCGGGCTGCAATCGCCTTTCGTGTTCTGGAGCGTCCTGACCCCCGAGTTGCTTGAGCAGGCTCTGGAGTGTTTGCCTGCCGAGCACCTTGGCCTCTGGTTTCGCCGCTTGCTGCAAGACATCAAGGCCAATCGCACCGGCATGCCTGACCTGATTCAGTTTTTCCCCGCACAGCGCCGTTATCGCATGATCGAGGTCAAGGGGCCGGGTGACCGCCTACAGGACAACCAACTGCGCTGGCTGGATTTCTGTGCCGAGCATGGCATGCCTGTAGAGGTGTGTTACGTGCAGTGGGCATCCGGTCGGTCGGACTGATCTCAGCGGTCCGACCGACGGGTCGTGCAAGACCTTACGGCTATAAAAAAGTATCTGTTGCGTGAAACCGGTTCTAAAAAAACGTGCTTTCTTACAATTAAAAAACACGGATGGCTCTGTGCTATTGGTGGGTGATGTCAAATTGATGTTTTGCGGTTTTCCGGCGAATTTTCCCGTAAATACTGGGCTTTTCCGCTTTTCAAGGCTCGATGAACGTAGGAGATCGATTACAGAAAACGCTCATTTCTGACTGGAATCGACTGATTGTCATTAAACAGCAACATTTCAGGTTTTAAATCCGCCTCGGGCCTCCTTAAGTGGACCACAACACTTTCTCCTGGATTGAGGTATTACCGTGATACTGCTGACTAAAAAACGCTTGTCGCTTCTGATCGCTTCGCTGTGCCTGAGCGGCGCTGCTCACGCGACTGATGTCACTGGCGCTGGTTCGAGTTTCGTTTTCCCGGTTATTTCAAAGTGGTCCCAGGACTACAGCAAGAATTCTCCAAACCGCATCAACTATCAGTCGATCGGTTCGGGCGGCGGTATCGCTCAGATCAAGGCCGCCACCGTTGACTTCGGCGCATCCGATGCCCCGATGTCCGCAGAAGACCTGCAGGCCGCTGGCCTGGGTCAATTCCCTAGCGTGATCGGTGGCATCGTGCCAATCGTCAACGTTGAAGGCATCGAAAGCGGCAAGCTGAAGCTGGACGGCGAGACGCTGGCCAAGATCTTCATGGGCTCCGTGAAGACCTGGGACGACGAGGCCATCAAGGCCCTCAACCCTGGCGTGACTCTGCCTAAAACCAACATCACTGTTGTTCACCGTTCCGACGGCTCGGGCACTTCCTACAACTTCACCAACTACCTGAGCAAAGTCAGCCCGGAGTGGAACGAGAAGCTGCAGTTCGGTTCCACCGTCAAATGGCCGGTCGGTGTAGGTGGCAAGGGTAACGAAGGCGTTTCTGCCTACGTCAAGCAGATCAAGGGTTCCATCGGCTACGTCGAGTACTCCTACGCTGCGACCAACAAACTGGCCTACACCCAGCTGAAAAACGCTGCTGGCAAGTTCGTGACCCCGACTTCCAAGACCTTCGCCGCTGCGGCTGACACTGCCGACTGGGCAAACGCCAAGGATTTCGGTCTGATCATGACCAACGCTCCGGGCGACGAAGCATGGCCGATCACTGCGACCACCTGGATCATCATGTACAAGAAGGCCAAGAACGCAGAGAAGAGTGCAGCCACTTTCGACTTCTTCAAATGGTCTCTGGAAAATGGCCAGAAGCAAGCAGAAGAACTGGATTACGTCGCTCTGCCGAAATCGCTGGTTGAACGTGTAGAAGGCTACTGGAAAACCGAATTCACCAAGTAAGTGATTCAAGCCTGTAGCTCACCCCTGTCATCAACCGCGATATCGGTTCGGTGACGGGGGCTTTTTCTTGCGAGTGGACTCAACATGACTGAAAACACCCAATACCTGTCCGCGAACGTCTCAGACATCGACTCCGAAGGCGAGAAGCGCGCCAAGCGGGATCATCGACATGACGCCTGGTTCAGGCGTTCGCTGCAAGGCGCCGCCATGCTGGTGCTGGCATTGCTGGGATGTATTGCCCTGTCGACCCTGTGGGGCGGAAGTCTGGCATTCGAGACCTTTGGTTTTGGTTTTCTGACCAGTGCCGAGTGGGACGTGAACAACGGCAAGTTTGGTGCCCTGGTTCCGATCTACGGTACGCTGGTGACATCTTTTCTGGCTTTGCTGATCGCCGTTCCGGTGAGTTTCGGCATCGCCATCTTCCTGACGGAAGTCGCGCCGCCCTGGTTGAGGATGCCCATTGCCTCGGCCATCGAGCTGCTGGCCGGCATTCCTTCGATCATCTACGGGATGTGGGGGCTGTTCGTGTTCGGCCCGTTCATGGCTGAACACCTGTCGCCATGGATCAATGAGAACCTGGGTGGCCTGCCCTTTATCGGTACTTTGTTTCAGGGCCCGCCGCTGGGTATCGGCATGCTGACCGCCGGTATCGTCCTGGCGATCATGATCACGCCGTTCATTACTTCGGTGATGCAGGAAGTTTTCCGTACTGTTCCTACGACCCTCAAAGAGTCTGCCTACGCCTTGGGCGGCACGACCTGGGAAGTGGTCTGGGACATCGTTCTGCCTTACACCCGCTCGGCGGTGGTTGGCGGTGTGTTCCTGGGTCTTGGCCGTGCCTTGGGCGAAACCATGGCGGTGACCTTCGTTCTGGGTAACGCCCACCAGTTCTCCGCATCCCTGATGATGCCGAGCAGTTCCATTGCATCGGTTATCGCCAACGAGTTCAACGAAGCCTACACCGACCTGCACCGTTCGGCGCTGATCGCACTGGGCTTCCTGCTGTTTGTGGTTACTTTCATCGTGCTTGCCCTTGCACGTCTGATGTTGTCGCGTCTTTCGCGTAAGGAGGGGTTATGAGTAAGGACGTAACCGGTAGCGAGCGCCTGTACCGGGTTCGTGATATCAAGAACAAGATCGCAATGGTGCTCAGCTGCGGCGCCACTGCATTCGGCCTGTTGTGGCTGGTATGGATTCTGCTGACCACCATCATCAAGGGCATCGATGCCCTGAACCTGCAACTGTTCTCCGGCATGACCCCGCCGCCGGGTGTCGAAGGCGGTCTGGCCAACGCGTTCTACGGCAGCCTGCTGATGTCCGGTATCGGTCTGTTGATCGGTACGCCAATCGGCCTGATGGCCGGTATCTGGCTGGCCGAGTTCGCCCGCTACTCCAAGCTGGGTAACGCTGTGCGTTTCATCAACGACATTCTGCTGTCGGCGCCGTCGATTGTGCTGGGTCTGTTCGTGTACACCGTGGTCGTGCTGCCGCTCAACCAGCTCACAGGCCAGCAGGTCGGCTTCTCGGCGATCGCCGGTGCCCTGGCCCTGGCATTGCTGGTGATCCCGGTGGTGGTGCGTACTACCGATGAAATGATGCAACTGCAACCTTCGACCATGCGCGAAGCCGCACTGGCCCTGGGTGTGCCGCAATGGAAGCTGACCCTGCAAATCGTCCTGCGTGCCGCCAAGGCGGGCGTGGTGACAGGTGTTCTGCTGGCGCTGGCACGTATCACCGGCGAAACCGCGCCGCTGCTGTTCACCGCTTTCGGCAACCAGTTCTGGAGCAGCGACCTGCTCAAGCCAATCGCCAGCGTTCCGGTGGTTGTCTTCCAGTACGCCATGAGCCCGTTCGAAGACTGGCACTCCCTCGCATGGGCCGGTGCACTGGTCATGACGCTCTTCGTACTGATTCTGAGTCTGCTTTCTCGCTTAATTCTTCTGCGCAATAGGGCGTCCTGATGAACAACCTTTCCCTTGCCAACGAAAAAACCAAGATCCAAGTGCGTGGTCTGGAGTTTTTCTACAACGAACAGAAGTCACTGAAATCCATCGACATGATGATCCCTGAAAAGCGGATCACCTCGATCATCGGCCCGTCCGGCTGCGGCAAGTCCACTCTGCTGCGCGTGTTCAACCGTATCTATTCGATGTACCCGAAACAGGAAGCGCGCGGCGAAGTGCTGCTCAATGGCGAAAACATCCTGGCGCCGGGCTATTCGATGAACCGTCTGCGCAGTCAGGTGGGCATGGTGTTCCAGAAGCCGGTGCCGTTCCCGATGTCGATCTTCGAGAACATTGCCTACGCCATCCGTCACCACGAAAAGCTGTCGCGTCGTGAAATGGAAGACCGCGTCGAGCAGGCCCTGCGTGGCGCCGCGTTGTGGGATGAAGTGAAGGACAAGCTCAAGAACAGCGCCACCAGCCTGTCCGGTGGTCAGCAACAGCGTCTGTGTATCGCACGTACTATCGCGCTGCGTCCTCAGGTTCTGCTGCTCGATGAGCCGACTTCTGCACTCGACCCGATCTCCACTGGCCGTATTGAGCAGTTGATCACCGAACTGAAAGAGCAGTTCACCGTGATCATCGTGACCCACAACATGCAACAGGCGGCCCGTTGCTCGGACTACACCGCGTTCATGTTCATGGGCGAACTGATCGAGCACGGCGACACTGATACCATCTTCACCAAGCCTTCCAAGACCCAGACCGAAGACTACATCACCGGTCGCTTTGGCTGATGCCCTCCAGGGCGGGCGCCGCCTGGTGCTCGCCCATGAATTCCTCGATCCGGCTGCGCAACCAGCGTTCTGCCGGATCGCTGTCCATCACGCTCAACCATGTCATCGACAGATCCAGCCCCGGCGTACTGAACGGCAAGGGCTCATCGTGCAATAACCCCAACGCACTCATGGCACTGGCCGTGAAGTCGGACAGGCCGGCGATCAGGTCGGTCCCGGCCATCAGCGCGGGCAGGGTGGTGAAGCGCGGCACGGACAGTACCACCTTGCGCTTGCGTCCCAGCGCCGTCAGCCACTCATCGGCAAAGCTGCTGACGTTCGCGGCGTGAGACACCACCACATGAGGCCGTGAGCAGTATTCATCCAGCGTCATGGGTGTCGACGACTTGTCGGCCCTGACCACTCGCGGCTGTACATTGCGCAATGGCTTGCGCTTGGCATTGGCTGGCAGGTCGCGGGTCAGGCAGACGCCTACGGTAATCTCGCCGGACATCAGCACTTCCGAGATATTCAGGTAATCGACGTGCTTGACCACCAGCACCACGCCCGGTGCTTCCTTGCGTACCGCCTGGAGCAAGGCGGGGAGCAAGCCGAATTCCACATCGTCCGACATGCCGATGCGAAAGGTCATGGTGCTGACCGACGGATCGAAGTCGCTGGCCAGGCTGAGTGCCATGGACATGGCATCCAGTGCCGGGGTCAGGTGCCTGAGAATTTCATGGGCGCGGGCGGTGGGTTCCATGCGATGACCGACCCGGATGAACAGCGGGTCGTTGAGCAGGCTGCGTAACCGGTTGAGTGCGGCACTGATGGTCGGCTGACCGAGAAACAGTTTTTCGGCCGTGCGCGTCACATTGCGCTCCAGCATCAATGTCTCGAAAACCACCATCAGGTTGATGTCTGCCTTGCGCAACTCATTGCGATTCATCGTTATTCCTTTGCACCATGGCGGGTCGTACGTCGAAAGGATGGCGACAGTCTATCTGACTCGGCGTTAACACTATGAAATGTCTGCTTGCGTGACAGGAGCAAGTCTGTAGGCCAGCATGCTGAATTCCCGCATGTTCACGCT
The DNA here is from genome assembly GCF_018968705.1 of Pseudomonas lijiangensis. Lineage (NCBI taxonomy): Bacteria > Pseudomonadati > Pseudomonadota > Gammaproteobacteria > Pseudomonadales > Pseudomonadaceae > Pseudomonas > Pseudomonas lijiangensis. The sequence continues at coordinate 2,178,077 of NZ_CP076668.1, forward strand.
CTATTTCCTACAGGAGGTTCTTTATGCGTGCTGTAAAGATCGCAGGTTTTCTCATGACACTTGCGCTGCCGGGTGCAGTGTTTGCCGAAACACCCAGCTATGGCCAGCAACTCGAAGGGTTCGCTTATCCTCACACCCTGAAGAAATTCAGCTTCCAGTCCCAGGGCCAGAAACTGGAAATGGGCTACATGGATGTTGCGCCCACCGGCAAGGCCAATGGCCGCACGGCCGTATTGATGCATGGCAAGAATTTCTGTGCCGCGACCTGGGAAGACAGCATCAAGGCACTGAGCGAGGCAGGTTATCGCGTCGTGGCGCCGGATCAGATCGGTTTCTGTACCTCCACCAAACCCGGCTACTACCAATACAGCTTTCAGCAACTGGCAACCAATACCCATGAGTTGCTGACCAGCCTGAAGGTCGACAAGGTGTCGGTGATCGGTCATTCCACCGGTGGCATGCTGGCGACACGGTATGCGCTGATGTATCCGCAACAAACCGAAAAGCTGGTAATGGTCAACCCGATCGGCCTTGAAGACTGGAAAGCCCTGGGAGTGCCTTATCGCAGCATCGATCAATGGTATGAGCGTGAACTGAAGGTAACCGCCGAAGGGATTCGCCAATACGAGCAGAAGACGTATTACGACGGCCGCTGGAAGCCTGAGTACGACAAATGGGTCGATATGCTGGCCGGCCTGAACAAGGGACCGGGCCAGAAAGCGGTCGCCTGGAACTCGGCGCTGATCTACGACATGATTTTCACCCAGCCGGTCTTCTACGAATTCCCGAAACTCAAGGTCCCGACCGTGTTGATGATCGGTGATGCCGACACCACAGCCATTGGCAGCGACATTGCACCACCCGAGGTCAAGGCTCGCATCGGCAATTACAAGGTATTGGGCAAGCAGGTGACCGAGATGATTCCGGGCGCTACCCTGGTCGAGTTCAAAGGCATGGGACATGCACCGCAGATGGAAGAACCGGTGATGTTCAACAAGGCCCTGGTTTCAGGTCTGGTTCTGAAATAGCTTTCGCGACTGAAGTTGCTCCGCAGTCATGTCGATCAATCAAGAGGCTGACTTCAAAAAACAGGTGGCTGGATCACAATCCGTGGGAGGGGCCTTGGCCGCGACAGCCAGCTTTCAGGCACTGAAAAATGTGTTGCCTGTAAGCAGGTCGTCGCGGCCAAGGCCCCACCCACATAACGGAGATCAGGACAGCAATTGTGAAAACGCCTTGTCCGCTTCCAGTACTGCCGGCAGGCCCTTGAACAGAGTGTCCAGATCCACTTCCTCCGTCAGCGGGCCGGTGGCGGCCTTCTGGGCTTCGGGTGTGGCACCGTCATGGGCCTCAAGTGCATCGGAAATCATGATGGCCTGAGCCACGATCCGGGGCAGTTGAGCGTTTTCCGGGGCCTGCATCGGGCGGGCCTGATACGCGATGGCCTGCTGAATCACCTTCGGCAGTTGCCAGCGGCGGGCCAGTTCTTCGCCCACTTCCGGATAACCGAAGCCCAATTGCAGTGTTTCGTTGGCTGCACGACCTGCTGTCCCGGCCTTGGCAGCGTTGTTCAAGCGTTCGGCCACTTGTGGCGCACCAGTCTGGATCAGCAGCTCACCAATGTTATGCATGACCCCGCAGGTAAAGGCGATTTCAGGATCTGCGCCGGTCTGCTTGGCCAGCATCCGGCAGATCCCCGCGACCTGGAAGCTTTTGAGCCAGAAGGCCTTGAGGTCGAAACTCGGCCCGGCCTTGAAAGCACCGGTCACTGCCGACGCCATCACCAGCGTGCGCAGAGTATTGAAACCCAGGCGCATGGCAGCGTCTTCGATACTGGATGACTCACGGGAGCCACGGAACCGGGCCGAGTTGGCCAGGCGCAGTACCTTCGCGGCAATCACCGGGTCCTTCTCGATATTGCGGGCGATGCTTTCCAGGTTGGAGGAGGGGTTATCGAACTGCACCATCAGGTCCTGGGCCACTTTGGGAATGCTGGGCAGGCTGTGCAACTCTTCAAACAGTTTTTCAAGGGTCATCGATGGCATCCTCGTACGTCGGATGATTCAACGATAGTCAGTTTTTTCCTCTGTGCACGTTTCCTGATGGATTGTGAGAGGTGCATCTCAGCTCTGGCACCCTGAGCCCATCATCCAGGTATTTACGATGCGATGAGCGGCGTTGAAAAAAATGAATAAAAAGTTTATGGCCTATTTATGGTCAAGTAAGGCATGTCCGTTTGAAAAATATGTCTACTCGCCAGCTTGATCATTTAAGTCGCGTTGTTCGGCACTTTATTGACGTCATTAGTGAAAAACTTTAAACAGGAAACGTTTTCAGACAGGGCTTTTAAATAAATACTCAAATTGTCATGGAAAATGCATGTGTGTATGATATCAATTCGCTCCGTTTCCGGAGTGAGCTGTTGCTGAAAGCTTTCTGGATTGCAGGCACCTACTGACCTATCAGCGGTTTTTGCCAATCTTCCTGGTTCGTAGAAACGACACAGTTGTCAGGCTTTTCGGGTGATTGCTATTTCGCCGTTCCGGTTTCTGCAATGGAAGTATTCTCATGATTAAAAGTTTAGGTTTCAGCAAGAAAATCCTGCTGGCGGCTGCGTTGATTGTGGTTGTCGCGTTTAGTGCGTTTATTGTCATCAACGACTATCGACAACGCCAAACTTTGAAATCCAATGTCCTGTCCGAACTGCAACAGCTGGGCACTCTGACGACGCAGAATATTCAGACCTGGCTGGAAAGCCGTTCGCAATTGCTGCAGTCCATGGCCCAACAGATTGCTGTCGATGGCAAGGCCCTGCCTCAATTGCAACGGGCAATCGGCTTGCAGGCTTACAGCGAGAACTTCCAGCTCAGCTACTTCGGCAGCACCGAAGGCGTGATGTTTTCCATCCCGGCCGGCAATCGCGCCGCCGATTACGATCCGCGTGCCCGTGGCTGGTACAAGGCAGCGCAGAACGCACCCGGCATCATCGTCACCGAACCTTACATAGCCGCTTCCTCGGGCAAGCTGGTGGTCACCCTGGCGACGCCGGTCAAGATCCAGAACCAGTTTGCCGGTGTCGCGGGTGCAGACATTTCCCTGGACAGTATCAGCAAGACCATCAACTCCCTGAATTTCGGCGGCCATGGTTATGCGTACATTGTCAGCGCTGATGGCAAGATCCTGATTCACCCGGACAGCAAGCTGGTCCTCAAGAACATCAGCGAAGCCTATCCGAACAACACGCCGAAAATCGTCGCGGGTGTGACTGAAATTACATCCGGTGGCAAGACGGAGTTCGTCTCCTTCACGCCGGTCCAGGGTATTTCAACCGCGAACTGGTATGTCGCCCTGGTACTGGATCAGGAAGCGGCCTACTCGATGCTCAGCGAGTTCCGCACCTCGGCGATCACCGCCATGGGTGTGGTCGTGCTGGTGATCATCCTGTTGCTGGGCCTGCTGATTCGTGTGCTGATGCAGCCATTGCACCAGATGGGGCGCGCCATGCGTGACATCGCGGACGGTGAGGGCGACCTGACCAAGCGGCTGGCCATTACCTCCCAGGATGAGTTCGGTGAGCTGGCGCAATCCTTCAACCACTTTGTCGAGCGTATCCACACCTCGATCCGTGAAGTGGCTTCCACTGCCGGGCAACTGGGTGAAGTTGCAACGCGAGTGGTCAAGGCGTCCAATTCGTCCATGACCAACTCCGACCAGCAAGCCAACCGTACCGAAAGTGTGGCTGCGGCCATCAATCAACTGGGCGCTGCCGCCCATGAAATTGCCCAGAACGCTGCGCGCACCTCGCAACAGTCCAGCGATGCCAGCGACCTGGCCGGTGAAGGCCAGAGCGTCGTGCAGCAGACCATTGCCGCGATGAACGAACTGTCGGGCAAGATCAGCGAGTCGTGCGTCAACATCGAGAGCCTCAATGGCAAGACCGCCAATATCGGGCAGATTCTCGAGGTCATCACCAGCATTTCCCAGCAGACCAACCTGCTGGCCCTCAACGCTGCCATCGAGGCTGCTCGCGCAGGTGAAGCAGGCCGTGGTTTTGCCGTGGTGGCCGATGAGGTTCGCAATCTGGCGCACCGGACTCAGGATTCTGCCCAGCAAGTGCAGACCATGATCGAAGAGTTGCAGGTCGGCGCCCGTGAGGCGGTCGTGAACATGACTGAAAGCCAGCGTCAGAGCGAGGACAGCGTGAGCATCGCCAACCGCGCCGGTGAGCGCTTGGGCAGCGTCACCCGACGTATCGACGAAATCAACGGCATGAACCAGTCGGTTGCCACTGCAACTGAAGAGCAGACCGCCGTTGTGGAGTCGATCAACGTCGACATCACGCATATCAACACCCTCAACCAGCAGGGTGTCGATAACCTGCGCCTGACGCTGGATGCCTGCAACCTGCTGGAAGAGCAGGCCGCCCGTTTGCAACAATTGGTGGGAAGTTTCCGCATCTGACGTACGAAACAGGGCTACTGAATATCCCCTTGAACGATTATCATCCGGCCAGTCTTTTACTGGCCGTGGTGTGAATCGTTCATGTTCATCCGCCCCACGGCCTGTCGTTACCCGCAACGTCTGGCGAGGGTGTTTTGATGGTGGGCAGGTTGATCTATCTCATCGGGCCGTCGGGTTCAGGCAAGGACAGCCTGCTGGATGCCGCACGGGAAACATTGGCCCTCAATGATTGCCGTATCGTGCGGCGGGTCATTACCCGTTCTGCCGAGGCCGTGGGTGAAGCAGCCCAGGCCGTCAGTGTCGAACAGTTCGAAACCATGCGCGAGCAGGGCGCTTTTGCCTTGAGCTGGCAGGCCAATGGTCTGCGCTACGGCATTCCCATCGAAATAGACCAGTGGCTGCTTGAAGGCCATAACGTGCTCATCAACGGTTCAAGGGCTCACTTGCAGCAGGCGCAAGTGCGTTATCCGACGCTGCTGGCGGTGCTGCTGACGGTGGATCAGCAGGTCTTGCGTCAGCGTCTGTTGGCACGAGGACGCGAATCGGTTGCGGAAATCGAAGCAAGACTAGAGCGCAACGCTTCCTTTGCCGTGAATGTAATGGCTGGCAACCCCTCGGTTTTCCTGCTGGATAACTCCGGCGAACTGCAACAGACCGTCAACACCCTCATTCGCTACATCGACAGCCAGCGCGAACCCGCCTGACCGAACCATCGGTCCACCAGGGCACATCCACACAAGGTTGTGTCCTTATTCCCGTCTAGTCTCAATTCCCACACCTTCGATGCGTCGATTGCGCATGACGTCGCGCGAATGTCGTCCTTGTTCCTGTCACTGCTGCATAACATGAGGATTGATGTTTATGGGCCTGCTGAAAGTCAAAGATGGCACCGAGATCTACTACAAGGATTGGGGCACCGGGCAACCGATCGTGTTCTCCCATGGCTGGCCGCTGGATGCCGACGCCTGGGATGCCCAGATGAATTTCCTGGGTCGCCTCGGCTACCGGGTCATTGCTCACGACCGGCGCGGACATGGCCGCTCAAGCCAGCCGTGGGATGGCAATGAAATGGACACTTACGCCGACGATCTGGCCGAGCTGTTCGAGGCGCTGGACCTGAAGGACGCGGTTCTGGTCGGTCACTCCACTGGCGGCGGCGAAGTCGCCCGCTATATTGGCCGTCATGGCACTGCACGAGTCGCCAAGGCAGTGCTGATTGGTGCAGTGCCGCCGATCATGCTCAAGACGGAGGCCAATCCCGACGGGCTGCCTATCGAAGTCTTCGATGGCATTCGCGAAAGCGTCACGGCCAATCGTTCGCAGTTCTTCAAGGAGCTGGCGATACCTTTCTATGGTTTCAATCGCGAGGGCGCCGAGGTTTCCCAGGGCACCATCGATGCGTTCTGGGCCATCGGCATGCTGGGCTCTATCAAGGGTGAGCTGGATTGCATCAAGGCGTTTTCCGAAACCGATTTCACCGAAGACCTGAAGAAGTTCGATATTCCCACCCTGATTCTGCATGGCGATGACGACCAGATCGTGCCCATTGCCGCTTCGGCCCTGAAAAGCGCAGAACTGGTGCACGGCTCGGTGTTGAAGATCATCCCTGGTGCCTCCCATGGCATGTGCACGACATTGATCGATGAGATCAATGGCTATCTGCTGGACTTCATCAAGCAGTAATCACAGGGGCCGTGTGCAAATTCATTGGCTCTGTCTGCCGATAAATTGGGCGCAAACGAAACTGGCGGGAGGCAGCTTGCTGGCGACATCTACCGTGAAGCCGATAAAAATGCTTTGACTTCACCGGCCCCGTCGCCGGCAAGCCGCCTCCCACAGTAAGTGTCAGTCTTCTCCCGTTACACCTATTACATGCACCAGATTGAATCAGGCATGGACCTGCTTTTGCATGGAGACCCCCATCTCCAACCGTGAAGCTAGTCCATGACTGATAAAAACATGCCCGCAGCATTGCGTTTCATGTTGGCTGCGCGCCGCAGCGAACTGGAAGGCCTGGAAGGATTGGCCTCCACTTGTCAGATGGTGACGCAGGTCGGCCAGCTGGTGCATGCCCTGCAACGTGAGCGTGGTTATTCCAATATGTTTCTGGGCAGCGGCAAGGCCCATCACCTGACCCAGCTCGATGTACTGACAGCCGAGGCCAAGGCCGTTGAAGCCCGGGTCCTTGATTCTTTCGAGCGCATCGATCTGGACGCCGCCAGCGCATCCGACCGGGCCCGGCTGTTCAACCGTATTGCCTATGTCATGCATGGCCTGGATGAGTTGCCCGGCTTGCGGCGACGTATTCGCGAGCAGCGGCTGACCCCTCAGGACGCCACCATGGTGCTGAGCCGTCTGATCGGTGGCTTGCTGGCGGTGGTGTTCGAGGCCGCCGACACAGCGATTGATCCTGTGGTCACCCGTGTGCTGGTAGCGATGTTCAATTTCATGCAGGGCAAGGAACTGGCCGGGCAAGAGCGCGCCTGTGGTGTGGGAGGTTTTCTGGCGGGCTATTTCGATGCTGCAGCCCATGACCGGCTTCAGCATCTGGTGCAGAGCCAGGAGCGTTGCTTCCAGACCTTCATCCAGTTTGCCGACGACGATGCACGACGCCTGTGGCGCAATCAGGAAAGCAGCGATTGCGTGGCGCAGCTTGGGCGTTTGCGTGGCGTGGCGTTGAAAACCTCGGAAGACGAGAAAGTCGACTCGATGCTTTCCGAAGTCTGGTTCGACCTCAACACCCTGCGCATCGATGCCATGCGCGATATCGAGATCTATCTGGCCGACGGGCTGCTGGTCAAGTGTCAGGAGAGCATCAAGCAGGCCCGTGCCGATCTGGACAACCACCGACAATTGCTCACCCGTCTGGTGAGCCTGGAAGCCGAAGGCAGTGTCGATCAGGCGCGTCTGTTCAGTGTCCAGGCCATTGATCTGGACAGTACGCCAACCGATGGCCTGGGGCCGAACCTTGGGCGTTCGGTTCTGGATCTGTTGCAGTCCCAGACCCAGCGCCTGCTGAGCGCCAATGATGAACTCGAAGAGGCACGACAGGCCCTCAACGAACGCAAGCTGATCGAACGGGCCAAGCGTCTGTTGATGGACGAGCATCAATTGAGCGAAGGCCAGGCCTATGAGCGTCTGCGCCAGTCGGCGATGGAGCGTGGCCAGCGTATGGTCGATGTCTCCCAGACTCTGCTGGCCTTTGCCGCAGCACGTCCGGCGCCACGTAAACGCCACTGACCCTTGTGCACTTGCGCCGGGCAAGCGGCGCAGGTCGCGCCCCAGTAATGTGCGAAACGATCTTGAGGCGCACCGCGAGCCAGATACGTCATCTTCGCTACAAGCCACGCGATTCGTGGTTGCTGCAGAGCTGGCATGCAAACTGCTTTGCAGGTTGTGCAAGCCGGGTGCTTCCAGACGAAGACCGCGGCACATAAGCGAATTCCGGACAACGGCGTCCACATGCTCATTGGCAAAGCCAGGAGTGTGTGTACGCCGTTTTTTTATGCGTGTTTTTGGGGGAATGAAATGGACGATAAGCCAGATAGCCTTGAGCAAGACAGCCCGGAAAATGCACCTCGGCGGTCTTTCCTCAAACAGTCGCTGGGCTTGCTGGGCGGCGGTGCAGCACTGAGTATCCTGCCACCTGGCTTGCAGTCCGTGGTCTGGGCTGCTGGCACCGATGGCCTGGAAACCACCAGTGCCAAGCTGGGGTTCATTGCCCTGACCGACGCCGCGCCGCTGTTCGTGGCCGACGAGAAAGGTCTGTTCGCCAAGTACGGCATGACCGGTGTCGAAGTGCTGAAACAGTCGTCCTGGGGCACCACACGCGACAACCTGGTACTGGGCTCGGCCAGCAATGGCATCGATGGCGCACACATCCTGACGCCCATGCCTTACCTGATCGCCGCAGGCAAGATCACCCCCAATAACAGGCCGGTGCCGATGTACATCCTGGCGCGCCTGAACGTGGGTGGCCAGTGCATTTCCGTGGGCAACGAATACGCTGACCTGAAACTGGGCCTCGACTCGGCGCCTTTCAAGACCGCACTGGCTGCCAAGAAGACAGCCGGCAAGAGCATCAACGCCGCAATGACTTTCCCTGGCGGCACCCATGACCTGTGGATGCGCTACTGGCTGGCGGCCGGTGGCATCGATCCGAACAAGGACCTGTCGACCATCGTCGTGCCGCCACCGCAAATGGTCGCCAACATGAAGGTCGGCAGCATGGACAGCTTCTGTGTGGGCGAGCCGTGGAACGGGCAACTGGTCAATCAGAAGATCGGCTACACCGCCAACACCACCAGCGAAATCTGGAATAACCACCCGGAAAAAGCCCTGGCGTTGCGTGCCGACTATGTAGACGCCAATCCCAACGCGGCCAAGGCGTTGCTCAAGGCCGTGATGGAAGCGCAGATGTTCTGCGATCAGCCGGAAAACAAGGAAGAGGTCGCGCAAATCTGCGCCAAGCGCCGCTGGATCAACGCTCCTTACGACGACATCGTGCAACGCATGAAAGGCAACTTCGATTACGGCACCGGCAAGGTCGTGGAAAACAGCCCGTTCCTGATGCGCTACTGGAACGAGTTCGCGTCCTACCCGTTCAAGAGCCATGACCTGTGGTTCCTCACCGAGAACAAACGCTGGGGCTACCTGCCGCAGGGTTTCGACAGCCAGGCGCTGGTGGACAAGGTCAACCGTGAAGACATCTGGCGCAAGGCAGCGGCTGAACTGAACGTACCGGCGGCACAGATTCCGGCCTCCACCTCGCGTGGCATCGAGAGGTTCTTCGATGGCAAGACCTTTGATCCGCAAAACCCGCAGGCCTATCTGGACAGCCAGACCATCAAGGCTCTGTCCTGATAGTGGCCACTCGCTTGGGAGAAATCGATGAACGCTGAAAGTAAAAGCTTCAAGGCCGCGGGAACGCCCGTGAGCGTCACCGGCAAGCCTGCCAGTCGCTGGCCTGCCCGGATCAAGAACCTGCGTCAGTTCCTTGTGCAGGGTGTATTGCCACCGCTGGTGGTGGGCGCGCTGTTTCTGTTGCTGTGGCAAATGCTCTGCAGCGGCAAGGGCGCGGCCTTGCCGCCGCCGACCCAGGTCATTCATGAAACCTGGGAGCTGATCATCCATCCGTTCTATGACAACGGCGGTAATGACAAGGGCATGGCCTGGCAACTGCTCGCCAGCCTGCAACGTGTCGCTTACGGCTATACGCTGGCGGTGGTCGCCGGGATCAGCCTCGGGGTGTTGGTCGGTCAGTCGGCCTGGGCCATGCGCGCACTGGACCCGCTGTTCCAGATCCTGCGTACCGTACCGCCGCTGGCCTGGTTGCCGCTGTCGCTGGCAGGTTTCAAGGACAGCCATCCTTCGGCGATTTTCGTGATTTTCATCACCGCCATCTGGCCGATCATCATCAATACCTCGGTGGGCGTGCGCAACATTCCCGATGACTACCGCAACGTGGCCAAGGTCCTGCGTCTCAATGGCGTGGAGTACTTCTGCAAGATCATGCTGCCTGCTGCTGCGCCGTACATCTTCTCCGGCCTACGTATCGGCGTCGGCCTTTCCTGGCTGGCGATCATTGCCGCCGAAATGCTGATCGGTGGCGTGGGTATCGGCTTCTTCATCTGGGATGCGTGGAACGCCTCGCGCATCAGCGACATCATCCTGGCGCTGATCTATGTCGGTGTCGTCGGGTTTCTACTCGACCGGTTGGTGGCCCTGATCGGTCATCTGGTCACTCGCGGCACATCGGCCGGTTAAGGAGCAAGCACATGAATGCGCACGACAAATATCTGAGCATCGAAAACGTCAGCAAGACCTTCGAGCGTGACGGCGTCTCCAGCCAGGTCCTGACCGGTGTCAACCTGGAAGTGGCGCGGGGCGAGTACATCTCCATCATCGGCCACTCGGGCTGCGGCAAATCGACGGTATTGAATATTGTGGCCGGTCTGACCGAGTCCACCAGCGGTGCGGTGATTCTGGATGGCAAGGAGGTTCGCACACCGGGCCCGGATCGCAGCCTGGTGTTCCAGAACCATTCGCTGCTGCCCTGGCTGACGGTCTACGAGAACGTGGCGCTGGCGGTCGACAAGGTGTTCAAACACAGCAAGAGCAAGGCCGAGCGCCATGAATGGGTGCTCTATAACCTGGACATGGTCAGCATGAGCCATGCCCTGCACAAGCGCCCGAGTGAAGTGTCCGGCGGCATGAAGCAGCGGGTCGGCATCGCCCGTGCGCTGGCCATGCAGCCCAAGGTCCTGCTGCTGGACGAGCCCTTTGGCGCACTGGATGCGTTGACTCGCGCCCACTTGCAGGACGAGGTGATGCGTATCCAGAGCGAATTGCAGAACACGGTGCTGATGATCACCCACGACGTTGACGAAGCGGTGCTGCTTTCCGACCGCATCGTGATGATGACCAACGGCCCGTCGGCGACCATCGGCGAAATCCTCACGATCGACCTGCCGCGCCCACGCAACCGTATCGCCATGGCCGATGACCCGCTGTACAACCAGTATCGCCATGCGGTGTTGAGCTTCCTGTACGAGAAGCATCGCAAGGTAGAAGCAGTGGCCGTCTGATCCCCTGTGGGAGCGAATTTATTCGCGAAGCCCTTCGCGAATAAATTCGCTCCTACAGCCGCGTCCCGATCCACATCCACAGCGGCAATGTCCCCGCCGACAGAATGGTGGTCATGCAGATCGCCGAACTGGTTTTCTGCACATCCGGCATGTTCCGGGCAAAGCCCAGCACATTGACCCCGGACGGTCCTGCCGCCATCAGCACCAGCACGGATCGCGGCATGCCCTCGATACCCAGAACGATACAGGCCAGCAACACCAGCAGCGGCATCAGCGCCAGCTTGGCGAAGGTGATGCCCAATGCCTCGGCGCTGGGAGTCAGCCGGTAGCTGGAGAGGTTGGCGCCCAGCACGATCAAGGCGCAGGGCAGGGCGGCCTGGGCCAGCCAGGTGGTGAGGTGATCGGCCCAGTCCGGTAAGGCCAGGCCGGAGAGGTTCAGCGCCACGCCCAGCAGCAGACCAATGATCATCGGGTTGGCCAGGCTGGCAATCAATGAGCGTGAGTTGAATGGCTCGTTGCCCGCAAAACTGTCGTACAGGCTCTGGAAGCTGAACAGCAGCAGGCTGTGAACGGCAATCACGGTAAACAGCAGAACCAGCCCCGGATTGCCGAACAGACCGGCAATCATCGGAATGCCGATCAAGACGTTATTGGAAAAGCTCGCCGTCAGCCCAAAAGGTGTCGGCTTCCCCGCAAAGCGGTGGTTCACCAGATTGACCAGCGCAAAGACCATCAGCGCAGGAATGAAGTAGGCCGCCAGTATCCGGATATCCAGACCATCGTGCAGCGGCGCCTTGGCCATGCCGGTAAACAGCACCATGGGCATGAACAGCTTGAAGGCCAGATTGCTCAGGGCTTTGGTGCTGTCGGGAGTGAGTGCCTTGCGGCGCCCCAGCACGTACCCCAGGACGATCAACAGGAATATCGGCAGGATGGCTTGGGAAACGGCCACAGGTTGGAGCTCCTTGGGGGGAATGGCCGGGCATTATGCCCGACCATGCAGGTCACATCGCCCCTATCTCCGGCTTGCGGGTACTCGAACCGCCATAAATCGGTGGATGGGTGACGATATGAGTCAGGTCCACGGCCGAGGCCATCAGCTTTTGCAGATCCGGTCTGGGTCGGCAAAGACGTGGGTCGCCAGTGGTTGCGTCTTCAAGGGCCTGGGCGCAGGCCATCAAGTCTGCATCCTTGCGAAAGCCGCCAATCACTTGCAGGCCGAACGGCATGCCTTTGTGATCCAGGCCGCAAGGGACCGAAACCGCCGGGTTGGTGGTCAGCGTGATGGTGTAGCACAGCGCCAGCCAGCGATAGTAATTGTCCAGCGGCACGCCATTGACTTCACGCAGGTACAACTCGGTCCACGGGAAGGGCGAAACCGGCGTGGTGGGGGCGAGGATCAGGTCGTAGCGCTCGAACTGTCGCTGAAAGCTGCGGAAGATACGGCTTTGTTCGCCATGGGCCTTGACGCAATCCTGCAATGACATGGCCGCGCCCATTTCATAGTTGGCGCGGGTGTTGGGGCCAAGTGCATCCGGGTCGCGATCATGGGCATCCTGAAGACCGGCCACGAAAGCTTCGGCTCGCAAGACGTCGAACGTGTGATGGGCGCTTTCCAGATTGAGGTCGATGGCTTCGCAGGATTTGAACAGAGGCTTGAGGGCGTCGATTTTTGCCCGGAATACGGCGCGTATATCGTTATCCACTGCACAACTGCCGAAGTCTTCGCTGTAGCCGACGCGCAATTGACTCAGGTCGATGGAGCGGGGCGCGAACTCGTCGCTGTCGATGGCATAGCTCAGTGGGTCGGACTGGCCCAGGCCGGCAGAGGCGCGCAATTGCAGCAGCGTGTCAGCTACCGTTCGACCCATGGGGCCGACCACGGAAATGGGCGTCCAGCCCAGTTTCTTGCGCTCGCTGGGCACCAGCCCCGGTGAAGGTCGCAGGCCGACGATGCCGCACAACGCAGCGGGAATACGCAATGAACCGCCGGTATCGGAACCGCTGCACAGCGGCACCATGTCCACCGCCAGCGCAGCCGCCGAACCGCCCGATGAACCACCGGCATTCAGGTTCGGGTCGAAGGGGTTGCCGGTGGCGCCCCAGACCACATTGCGCGTGTTGGCACCTGCGCCCATTTCCGGGACGTTGGTCTTGCCGACCATGACCGCTCCGGCGCCGCGCAGGCGAGCCACGAACAGGTTGTCACGGCTGGGCACGTTGTCGCGAAACAGTTGTGAGCCATAAGTGGTCAGGACGTCGGCGGTTTCTTCCAGGTCCTTGATGCCGATGGGCAGGCCATGCAGCAACCCCAGCGGCTTGCCTTGCATCACCGCCTGCTCGGCCTCTTTGGACTCCTGGCGAGCGCGCTCGAAACAGGTGGCGGAAAAGGCGTTGATCTTCGGGTTGAGGGTTTCGATGCGCTGGATACAGGCGTCCAGCAACTCGACAGGAGAAAGCTGTTTATTGCCGATCAGGGCGCGCAGTTCAGTGGCGGATTGGCTGAGCAGGTCGGAGTCAGGCATGGGGCAGTCCTTGGAATAAGCGGTGGGCTTTTTCGCGAATGAATTCGCTACCGGGTAATGCCGAGCAGTTAAGGTCATAAATCATTTTGTGGGAGGCAGCTTGCTGGCGACTTTGGCGTACAGACGCAGAATATCTGTCGGTTTTCAGGCCTGTTCGCCAGCAAGCTGCCTCCCACAGGATTTGTTTTTGCCTTAACTGATCGGTATTACCCTTACCGGTTGAGAGCGGATGACTCATTCAGCGCCAGAATGGTGGCGACCAGTGCCTGGCCCCTTGGAACCAGCGTATCCAGTTCCAGGTATTCGCGGTCGGTATGCACCTTGCCGCCCACCGGGCCCAGGCCGCACAGGGTCGGGATGCCCAGGCTGGCAGTGAACCCTGAGTCGGCGCAGCCGCCGGTGAATTCGCCTTCTACGATGAAGCCCAGTTCAGTCGCCTGTTGCTGATAGAGACGCAGCAGCTCGGCACTGTGTCTGGCTTCCATGGGCAGGAAGGTGGTGGCTTCCAGCAGACGCGCTGACGTGCCGGGCAGTTCCTCTTCGGCGACGATGGCCTCAATGGCCTTGAGAATTTCATCCCACTGCCTGAGTTCCACAAAGCGTACATCGAGCTTTGCCGTGGCAGTGGGGGCGACGGTATTGCTGGAGGTGCCGCCGGACATCAAGCCCACATTGGTGGTGATGCCTGCCGCATAGTCGGTCAAGGCATGCAGTTTGATGATTTTGTGCGCCAGTGCCTCAATGGCGCTGGCACCGTCGGCATGGTTGACGCCCGAATGGGCGGCGCGTCCGCTGACTTCGATGATCAGCGTGGCGCCACCTTTGCGTGCGCTGACCACGTTGCCGCTGGCGCGTCCCGGCTCAGGGTTGAGCACGGCCTGTGCTGCACGGGCATAGCGTTCTATATGAGCACGGGCGCTGCCCGAGCCGATCTCTTCATCGCCGGTATAGAGGATCTGTACCGGAAACGGCAGGGGTGGCAGGCGTTTCAGGGCCTTGAGCGCAAAGCAGTTCAGCACCAGCCCGCCTTTCATGTCTGCAACGCCCGGGCCGTAGGCCAGTTTGTCATCGCGGGAATAGCCGCGAGTGGCGGTGGTGCCTTTGGGGAACACCGTATCGCGATGCCCCAGCAGCAGGACTGGCTTGCCCGGACCACCGGGCAGTTCCGCCAGCAGCACATCGCCAAAGTTTTCGACGGCGATGCGTTCGACAGGGATGCTGTCGGCCTGCAGTTCGGCGGCGAGCAGTTCACCTACCGCATCGACGCCTGCCTTGTCGTAGCTGTTGGAGTCGGTATCCACCAACCGTTGCAGCAGCGACTCCATGGCATCGTATTGCCCGGCCAGCCATTGGCGGGTCTGCTTTTGCAGTTCGTTCACAAAGCGTTCTCCATGGCCTGGTGTTCACGGGTCAGGCGTGCAGCATCATTGCCCAGGTCCCAGAACAGACCGGTCATGATTTGCAGGCTTTCCTTGACCACCGGTGCCAGCAGGTGTTCGTTGGGGGCATGCTGGGAGCACGCCGGGTACGAATGTGGCACCCAGACCGTGGGCAGGCCAAGCACTTCTGCAAAGACGTCATTGGGCAGCGAGCCGCCGAGGTTGGGCAGCAGGGCGGGTTTCTTGCCGGTGGTGGTGATCAGCGAACCCAGCGCCCATTCCACCCACGGGCTGTCAGGCGACAGGCGAGTAGCGTTCATGACGTCGATCCGGCCTTGTTTGACCTCGACATTGCTGAAGCCATGGGCATCCAGGTGAGCACGTACTGCCGGAATGAACGTGGTGTAGTCGCTGTCCACCACAAAGCGCATATGGCAATGGGCAAAGGCCTTGCCGGGGATCGCGTGAACCGGAGCGTCCGGGTTGCCGGTCTTGAACGCCAGAACATCCAGGGTATTCCAGCCGAACACCTTTTCGCTCAGGGTCAGGCCAGGTTCGCCCCAGTGCGGGTCGATATCCGGGTCGCCGGGGCCGCCGCCGACTTCGATGTCGCTCAGTGCTTCGCGTACTTTTTCAGTAATGGCCTTGGGCATGAGGCCTGCCACTTTCACACGGCCTTTTTCATCCACCATGCTGGCGATGGCATTGGCCAGGATGATGCCGGGGTTGGCCAGCAGCCCGCCCCAGTTGCCGGAGTGATGCGCGCCTTCACGCAGGTCCACGTTCAGCTCGAAATTGAAGACGCCCCGTGAGCCGAGAAACAGCGTCGGGCGTGAGGCCGCCAGGCGAGGACCGTCGGACGCAATGAAGATATCGGCCGCCAGCGCTTCGCTGTGCTCTTCGCAAAAGGCGCGCAGGCCGGGGGAGCCGTCTTCTTCGCCCATTTCCAGCAGCAGCTTCACGTTGAATCCCAGCTTGCCGTCGCGAGCCTTGAGGGTCTGCTCCAGTGCGGTCAGGTTGATCAGGTGCTGGCCCTTGTTATCGGCCGTGCCGCGACCGTACCAGCGCTCGCCACGCTCGACGACATTCCAGGGCGACAGGCCTTCGTACCATTGCGCGTCGTAGCCGCGCACGACATCGCCGTGGCCATAGCTGAGCAGGGTTGGCAGTTGCGGGTCTTCGATACGGGTGGCGATCATCAGCGGGCCGCGTTCGGCCACCGGGTTTTCATGGATCTGCACGCTGAAACCCAGGCGCTCCACATGGGGCGTGATGAATTCTTTCAGGTAGCGATACAGCTCCGGCAGGCTGGCGGCTTCCTGGCTTTGGGTCGGGTAGGCAACGCTGCTTTGCAGCAGGGCGAAGAAAGCGCCGTTGTCGAATTGTTCGCAGACGTTTTCGATAGCATTCGAGCGACTACTCATGAGGCAACGAGCTCCAGTTTTTGAGGGGTGTCGCGAAGATGGCAGCGTACGGTTCCGCCCTTGACGGAAGCATTGGCCGGGTAGTGTTGCTTGCAGTTGGCTTCGCAGTTGGGGCAGCGCGGATGAAATGTGCAGCCGGTCGGGGGCGACATCGGGTTGGGAAAGTTGCCGTGCAGGCCCAGATCGGGAATGCCCAGATGCGGGTCTGGGGTCAGCACCGAGTCCAGCAGTGCCTGGGTATAAGGATGCCCCGGCTCTGAAAACAGCGATTCACGGCTGCGTTCTTCGACGATACGGCCCAGATACATCACGGCAACCCGGTCGGCCAGATGTTCGATCACCGCCAGGTTGTGGCTGATCAGCAGGTAAGTGAGGCCGAACTCGTGCTTGAGGTCCTGCAGCAGATTGAGAATCTGTGCCTGCACCGAAACGTCCAGTGCAGAAGTAGGCTCATCACAGATCAGTACATCCGGACGCATGATCAGCGCCCGGGCGATGGCGACACGCTGCCGCTGGCCTCCGGACAACTGACTGGGGTAGCTGTCGATCACGCGCTTTGGCAAGCCGACCACATCCAGCATGTCTTCGGTACGCTTGCGGCGTTCGGCCGTGGTGCCGATGTCATGCACGATCATCGGCAGGGTAACGATTTCGCGCAGGGTCTTGCGTGGGTTCAGGGAGGAGTAGGGGTCCTGGAAGATCGGCTGGATGCGGCGCGCCATTTCCTTGCGGTCGGTGGCGGCCAGGTGTTTGCCGTTGACCAGCACGTCGCCGCTGCTGGGCGGCAGCAGTCCCAAGAGCATTTTTGCCAGCGTGCTCTTGCCACAGCCGGATTCACCCACCAGTCCCAGGGTTTCGCCGCGCATCAGGCGCAGGGACACGCCATCCACGGCTTTCAGGGTGGCGGTCGGTTTGAAGAAGCCGCGATTGATCTTGAATTCCCGACGGATATCACAGAGTTCCAGAGCGATATCTTTTTTCATGACAGTGCTCCTTCCCGGTGGAAGACGGGGTTGGTCCCAGGTGTGGCAAACAGGCAGCGGGCCATGTGCTCGTCGCTCTCCACCGCCGGTACGTGACTGGCGCAGGCTTCAACCGCCTGCGAGCAACGGTTGCGGAACGCGCAGCCCTGTTGTTCGCCCACCAGGCTCGGCACCAGACCGGGAATCGACCCCAGCGGCTGACCCGGTTGTGTGCGTCCCGGAATCGGGATACTGGCCAGCAGGCCGCGGGTATAAGGGTGCTGCGGGTTCTCGAACAACTGCACGGCGGGGGCCGTCTCGACGATTTGCCCGGCGTACATCACGGCCACCCGGTCCGCGATACGTGCAACCAGCCCCAGGTCGTGGGTGATGAAGATCACGGCCATGCCGAATTCTTTCTGGATGTCGCGAATCAGCCGCAGGATCTGCGCCTGAATGGTCACGTCCAGTGCCGTGGTGGGTTCATCGGCGATGATCACATCGGGCTCGCACATCAAGGCCATGGCGATGATGACCCGCTGGCGCAGACCGCCCGACAATTGATGCGGGTACTGGCGCAGGCGTTCGCCCGCATTGCTGATGCCGACTTTTTCCAGCATCTGCGCTGCACGCTGCATGGCGTCCTTGCGTGACACCTTGCGGTGGCGCAGCAGCACTTCGCACAACTGATCGCCAATGCTGTAGGCCGGGTTCAGGGACGTCATGGGTTCCTGAAAGATCATGGCCAGCCGGTTGCCCCGCAGGTCGCACATCTGGCGTTCGCTCTGGGTCAGCATATCGATGCCGTCCAGGCTGAGCTGCGTTGCCGTACGTTTTGCCTTGCGCGGCAGCAGGTCCATGAGCGCCAGGGACGTGAGGGACTTGCCGCATCCCGACTCGCCGACGATGCACAGCATTTCGCCGCGCTCGACATGGAAATCCAGGCCGCGAACGGCATGCAGGGTTTCCTGACCCAAAGGGATATCGACGCGCAGGTTTTCAACATGCAAAAGAGCCATGTCCGGATATCCTCTGTCAGTTGCGCCCATCGGGCAGGATCAAGTCACGCAGGCCGTCACCGACCAGGTTGATACCCAGCACCAGCACCATCAGTGCGACGCCGGGGATGGCAATGACCCATGGGGAAAAGAACATGTAGGGTTTACCTTCGGCGATCATCAGGCCCCAGGACGGAATCGGCGGTTGCACGCCAACGCCCAGGAACGACAGCGCAGATTCCAGAAGGATGGCGTGGGCCATCTCCAGAGTGGCGACCACGATCAGCGCGCCCACCAGGTTCGGCAGGATTTCACTGGCCAGAATGCGGAAGGTCGAGCAGCCCAGAGCCTGGGCCGAGGCGACATATTCGGCGTCGCGAATCTGTTGCACGGCGGCACGTACCACCACGGCAAAACGGTCCCAGAGCAGGCAGCCGAGCAGGATGATCACCACCTTCAGCGAGCCGCCCATCAGCGAGGCCGAGGCCAGGGCGACCATGACCACGGGCATAGCCAGTCGCGTGGTGATCAGGTAGCTGATCACGGCATCGACCTTGCCGCCGAAGTAACCGGCCAGCAGGCCCATGACCGTGCCGATCAGGCCGGAAATCAGCGCTGCCGAGAAGCCGATGAACAGCGAAATCCGCGCCCCATAGAGCAGACGCGAGAGGTAATCGCGGCCCAGCTTGTCGGTGCCCAGAATGTAGTCCCATGAACCATTGGCCATCCATACCGGTGGCTTCATGCGCAGCATGACGTCCTGGGCGTAAGGGTCGTAAGGTGCAAGCCAGGGCGCGAACAGCGCACCGAACAGAATGATTGCCAGCAGCAACATGCCAATCGCAAAGCCGCGATGACGCAGGCTGTTGCGCAGGCTACGCAGGATGCTTTTTGCCGGTGGCTGGTAGTCGTTGATGACCAGAGCGGATGAAGTCGTCGTGCTCATGGGGCCTCCTATTTCACGCGAATGCGCGGATCGAGCAGTGCGTTGAGCACGTCGGCCAGCAGGGTGAGAACGATGTAGATCACGGCAATCAGCAGCACCACGGCCTGAACCACCGGGAAGTCGTCACGGGCGATGGCATCCCAGGCCAGTTGACCGATGCCTTGCAACGAGAACACTGTTTCGATGACCACCGAGCCACCGAGCATGAAGCCGAACTCCACGGCAGCCAGGGCGACCACCGGGATCAGGGCATTGCGCAGCGCATGCTTGAACAGCACGGTGGAAGGCCGCAGCCCTTTGGCGCGGGCCGTGCGGATGTAATCGGAGTTGAGGACATCGAGCATGCCGGCACGGGTCAGGCGCATGATCGCCGGCGTGGCGTAGTAACCCAGGGCAATGGCGGGCATCACGAAGTGCGCCCAGGTGGCATTGCCCGAAACCGGCAGCCATTTCAGCGTGACCGAGAACACCACGATCAGCATCAGGGCAAACCAGAAGCTGGGCATCGCCTGACCGAGAACGGCGATGCTCAAGGCCAGGCGATCGATCCAGGTGTC
Source organism: Pseudomonas lijiangensis (assembly GCF_018968705.1). Classification (NCBI taxonomy): domain Bacteria; kingdom Pseudomonadati; phylum Pseudomonadota; class Gammaproteobacteria; order Pseudomonadales; family Pseudomonadaceae; genus Pseudomonas; species Pseudomonas lijiangensis. The sequence continues at coordinate 2,197,916 of NZ_CP076668.1, forward strand.
GCGCTTGACCGCTGCCAGCACGCCCAGGGGAATGGCGATCAACAGGGCGATGCCCAGAGCCATGGCGCCCAGGCCCAATGTGATGGAAAGGCGCGAGGCAATCAGGTTGTAGACCGATTCCTGGAAGAAGAACGAATCACCCAGGTCCAGGCGCAGCAGGTCGCCCAGCCAGTTGAAGTATTGCGTGACCAGCGGCTTGTCGAGGCCGTACTGCACGCGGATCTGCTCGATCTGTTCGCTGGTGGCTTCCGGTCCGCCAATGGCGGTGGCCAGGTCACCGGAAAGGTGCAGGAGAGAGAAACTGATGATCGACACGGTAATCGCCACGCACAGGGCGATACCAAGACGACGCAAAAGGAATCCATACATGGCAAGTGACCTTGTATCCATGGGATGAACGCAAGTGCGGCAGTCGTGCCGCACTCACCGGTTTGCTTCAGGTGGCGCTTACTTCCAGCTCGACAGGACGAAGCGGGGCAGTTCGTCCGGGTACGGCTTGAAGTTCAGGTCCGAGACGTACGCGTAGTTCATCGAGTAGTTGAACAGCGGTGCCCAGTAGGCCTGTTCGCTGATGCGCTGCAAGGCCAGGCGGTAGTTGTCCTTGCGCACCTGTGGGTCCAGTGCGTTGTCTGCGGTTTGCAGCCAGCTCTGGACTTGCGGGTCCTTGATGTTGTCGTCCGGGTTGCCTTTGAACCAGGTACCGGCCGAGGCGGAAGTGTCGAGGATCGAGAACGAGCCCCAGGCCTGGAACGACATCGGCACCTTGCCGCCGCGCTGCTGGTCACGCAGTGCCGCGTATTTCAGGTAGCGAAGCTTGGCGTTGATCCCTACGGCGCGCAGGTTGCCGATAATCGCTTCTACATAGTCACGGTCGCGGTAGGCGAAGATTTCAGTCTCGAAACCATTGGGGTAGCCCGCTTCGGCAAGCAGTGCCTTGGCCTTGGCCGGGTCATAGTTATAGACAGTCGCAGCCGTGGTGTCGCAACCGAACTGGCCAGGGTAGCAGGCCACTTGCAGCGGTTTGCTTTCGCCGCCCACCAGTTGTGAAGCCAGGCCTTCACGGTTGATGGCGTGGTTGATTGCCTGACGCACCTTGAGGTGTTTCATGGGCGAGTCGGCACTGGAGGTGCCACGGGCATCGAGGATCAGAAAGCCGATACGCATGGTCCCGCCGCTGGTCACCACCAGGCTTTGCATGCCCTTGAGGCTTTGCGCCTGATCGGGTGCCACGCGCCAGACCCAGTCAACGCCACCGGTCATCAGCTCGGCAAGGCGTGTTTCGGAGTCGGCAATCACCTTGAACTGGATATGACCGATCTTCGGCTGGCCTTGCGGGCTGCCCTGGAAGTAGTCCGGGTTCTTGTCCATGTTCACGCCGACACCGCTGGAGATGGACGCAACCTTATAAGGACCGGTGCCCACCGGCTTGCGGCTGAATTCAGCCAGGCCGACTTTCTCGAAATAGTTTTTCGGGAACATCGGTACGGCGTTGGACAGGTATTCGAGCGCGGCCGGGAAAGGCTTTTTCAGGTGCAGGCGGACGCTGTAATCCCCCAGCTTTTCTGCGCTCTTGATCCAGTCGACGTTCTGTATGGTGACGACCTTGGAGTCCGGCGACACCACGTAGTTGAGGGTGAACACCACATCGTCGGCCGTGAAGGCATCGCCGTTGTGGAATTTCACGCCCTGGCGCAATTCGAAATCGATGGTGCTGTCGTCGACCTGTTTCCAGCTGGTGGCCAGCATGGGTTCCAGTTGGCCGCTGTCGGGGTTGCGATAGACCAGGTTGTCCCAGATGAGGCGACCGAGGATGACACCCTCGCGCAAGTCGTTGTGATAGGGGCTGATGTTTTCAGGTTCACTGTCGGATGCGTAAACCAGCGTGTCATCGGCTTTGCCTGCGAAGGCGGTAAAGCTGCTGAACAAGCCCAGCAGCGCAATGCTGCGAGCGAAACCCTTGATGCCCATGCCGTCGTCTCCAAAAGGCGAAGTGGTTGTATCAAAGGGCAGTGGATCGCAAATGCGAAAGGAGAAAGGGGTGTAAGCAGGCAATGGTTTTATTAGGCCTCGACATGACTCTAGGCAAAGCGTATCAATGCCACAAGCACAATCTTTCGATACTTGCTTTGCCGAAAAGGCAACGCTGGAGGCGTTCATGCAGCTCTACGGTGTGCAATCCACGGCCTTGCGCTACTTTCTGGAAGTGTCGCGCTGCGGGTCGATCAGTGAGGCCTCATTGCGACTGAATGTCGCGGCATCGGCGGTCAGCCGCCAGATCGCCAAGCTGGAGCGGGATCTGGACGCGGTGCTGTTCGAGCGGCGTGCCCGGGGCATGGTGTTGAGCGAGGCGGGGATACGCCTGGCGGCCTATGCGCGCAAATCCCAGCTCGAAGCCGAGCAGGTCGTACTGGAAATCACCGAGTTGCACGGCTTGCAGCGCGGGCATGTCCGCATCGCCTGTTCCGAAGGTTTCGCCCTGGAATTCCTGCCCAAGGCCATCGCGCTGTTTCGCCGGATCTATCAGGGCATTCATTTTTCCCTGGAAGTCTGCGCACCGGCCCAGGCCACGGAAAAGGTCCGTTCCGGCGATGCCGACCTCGGCCTGACGTTCAGCCTGACCCCGCAAAAGGAAATCAAGGTCGAGTACATCCACACCGGCGCCATCTGCGCGGTGGTGAGCAACACCCATCCTCTGGCTGAACGCCCTGAAGTCTCGTTGGCAGAGCTTCAACCCTATGCCATCGCCCTGACCAATACCGATACGACACTGCGCCAGTTGTTCGATATCTGCTGCGGCGTGCAGGGTCTGCTGTTCGATCCGGTGCTGACCAGCAATTACATCGGCGCGCTGCTGCGCTTTGTCCGGGAGGAGGGCGGCATCAGCCTGTCCAGTGAAATGACGCTGGACAGGCGTCTGCTGGGCAAGGAGCTGTGCTCTCTGCCGATCAGCGACGAAGGCATGAAAGCCCGACGCATCGAGTTGCAGAGCATGGCCGGGCGCAACCTGCCCGCGGCGGTCAGTGCGTTTCGGGATTTCCTGATCGAGGAGCTGGCGAAAACCTGAGGGGCAATACCTGAGCAGGCATGTCTGGTTCTACTTGTTGTTAATGTTATAGTGTATCAATATTGGTTGGCGTAGAACGTTGCCCATATCGCTTACATCATGCTTCGCCCGTGGCGGCGAAGCAGGCCAACGAGATGAACTACAGACATGAATAACCCCCTCCCTGACGTTGCCCTGACGGAAGTTTCCAAAGTCCTGATCCCTCTTGACTGGGTAGGCATGCAAGGTGTCGAAGTCCCGATTCTGCTGGGTGAACCCGGTTTGGCGCATCCGATACATGCCTATGTGGATCTTCAGGTCGATCTGGCCGATCCCGGCGTCAAGGGCATTCATATGTCGCGCCTCTACACCTTGCTCGACAGCTTTGCCGAACATCAGCCATTCACTCCCGGCACCCTGGCGGCGCTGCTTGAAGCCATGGTCACCAGCCATGCCGACTGCCATTCCAGTCGCGCCCGGCTCAAGGTGAATTTCAATCTGTTGTGTCGCCGACCGGCATTGAAAACCCAAGGCCTGAGTGGCTGGAAATCCTACCCGGTGACATTGAATGCGCTCTGGGTCGGAGGGCGGTTGTCTCTGGATGCCTCGGTGGACGTCACTTATTCCTCGACCTGCCCCTGTTCAGCGGCCCTGTCGCGTCAACTGGTGGAGCAGGCGTTCCTGACGCGCTTTGCCGGGCAGGAAACGCTGACGCCCGATCAGGCGGCGGTGTGGCTGCGTGACAACGCTTCCTTCGCGACCCCTCACAGCCAGCGCAGCGTGGCAACGGTTCAGGTACGCATCCCGGAGCAGGCCACCGCTCTTGGCCTGATGGCATTGATCGATGCCACCGAAAGCGCCCTGGGCACTCCGGTGCAGACCGCCGTCAAGCGTGCTGACGAGCAGGCCTTTGCCCGTCTCAATGGCCAGAACCTGATGTACGTCGAAGACGCTGCCCGCAAGATCCAGCAAGCACTGGAAGGGCTGTTCGCCGCCTCCAGTGTCGGCGTGCGTCACCTGGAAAGCCTGCACCCCCACGATGCCGTGGCCTATACCTCCAACTACATGTCCTGAGGACTACCACCGTGATCCGCAAGAACCCTTCCGGCCATCTGCCGGTCATTGCCGAGTCGGCCTATATCGATAAAACCGCGATCATCTGCGGCAAGGTCATCATCAAGGACAACGTCTTTGTCGGCCCCTATGCCGTGATCCGTGCCGACGAGGTCAACGCCAATGGCGACATGGACCCGATCATCATCGGCGCCAATTCCAATATTCAGGATGGTGTGGTGATCCACTCCAAGTCCGGCGCGGCAGTGACCATCGGCGAATACACGTCCATTGCCCACCGCTCCATCGTCCATGGACCCTGCACGGTGGGTGATCGTGTCTTCGTCGGCTTCAACAGCGTGCTGTTCAACTGTCAGGTGGGGAATGGCAGTGTCGTGCGCCATAACTCGGTGGTGGATGGTCGCGATCTGCCGGAAAGCTTCTATGTGCCATCGACCACTCGCATCGGCCCGAACACCGATCTTTCGCAGTTCCCGCCGGTGAGTATCTCGGCTTCGGAGTTTTCCGAGGATGTGGCACACACCAATATCGATCTGGTTCGCGGCTACAAAGCCTTGCAGAACGAGTTCTGAAATATGGCACTGTCACGGGCAAGCCTGACTGCGGCACAATGCGCCCGGCGTTTTGTGTGAGCGAGCTTGCCCGCTGAAGCAATATGCACCTGTTACAGCCCTCAACGGACAACAACCTCCCATGACAACAGCTGTTTCCTCGACTCCTGCGCCGTCCTCACGGTTGCGATCGATCGACGCCCTGCGCGGGCTGATCATCCTTTTCATGTTGCTGGACCATGTGCGGGAAACCTTCTTCCTGCATCGCCAGGTCAGCGATCCCATGGATGTGACTACCACAGCTCCGGAACTGTTCTTCAGCCGCTTGCTGGCCCATGTCTGCGCGCCCTTGTTCGTGCTGCTGACCGGGCTTTCGGCCTATCTGTACGGCGAAAAATACAGTGGCAGGACTGATGTTTCTGCCTTTCTGCTCAAGCGTGGCCTGTTCCTGATTGCCCTGGAGTTCACCCTGGTGAGCTTCGCCTGGACCTTCAAATTCCCGCCCACCATCATTTACCTGCAAGTCATCTGGGCCATCGGCCTGAGCATGGTGGCCTTGTCGGCGATGGTGTTCCTGCCGCGCTGGGCGCTGGTGGTGATCGGGCTGATGATCGTGGCCGGGCACAACCTGCTGGACTCGCTGCATTTCGGTGTCGAGTCGGCCATGCACATTCCATGGGCGATCCTGCATGATCGTGGCTGGATTGAAGTCAGCGATACGCTGCGTCTGCGCACCTCCTATCCGTTGCTGCCCTGGATCGGTGTCATCGCTCTGGGCTATGCCGCAGGCCCCTGGTTTTCCTCGGGCATGGACGCTGTAGCACGTCGCAGCCGTTTGCTGGTCTGGGGACTGGGTGCGCTGATCGGTTTCATGGTCCTGCGCGTGATCAACGGCTATGGCGAAAAGCCCTGGAGCGTTGGTGAAACCGGCGTGCAGACGCTGATGAGCTTTTTCAATATCACCAAATACCCGCCGTCATTGCTGTTCCTCAGCCTGACCCTGGGCATTGGTCTGCTGGTGTTGATCTGGTTCGAGCGTATTCAGGAGAAGGGCTGGCTGAAACCGCTGGTGATCCTGGGCGCGGCACCGATGTTCTTCTACTTGCTGCATCTGTATGTACTGAAGTTCCTGTACCTGATTGCCGTAGCGATCTGGGGCAAGAATCAGGGCGATTACTTCGGCTTCGATGCGATGTGGGGCGTATGGCTGAGTTCAGTGCTGCTGGCGGTGGCGCTGTTCCCGGCAGTGCGCTGGTTTGCCGGGCTCAAGGCACGGCGGCGTGACATTACTTGGTTGAAATACCTGTAGTCACAAATGCCGATCAGTTAAGGCACAAACAAAACTTGTGGGAGGCAGCTTGCTGGCGAAAAAGGCTTGAAACCGGCAGATATTCTGCGTCGTACGCTGAAGTCGCCAGCAAGCTGCCTCCCACAAAGTGATTTTTTGACCTTAACTGACAGGCATTACTCCTACAGATTTTATTGCATCAATCGTGATGCGCTTCACCCACGAAGGTCAGCGAGGTAAACAGGCCTCGCGCTTCGATATCGGCATCGTTCTTGACCGGCAGCGTGACCTCGGCTGCGATCACATTCAATCCCTCGTTACGCACCACCACACTGGCACGTCCCTCGGCATCGGTCTCGGCACTCACCACGTCCGGAGCGCTGCGATAATCCCCGAACAGCTTGATACCCGCCGCAGGCTTGCCATCCACCAGCACGCGAACCGGCAAAGGTTTGCCTGGCCCGACCGTCAGCGGATCGACCTGAGGCACGATCACGAACTTCAGTTTGTCGAACGACGGTAAGCGAGCGCCTTCTTCATAGATCGCCAGGCTGTACTTGAAGGTATGGATCGAATCGGTGCCGCCCGGTACCTTGCTGCGGCCTTCGTTGATCCATTTCTTCTCTCTGTTTTTTGTCCACATGCCGTTGTCCAGCGCGACAGACATCACAGCCACCGGCTTCAAGGGTTGCAGGCGTGCATGGTCGTCCAGACGCTGCACGGTGACCGGAACCATCCGGCCAGCAAGATCATAGGCCCAGGCTCCGCTGACCTTTTGCGCCTTGAAGGCGTTGTCTTCCGCGCCATGGCCGTAGACCACTTCAATATTGCCGCGACGCTGTTCGGTCCACAGGCCATGGGCACTGGCCTGACCCATGAACAGCGTACCCAGCAGGCTCAAGGCCAGAACTGATGGTTTGCAAAACATGATGCATCCTTGTTGTTATCGATCAGAGATTGAGGGTCAGGCTGACAGTGAAGTTACGAGGCTCGCCCGGTGCAACCCAGTAGTTGCTGTAGGAGCGCTCGAAGTATTTCTCGTCAAACAGGTTGTTGAGGTTCAAGCCCACGGTCACGTTCTCGGTGGCCTTGTAGTGAGCCAGCAGGTCCACGGTATGGTAAGCCGGCAGCTCGAAGCTGGTGCCTGCTTCACCGGAGCGATCCCCGACATAAGTGAACGCAGCACCCACATCGGAGCCTCGCAGCGCGCCTTCCTGGAACTCATAGACACCCAACAGGCTGCCGCTGCGCTTGGCCACGCCGAGAATCCGGCTACCGGTCGGAATGGTCCCGCTACCCTTGGTCACTTCGGCATCGATATAGGCAAAGGCACCGATCACGCGAATGGCATCGGTGACCTGACCGGTCAGTTGCAGATCGAGGCCCTGGCTGCGAGCTTCGCCGATGGCGCGATTGACGTTGGTGGACGGGTCCAGGGTCAGAACGTTTTCCTTCTCGATATGGAAGGCGGCGAGGGTGGTGCTCAAGCGGTCGTCGAACAGCTCGCTCTTGATCCCGATCTCGTAACCGACACCTTCTTCCGGATCGAAGGTTTTACCTGACGCGTCCAGCCCGTTATTGGGTTTGAACGAGGTCGAGGCGTTGGCGAACAGCCCCACTTGCGGTGTCAGTTGGTAGATCAGGCCTGCGCGCTGGGTGAACGCATCATGGCGCTGTCTTGAGGTCGGGTTGGTTGCGGTAGGGGTGTAGTCATCGATCTGCTGATCGAAATGCTCGTAGCGGGCACCGATCATGCCGCGCAGCTTGTCGGTGAAGACGATCTGATCCTGCAGGTTCAGGGCGCGGCTTTCTACGTGCTCGAAGAAGTCCGTACCGGTGCGCACACCATTGGGCTTGGCCTGGCCGTAGACCGGGTTGTAGATATCGATGGCATAGTTGCTGCCGCCAATATTGGTCACCCGCTCGTTCTTGCGGTAGTTCTCGTATTCGGTGCCGATCAGCACCTCATGCTCCAGCCCCACGGCGTCGAAACGACCGCGCAGTTCCAACTGGGTGATGCTGTCATGCCAGTTCATGTCGCGTTCGCGATAGCGGCGGTTGACCGTACGTCCGTCGGGATTCAGCGCCCGGGACTCACTGGCGTAGCCCGACAGTTCGCCTTCCTTGTAATGACTGGCCAGACGCAGCGACCAGACATCATTGAGATGATGATCCAGCGCGACCTGAATCATGTTGTTGTCGTTCTCGATATCGCCGTCGCTCGGTTCGCCAAGGAAGGTCGAACGGGACATGCCGCTCCACTTGTTGTTCGGCGCAACGATGCCGCGGTCGAAAGTGGACTTGTGACGCACGAACTCGGTTTCTACCAGCAGGCTGGTATCGGGGTTCAACTGCCAGCTGAAAGAGGGCGCCACAAAGACACGGCTGCTCTCGACATAATCGCGAAAACTGTTGTTGTCCTCGACCGCCAGATTGACCCGCGACAGGACATTGCCTTCTTCATCCAGGGGCGTGTTGACGTCCAGCGCCGTGCGATAACGGTCCCAACTGCCGGCACTGGTTTGCAGCGTGGTGAACGCCTCGCGTTGCGGCTTCTTGGTCACGATATTGACCGTACCGCCCGGATCGCCACGGCCATACAGACTGGCTGCCGGGCCTTTCAAGACTTCGATACGCTCGATATTGGCAGTGTCCGGCGTCGCCGGGTAGCCACGGTTGGCGCTGAAGCCATCCTTGTAGAACTCGGAAGTGGTAAAGCCGCGAATGCTGTACTCGTAAAGCGTCAGGCCGCCGAAGTTATTCTGCTTCGACACACCACCGGCATAGTCCAGGGCGCGTTCGACATTATTGCTGCCCAGGTCCTTGAGCACCGAGGCCGGAACCACGCTGATGGATTGCGGAATGTCCTTGATGGCCGTATCGGTCTTGGTCGCCGTCGCCGAGCGGGTGGCTCGATAACCCTGAACCGGGCTGGTGGCCGTCTCGTAGTGGTAATCGGAGGAAATGTTGACGCTATCGAGTTCAAGTGTTTGCGGCAGTTCTTCGGCGAAGCTGACATTGCCCAGCACCCCGATTGCCAGGCTGGTCAGGGACGCGATTTTACGAGACGACATGGAGGACTTCCTGATAGTTATGGATACAATATAACATCTCCGATGAGAATTATTACCGAATGTGGATGTAACTGGATGTAAAAGTTTGATTTGATGGCGCGTAGAGAAACTGATCGCCAGGAGGGAGGTCCTGATCGGCGTTGCAGATCAGCATTCATCGTTCATTCAAGCCGCATCAATCTTTATCCCCGCCAACTCTCCTCCCGCCAACTCAACGCATTTGCGCGCCAGAATCGTGGTCGGATCGACCAGCGCGACACTGTGCTCCTTTATCTGAAACGCTTCGCTGTGGGCGAGCACCAGTGGCAATTCCGTGCAGCCGAGAATTAGCACGTCAGCGCCCAGTTCGCACAGGTGTTCCGCCGCCAGCAGCAGTTGCTCCTTGCAGAGCCCTTCGGTGAACCCGGCCTTGATGCCGAGCTCGCTGTAGATGGCGTCCATGACCATATGCTGGTAATCGAGCCCCGGCGTGATGATCTGTAGCCCGGCTTGCCTGGCGGCTTCATGGTAGACCTGGCTCTGCACCGTTCCCGATGTCGCCAGAAGTCCGATGGTCTTGCCCGAGCCGTATTTCTGCACGATCCACTCCACTGTCTCGGTCAGCATGTTGACGATGGGGACCTGCAAATGGGGCTGGATGCGTTCGACAAATGCGTGTGCGGTGTTGCAGGGGATCGCGATTGCCTTTGCCCCAGCGTTTTCCAGGCGTTTGCAGGTTGCGTACATTGCCATGGTCGGGTCGGTTTTGTCGTGCAACAGACTGGCAGTGCGATCGGGAATCTGTGGATTCTGCTCGACCACCATCTTGATGTGTTCCTGATCCTTTCCCGCGGGTGTGTTGGCAACCACTTTGCCCATGAAGTCCACGGTGGCTGCAGGTCCTATACCGCCCACAATGCCAAGCTTGAAAGCCGGGCGTGCAGGCTGACTTTTCTCCAGGGTCGCAAAGCTTGCGTAGATTTCGTTGATATCCAGCACCGGCATCCCGCGCCCTTGAAGACCAGGGCAGACCAGAGAAAGCTCCGTCATGCCCGGAACCAACACCGAAGCGCCTTGTGCCTGCAGGGAAAGACACGCCTGATAAACAGTTTCCAGAGGGGCACCTTCAAGATAGCCGTCCTTGATGCCGTTGACGCCGTACATCGCTTCCATCAGTGCCGACTGTGCCTCGGGGTCGGGATAGACGATGCTGAAATCCTTGCCCAGATATCGCTCGAACAATCCCGAATGGGCGACGAAGTCCGAAGCGATCACACCCAGCGTCGCGCCGGGTGGGGTCGTGAGGCGAATGTGCCGGGCCAGCGCCTGCATCATGTCCAGTACCGCAATGCCCAGTTCTTCCTGGATTTCTGCGCGAAACGTATGGCTGGCGAAGCAGGGGAGCATTACCGCGTCGACACCGCTTTCCTCGAACGACTTGCACACCTGGAACACATAGAACTTGCGCGATGTCATGCTGGCTTCCTTGTCCAGAGGCAGCAACACATCCTTGAACGGGTGCTGCTCCAGCAGGAAGTGGTAGTGACCCTGATCTTCAAGCACTGCCCTGGATTTCACCAGTTTGTAGAAGAGATCGCCCCCGGCCAGCGAGCCCAGCCCTGCGACAATACCCAGCTTGCGGACAAGGGCTCCCTTGTTGGCCGATTTCGATTTTCTCTTCATGATCTGCTCCTCAGGCAACCGGGACCGGCTGTCCGGATCGGGTACTCACTTCTTCGTTATCCGGTTCTTCGTGGGGCTCCGATTTTGCAACCACGGCAGTGGCGATGCTGTTGCCCACGACGTTGGTGGCAGTGCGCGCCATGTCCAGGAACTGATCGATACCGATGATCAGTAGCAATCCGGCTTCCGGAAGGTTGAACATCGGCAGGGTTGCGGCGACCACGACCACCGAGGCTCGTGCCACGCCTGCCATGCCTTTGCTGGTGATCATCAACGTCAGCAGAATCAACAGTTGCTGAGTGAAACTCAGGTCGATGTTGTAAGCCTGGGCGATGAACATGATGGCGAAGGCCTGGTACATCATCGAACCATCGAGGTTGAACGAATAACCCAGCGGCAACACGAAGCTGGAAACCCGTTTGGGCGCACCGAACTTTTCCAGGGCTTCCATGGTTTTCGGATAGGCGGATTCGCTACTGGCTGTCGAAAACGCCAGCAGAACGGGTTCGCGGATCAGCTTGCCCAGGGTGAAAACGGAATGCCCGAGGAACAGGTAGCCGGCACCAAAGAGCACGGCCCAGAGGATGACAATTCCCAGATAGAACTCGGCGATCAGCTTGCCGTAGTCGACCAGCAGACCAAGCCCCTGAGTGGTGATCGCCGAGGCGATGGCGGCAAACACACCAATGGGTGCCAGGGCCATGACGTAGTCGGTGATCTTGAACATCACTTTGGCCAGTTCATCGATGGTGTCGGTGATTCGCGTGTAACCGGCGCGCTTGACGCCTGCCAGCGCAAAGCCGAAGAACAGCGAGAACACCACGATCTGCAGAATTTCGTTATTGGCCATGGCTTCGGCAATGCTGCGGGGGAACACATGACTGATAAACACCTTCAGGCTGAAGTCGCCGGTATTGACCGGGACGGCAGCCGATGCATGTTGGGCAACTTCCATGTTGAGCCCGGCTCCCGGCTGGAACAGGTTGACCAGGCCCATGCCGATGGCCAGTGAAATCACCGAGGCGGTCACGAACCAGATCATGGCCCGCATACCGATTCGCCCGACGGACTTTGAACTCCCCATGCTGGCAATGCCGCCGACCAGCGTCGCAAAAACCAGCGGAGCGATGATCATCTTGATCATGCGCAGGAAAATATCGGTGGCCATCGAAAAGTACGAAGCGATCTGCCTGGCGTTCTGCTCGTTTCCAGCAAAATGGTGACACGCCCAACCCACCAGCACGCCCAATGCAATGCCCATCGCGATTTGACGTGGAAGTCTGTTTTTCTTCACGAAGCTGTCCTCAAGTGGTTTTTGATTTTTTTATCCGGCAGGAGACAAATCAGATTCGCCCAATGGCTCTTGTGGCCCTGGTGCGAGGACGATTCTAGGCAAGCGTCCGGCGGCGATGATGAGTAATCACGCTAACCTCATGCGCTTTTGGAATAGTTGTTGAAATGGCTGCGATAGGACCATGAAGACGACGTAAAATGTGCTTCTCATCGCAGGAGACGGGTTATGCAAATCAAATGGCTGGACGATCTTCTGGCGATTGCCGAGTGGAAGAATTTCTCTCGTGCGGCCGAAGTTCGCTGCGTCACCCAATCGGCCCTGTCGCGACGCATTCGATCACTGGAGGAGTGGGTGGGTGTGGAGCTGGTCGATCGCGGCACTTATCCCGTGCGGCTGACAGCTGCCGGAAGCGCCTTCTGCGAGGAAAGTCGTGAGGTGCTGGCGGGCTTGCTGAGGCTGCGCTCAACCTTGCGTGAAGTTGAACGCATGCCAGGACGCTCCATTCAGGTGACTGCCGGGCACAGCCTGTCGATGACGTTTCTGCCCAAATGGCTTTCGCAGTTTCAGCAACACAATGAGCAATTCAACGCACGGGTCGTGGCTGCCAACATCCATGACGCCGTGATTGCCCTGGAGGAGGGCAGTTGCGACCTGATGATCGTCTATCACCATCCTCTTGCGCCGATCCTGCTGAACGCCGAACGTTTCGGCAGCCTGGCACTGGGGCATGACGCCTTCATTCCCTTGTGTGCCCCGGACAAGAGAGGTCAGCCTCTTTACCGCCTGCCGGGCAGCGCTGCAAGACCCGTCCCGCACCTTGCCTATACCGCGACCACCTTCCTTGGACGCGTCGCCGATATCGTCATCAAGAATGGCCCGACGCCCGTCAAACTTGAGCGCTGCTACGAAGCGGACATGGCCATGCTCCTGATGCGCATGGCCATCGAAGGCTACGGCGTGGCCTGGCTGCCGCAAAGCGCGGTTGTCAACGAGCTTGAACGAGGGCTGCTGGTGAGAGCCGGTGGCGAAGAGTGGAGCACCCGCCTGGAAATCCGCTCGTATTGCGCGATAGCGAATCAGAATCCGACCATGCGTAATCTCTGGAAAACGCTGGAAGGGGCTTCGCGGCATGTGGTGGAGTCTGTGCCTTGACTCCAGCGTTTCACACGATACTGAGCCCGCGTGGCCTTGCGTCTTCGACATTCAGGCAGAACAACCGGCCCTGGGCATCGAAGGCTGTCCACTGTCCGGCGATGCAATTCACCCGGATGTGTTCGCGTCCGGGCCAGTCGATACAGGCGTAGGTGTAATCGTCGGTGCGTCTGAAAAAGCGCAGTTGCTGATTGCCATCGCTGGTCGCGTAAGCCACCACCATCCATTCACTACCCAGGTAGATACAGGGACAGTCGATGGCATTGCGGTCCAGGCCTGGCAAGCTGTATCCCGCGCACCGACCGCTGTGTTCGATCATGATGACCGGCTCGGGGGCTTCAGGGCCGTTGAGCCAGTATTCGATGGGTTCGCCAGCCAGCCCGAAAGCAAGTGAAGAGCCTTTACGCAGGTTCAGGGGCAATTCGTCGCGCGCCTGCAAGCGGCGGCCCGGAAGCTGGTAGCGCCAGCATTGCAGATTGCCGCCGGGGTCACTCAGCAACAGATGTTCGCTGCTGGCATTGGCAAAGACCCCGACCACCGTTCCCGGCAGATTGTCTATGTGCCATAGGGTGCCAAAGCCCGGGGACGTGTCGACCACGCGCACATGATTGCCTTTGCCGATAGTCCAGCCGATCCCATCGAACTGGCGGGCAAAGTCATCCATCGCCAATACGCCCAGGTCGTGCACCTTTCTGTTCAAAAGATCCAGCTTGCTGACGCGCCACAGTTCACCTCGACGAGTCACGGCCAAAGCTACTTGTCTGCTTTCGGCCAGGATCAGGCGCTGGGCGGGGACCGCGAAATGACACAGGGTGCGTCCCTGTGCATCAAGTATTAGGACGCCACTTTCACCCAATGCAATCAGGCTGCGCAGATCGTCCAGAGGCACCGCATCAGCTATGTCTCTGACACCCGGCGCAGGTGCTTGCCAGTGGTAAATGTCGGGTGCTTCCCGTAACGGCAAGGAAGGCAAAGGTTTAAAACTCAGTCTGGGCAGGTCGGCTTGCATCAAGGGATCATTGCTCAACTTTGCCAACTGTTGCAGGCCAGCAGATTCCAGTTGCTGATCGGCTGCAATTGCGCCCAGGAAGATGGTTGTGAGCCATGCGCAGGTTTTTGTGTGTTTGCGGTTGGCGATAAGGGCCCGGGCGATGGCCAGACGCTCGGTTTTGCGGGCCGGGTCATTGCGTAGCTCTGTCAGGAAGGACTCATAAGCCTGCAGGGTATCGGGCAGAAGCATGGCTCTTTTTACCAGTGCCTGGGCTGCCAGTTTTTCTCCGCCAGCCTCGGCATTCAAAAGCAATTGGGCTGCTCGTGGGCGTTCATGAGTCAGGCTCCAGATCACATCTACCGCTTTTATCCATTCACCCTTGTCTGCCAGCGCCTCTGCCCACTCCAGGCGCAAGCGTTGCGCATGCTCCGGCCATTTGCTTTCCATGGATGTCACAGCCGCTTCGAATGCATTGTCGCGTCGGGCTACCTGAATTGCGCGTTGCCAGTCATCAGTCAGACAGAGGTGGCGCACTATGGTTGCTGCTGGCATGTCCCATGCCAGTGCCAGCTCAGCGCTTTGTCTGTAGCGCTTGTGACGTTCCAGATAGTCGAGAGCTTCCTGATGCACCTTGAGCAGTTCGGCAAGTACAAACACCGCTTCATCGATACGCCCTTCGCGGTCCAGCTTCTCGAAGCTGGTGCGGTAGGTCTTGCGCAGCAGGTCTTGAAAGTCTTCAGAGGACCCGATGGACGCACCTGATTCCTGCTGTTGCCTCAGCTTCAGATCGGCACGAGGTTTTGGTGTGGCAAAGGACTGTTTACGCTCGCCTGCATCGCTGCCCAGAGGGATTGCATGGCGCAGGGCTTCATTCAGGTTGCCTTCTTCAAACATATCGAGCATGCGCTGCAGATAATCGGCCTGGCGTTTGCCAAACAACAGATTGAGGCGCGATGCGTTAGTCAGGCGTGTCAGCCATTTATCGACAAGGCTGGGCGTGAAGCGGCGTTTCTTGCGACGTGCCGGGATATCCGAAGAGCCATGTCTTGCAGCTGTTGAAGGTGCAGCAGGTGCGTGGCGGGAAGTCGCCTGGCCGGAACGCTGCAATAAACCGGATTGCATCAGCCAGCGACCGATGAAGAATCCCGACGCCACCAGCGCAATCAGCAGGTAGTTGCTTGCTGCCGAGTGACCGGTTGAGGCCGCCGGGGCGAGATCCTGGATCTTTGCAGTGCTATCTGCGGCATCCGGCAGCAGGTTGAACAAGGCGACAGCCACGGTCAGCCCCAGGATTATTTTCAATGCTGTGCTGACGATTGGTCTGGAAGTCTTTCCAGCAGGGGCACCGCCGGTCCGCATGGCCTCCATGATCTCGTCCCGTTCACTCGGTGGTGCGCCGACGGTATTGCCCAGAACTTCCCGAATATCAGGGGACGCATTCAGCGGTGGCATGACGGGTTCTGGCAAGACAGCACTGCAATCGTAAGTGTCGAGCAAGGTGTAGGCGTTGATATCCAGCCATTGGCCGGGCTCGATGGCCGTCGCATCTTTCAGGTCCAGAGTTTCGACTTGGGAGTTGCGCACCAGCCAGAGGTCGCCTGTCGGCAGCTGGCCATACTCATGCTTCTGCAAAGGTGCCGAGCACAGGGTCCGGTTTATCAGCACCAGAGGCCAGCCCAGCAACTGTTCGCACTGCAAGCGTTGTGGCTCGCTCCAGCGAATCAGGTCGCCTTGCTCGAAACACCAGGCACTGGAGCCGGGCAGCCAATACGTCAGCAGCAGTTGTCTTCGTTCTGCTTCATCAAAACGCTCTGCCGGAAACCACAGCCCTGCGACTGCCTGCTGTCCCCGCAATACCGGTTGGTGTATCCCGTTGGTGGCAATGTGTGTCATGAAGCAGTTTCCTGGCTGCTGACACCGTTGCACAAAACCTGTAGTCGCATCGCGTTCTCTCGCACGGAAAACACCAGTAGCTCGCGTGTTTCGGTCAGTACCGCAAGCAGACCGCTGACCGGGCAAAAGCTCTGGCGCACGATTGGGGTCGAGGTCGTGAACAGCGTCTGGACCTGATGTTCCCTGTAAAGGCTGACGGTCGTTTTCCCTGCGCTTATCAAGACCAGGCTCCATTGATCGTTGGCTGTGTCATACAGCAGACCTACAGGCTGGTGGCCCGAGTTCAGGCTGACGATTTCTGTATGCAGCGGGTCTGCGGCACAACTGTGAACATGCCAGGCACCGTCGGTGGTGTGATAAACCGCACAGGGTACAAAATCGCTGCGTCGTTTTGGCGAGCCTGCAAACAGAACCTGAGTCGCATCGGCTGCCGAACCCGGCACAGATCGGGTCTTGATGGTGTCGCGACTGTCACATGTCTTGAGAAACAGCCGTCCGGATTCGTTTTTCAGATAGGCGAGAGTCTCCTGACCAATGCGCGCCAGACCAATGACCCCTTGCTCCACAGATGTCAGCCTGGTTTCCTGCTTCTGGTCATTGCCCCAGTAAATCAGTTTGCCCTGCTTGTCGAGGCAGTAGAGGCGACTCCGGTCATGTAACCAGACACAGGGCTGTAATGTCGCTGTTCCCGTAGGAATCAGAAAGGTTTCGCGCAATGGTTGCCTGATTCCCTGAAAGCAAGCCATTTTCCAGAAGTGCAGGTTGGCAGCATTTGAAAGTACCGCCGCAAACTTGTTGCCGATAAAGTATGCAGCGACAGGTTTGAGTCCGGCAGACCATAACTGCCGATGGCCTGACTGTGCTTTCTTCTGATTCACTTGCGGTACACGAAATACCAGAGAGCCCGGCTCATCCAGCAACATCAACGCCACATAGCTGCCCGAGGGTGAAATGACGGGAGGGCAGGTCAGTGCCACGCGCGCGCTTTTGTCCGGAGCACGTGCAGTGGAAGATCGTGTTTCAAACTGCCCTTTGAGTAATTTCTGTCCGGCAGTCTGGTTGGGCATCGGAAGGATCACACGTTGAGGGTTCCTGCTGTAGAGGTCGAGCTGTATTCCCGTGCCGTCCAGCGTTCGTTGCAGGTGTACTCGATGGGTAAATGCGGGAAGAACGGCTTCCCGGTCATGCCACAAGCCAACGGCCCAGCATTCCCCGGGTGTCTGAGGCTGCTCACCCAGCCAGTCTCTCCATTGTTCCCACTGCTGTGCAGTTGCGGGCGAGTCGGTGCGGGCCTGAAGCATGTTCTTGAGCGAACTGGATGCCGTCAGGCTGGCCAGTTTTCCGGGGTTTTGCACAACCCCCCATTTCAGTTCTCCGCCGGCAGCCTGAGCCCTTCGCGCCAGAAGAATCATCAGGGCAAGGTGCACCAGACGTGGAGCGCCCCATTGCAGCGGGCCTGCATCGAACAGCACCACCACTTGCCGATTGGCCTTGCGGGCTCGTTGCTCCGGTGCCAGAAACAGATGCTCCCCGGTAGAAGCGCGGCGCAGAAATTCCTCGGGAAGTTCATCTGCCAATAGCCATTCGCTGGTCAGCAGCCGCTCATAGGGGCCGCGTCGTTGCAGATCGGCCAGACCCTCGAGATCTGGCGTCCCGCCTGCCTGCACCCCATGCAAAGGACCGAGTAACGGGTTTACGCGACCCAGAATGTCGCTGAAACCGGGCCATAGGTCTGGCGAAAACCACTCCAGCCATTCACGCCAGGGTTGCAGTGCGTCAGGTATCTGCATGGTTTCCCCACAGGCTCTGGATTCGCGGCAGATGGTGCTCCAGGTCAAGGGGCAGTTGCCGGTCCAGCGCAATGATCAGCGTCGGCTCATGCCACAGCAGCAAGGGTTGGCGGTCATAGCGCGCAGAAAGGGCCTGCAACAGCAATTCGGCGCTGACATCCGGCTGCCAGAGAGTCGGCAGCCACAGACCCGAAGCCTGAGCATCGGGAGCTGCGTATTCGATGCCTTCAACCCACGGCAGATCGGCAGTTTCTCCGGTCACGATCAGCAAATCATGACTGGCTGTGGCATGCAGCCGGTTGCGCTGCCCTGCAGGCAGTTGTTCAAGGCGTTTGTGTAAACGTCGGGCGACCTCTCCCCATGCAACCGCTGCACGTGGCTCCAGAGTTTCAACCCGCCGTTTCCATGTCCATGGCAGCAGAAGCATTCTGCTCACGGTGCGAAAGACGTATGGCCAGCCAGACGGCTGCGCAAGGTCTGAAGCTCTTCTGGCAAGTTGTCGCCAGTGAAGTTGGCATCGATTTCACGCAGCAGGCTTTCACGCTCGGCGACTACCGTAGAGGCTTCCTTGCTCAGGCAGTCGGTCGCGGCTTCGATGAGACGGCTCAAGCGTGACAGGGGCTGCAAGGTCGCTTCTTCCACTGCGCTGAACAAGTGACTGCTGGCCGATATGGAAAACAGTGCACGCAGAACCTCACGGCCATGCTGCTGCGCCTCCTGGGTAGGCAGCACATACAGCAAGGGCCACAGATCGGCTTCACTGGCCTGACTTCTGCCGTTCAAAGCCGCGGCGGCCGCGATCAGTCGCTGCGATTTGACGATTCGGCGATCCGACAGGTGCAGACCCGCTTCGCGCAGGCTGCGAATGGCGCTGGCGAGGGCAGGGCGTACTTCGTTCAAATCAACGTTACAAGCTGCCTGCGCGAGTACATCGAGCTGGCTCAGATTCAGAAGTTGTTCTATCGGGCGTCGCTCGGATTGCCAGCCACCGGCAAGCATTGCTTCAAGCTGATGATCCGGGACTGAATCGACGAACAGATGCAGCAGGAATCGATCCCCGAATGCGGCAAGGCCTTCATCGTCCGGCAGACCGTTGGCAGCCCCGACGCATACCCGCAAGGGGCAATCGATTCGGGTATGGCCCCGTCGAAAGCGTCGTTCGTTGAGTACGCCCAGCAAGGTGTTGAGGATGGCAGTGGAGCCCAGGAAAACCTCATCGAGAAAGACGATATCAGCCTCGGGCAACATCCCGGTGGTATCGGTTTCGACACGACCTTCGCGCAGCTTCTGCAAATCTACCGAGCCGAACAGTTCGGAAGGCTCCGTGAAGCGCCCCAGCAGGTATTCAAAATAGCGACCGCCCATGGCCTGTGCGACTCGACGCACAACTGCGCTTTTGGCTGTACCCGGTGGACCAACAATCAGGATGTGTTCCTGAGCGACAGCGGCCAGTACGATCAGCTCTGCCAACTGCTCACGACCGACCAGTCCCTCTGTAGCCACTTTCACTGCCGTACGGACCTGGAGGATCGCTTCCTGCAACAAGACGCTCATGAAAAATGTTTTCCTGATTATTCAAGCGGGCAAGCCTGCCCGAAAAGAAAGCCACGGGCAAATATGTGTTTAAAGACTTTTCGCGAATGAACTCGCTCACACACGGTCGCGAGATACCGGTGCATCCGCAGATATGTATCGTCTTCAATGGGAGTGGATAACTCCACGTTTTATCCGCAATCAGAAAACATCCGATTCTGGGGGTAAATAGGTCACTTGTACTATTGATACAACTGGCTCAGCGTAATCAAATGGAACGGAGGCGTGTGCTTGCTGAATACATGTTGTTTCAGTAGTTACCACTCCTCCGCTGTCATTATTCAGATGCAGTTCGATAAAGCAAAAAGTGGCAGCTCTGCCACAGGCGTTGCGGGTGATTTTGACAACCGCCGCTCCTTTACCTGCTAGACCGCACAGTGACCGAGTGATAGAGGAAGTCTCCATGAAGAACAGAATGAAGAAAGCACGTTTGACAATTGGCACGGCGCTCGCCCTTTCAATGGGAATCGCGTTTAGCAGCACGGCAAGTGCCTTTACCTTTGAGCACGGCTGGAGTTGCCAGAATAGGTGGTATCAAATGGGACTCATTGAGTTGATTGCTTGTGGCGGCGGAGGCGAAGGTTGATCTGTCAGGGGTTTTTTGTACTGGTTAATACGCATGTAATAAAACCCTCAACCAAACAATAAGCGGGGCGTTGTAAAACATGCAGCGCCCTCGCAGAAGTACCAGCGGCTTGTAAGTAGCGACTTCAGTATTGTGGTCAACGAGAAAAATGTCGTTATTACCGAGGCGGCGATTGAGTCGATCAGAAGTCGATAGTCAAACGCTGCCTTTAGAGCTGGCTGATGTCAGGCGTCCCTCAGGCTTTTTTCGTTGCTCTTGCAGGGCGCTTGCCCTTGCTTGCAGTGGCACCGGCAGCCTTTCGCGTACCGGTCTTGCGTTTTTTCTTCCAGGGCGCAGCGCCACCGGCCGGGCTGGCGGGGCCGCTGATGGTCATGCGCAGGCCGACGCAACGGCTGACCTGCTTGCTCATCCAGGCAGCCTGTTTGGCGACGAACTCTTCCAGGCTCATTTCACCGTTTTGCACCATGTCCAGTGCCTGCTCCCAGATGGCAGTGGTGCCGGGGTCGGCGATGGCGCGCGGTACGGCATCGATCAGGCTGAATGCCGCGGCAGTGGCGGACAATGCCTTGCCTTGCTTGACC
Organism: Pseudomonas lijiangensis; assembly: GCF_018968705.1. Lineage (NCBI taxonomy): Bacteria > Pseudomonadati > Pseudomonadota > Gammaproteobacteria > Pseudomonadales > Pseudomonadaceae > Pseudomonas > Pseudomonas lijiangensis. The sequence goes on from NZ_CP076668.1 coordinate 2,218,488, forward strand.
AGATAACCCCGGTCGAGCAGGCCCTGGATGATGCCGGCGCGAGTGGCTTCGGTGCCGATGCCGGTGGTGTCCTTGAGTTTCTGCTTGAGCAGAGGGTCTTCCACCAGTCTGGCGACATTCTTCATGGCCTTGATCAGATCGCCTTCGGTGAAAGGCTTGGGCGGCTGGGTCCAGAGATCCTTGAGAGTGACATCGCTTACTGCGCAATCGCAGCCTTGAAACAGCGCAGGCAGGTTTTGCGGGGCCGGGGCTTCGCGACCCTTGGCCGGAGCCAGTGCCTCGGGCATGGCGCGTTTCCAGCCGGGTTCGATGACTTGTTTGCCGATGGCGCGCAAGGCATGTCCGGCGCAGTCGAAGTCGGCCTGGGTCCGGTCGAATTCGTGATTGGGCAGGAACTGCGCCAGATAGCGTGCCCGGATCAGGGTGTATACCGCTCGCGGCTTGCCGGTCAGGCGCTCGATGCCACGGGCGGCAGCGGTGGGAATGATGCCGTGGTGAGCGCCGACCTTTGCGTCGTTCCAGGCCCTTGAGCGGCGTTGCGGGTCCAGGTGCCTGAGCAGTTCGCTCAGTGCGGGGTCTGATTTGCCCAGCGCGGCGATGATGCCCGCCGCTTCGCCATGCTGGCTCATGGGCAGGTAACCGCAATCGCTGCGCGGGTAGGTGATGACCTTGTGGGTTTCATATAGGGCCTGGGCGATATCCAGGGTTTCCTGAGCACCGAGGCCGAGCTTTTTCGAGCAGATTTCCTGCAGGGTGCCCAGGTCGAAGGGCAGGGGCGCGGCTTCGCGAATCCGTTCGGTGCGCAGTTTGACGACCCTGGCGCTGGCGGCGTTGCCAATCGCTTGCGCGGCCTGTTGCGCCAGTGGCTGGTTCAGGCAGCGGTCCTGGTCGTCACAGACATCCGAAGGCGCTCGCCACTGGGCAATGAAGGCCTGTCCGTCATGCAGCAGCTTGACGTCGATGGCCCAGTAAGGCACCGGGACGAAGTCGGCGATGCTGCGGTCGCGATCCACCACCAGCCGCAGGGTCGGTGTCTGCACACGGCCTACTGGCAACACGCCCTGATACCCGGACTGGCGACCCAGCAGGGTGAACAGACGGCTCATGTTCATGCCGATCAGCCAGTCGGCGCGGGAGCGGCCAAGTGCCGAATGATAGAGGCTGAAGGTATCGGCACCGGGTTTGAGGGAAGCCAGGGCCTTGCGGATCGAGGCGTCGTCCAGTGCTGATAGCCACAAGCGCTGGATCGGCCCACGATAACGGCAATGTTCTACCAGTTCGCGGGCAATCATCTCGCCTTCGCGGTCGGCATCGGTGGCGATGATCAGTTCGCGGGCTTCACTCAGCAGGCGTTTGACGGCCTTGAACTGGCTGGCGGTACGGGGTTTGACCAGCATCTTCCATTGCTGGGGGACAATCGGCAGGTCTTCCAGCACCCAGCGCTTGTAGCGGGCGTCGTAGGCATCCGGTGGCGCGGTTTCCAGCAGGTGGCCGATGCACCAGGTCACCGTGGCATTGGGACCTGTCCAGCAGCCGTCCCCACGCCGGGTCGCGCCGAGGACGGCGGCGATATCTTTGGCCTGTGAGGGTTTTTCGCAGAGAAACAGCCGCATAACCACCGCTTGTATTGACGGGTCTGGAATGCGTCAAGGATGAACACTGAATGCGTCGGGGGCAAGGTTTATCTGTATGGATATACAGATAAACCTTGTAGGACTTGCCCAGCGGCAGTTTAAACCGCGATTTCCACCTGCTCGCCATTCAACCGCACCGGCCAGACTTCCAGTTGTTGCTCCGGGTATTCCACGCAGGTGCCGTCGTGCAGGCGGAAGTGCTGTTTGTACAGCGGAGAGGCGATGACCAGCTCTCCGCCAATCTGGCCTATGAGGCCGCGCCCGATGACATTGGCGCCGGATTTGGGGTCTCGGTTCTCGATGGCGTAGAGCTTTTCGCCTTCGCCGGTTTCAGGCAGGTAGAACAGCGCGACCTGTGCGCCGTCGAGCCAGGCCACTACGCCGGAGTTGGCCACCAGATCCCTGCGCGAGCACAGGGTCTGCCACTGGATGTGGGCGACCGGTGCGGATGTTTTTTCGGCATAGGCCACGTTTGACTGGCTCATCAGACCACCTCCTTGAAAGGGATAAGGGCGATTTCTTCAGGTTTTGCCGGACGGCGTTGCTGACGTTCCTTGACGAAATGGACGTCTGGATCGCTGCGCTTGTCGTTGACGAAGGTGCGGAAACGCTTGAGCTTTTCCGGGTCCTTGAGGGCATTGGCCCATTCGCATTCATAGCGATCGACCACCAGTTGCATCTGGGCTTCCAGCTCGTCGGCCAACCCCAGGCTGTCGTCGATGATCACGGCCTTGAGGTAATCCAGGCCGCCTTCCAGGGATTCGCGCCAGACCGAGGTGCGTTGCAGTTTGTCGGCAGTGCGGATGTAGAGCATCAGGAAGCGGTCGATGTAACGGATCAGGGTTTCGTCATCCAGATCGGTGGCGAACAGTTCTGCATGGCGCGGCCGCATGCCGCCGTTGCCGCTGACATAGAGGTTCCAGCCGTTCTCGGTGGCGATGACGCCCACGTCCTTGCTTTGTGCTTCCGCGCATTCGCGGGTACAGCCGGAAACGGCGAACTTGAGTTTGTGCGGCGAGCGCAGGCCCTTGTAACGGTCTTCGATGCGCAGAGCCATGGCCACGCTGTCCTGCACGCCATAACGGCACCAGGTACTGCCCACGCAGGATTTCACGGTGCGGGTCGACTTGCCGTAGGCATGGCCGGTCTCGAAACCGGCTTCGATCAGCTCGCTCCAGATATCCGGCAGTTCGTGCAGTTGTGCGCCGAACAGGTCGATACGCTGGCCGCCGGTGATCTTGGTGTACAGGTCGTATTTCTTGGCCACGGCGCCGATGGCAATCAGGCCGTCCGGTGTGATCTCGCCACCAGGAATGCGCGGCACCACCGAGTAGGTGCCGTTTTTCTGCATGTTGGCCATGAAGGTGTCGTTGGTGTCCTGTAGCGGCACCAGCGAAGCGTCGGTGATGGGGCGGTTCCAGCAGGACGCGAGGATCGAGCCTACAGCCGGTTTGCAGATGTCGCAGCCATGAGCGCCCTTGCCGTGGCGGGTCAGCAGTTCCTCGAAGGTTTCGATGCCTTCGACACGAACCAGCGAATACAGCTCTTGGCGGGTGTAGGCGAAGTGTTCGCACAGGCTCTTGTCGACGCTGACGCCACGGGCAATCAGTTCATGTTCGAAGACCTGCTTGAGCAAGGCCGCGCAGCCGCCACAGCCGGTGCAGGCCTTGGTCTGGGTCTTGATGCCCGCCAGATCGGTGCATCCCGCATCGATGGCCGAACAGATCGAGCCCTTGCTGACGTTATGGCAGGAGCAGATGGTCGCCGTGGCGGGCAGGGCATCGGCTCCCAGAGTCGGCGCGCCTTCGCCACGAGGCAGAATCAGGCTGGATGGGTCGGCGGGGAGGGGAATGCCATTCTGCGCGTATTGCAGCAGGGTGTCGTAATAGCTGTTGTCGCCCACCAGCACCGCGCCCAGCACTTGCTTGCCATCGGCCGACACCACCAGACGGCGATAGCTGGAAGTGGCTTCATCGATAAAACGGTAGCTGACCGCACCGGCCAGTGCGCCATGGGCATCGCCGATGGAGCCTACATCCACGCCCAGCAGTTTGAGCTTGGTGGACATGTCGGCGCCAAAGAAGGCGTCGGCGTCCTGATCGCACAACTGGGCAGCCACGTTACGGGCCATCTGATAGCCCGGCGCAACCAGACCGAAGACACTGCCATTCCAGGCCGCGCACTCACCAATCGCATAGATATCCGCATCGCTGGTGCGACAGTGTTCATCAATCGCGATACCGCCACGTGGACCGAGTTCCAGCCCGCATTGGCGAGCCAGGGCGTCCTGCGGGCGAATGCCGGCAGAGAACACGATCAGATCGGTTTCCAGAAACTCGTCGTTGGCGAAATTCATGCGATAGCGATATTGCTTGCCGTCGCTGATCGATTGCGTGGCGCGGGACAGGTGTACACCAACGCCCAGAGCCTCGATCCGTGCCTTGAGGGCCGCGCCGCCATGGTCGTCCAGTTGCACCGGCATCAGGCGCGGGGCGAACTCCACCACATGGGCTTCGAGTCCCAGAGACTTCAGGGCGTTGGCCGCTTCCAGCCCCAGCAGGCCACCGCCCACTACCACGCCGCGACGGGCCTTGCTGGCGGCATAGCGAATGGTGTCCAGATCTTCGAGAGTGCGGTAGACCAGGCGCGAATTGCCTTGCGCACCTTCAATCGGCGGCACGAACGGGAACGAGCCCGTGGCCATGATCAGCTTGTCATAGGTGAAGCAGCCTTCGGCGGTGATGATCTCGCGGCGTTCACGGTCGATCTCCAGTACCGGAACGCCCAGGTGCAGGGTCAGCCCGGCCTGCTCATAAAGGGCTGCATCGCTCATGGCCAGGGATTCGGCATCGCGGCCGGTGAAGTACTCGGAAAGATGCACGCGGTCATAGGCACGCTGGCGTTCTTCGCCGAAGACATGAATGCGATAGCGATCAAGGGCGCCGCCTGCGATCAACTGCTCGACGCAATGATGACCGACCATGCCATTGCCGACGACGATAAGGGTCTGTACATCGTTGAAGGGTAAGACTGTGGTGTTCATAGCAAGTCCCGGCCTAGGCCAATCAGGTTTTTCAAAGCCAAAAAAAAGACGCCCGGAACCTTTCGGTTCCAGGCGCCTTTGCCTGTTATTCATCATGTGTTGTGGGTGACATCGGACGACGTTGCCGGATGCACCGCCCGACCACATTCATGGTGGGGTTATGGGAGGCTATGCAGAGGGTGTGCCAGTTTGCCGGAAGGCCTGTTTTCAGGGGATAGAGGCGTACAGGCGCAATGCAGGCCCGCTTTGCATTGGTGCGTCATGGGTGTCGATGCTGTAAATCTGTGCATGAATCAACCAGGGGCAATGAAGCACTTTGTGGGAGGCAGCTTGCTGGCGACTTCAGCGTACGACGCAGAATATCTGCCAGTTTCAAGCCTTTTTCGCCAGCAAGCTGCCTCCCACAAGTGTTGTTCGTTGTATTACTCTGCGTTACCCCATCCAGACCCATCGCCATGAACATCACCCTCACTGAAGTCCAGCCTGCCGATATCCCGCGCACCATCGATTTTGTCATGGCGGCCCGGGCCGAAATATTTCCGATGCTCGATGCCAGCGTCGTTCCGGCCGATCTGGCAGCCTTCGAGCAGGTGTATCTGAATGCGCAGGACGGCAGGTTTCTGATCGCCTGCTGCGAAGGCGAGATCGTCGCGGCCATCGGCTATCTGCCTTATGACCATCGCTTCGCCCAGCTGGATTACGCCGGGCGCAGGACGGTGGAGATCGTGCGTCTGTTCGTCAGTCATGAGTTCAGAGGGGCCGGGCTGGCAGGGCGGTTGTATGGAGCGCTCAAGGCGCATGCCGATGCCAGCGGCGTGGAGGTGTTGTATCTGCACACCCATCCGTTTCTGCCGGGTGCGATCCGCTTCTGGGAAAAGCAGGGTTTTGTAACGGTCGATGTGGAGGACGATCCAGTCTGGCAGACAACGCATATGCATTGTCTGCCTTGAGACGTGCCTGATTCGTTCAGGTCTTACCAGAGTGCAATTTCATAGGTGAGGTAGAGCCGGTTACTGTCACGGCCCCGTGCGTAATCCGAACGGTAGACATAGTTGCGCAGCTTCATGCCCAGCCCCTTGAAGGTTCCGCTCTGCAGCACATAGGCCAGCTCGGCATCGCGCTCCCATTCGTGCAGCCTCGCCGAGCCGGACTTGCCATTGTCGCCACTCAGGTATTTGGTCGAAAACGACAGGCCCGGTATGCCGACGCGGGAAAAGTCGTAGCCGTAACCGAGCATCCAGGTCTTTTCATCTTCTTCGATGAATTTGCCGATCCCGACGTTGGTGAATGAGTACACGGTTGCGCCGCTTATATAAGGCAGGCCCGCATCCCCGCTCAATCTCTGGTAACCGCCACTGAAGCTGTGTCCGGCCAGAGCGTAGGTCAACTGCCCGCTGAGCATGTCGTTATCGATCTTGCCATCCCGCGCCGCGCCGGCATCCACGCTATGGAAATAGCGCAGGTCGCTGGTCAGCACGCCTTTGCCAATCGGCAGGTCGTGCTGGATCGAAGCGAAGTTCTGACGATAGAAATCTTCAAGCTCGCCATAGAAGTAGCTGAGACGAATGTTCTTGCCGAGCTTGTAGTCCCCGCCGATGTAAGAGAAATCAGAACCTTTACCGGTAAAACCGTCGGGAATGATCGAGCGGCTGTCCGAGGAGTCCCGCAGCTTGAACTGATCCAGATGGCCGCCGGTGAGGGTCAGGTTCTCGATGTCGTTGCTGGTGAACTGGGTGCCCTGATAAGTCTGCGGCAACAGGCGCGCGTCGTTGTAAATCAGCACCGGGGTCTTGGGGAGCAGGGAGCCGTATTTGACCGTGGTCTTTGCCAGGCGCACCTTTGCGGCGGCACCCAGGCTGGAAAACTCATCCGCTGCACGGCCGTCAGCATGCACCGGCAGTAATCCTGTACCGCTGCGGCCCTTGCCGGAGTCGAGCTTGACGCCCAGCAGCCCGAGCGCATCCAGGCCAAAGCCAACGGTTCCCTGGGTAAAACCGGACTGGTAGTCGAGCAGAAAGCCTTGTGCCCACTCGGTGCGCTCGCTTTTTGCTGTACTTGCCGCACGGGCGCTCAGGCCGTTTTCATCCCGGAAGTTTTCATTGAAGTAGACATTGCGCAGTTGCAGCTTCAGCTTGCTGTCTTCAACGAAACCCGCTGCGCCGACACTGGCGCAGGGCAGGGCGCCCAGCACGGAAAAAAGGGCTCCACGTTTAATCATGCTCATGCTCGGTACTCATTGTTGTTATTGGAAGTGCAGTGATCTGCGGGTCCCTTTCAGGACCCGTGAGCCGTTGTGATTCAGGGCAAGGGTCAGACGAACAGCGTCAGGGCTCCGGTCAGCAAGGCCAGGGCCGTGATCACAAGGGAGGTCAGCACCGCCCACTTCAGGGTGGCCTTCTGGAATTCACCGATGTCTCTGTCGATCATGCCGACCAGCAAGAGGGTCGAGGCCACCAGCGGGCTCATCAGATGGACCGGCTGGCCCAGAATCGAGGCCCTGGCAATTTCCAGCGGGCTGATGCCGTAAGCGGCTGCGGCATTGGCCAGGATCGGTACCACGCCGAAGTAATAAGCGTCGTTGGACAGCACAAAGGTCAGCGGCATGCTGGTGAGGGCGACCACCAGCGGGAACAGATGCCCCCATTGCGGAGGAATCCAGTCCACCAGGGTCTGGGCCAGGGCATCGACCATTTTGGTGCCGGAAAATATCCCGGCGAATACCCCGGCTGCGAACACCAGCAGAACCACGGTCATGGCATTGCCGGAGTGGGCCAGAATGCGTTCTTTCTGCACATCCAGTTGCGGGTAGTTGATCATCAGTGCGATGACGAAACCGATCAGGAACAGCACGGCCGAGTGCATCAGGCCTGTTACCAGCGCAACCATCACCGCAATGACCAGTGCCAGGTTGACGTACGCCAGCCTGGGGCGTTTATGCGGCGTATCGCCGAGGATTTCGTCGATGTAGCAGTGACCGCCACCGCTTTGCAACTGCACGTTGCCAATGCGCTTGCGCTCGGCACGGCCCAGCAGAAACGCCGTGAACACCACCCAGGCGGCACCGCCGATCATGGTCGGCAGCAAGGGAATGAAATACTCGCCTGCATCCAGGCCCAGCGCTGCAATGGCGCGGGTTGCTGGCCCGCCCCAGGGCGTCATGCCGCTCATGATGCTCAGTGACAGCATGGCGATGATGCCGAGGATCATCGGGTTCATGCCAATGCGCTTGTACAGAGGCAGCATGGCCGCGCAGGTGATCATGTAAGTGGTTGTGCCATCTCCGTCGAGGGCGACAGTCAACGACAGCAGCGCAGTGCCCACCGCGATCTTCATCGGGTCGCCATTGACCCGCTTGAGGATCTTGCGGATCAGCGGGTCGAACAGGCCCGAGTCGATCATCAGGCCAAAGAACAGAATGGCGAACAGCAGAAGCGCTGCGGAAGGGGCGACCATTTTCAGGCCGTCGAGCATCATCTTGCCGGTGGTGCCGCCAAAGCCGCCAATGATTGCGAAAACGATAGGCACCAGGGTCAGTGCGACAATCGGGGACAAGCGTTTGGACATGATCAGGTAGGTGAACACCACGACCATGGCCAGGCCAAGGAAGGCAAGCATATGGATATTCTCTTGTTGTTATTCATGGACAAGCGAATGCAGCCGGGCCTGCCGGGCATCGCATGAACGATGCCTGACCTGCTCGAATGGTTATCGGTTGGGGTATGTGTGGGTCAGATGCGCTCGGCAGCCTGGGGTGCGCTGTCCCATTGCGGGGTTTCAGGCGTAGCCGCGATGGCTTTACCGTCAAGCCGCCGCATGAGCACTTCGCGGTCGCAGGCCTTTTCCGACAGGGAGATCACCACGGTCGCGACGGCGTTGCTGGCCAGGCTGGTCAGCGCCCGGGCTTCGGACATGAAGCGATCGATGCCGATCAGCAATGCCAGACCTGCCAGGGGAATGTCGTGGATGACCGTCAGGGTCGAGGCCAGGGCGACAAAACCGCTGCCGGTCACGCCCGCCGCACCCTTGGAGGACAGCAGCATGATTGCCAGCATGGTCAGGGTCTGGGTCATGCTCAGTTCGATATTGCACGCCTGGGCAATGAAGATGGCGGCCAGGGACAGATAGATCGCCGTGCCGTCCAGGTTGAACGAGTATCCCGTTGGCAGTACCAGGCCGACGACGCCTTTCTTGCAGCCCAGTGCCTGAAGCTTTTCCAGCATGCGAGGCATCACAGGTTCGGTCGAGGACGTGCCGAGCACCACCAGGAACTCTTCGCGGAAGTAGCGCAGCAGTTTCCAGAGGCTGAAGCCGTGAGCGCGACAGATCCCGCCCAGTACCACGAACACGAAGAAGCCGCATGCGATGTACAGGGTCATGATGAGCTTGGCCAGCGAGCCCAGTGAGGTAATGCCGTATTGACCCACGGTGAATGCCAGGGCACCAAAGGCACCGACCGGAGCGAAGCGCATCAGGTAGGAAAAGATCTTGAAGACCATGTGCGAGGCCGATTCCAGCACATTGAGCACTGGCTTGCCGCGCTCGCCCAGGGACGAGAGTGCGAACCCGGACAACACGGCGATAAACAGCACCGGCAAGACTTCACCCTTGTTGAACGCGCCGATGAAGGTGTCCGGGATAATGTGCATGAAAAAGTCCACGACACCCAGCTTCGCGGCGGAGTCGGTGTACTGGCTCAAACCGGCAGTGCTCAGTTTCGCCGGATCGATGTTCATGCCCACGCCTGGCTTGATCACATAGACCGCAATCAGTCCGATGAACAGGCTGATCACCGTCAGGGCCAGAAACAGCAGCATGGTCTTGCTCATCAGGCGCCCGAGAGAGCGCTTGTCGCTCATGCCGGCAATGCCGGTGACGATGGTGCAGAACACCACCGGTGCGATCATCATTTTGATCAGCTTGATGAATGCATCGCCCAGCGGTTTGAGAGCGATGGCTTGTTGAGCCCAGAAATGACCGACCAGAACCCCGAGGATTACGGCGCAGATAATCTGAAAGTAGAGCGATTTAGCGATTTTCATGTTGCATCACCCATTATTGGAGTTGTTCTGATGCGGTACTCAGTATCAGGCAGAGCAGTGTGCAGCGATAAACAATGTCAGCCCGCCAGCCGTTGTGCGACAGGGGCGTAGACCTCGCCGGAGAAAAGGCGACGTGCCGTTCTCACCACCGAAGCCCGGATGGTCTGTCCGTTTTCACCGACGTACGCCAGGGCGACCTGGATCGAACCGCTCGGATGCTCGATCCGGACTTCTTGCAGGCGCGGAGTCTGGGCGCTACCCAGCAGTCGGGCAACCACGGTGTCTTCACTGACGCAGGCTGTGGCCAGGCCGATGGAGCCAGTGATCGCCAGGGCCTTATGACAGTTATGCGGCATGAAATAGCGAACCTTGAGGGTGCCGCCTGCATCGGGCCGCGAAACCAGTACGGGTTTGGGGATCACCTTTTCGCTGACATCGCCCAGGCCCATGGCCAGTCCTGCCTGCAAACGCAAGGCTTCGAGCTTGCGAAGGAAATCCTTGTCGGCGTCGAGTTCGGCAGGCGTTTCGTCTCCACGCTTGCCCAGCAGGGACGCTTCGATGATGACCATGGGCATGGCCATGTCGATACAGGTCACGGGCACGCCGTCGAAGAGGTCGGTCTGTTTGCCGGTTGGGAACAGCTTGCCGGTCTTGCTGCCTGCTGCGTCCAGGAAAGTCAGTTGCACCGGGGCTGCGGTGCCCGGTACTCCGTCGATGCTGGTCTGGCCTTCGTAGCTGACCTGGCCGCCAGGGGTGCGGACATCGGCGCAGACGAACGTGCCGGTATTGAGGTTGCGGATGCGAACCTGAGTGACATCGCCAGTTGCCTCGACCAGACCCTGTTCCACTGCAAACGGGCCGACGGCGCAAAGCATGTTGCCGCAGTTGGGCGCAGTATCGACACGGCGCTGGGAAACCATGACTTGCACGAACAGGTAGTCCACATCGGCATCTTCATGAGTCGACGGGCTGACGATTGCCACTTTGCTGGTCTGGGGGCTGCCACCACCGATTCCGTCGATTTCCAGCTCATGGCCAGAGCCCATGAGAGCCAGCAGCAGTTCATCGCGCTCAGCGGTCGAAGAGGGTAAATCACTGGCAAGAAAAACCGGCCCTTTGGAAGTGCCGCCGCGCATCAGGACGCAGGGAATCGGTTGCATAGTTTTGGACTCTTATTGATCAATTGGGGTAATTGATGTGTTGGAAGCAAGAGTCCCATGGATTTTTAAGCGTATCCAATGCAAAGATCGTAGCTATTATTCCACTTCAGGCAATAATACTCCGCTGGTCTTGAACGCCCATCACAATCCACCAAAAGGAAAATAATGTGGAATATGAGCTGCAAGATATTCGATCGTTCGTGAAAATCGCTGAACTTGGCAGCTTTCACGAAGCTGCCGAAGTGCTGCATATTTCCCAGCCTGCACTCACCCGGCGAATCAAGAAGCTCGAGCAGGGGCTGGGCACATCATTGCTGGATCGCACCACTCGCCGGGTCAGCCTGACCAGTGTCGGACGCGACTTTTTCCCCAAGGCGCGACGACTTCTGGATGACTTCGAGGACTCGATCCTCAATATCCGGGAGTTGGCAGAGCGCCAGATCGGTCAGGTGACCCTGGCCTGTATTCCTACGGCCGCTTTCTACTTTCTGCCTTCGGTGATCCGCCTGTACAACGAGCGTTATCCCAAGATCCGCATCCGCCTGCTGGACCTCAGTGCCAATGAAGGGCTGGAAGCTGTTTTGCGAGGGGAGGCGGATTTCGGCATCAACATGATGAGCGGGCAGCATCCCGATATCGAGTTTGTGCCTCTCGTCAAAGAGCCTTTCGTGCTCGCCTGCCGACGTGACCATGAGTTGGCAAAGCGTGAGTCGGTTGCCTGGATGGAACTCAGTGAATATCGTCTGATCGGCGTTGGCCGCCTGAGCGGCAACCGGATGATTCTCGACCATGCACTGGCCGGTCTGAGCTGGCGGCCAAAGTGGTTTTATGAAGTGCAGCACTTGTCGACGTCGCTGGGCATGGTCGAGGCCGGGCTAGGCATCTCCGCCATGCCCAGCCTGGCCATGCCGGCTGAAGGGCATCCCACGCTGGTCAGCGTTCCATTGGTGGACCCGGTGGTTGACCGGACCCTGGGGCTGGTTTCCCGGCGCGGCGCTTCGCTTTCGCCCGCTGCCGAAAAATTCGTGGCCATGCTGCTGGAGCAATGGCCTCAGTAAGGAGCGCGCCGATCAGTTAAGGTCAATGAATCACTTTGTGGGAGGCAGCTTGCTGGCGACTTCAGCGTACGACGCAGAATATCAGCCAGTTTCAGGCCTTTTTCGCCAGCAAGCTGCCTCCCACGAGTTTTGTTTGGGCATTAACGGGTCAGCAAGGCCGCAGGCGCAGTATCCGTGCACCATCGAACGGATCGGTCAGCCAGTGGGCCCGTACTCCGAAAGTGGCGTGCAGGCGTTCAGGCGTCAGCACGTCCACAGGCTTGCCCAGCGCAACCATGCGACCGTTTTCCATTACCGCCACGCGGTCACAGCCCAGCGCCTGATTGAGGTCGTGCAGGGCGATGACGGTGGTGACCGGCAAGGACTTGATCAGCCCCGGAATCGACAGTTGATGCTGGATATCCAGGTGGTTGGTCGGCTCGTCCAGCAACAGGATCTGTGGGCGTTGCGCCAGTGCCCGGGCGATATGGGTGCGCTGGCGTTCGCCACCGGACAAGGTATGCCAGGCGCGTTTGATCAGGTGCAGCATGCCGACATCCTGCAAGGCCTGACGGACAATGGCGTCATCTTCGTCGCTCCAGGGTTCCAGCGCCGACAGCCAGGGCGTGCGACCCAGTTCGACGGCATCCAGTACGGTGATGGCGTCGCTGGTCTCGGCCTGTTGCTCGACCACCGCCAACTGTCGGGCGATATCCCGGCGCTTCATGCTGTTCAGTGCCTGCCCATTGAGCTGTACCTGACCGCTGGAAGGCGTCTGAATACCCGACAGCAGCTTGATCAGGGTCGACTTTCCCGAACCATTGGGGCCGACAATGCCCAGGGTTTCTCCGGGCGCAATGCTCAGGTTCACGTCCTTGAGCAGGATCTTGTCCTTGAGCCAATAACCCAGGCCCGAACAGCCGAGTGCCGGGGTGTCGACGATGGGCGAGAAGGCGTTCATCGTGTGGTTTTCCCCCGGATAAGAATCAGCGCAAAGACCGGCGCGCCGATCAGCGCGGTAATGACACCGATCGGCAACACCTGGCCCTTGATCAGGGTGCGGGACAGGATATCGGCGGCAATCAGGAACAGCGCACCGCACAAGGCGCTGAGCGGGACCAGACGGGCATGACGTACTCCGGCCACCATGCGTACGGCATGGGGAATCACCAGACCGACAAAGCCGATGGAACCGACGATGGACACCATCACTGCCGTGACCAGTGTCGCCGAGGCGATCAGCACGATTTGCACGCGCCGCACCGGAATGCCGAGGGACGCTGCCGAATCGCTGCCGAAGGTAAAGGCATCCAGCGCTCGCCGATGCCACAGGCAGACCAGCAAGCCAACCACCACCACCGGCACCGCCAGCCATACCGAATGCCAGCGCACGCCACTGAGATTGCCCAGCAGCCAGAACATGATGCCCCGTGCCTGCTCGGCGCTGGCTGACTTGGTGATGAGAAACGAAGTCAGTGCATGGAAGAGCTGTGAGCCGGCGATGCCAGCCAGAATGATGTGCGCTGCTGCGGTCGGACCATGTGAAGAGCGAGCGAGCAGGGCGACCAGGGAAAAAGCCGCCACGGCGCCCACGAAAGCCCCCGCCGACATGGAAATGGCCCCGGCACCCAGCCCCATGATTGCTACAAGCACCGCACCGGTCGAGGCGCCCGCGGAGATGCCCAGCAAATACGGATCGGCCAGCGGGTTGCGCAGCAGCGATTGCAGCACGACCCCGGAAATCGCCAGCCCTGCGCCACAGGCCGCAGCCACGATGGAGCGGGTCAGGCGATAGTTCCAGACGATGCCTTCGTCGATAGGGTCGAGCACGTACCCTGCTGCCCAGAGCTTGTTTGCCAGTACCTGGAAGACCACAGGCATGCTGATGGTGGTTTCGCCGATGGCTGCACCCGCCACGATGGCCAGCAGCAGAACGGCTGTCACCCAGAGCATGTGGCCGAGCGCAGTGGTCAGTTTCATTGGGCGGCGTTGTAGCGATTGGCGGCTTCGGCCAGTTCTTCGATACCGGTAAACAGCCGGATACTGGCCTGCATGGCATCGGCATCGATGATCACGATACGGTCATGCTTGACCGCGTCCATGTTGCGGGTCACCGGGTCGGACTTGAGGAATTCGAGTTTCCTGCGGTAGTCGTCGGCCGGAAAACGACGGCGGTCCATGCGCGCGATCACCAGAATGTCCGGATTGGCCTTGGCGATGGTTTCCCAGCCCACGGTCGGCCATTCTTCGTCGGATTCGACGATATTGCGCATGCCCAGGTTATTGAGCATGAAGTCCGGGATGCCCTTGCGGCCTGCAACGTAAGGATCAATGTTGATATCTGCGCTGGAGAACCAGAACACCGCGGACACATCCCGTTCCTTGTTCTGTTTGACGTTGGCGACCGCGTGGGCCAGGCGATTGCGCAGCTCTGCAACCAGTTGTTGCCCGCGATCCTGCACGTCGAATATCTGGGCGAGCTGTTCGATGCTCTTGTAGATGGTGTCGATGCGGAAGGGCTCAAGGCGTGTGCCATCAGCGCCTACCAGATTGTCCTTGCCTTCGCAGTCGGACGGCATGATGTAGGTCGGGATCTTCAAATCATGAAACTGCTGGCGTGTGCCGACCACGCCCTGGGCACCCACCATCCATTCAAGCTGGACGGGCACCAGTTCCGGGCGCTTGCCGATGACGGCCTCGAAACTCGGGTCGTTGTCCGCCAGGCGCTCGACCTTGTCGTTCTGTGCCTTGAAACGTGGCAGCACATCGTTGAACCACAGCGAAGTGCCCACCAGTCTGTCGCCCAGGCCCAGTTCGTAGAGCATTTCAGTGCCGGACTGGCCGATGGTCACAGCCCTGCGTGGCGCGTGCTCGAAGGTCAGCTTCAGGCCACAGTTCTCGACGGTCAGCGGGTACTGTGTGGGAGCAGCGAGGCTCGGGGTGGACAGGCTCAAACCGGCGATGAGTGCCGCAAGGCGAGGCAGTGACATGTAATGCGATCTCCGTTTCGTACGTGCAAGGCGCAATGTACAGACAGGAAACACATCCCTCGGCACTGCACAAAAGGCAGGGCAAGGCAGCCATGAACCGGCGCGCGGATGTCCTTCCCGGACACCCCGCCGGTCAGTTAACGTGCAGGTCGGCAGGTCTCCTGACTGGCATGTCATCACCTTGACTCCAGCCTTCCCGGAAAATCACCAGTGGCTGTCATGGAGCTGGCTCGATGCCTACAGTTGCGGGGGCAGTTTCGTTTGAGTCTGCACAGATGCGCAGCCCTCGAATTCCCTGTTAGTTCCTCTCGGAAACCGACGGGGCGCGATGGTAAACGATAAGCCTTCTTAGTGGCTAATCCTTTGCGCGAAAGCGCTGCAGGCAGTTGATCAGGTGCAGGCGCATCGCCGCCCTGGCCGCATCGCGATCCTGATGGGCGATGGCCGAGTAGATCTGCTCCTGTTCGCGCTGCTGGATCTGCGGGTCATCCATGAGCCGAGTCGACGGCACATTGCCGAAGCCGACCCGTGCGCGAGGCAGAATGCTGTTGCCCAGTTGCGTCATGACATCGGTAAAGAAACTGTTGGCGGTGCACTGCACGATGCAGCGATGAAACTCGAAGTCGGCCTGGGTCGTATCGGTTTCGTTCTGGTCGCAGCGATGCAGCTCGTCCAGCGCCTGTCGGATGGCTTCGAGTTGCTCCGGCGTGCGCCGTTGTGCGGCGAGGGCGGCGGATTCCGGTTCCAGGCTCAGGCGCAACTCGATGATGGCCGCGGCATCGGGAGGGCTGCCGGAGATGGCTTCCGGAATCTGGAAGTCCCGCGGGCGCGAAGCATCGACCACGAAGGTTCCGATGCCGTGACGGGTTTCTACCAGCCCCTCGGCCTGAAGACGCGACATGGCTTCGCGAACCACGGTGCGGCTGACACCGGTTTCCCGGATGATGACCTGCTCGGTGGGCAGCTTTTCACCGCTCTTGATCTCGCCTTCGCGGATCTTGCGCGAGAACTCGGCGACCAGTTGCTGGGTCAGGCTGGAGCGACGACCTGTCGGGGAAGAAGGGTGTTCCATGGGCGGGCTGATCGGGTCCGTGTCGGGTTGCTGAGTATAACCGTAGTCATGGTGTGTTTTGTGTCGTGATCGCAGCCTATACTGCGGCATTAGATCGAATTGAGGCTGCAATGTCGGACAACGTCGTTTCCTCGCAGAAAAACCATCGCCGTCTGGCTGAAACCCTGGTCGACCGTTTCGCCCAGCGCATGCGCGATGGCGTGCTGCAGCGTGGCGAGAAGCTGCCTTCCGAGATCCACATCATGGAAGCCGAAGGCGTCAGCCGAACGGTGGTGCGCGATGCCCTGTCGCGGATGCAGGCGGCAGGGTTGGTGGAAACGCGCCACGGGGTAGGGACCTTTGTGTTGGACATGCCGCCACCTGAAGGCTTTTCGGTCGGGCCGGCGACCATCGCGACCCTGTCCGACGTGCTCAATCTGCTGGAGTTTCGCATCAGCCTTGAAGTCGAAGCGGCCGGGCTGGCTGCGCAGCGTCGCAGTCCTGAAGCCTTGCTGGAACTCAAGCGGGCTTTCGATGCGCTGCTTGAAGGCCCGGAAAAGTCCGGGACTACCATCAATGCCGACTTCCAGTTTCACCTCAAGATCGCCAAGGCTTCGGGCAATGCCTACCTGATCGACATCATGAAACACCTGGGCACCAAGCTGATTCCGCGCACCCGCATGAATTCCGCCTACACCGGGCAAAGTGATCGCAGCGCCTACCTGGCCGGGATCAACGCCGAGCATCGGCAGATCTACAACGCGATTGCCGAAGGCAATGTGGATGCGGCCCGCTCGGCCATGTACCTGCACCTCAACGGCAGCCGCATCCGGTTGCGGCGTACTCATAGCGAGTAGAAAGTTTGTTCGCGATTGAATTGTCTGTTGTGGGAGCGGACTTGTCCGCGAAGACGGCTTCCCATACAGATAAATCTGTGTGGGATGTTCCGGCCCTTCGCGGATGAATCCGCTCCCACGGCTGTAGGAGCCAACTGGTGATGAAGAATCAGAGGAAGTTGTACTGAATCCCCACCCGTAACCTCAACTGACGCTTGTCATCCTCGGAATCGACCTTGATGTCGCCGACCTCGAAGAACGGCACCCATTGCTTGCTCCAGCGATACTTGAACGCCGCATTCTGTTCGTAGTCGCTGGTGCCGTTGTCGTAGCGGATGTAGTCGGCATCGAAATAGGTGAGCTGGTACTCGTAGGTCCATGGCCCCTTGGTCGAGTAGTTGATCCAGATGTCATAGCGATTGATTGACTGGTTATCCATCGCATTGTCGGGCATGGATTCGTTGATCTTGTCCCGGTCCAGCTTGATCGAGTCATAGCGGTAGCGGCCTGAAATGCTCAGCGTATCGGTGACTTTGTAGCCGACCTTGATACCGGTCTTGTAAGACGTGGACTTCTCGATGCTTTCCAGGGCCAGGGAAGGCGTCACGGTCCATTGGTCGTTGAGCTTGTGCTGATAGCTGATCGTCAGCTCATGGCCGTTGCCGACGGTATTGTCGAACGCCACATCCTGGCGGTCGCCCGCCGTCTTGTACTTCAGCTCACCTTCAAAACCCCAGCTGCTGTCCAGGCGTGTGCCGAACTTGACCCGGTCGGAGTGCATGCGGGTGCTTTCCGCGTATTGATGTCGATAGTTGATGTAGCCGCTGTCGGCATAGCTCCAGGCAGATGGCAACAGGGCGGACAGGGAGAGCAGAGCGATTGATTTTTTCATTTTTTTAT
This sequence comes from Pseudomonas lijiangensis, assembly GCF_018968705.1. Classification (NCBI taxonomy): domain Bacteria; kingdom Pseudomonadati; phylum Pseudomonadota; class Gammaproteobacteria; order Pseudomonadales; family Pseudomonadaceae; genus Pseudomonas; species Pseudomonas lijiangensis. The sequence continues at coordinate 2,236,178 of NZ_CP076668.1, forward strand.
TCTTGTTTGATTGAAGGTCTGGGTGTGTTGGAGCAAATCGCGGGCAGCCGAATCCCGCAGCCGTTCTGGCCTGGGGTCACGCTGTCAGCGGTGTTCGGTTTTTCAGGTCGTCAGGCGACGACCCCTCAGCCGGTGAGTCGTACGTCCATGTCGCGGCTGGCCTGGATCAATAATCGGGAATACTCGTGCTGCGCCTGGTTGTTCACCAACTGGCTGCTGTCGAGGGTTTCCAGCACCTGGCCCTGCTGCATGACTGCAACCCGGTCGCAGAGGTGCGCCACGACGCCGAGGTCGTGAGTCACCATCAGGTAGGTGAGGCCTTGTTGCTGACGCAGGTCGGCCAGCAGATTGAGGATTTCGGCCTGTACCGAGACGTCCAGCGCCGAGGTGGGTTCATCCAGCAGCAGGACGCGGGGTTCCAGGATCAATGCCCGGGCAATGGCCACACGCTGGCGCTGGCCGCCCGACAGTTGATGCGGATATCGAAAGCGGAAGCTTTCATTGAGGCCCACCCGTGACAGCACTTCGCAGACACGCCGGTCGCGCTCGCCGATGCGATGGATGCTCAGAGGCTCCTTGAGCGCCGCATCGATGGTGTGACGCGGGTGCAGCGAGGCGTAGGGGTCCTGAAAGACCATCTGCACGGTCCGGTAATGGCTGGCGTCCAAGTGACGGCTTACCGCCCGACCGGCCACGCTCAGGTTGCCGGTCCAGTGCTGGTATTGCCCGGCCAGGCAGCGCAGGACCGTGGTCTTGCCCGAACCCGATTCGCCAACCAGCCCGAACGACTGGCCTTCTGCGACTTGCAGATTAACGTCACGCAACACCTGATTCAGTCCTGGACCAGTACCAAAACTCAGGTTCAGTGAATCGACTCTGATCATTGCCATGGGATCATTCTCAGTGGGTGAGCCAAAGGGGATCGCGTTGCAGGACCGGCAGGCTGGCGCGTGGACGATCCAGGCTGGGCAGGGCGGCAAGCAGGCCCTGGGTGTACGGATGACGGGCGTGGTCCAGTTCGCTGGCCGCCAGGGATTCCACAACCCGCCCGGCGTACATCACCAGAACCCGGTCACAGAAGTGCCGAACCATATTCAGGTCATGGCTGATGAAAATCAGCCCCAGGTCGCGTTCGCTGACCAGTTCTTCCAGCACATTGAGCACCTGACGACGCACCGAGACATCCAGTGCCGAAGTGGGCTCGTCGGCGATGATCACTTGCGGATCGGTAATCACCATCATGGCGATCATGATCCGTTGCCCCATGCCGCCGGAAACCTCGTGAGGGTAGAGGTCGTAGACCCGTGCCGGGTCGCGGATATGCACCTTGGCCAGCATGTCCAGGGTGCGCTCGCGGGCTTCCCGTGCCGACACCTTGTGATGGGCCAGGTAGGCCTCGGCAATCTGCTCGCCGACCTTGATCACCGGGTTCAGCGAATATTTGGGGTCCTGCATGATCATCGACATGCGCCGACCGCGAATGCCCTGGATCTGCTTCTCGCTGCAACTGAGCAGGTCGGTATCGCCAAAGCGCAGGGTTTTGGCGGTGATGCGGGCGCTCGATGGGTGCAGGCGCAACAGGCTGCGGCCTACCGTGGATTTGCCCGAGCCGGACTCGCCGACGATGGCCAGTTTTTCCCGACCCAGATTGAACGAAACATCGCGTACCGCCGCCGTTGTCTTGCCAGCATTGGTGAATTCGACGCGCAAGTCTTCTACCGCAAGCTTTATCTGTGACATGGCTTTTACCTTGTTTTTGTTATTCGCTGCGTGGGTCCAGAACATCGCGCAGGCCATCACCCAGCAGGTTGAAAGCCAGGCTGACCAGCATGATCGTCGCGCCGGGTGCTGCCACCAGCCACCAGCTTTCCAGCATGTAACGTCGGCCGCTGGAGATCATCGCGCCCCATTCCGGCAGTGGCGCCTGAGCGCCCAGGCCCAGAAAGCCCAGTGCGGCGGCGGTGAGGATGATGCTGGCCATGTTCATGGTCAGGCGGATGATCACCGAGGACAGGCACATGGGGATGATGTGGCGACCGATGATGCGTAGCGCCGATGCGCCCTGCAGCTTGACCGCCACCACGAAGTCGGCGTTGCGCAGCGACAGGGTTTCAGCTCGCGCCAGACGTGCAATGGGTGGCCAGGCGGTCAGGGCAATCGCAATCACCGCATGTTCCAGGCCCGGGCCAAGCGCGGCGATGAACGCCAGTGCCAGAACCAGGCTCGGGAATGAGATGAAGATGTCGGTGATGCGCATGAACAGGCTGTCGACCCAGCCACCGAAATAGCCGGACACGGTGCCGATCAGCAGCCCGATCGGGCCGACGATCACGGTTACCAGCATCACGATGTACAGGGTGATGCGCGAGCCATAGACCAGACGGCTGAACACGTCGCGGCCATATTCATCGGTGCCGAACCAGTTCTCTGCGCCCGGTGTGCGCAGGGCGGCGGAGAGATCCTGGGCGAGGGGATCGTGAGTAGCGATCAACGGAGCGAACAGCGCGACCACCATCAAGGTGCCGATCACGATCAGGCCCGCCAGAGTCATCGGGTTGCGCAGGAGAAAGCGCAGCAGGCGTGAACAGCTGGCGGTGAAGGCCGCGAAGCTTGAAGCCGGTGCCTGGGTCATGGGCTTGATGCCGCTTGCAATGGACGTATTCATCAGCGGGTTCTCGGATCGAAGACTTTGTAGAGGGCGTCGCTGATCTGGTTCAGGATCACGAAGATCAGACCGATCAGCAGCACGCAGGCCATTACCGCATTCATGTCGCCCAGCAGCAGGCTGCTGGTGAGGTACTGGCCGAAGCCCGGCCAGGCAAAGACCGTTTCGATCAGCACCGCGCCCTCAAGCAGACCGCCGTAGGCCAGGGCGACGATGGTCAGCAACTGCACGCGAATGTTGCGGAAGGCATGACCCCAGACGATCCGCCGCTGTGACAGGCCCTTGACCCGTGCGGTGATGATGTATTCCTGGGAAAGTTGCTCAAGCATGAAGCTGCGGGTCATGCGGCTGATGTAGGCCACCGAGTTGAAACTCAGGATCACGGCCGGCAGCAGGATATGGCGCAGTGCGCTGCGAAAGGCTTCCCAGTCGCCGGACAGGGCCGTGTCGATCAGCAGCAGTCCGGAGCGGGTTTCGATCAGGCCGTCATAGGCCAGGCCGATACGACCGACGCCACCGGCCCAGCCCAGCCAGGCGTAGAACACCAGGAAAGCCATCATGCCCAGCCAGAAGATCGGCGTGGAGTAACCGAACAGCGTGATGACACGGGCAATGTGGTCGCCGGTGCGGCCCTGGTGGGTCGCGGCATACACGCCCAGTGGCAGGCCGATCAGCACGCCGAACAGGATTGCCAGGGTCGCCAGTTCCAGAGTGGCCGGGAACACCCGGGCGATGTCTTCGATGACTGGATGCCCGGTGAGCAGGGCCTTGCCCAGATCACCATGCAACAGGTCCTTGAGGTACAGGCCGAACTGGGTCCAGAGCGGTTTGTCCAGGCCCAGTTCCTGATAGGCCTGGGCGTAGGCGGCCGCATCGGCGTCAGGTCCGACGATGGCCAGCACCGGGTCCAGTGGCATGACCCGACCGATGAAGAAAGTGAGCAAAAGCAGTCCGAACAGGGTCGCCGCCACTGATCCGCCGCGTCGGGTGCCGTTGGCGACCCGACTGCTCAAAAGTGAAAATGATGCACTCGACATAATGATTCCTGCCTTCGTTGAACCCATGAGGTCAGCGTTGCTTGTAGACATCCCGCAGGCGCGTGGTGGCAGCGCTGTGGCCCAGGTATTGGCGTACATCGGCGTGGATCACCACTTCATCGGTCATTTGCGAGACCGGCATGATGGGGCCTGCCTTCTGGTCGTAGAGCGTCTGGATACGCTGGTACAGGCTGAGCTGTCTGGCCGCATCGCGCTCCTGTTCGGCCTGCTCGATCAACTGGTTGATCTCGGCGCTGTAGAACGAGGTGCGCCAGCCCTGAAAATTGCTCAGCTTGGCCTGCTCGCGGTTGTCCGGGTTGTAGATCAGGGCCCGCAGGCTGGAGTGAGGATGGCGTTCGGCACCGCCGCCACCGCGACCGACCAGAATGTCGAAGCGACGATCACGCATGGCGCCGTAGATCTGGTTGCCGGTGCCGGTGATGATCGTGGCCTGGATGCCAGCCTGGGCGAGGGTGGATTGCAGGCTGGTGGCGATATTGATGAACGGAGAATCGGTGAGTGAGCGAATGGTGATCTTGAAACCGTCGGGATGCCCGGCTTCGGCCAGCAGGCGCTTGGCCTGGGCGACGTTGAGCGTGTAGCCCGGATCGTCCAGGCGTGCCGCGAGGCCCAGTTGCAGCGGGCGCTGATTGATCAGGCCGTAGTGAGGCATCACCACGTTATTGATGCCCTGATAGTCGATCAGCGAACGAATGGCCTGACGCACCCGGATGTCCTGAAACAACGGCTGTTCCATGCTCAGGGCCACGTAATAGAGCGTGCCGCGAGGGATGGTCTGTACGCTGACTTCTTCGGAGCGGGTCAGGGCCTTGATGTCGGTGGCGGCCATGCCGCGTGCTACATCCAGATCGCCGCGCTCGACCATCAGGCGCAGGGCCTGTGACTCGGTCATGTTGCGCATGATCACCCGACGCATCTTGGCCGGCCCGCGCCAGTATTGATCGAAGCGAGTCATGAGGATCACGTCGTTGGCCCGCCAGATGTCCAGCTTGAAGGCCCCGGAACCGGCTGTGTGCGTGGTGAGCCAGGCTGCGCCCTGGTCGTCACCCTGGGCATGCTGCATGGCCGTGACGCGATCGATGACAAAGGCACTTGGCGACGTTGCCAGTGTGTTGAGCACCAGCATCGGGTCGGTTGCTTTGGGCAGTTCGAGAACGAAGGTCGAAGGCCCTTCGGCGCGCATCAGTTGGCTGACGTTCTGCGCTGTATAGCCATAGGCTTTCCAGGTCGAGGCAAGGGCTTTGTTGAGGGTGACTACGCGCTGCAGGGACCAGGCGACATCCTGGGCAGTCAGCGGGTTGCCGGAATGAAAGGTCACGCCAGGGCGCAGGTGAAAGGTCAGGCGCATGCGGTCCGGGCTGATTTCCCAGCGTTCGGCCAGTGCCGGGATCAACTGGTCCGGGCGGGCGGCGTCCTGTTCCAGCAGCATGTCGTAGACATTGGAGTTGACCTCCGACACCTCAAGGCCGGTTGCGCCTGCGGGGTCCAGGGACAGGAGGTTGATCATGCTCATGCCGACCACCAGTTGATCGACAGGTGTTTCGCCCCGTGCAGTGGCAGGCGGGGTGTGCAGAAATGTCGCCGTCAGGGCGAGGCATAGCAGCCAGGGCAGGCGCTTGGGCCAGAGTTTCATGGGGGCGGTCCTTTTTTATATTTATAAAGACACTTTGACGAGGGGCGCTCTGATCGCCCCTCGTGGTACAGCTGGTTCAGTAGCGTTGCAGTGTGTGAGTCTCGATATAGCTGAAGTTGATGTCTTCGCCCAGCCCCGGTTTTTCGGAAAGGTGCACGAAACCGTCGCTGTCCATGGGGTCGACCAGGGTATTGAGGTAGGCCGGCACCTCATCGTATTCAAGGAAGGGGTGCAGCAGGCCGCGCTCGTACCAGCGGCAGTTGCTGATGGCGCCGACCACGCTCAGGTTGGCTGCGCCGTTGCCGTGGACTTCGCAGTCCATGCCGAACGATTCGGCCAGGTGCGCGACCTTCATGCACGGCCCGATACCGCCGACGCCCGCCACACCGGCGCGCAGGATATCGCAGGCCTTGTTGCTGACCCAGCTGGCGCGGCTGTGATATTTGCCGGCAATGCTTTCCGGGCCGAGCACGGGAATATCCAGGTTCGCGGCGAGCCAGGCATAGGACTCGCTGGAGTCTTCCATCATCGGTTCTTCGAACCAGGCAAAGTCGAGCTTCTGCAGTTCACGGCCTATATAAAGGGCGTCGGTCCGGCTGTACCAGTGATAGCCGTCGAGCATCAGGGCGATGTCCGGCCCCACGGCTTCGCGCACGGCGGCGCAGGCCTGGACGTCCATCTGTGGGTTGGGAGCGAAAGAGATCGGCGGCATCCAGGTGTGCAACTTGATGCCCTTGTAGCCACGCTGGACCAGCTTTTCGGCGAACTGGCCGTATTCATCCGGCGTGGACAGGCCGCCCGGGATGTCGTCGCCGCACATGGTCGAACCGTAGGCCAGTACCTTGTCGCGATAGCCGCCCAGCAATTTGTAGACGGGCAGTTTCAGTGCGCGCCCGGCCAGATCCCACAGGGCTTGTTCAACCAGCGCCAGAGCGCGATCGGTGAACTGGCTGGCGCTGCCGCGTTGCCAGTGAGCCAGTTCCTGCCAGATTTTTTCCCGGTTCATGGGGTTCTGGCCGATCAGAACCTTCTTCACGAATGACTCGATGATATGTGGGCGAATCAGCTCGGGCGCACCAAAGGAAAAGCCTTCGCTGCCATCGTCACAGGCGATGCGCAGCATACCCATTTTGACCGGTTTCTCTTCGCCTGGATGAGCGTGCCCGGCGCTGTCCACGGCGCGGCGCGAGGGGTAGGTAAAGACATCGACACTGACGGAGGTGATTTTCATGGAGCCCTTCATTGGTCTTGTATTTATAAGGAGGTTATTCGTATGTCGTCATACAACATTGAGGCGATTATTTGCAGAAAACAGGAGGTCGGTCAATAGTGGTGTGATGACTATTTTGATTATTCGCGGTTTTTATAGGTGATTATGAAGGTTGTCATACAGGTAAAGGGATGACGTCCCTCTTGTTATCATACCTCTATGGGCGGGTAGGAGCGGATTCATCCGCGAGACGTCATTGAAGGCCTCTCGCGAATAAATTCGCTTACGGAATTATTTTCAGAAGACGCCGGGAGCAGAGGCTCCCGGCTTTTTGAGGCGGGGGTCAGGCGAGGGAGGGTTTGGCGTGCAGGGGATTGCTGGTCTGTAGATCCAGAGTGCGCTGGAAGAGGTTTGCCACGCTGGGCTGATGGCTGATGCCGATCACCAGCGTGTCAGGCAGTTCCTGTCGCAGGACGTTGAGCAGATGGCAGGCACTCTGGTCATCCAGTTGGTTGGTCGCTTCATCCAGATACAGCGTCTGCGGTGCATTCAACAAGGCACGAGCCAGGCCCAGGCGTTGCTGTTCGCCACCGGACAGCTCCCGTGTCCACTCGGTCTGCTGGTCCAGGCGCTGCTCCAGCTTCGACAGGCCAACCTGATGCAGCACCTGCACCAGGCGCGCATCGGACGGGCATTCGGTGGCCGGGTAGGTCAGTAACTGGCGCAACGGCATTTCCGGCAGATAAGGCTGTTGCGGAATCAGCAGGCTTGATCCGCCCGGCAGTTCCCAGGTTCCCCGGTAGTAGGGCCACAGGCCTTGCAGGGTGCGCAGCAGGGTGGATTTGCCCAGGCCGCTGCGGCCTTCGATGCGCAGCCATTCGCCTGCCGTGGCGCTGGCATTGATGTTGTCCAGCAGCACGCTGCCATCGGGGCGGTGGATTTGCAGGTCATCGATCCGCAAGGCCACAGTGCGTTCGATATCGCGAACCTGACCACGGGTGGCCTCGATGGCCTGATGGAACTGGCCAAGCCGTTCCACCGTGGCGCTCCAGGCGGCGAGCCGTGGGTAGACGTCGATAAACCAGCTGAGCGAGCCTTGCACTGCCGTGAAGGCGCTACGGATCTGCATCAGGCCACCGAGGGTGATGGTCTTGGCCAGAAAGGCGGGCAGGGCGGCGAAGACCGGAATGATGCGGCTGACCCGGTCATAACTCACGGTGAAGAATTGCAGCTTGCGCATCCGCTCCATGAGCTGCCACCAGTTGCCGGCGATGTGCTCGAAACGTTCGCCCAGCTGGCGTTTCTCGACAGCTTCTCCGCCATACAGTGCGATCTGTTCGGCATGGTCGCGCTTGCGCAGCAGGCTGGCTCGAAAATCCGCTTCGTACCGCTGCTGCTGAAAGTTCAGCGGCTGCAACGGGCTTCCGAGATAGTGAGTGAATGCCGTGCCGAGCACCGTATAAATCACGGCCGCCCACAACAGATAACCATGGATGGTGATGTCATGGCCCAGCACCTGGAAGTTCAGGACCCCCGAGAGGTTCCACAACACGCCAGCAAAAGCCAGCACCTGAGCCATGTTGATGATGAACGATGCCAGCAGCTCGACGCTGCGATCCACCAACAGGTCCACATCCTCGGCAATCCGCTGGTCGGGGTTGTCCGGCTCGCCGGTCAGCCCCAGACGGTAATAGGCCTGACCCTGCATCCAGGCATCGATGGTGGTTTTCGTCATCGCCCGACGCCAGCGCAGTACCAGCGCCTTGCGCAGCCATTCCAGATAGACAACGATCACCACGTAGCCTGCGATGTACAGGCAATACTGGCCCATCAGCGAGTACAGCGCCTCGGTCTTGAACTCCCCAAGGGTGTCGTAGAACGTCTTGCTCCAGGCGTTGATCCAGACGTTGATCTGCACCACCAGCAAGCCCATGCCGATCACGCTGAGCAGCAACACCCAGGACAGCCATTGCCTGCGGTCCAGCCAGTAAGGGCTGGCCAGGGCGTAGAAGGTTTTCAGGGTTTTCATTGACCGGCTACCGCCTCTTTCGGCGCAGGCAGCAGGCGGAATTGCACCAGGTTCTGCTGATCGAACAGCTCACCGGCCAGACGCTTGAGCGCCGGAACTGTCAGGGCGTCGAGCAATTGTTGTTGCTGGCTCAGGTAACGCGGGTCACCCCAGTAGCGATCACTGAGAATCAGGCGGCGCATCTGGGTCTGTGGATCGTCACGGCGCAGTTTTTCCTGATGGATCAGGTTCTTGCGGGCGGTCACGATGTCTTTTTCGCTGATGGTCTTTGGCAGCCCGGCAAGCGTGGTTCGGGCCAGTTGCCAGAGCTCTTCGACACGGGCCGGATCGGTGCTGAAGTTCAGGCTGGTTTCGATGCGTTGGGTCTGTTGATTGAGCGTGCTGTCAAAGTTCAGGCGATAGACCCCCGAGGCTTCGCCCCGAAGCTGCTGCTTGAGAGCGGCGAAAGCAATATCCCGCAAGGTCGCGATGCGTGCGGCGTCCACCGGTGTCCAGGCGCGAGGGTGGTAGCTGAAGGCATGCAGCACCGCACGAGGCTCGATGCCGATGGCCATTTCCTGAGCGTGGTAGCCGCTGCGCTGCTGTTGCTGGCTGGTCTTGAGGTCTTTGCCGCGCGGGATACCGGCCAGTTCCTGTTCAACCAGAGGCTGGAGAGCGCTGGCGTCGATATCAGCCATCAGGTAGTAGGTCACCGGTGCCTGACTCAAGCGTTTCCAGTCGTTATCCAGATCCCGGGGTTGTACGTCCTGAAGGTCGGCAATGGTTGGCGTCTGCCAGTTATCCTGACCGTATTGCAGCTTGCGCAGGGTTTTGTCCTGTAGCTCGCGAATATTGTCTGTATTGCGTGACTGACGCTCGATCAGCTCGTCCCGTGCCTGCTCGAAAGCCTCGCTGTCGATGCCGGCGGGTGACTGGCTCAGACGATAGGCTTGCAGCATGGATTGCAGGCGCTGTTGTACAGGAAGGTCTTTTTTCGCATCGTTCGTCGAGAGGTTCAGTTGCAGGCGAGCGGCTTCCTGATCGAGCGAAAAGCTTACGCCATGCTCTTTGCGCCAGCGGCTGATCTGTTCCTGGTTCCAGCCTTGCGGAGCGCTCTGGGCGGTCAGTTGCGTCGCCATCTGACTGCGCCAGGCCGGAATCTCGGCGGTCATGAAACCGGCGCTGGAGTCTGCTTTCATTTCCAGTCGACCGTTATCGCCATTGCGTTTGAGCCACACCAGGCGGTCGCCGTTGCTCAGCTGCCAGTATTCGACATTCTGTTCGGCGAATGCCTTGCGTTTCACCACCTGTCCCTTGGCCGCAGCCGCAGGCAAGGCGGGCAGGGCGTCGGGTGTTGCCGGAGCCACTGCCGTTTCGGTTTGCGGTGCGTCCAGCGGGCTGCCTTGAATGCGCGCCAGCAGACTGTTTACGGCTTCGACCGTAGGCAAGGTCAGCGGGCGCAGGCCAGGGGCCGAGAGTTGCAGAACCCGGTCCTGGCTGTCGGTCCAGCTTTTCAGGCGCTGATTCAGGTCCTTGAGGTCGATGCTGTCCAGGGCTTCCAGGTACTGCGTGGCGATGTCGTGGCGGGTGAGCACGACGCGACTCTGATTCGCGGCATCATTGAGATAGGTCACCCATTTCTCGAAGCTGCGTGGTTCGTCGTTTGCCAGCATCTTTTGCGCGATGGCCCGCAGTTCCTTTCTTTGACGGTTCAGGTCGGCATCGCGCAGGCCAAAGCGCCGGACACGCTCGATTTCCGTCAGCAGTTGCTTTAACGCAACTTGATGGGCGTCACCTTCCACACCGGCAGCAATGCCCAGCACGCTGGAGTAGTCGCCGATCAGGCTTTTCTGTGCGGTCAGGCTGCGCACGCCGGTTTCCCTGGGCTGGATACGCAACTGTTCAAGCAGGGCTGACAGGGTGATGCGGTCGATCAGGCGTTCGCGCAGGCCGTCTCGGGTCGGAGCGCGACTGGCAGGTTCATGCAGACGGAACAGCAGGGCCACTTGATTGGTGCCACTCTGGCTGTCCTGCAAGCGGACGACTTTCAGCGTGTTGTCGAGAGGCAACTCCCGATAGCTTTTCTCGGGCAGTTTCCCGGCTTTGGCCTTGCCGAACCAGTGCTCGATACGAGTGGGCAGGGTGGCTGGATCAATGTCGCCGACAATGGTCAGGACCATATTGTTGGGCACATACCAGCGCTGTCCGAAGCTCTGAAGTTCGGCCAGTGTGGCCGAGCGAATCGCGGCTTCGTTGCCGATGGTGCGATGCTCCGGGTAGCGGGAGCCGATACGTTGCGAGGCGGTGCGCTGATCGTTCATGCGCTGGGCGACACCCAGGCCGCCACGCCACTCTTCGATGACGACCGGGCGCTCCTGTTCCAGATTGTCTGCGGTGTAGTCATGGGCCAGTGTCAGGGTCGAAAGCGCCTGCAAGGCCTGCTCGGTCTGGGCCGCGCCACCGGTCGGGCTGAGCATGTACAGGGTGCGGTCGTAGTTGGTCATGGCGTTGTAGTTACGCCCCTGAGCCCAGCCCCACTGATTCATGAGTGTGCGGATGTTTGCATCCTGACCGGCACGGTTGTAGAAGTTCAGGTGCTCGACCATATGGGCGACACCCACCTGATCATCTTCTTCGTCCACGGAGCCGGCCTTGACCGTCAGACGCGCATCGATGCGGCCGCGCTGGCTGGCTTCACGAACCAGACGGTATTCCAGGCCATTGCTCAACTGACCGCGTATGACCTGTGGGTCCCAGGTCTGGGGTTGCGGGCTGCCGGGAAGCTGCGCGCAGGCACTCAGCACCAGGCCCGACAGGCTCATGATTATTTTTTTCATCAGGAATCTCGGTTAAAGCGTTTGGGGCGTGTTGGTTATTGCAGGCTCAGAAGCGGTAGCCGACTTCCAGCCAATACTGGCGACCCACTTCATAAGTGCTGCGAGCACTGTTGCTGATGATCGGGTTGATCTTGTCGGCAACGTTGGTCACGTCTACGGCAACGAAGGCGGCCTGATCCTTGCCGGTGGGCAGTTCCCAATCCAGGCGCATGTCCCAGGTGGGTGCGCCCTTGACTCTTGCCGTTTCGTACACGGCGACATCGTCGCCATCTATGACGACGTCATCGCCTGTATTGATGATCTGGTCGTAGCCTCCGCGGTAGCGGAAGAAGTTGCTCCAGGTCAGATTCAACTGCGGGATCTCGGTGATTGTGGTCATGCGGGCAGTCCAGGGACGGTTGAAGTCACTGGCAGGAAGGTCTGTGTATTTCATCCTTTTGCCGTCATAGAGCACGTCCTGATTGGTATACATCTCCGAGTTGATCGCATCGTCGTAGTTGCCATAGGCATCGCGAGTGCGGGACCAGTCGAAGGCCATCTGCACGCTGGTTCGGGTGCCCTGGAACTTGAGTTCATGCAAGGGCGTGATGCTCAGGGTGATGTTGTCGCTCTCACTCTGTCCTTCGTTGGTGTAGGTGTAGTACTCGGTTGCATAGCCAGTCTCGGTCGACAATCCCTGAACACGGGCCAGGGAGCGGTTGATCTTGTCTTTGCCCTTGCGGTTGACATATTTCAGGCGAAAGTCGGTATCCAGCCAGCGCTGGTCGATGCCCAGAGTCAGTTCGTCGTCATAGGGAATATCAAGCGTGGTGAACTTGTTGGTGCTGGCCTGGCGGGTACCCACCCAGGCACCGGTCTGGGTCTCGCGGGCGTAGCTGGTATTGAGTGCCCCACGTCCGTCTGCCAGACGGTATTTGTAGAGGTTGCGACCGTAATAGCGGTTGGCACCAAAGACCAGAACGGTACTGCGGTCCCCGAACAGGTCGTAGTCACCGGAGAAGCGCGGAGCGATATTCTTCTGCTCCATATAGTCGTCGCCCTCGAAGCGCAGGCCCGGGCGCAGGGTCAGCTTGCCGACTTCAATCTTGTCCTGAACGAAGAATGCGTATTTGTTTTCCGTCAGTTCAATCTTGCCGGCTTCATAGGTGGTCATCCGGGTCGCATATTGGCGGATGTTGCCGTTGAGCTGTCGGCCTATCGAGCACAGCGAATCGTTACCGGCGCAGGTGGCGACATTGTCCCTGCGGAATGTGGTTGCGGAAATCACGTCGTCGAGGCGTTCCCAGGTGGCGACCTGATGCGACAGCTCCATGCCCGTCGTCAGACTGTGGGTGGTGCCTGCAATCTGGATGGGGAACCAGTCGGCCTTGGTGTTATAGGTGATACCGCGCTGAGTCTGTTCGAGCGATCCCGATGACCCCTCGGCGCTGCGGGCGGTGTTGCTGTTGGGGTTGCCCCAGTTCTTTTCCGTCGAGTAATACCAGTTGATGTATTCGTCCGACTCCGCATCCCGTGAACTGGTCAGGTTGGTTAGCGCCAGTTTGTTGGTCCAGACGGCATTGTCGCCTTGCCATTTGGTAGTGATCGCACCCTGAAAACCACCGCCTTCGGTGGTGAAACCGGAGTTGATGCGGTTGGCCCGGAAGTAATAGTTTTCTTGTGGCGCATAGGTCAGGGAGGTGTCGACGGTCAGTCGCTCACTGGCGTTCCAGTAGGTCTTGAGCAGGTAGTTGTCGATGCGCCGGGTCTGATCCTTGCTGTTGGGCTGGGTCGGGCTGTTGTAACCGTTGTCGTAGGCATTGAGCGGAATCGTGGCGCGCTTCTGGGAGAAGTTGAGGATGGCCCCGAAGTTCTCGGTCAAATGGCCTTCGAGTGTGCCACGCACCGTGGTTTTCTCGAACTCGGGCTGGTACTGCTCATCCGTCGACGTTTCGAAGCCTTCCTGGTCGTTCTTGCTGATGTGGTATTTGGTCCACTCCGAGCGGGTCATCGAAGCCGATATCTTGCCGTGCATTTCCTGAGTCGGTTTGCGGGTAATGGCATCCACCACACCGCCATTGAAACCGCCGTATTCGGCAGGCACGTTGCTGTCGTAGACCCGGACTTCTTCAAGCAGGTCCGCATCCAGCGCAATGCCGTGAGAGCGGCTGGGTGCCGAGTCGAACTGACGAATCGAGTTGTAATCGTGCTCGCCCGGATCCAGGTCGTTATTGATCGAGATGCCATCGATCATGAAGTTGTTCTGATAGAACTTGGCACCGTTGATGCTGACGTCCGCCGGGTCGATTTCACCGGGGGCATTGGAGCTCTGCTGGGCATTGTTGAACTGCACGTTGGGATGCATGCGCAGCAGGGTCGTGATGTCGCCGTTGGCACCGGGGAATGCCTCGATGGCCTTGCGACCGATGACGGTCTGCCCCTGGAAACTGTTCTCTTCCGGCTCGCCCAGTACCACCGTGCTCTGCAACTCCATCGCTGCATCGAAACCACCGGTCCGGGTCTTGTGAAACACCAGGCTGCCTTGTTCATAGCCCCAGCCAATGCCGGTGCCATGCAGCAGTTTCGCCAGCGCCTGTTCACTGCTCATCTGGCCCTGGACGGCTTGTGAGTAAAGGCCGCCCAGCAAGGACGGGTCGACGCTCACTTGCAGGCTGCTCTGCTGGCCGAAGCTGATCAGTGCGGCCGAGAGCTCTTGCACCGAGATATCAAAACTGTGACGGGTTTGCAGGATCTGCTCACGCTCGCTCAGCGGTTCGCTGGCCATGACGGTCTGGCTGCTGATCATCCAGCACAGGCTCAAGGCACTGAGTTGTGTGGCGTGATTCAGGTGTTTGCGAATCGCTGCGCCCAGGCTTCGCGATGGCTGAGTGTTCGGTGTCATCCCACGTCCCCGTACGGGCTAAAACCCGCATTTTTGAATGAGAATTGATCTCAATGTTATGTGCGAGTCAAAGGACGGGGCAGCGCGGGAAATTTTCAGAAAATAATTAAAAAAACTTCATGAAGGGCGGGCGTGGGCCATTTTCAGACCGTTTTCAGTCGAAATTGAACAGGCGCTGGATCAGTTTCGGTGTGCTGCCGGTCCAGCGTTTGAAGGAGCGGCGGAAGTTGGCAGGGTCGTTGAAGTTCAGGTATTCGGCGACGGCTTCATTGCTCAGGCCCTTGATCTGGTACAGATGCAGAGCCACATGCTTGCGGGCCAGATCGTGCCGGGCCTGGAAGCTGGTGCCGTGTTTCTGCAGTTTGCGCTTGAGGGTTGCCGGGCTCATGGCAAAGGCCTGGGCAACCTGATCCAGGCTGGTGGCCTCGCGTACGTTGTCGCGCAGGTAGCGGTAGATCCGGTCCGGCAGGCTGGCGTACATGCCCAGTGCTTGCAGTTGTGCGCCGGCTTCCTGCTGGGCGACCTGTCCGGCAATTGGCGACGCGCCCGGCCATGGGCGGGTCAGGCATTCCCTGGGAAGCCGCATCATGTCCAGCGGCCGCCCGAACGAAGTGTTTTCCCCCAGATGTACCCAGTACTGTTCGACGTAGCGTGGTTCGTCATGACAGAAACTGCATTCCCAGGGCAGACGCTCACCGCCCAGGCCATGGCTCATGGCGATCAGCGCAGTCATGCCGGCTTCCAGCACAAACTGTTGTTGCTCGCCTGCGCCGCAACTGTCCAGCCAGTAGAGATAGGCATAGTGTTCGTCCAGTTCCAGTCGCGGGGTCAGCAGCGGGCTGAGCAGTGCCTGATGCTGGATCAGTATCTCCAGGGCCTGATGCAGATTGCGGGCATGGCGCAAGGCATGGCTGGCAGCGCCGTAATGTCCTGGAAACAGGCGCTGGCCAAACAGGAAGCTGGTGTCGTCGGCATCCATCTGCTTCCGGGCATTGGCGATCAGGGCGAAGAATTGCTGCGGGCTCAGGCGCGTCTTGCCCGCGATGATGTCCTCGTAGAACAGGCCGGTGCCCTTGAGCAGGCGATGACTGTCGATGCCCCGTGACAGCGCCAGATCGATCAGGGTCGCCGGCTGGTAGTGGCCGGGAATGAATCGGCTGTCGATTTCGTACCAGTCGCATTTGATGGTCATGGCAGGCCTCAGGCTATTCGCGGCAAAGGTTGCCGGGCGCGAGCCAGCGAAAGATTGAGGCGCTTGAGCAGGTTCTCGGGCGTCTCGTCCATGGCCATTACCGCGGCGGTACTGGCCGAGAGGTGAAGCCGCTCGCCCTGTTGCCGGGTCTTGTGGGCCAACCCGGCAACGGCTTGCTGCAATTCCAGGGCAAACAGTTTTGCCTGGCTTTCGCCGGTATTGGGCAGCAACACGACAAACCGGTCGCCCGCCAGGCGACAGAGCAGATCCTGACGCCTCAGGTTCAGCACCAGCAGATGGCTGAGCGCCGACAGGACTTCATCGCCTTCGGTATGGCCGAACGCCTGATTGATGGCGCTGAAATTATCGATATCCACCACCACCAGTGACAGCGGTTGCTGATTACGCTGGCTCTGTTCCAGGCTGATGACCAACTGGCGCTTGAGGTAATCGGCACTCCCCAGCGGGGTGAGTTTGTCGAACAGCCGATGTTCGCGAAAGCCGCGCTCACGTTTCTCCATCTGGGCGCTGATCGCCAACTGTTCCCGGTGCCAGTGATAAATGCCGATGGTCAACAGAATCAGTCCCACCGGCATCGGGCCGGACTCCAGCCAGTGATCCCAGCCGATGTCCTTGGGCAAGCGGATGAATTCGTCCAGCGCATCGATCCACCAGGAAAAGAACACGCAGCTCAGGCCCACCGACAGGTAATTGGTCACGCGCCCGGCCGGGCGGCTCTTGAACACCAGGAACAGCCAGATCAGCGCCAGGAGTGCAGAGCCACCTTCACCGATGATATCCAGCCATTTCCACTCGCTGACGTACTTGATATCGCCAAAAGCCAAAAAGGCGAGCAACCCCATATTGGCCGCGACCATCAGCAGGGCGAGTTTTCCGCGGTGGGGTTTGAGGATGCTGAACATGGCCTGACAGGCTCCCGGAGCGCTTGATGTCGGTCAGCACACCAGATGACTGTGACACTTGAGTGACGGGACACAGGGTCGAATCGGCTCATGGGAAGTGCAGGAGTCAGTTCGCTGCCGCGCTGCGGCCGGGTAGGAGCGAATTCATTCGCGAGACGTCATTGAAGGCGACATATCGCTGTCGGATGTACTGTTTTCGCGAATAAATTCGCTCCCACAAGACTTCAAAAAAGTTAAAAATCCAGGGTCAAATCAGCTCATTCCCCCTCCAATACCCTCGATTTCAGGGCTTTCCGGCATTTCCTGTCACGGAATCGTCACGCCTCGACTCTAGCTTGCGCCTCCAGTTGCCGGGTCATTTGCCTGGCCCATCGTGAAGCCTGGAGAGGACAGACATGTACAAGCGCCGCAGCAGGGCACAACTGGTCGGCTACACACTCAGCGCACTGGCCCTGGCGATTGCCAACGAGCGGCTTCAGGCTGCCGAGGTCGATGCCACCGAGCATGTCCAGGTCGTGGGACAGGCGGCAAGTATCGACCAGGCGCTCAAGGAGCAGCGCTCTTCGGACAGCATCAAGAGTGTGGTGCATGCCGATGGCGTGGCCCAGTTACCGGACCAGAACGTCGCCGAAGCGGTGCAGCGCCTGCCGGGGATCAGTGTTGAACGCGATCAGGGCGAAGGCCGTTTTGTCACCGTGCGTGGCCTGGCTCCCGACCTGAACAGCGTCACCATCAACGGCACGCTGGTGCCTGCGCCGGAAAGCGGTCGTCGGGCTGTGGCACTGGATGTGCTGCCTTCGGAGCTGGTGCAGTCGCTGTCGGTGATCAAGACCCTGACGCCGGACATGGATGCCAACTCCTTGGGCGGCACCGTGGATGTCGAGAGCCTTTCGGCTTTCGATCACAAGGGCCTGTTCTATACCGGCAGCAGCGAAGCCAGTTATGACAAGAACAGCGGCCAGACCAGCCCCAAGTTCTCTGGTGCGGCCAGTAACCGCTTCAGCCTGGGCGATGGCATAGACAACTTCGGTGTCGCGGCAGCCCTCAGTTGGCAGAAGCGCGATTTTGGCTCCGACAACGTCGAAACGGGCGGTGCCTGGGATGGCCAGAGCCTGCAGAAATTCGAGCAGCGCAACTACGACATCAGCCGCGAGCGAGCAGGCGGTGGTCTGAACTTCGATTACAAGCCGGACGATGTCAGCAGCTTTTATCTGCGGACCCTGTACAGCCGCTTCAAGGACGATGAAGTCCGCACCACCAATGGCTTCGAATTCGACAATGCACAGGCCGCCGGTACGCTGGGCGATGCCGAGGGAACCCGCAAGCTCAAGGCCCGTACCGAAACCCAGGAGATCAAATCCTTTGTGTTCGGCGGTGAGCGCATGTACGACCTGTGGACGGTCAGCGGTCAGGCCGGTTACAGCGAGTCCAGTGAAGACAGCCCGGGCCATATCGCAGGTGCCACTTTCGTGGGCAACAATGACTTTGCCAATACCGGTTTCTACGACAGCGAAAAGCCGCGCCCGATTGTCGGCTCCGGGTTTTACGACGCTTCGAACTTCACCCTCGACAAAGTGGACTGGGAAAAGCAGAACACTAAAGACAAGGAAAAGAATCTGCGTCTGGATCTGGCCCGCGATTACGATTTCAAAGGCTATGCCTCGCAGTTCAAGTTCGGTGGCAAGGTCAGCCGACGTGACAAGACCAATGATCTGGAAGTCTGGAAATACGAGGACTTCGATACGCTGGGTCTGACCTCCAGCGATCTGAATCTGACGCAATTCCAGAAGGGCACCATCGATTACCGGCTGGGCAATTTCGGCAATGGCATCAGCGCCAGTTCCATCAAGAACTTGCTGGGCGGGTTGAACGCGGCGGACTTCTACGATGAGTCGGAGTCGAGGGCCAATGACTTCACCATCAGTGAAGACATCAATGCCGGCTACTTCATGAACACCATCGATGTCGACAAGTGGCGCTTCATTGCCGGCCTTCGCTACGAAGGCACCGAAATGGACGCCAAAGGCACTGGCGTGCGCGACGGCGCATTCGAGTCGACCCAAACTCGCCGCGATTATCACCACTGGCTGCCGGGCCTGCATGCCCGCTATCAGATCGACAAGAACACACAGGTGCGTGCGGCCTGGACCAAAAGCGTGGTGCGTCCGACCTTCGGCCAGCTGGCACCGGGTTTTGTGATCGACGATGACGAAGCCAGTTTTGGTAATCCGGACCTGAAACCGCTGGAGTCCAGCAACCTGGATCTGGGCATCGAGCACTTCATGGGGCGTGCCGGTACGGTTTCGGCCCTTGTGTTCTACAAAAACATCCAGAATTTCGTTTACAACACCGATCTTGCAGGTACGGGCCAGTGGGCGAATTTTTCCGAGGCCAACACCTATGCCAACGGCGACAAGGCCAAGCTGTATGGCCTTGAACTGGCTTACTCGCAGAAATTCGACTGGCTGCCTGCACCCTGGAATGGCTTGCTGCTGGGGGCCAACGCCACGTTCAGCCGCTCGGATGCCAGCATCAAGGGCTTCGACCAGAGCACGGGCACCAATCGCAAGCGTGATATTGATCTGCCGAGTCAGTCCGACACGGTTGGCAACCTGATGCTGGGCTGGGAAAACGACAAGCTCAGCCTGCGTCTGTCGGCCAACTACAAGTCGGCCTATCTCTATGAGCTTGCGTCCATTGGCGACAAGGATCATGACCTGTACGTCGATGGCCAGACCTTCATCGATTTCAGCGCTCGTTACTCCCTGACCAAGAACCTGAAAGTCAGCTTCGAGGCGCAGAACCTCACCGATCAGCCGTACTTCGTCTACGCCGGCCATCACTCCCTCAACAGTCAGTACGAAGAGTACGGCCCGACCTACAAGATCGGCCTGACGTTCACTCATTTCTGATCCGCGCTGCCGGATAACCCTGTTCAAGGATTCAAGTGTTCATGAAGATTTTGTTGCCACGTAAAACGGGTTGCCTGTCGCTTTTGATCGGCCTGATGAGCGCCGCCGCACAAGCTGCGCCAACTCCCGAGATGAACATTGCGCGCTGGGCCGAAAGCGAACCGTTCAAGGCGCACTCCGTGGGCTTTCTGCCCGGCAGTGACGGGACGAAGCGCCTGGCGGCCAGTGTCAAGACCGGTCTGTTGTTGCTTGATGAAAAGGGTCACCAACTGGCCCGGATGCCAGGCTCTTATCAGGCCCTGGACAGTCGTCAGGCGGGAGAGACGGCATGGGTGGCGACACTGGACAATCTGCGCCAGCAACCGATGTTGAGCCGCATTGATCCTGTCAGCAATCAGTGGTCAAAACCGGTTTACCTGCCGGCTCGGGATTACGCGGTCACCGGCTTGTGCCTGTATCGCGATGACGCCAGCCATCTGTTTCTGTTTCTGGTGGGTGAAGAGGGCAGGGGTGAGCAATGGCTGGTAGGCAGCGGCGATAACCTTGATGAAACGCCGCGTCTGGTGCGCAATTTGCCGCTGCCGCCCAACGCTGAGTTCTGCCAGGTTGACGATGGGGCCAATCGCTTGTTCGTCAATGAACAGAACATCGGCTGGTGGGCTTACCCGGCGCATCCCGAGGCCTATGTGGCGCGCACGCCGGTTGCCTTGCGCGAGCCCTTTGGCACGGTCAGACAGGCGGCAGGTGCCATGGCGGTCGTTCCCGGCGGCTTGCTGGCGCTCGATCCCAAGGGCAAGGCCTTGCACCTCTATCAGCAGCAGAAGGATGGCGAGAGCTGGTCATCGGTGGCCGAGCTGTCGCTGATGAACCTGAAAAAGCCCGAGGGCCTGTCGGTTCATGAAAACCGCAATGGCCTGCAGTTGCTGCTCAACGATAATGACGGCGACCGCCTGTTTGAAGGCGAACTGAGCTGGAAACCGAAACCGGTCGCGCTGGCTGCGCCATTGCCCGGCGTGGCGGCTGTCGCCCAAAGCGAGCCCGTGGCACGTCAGGGCGATGCGGCTGACGATCCTGCCATCTGGATTCACCCGAAAAATCCGGCGCAAAGTCGCGTACTGGGCACCAACAAGAAGCAGGGGCTGCTGGTTTATGACCTCAAGGGCAAGCAGCTTCAGGAACTTGATGTCGGACGCCTGAACAACGTCGATGTACGGCCAGGTTTCATGCTGGGCAAACAGAAGGTCGATCTGGCGGTGGCCAGCAATCGTGATCGCAACAGCCTGAGTCTGTTCAGCATTGATCGCAGCAGCGGAGTGCTTCGCGAGGCGGGCGAAATTCCCACGCCGCTGGCGCAGATCTACGGCATCTGTCTGTTCCAGCCGGCCAGTGGCGAGATTTATGCCTTTGCCAATGACAAGGACGGCAGTTTCCTGCAGTACCGGATCAGCGCGCCTGATGGCAAGGCGAGGGGAGAACTGGTGCGCAGCTTCAAGGTGGACAGCCAGCCGGAAGGTTGCGTGGCCGACGATCAGCGCCAGCGGCTGTTCCTCGGCGAGGAAGACGTGGGTGTCTGGGCGGTGGATGCCCGGGCGGATCAACCGGCAACGCTTTCCAGTGTGATCAAGGTCGGCGATGTGGTGCATGCCGATGTCGAGGGGCTGGCGCTGTATCAGAGCGAGCAGCATGACTATCTGGTGATCTCCAGCCAGGGCAATGACAGCTATGTGGTGGTGGATGCCGAAGCACCTTATGCGCTGCGCGGTGCATTTCGTGTGGGCCTCAATGCCCGGCTCGGCATCGACGGGACTTCCGAGACGGACGGTCTGGAAGTGACTTCGGCCAACCTCGGCGGGCCATGGAGCAAAGGCATGCTGGTGGTTCAGGACGGACGAAAGCGTATGCCCGAACAGGCACAGAACTTCAAGTTCGTGCCTTGGGCCGATGTCGTGAAGACCCTCGCTCTGCCGTAAGCCGTTTGTCATCAAGCAGTGATAAACAATCGATTGATACCGGCACCGGCCTTGAGCGCAAGGTGCCGCATACAAGGAATTCCAAAATGCACGCCACGCTGGAACACATGACGATCTGGGGCCTGATCAGCAACGCCAGCATACTGGTCAAGGCTGTGATGCTGACCTTGTTTATGGCTTCGCTGACCAGTTGGTATCTGATCATTCAACGCAGCCTCGCATTGCGGCACGACGAACACTCTCTGGATGCTTTTCAGCAGCGCTTTCGTCACGAACCTGAACTGACTCTGCTGCATAACGAGGCCTCTGAGGCTCGTGAACAGGCCAACGGCATTCAGCGGATTTTCCAGGCAGGATATGCCGAGTATCAACAGCTCAGGCATCGCCCGGGCATCGAGCCTGATGCCGTATTGTCCGGCGTCGAGCGCTCGCTTCAGGTGGCGATCAGCGAGCAGGAACTGCAGCTGGAAAAGGGGCTGCAGTTTCTTGCCACGGTGGGTTCGGTCAGCCCGTATATCGGCCTGTTCGGTACGGTCTGGGGCATCATGAATGCGTTTATTGGCCTGTCTCAGGTGCAGCAGGCCACGTTGTCCACGGTTGCGCCCGGAATCGCCGAAGCCTTGATTGCAACCGCCATCGGCCTGTTCGCAGCCATCCCAGCCGTCATTGCCTACAACCGCTTTGCTGCACGTGGCCAGACGCTTGCCTCCCGTTACTACAGCTTCGGCAACGAATTGCAGGTGCGTCTGAACCGGACCTTGCAAGGCCTGACTCGCAACATGGCCGCTGCGGCCTGAGGGACTTTCCATGCTGGTCAAACCCCAACGCAAACATGGCCCGAAAGCCGAAATGAACGTCGTGCCCTATATCGACGTCATGCTGGTGCTGCTGGTGATTTTCATGGTGACGGCGCCGATGCTGACTCAGGGCGTTAAGATCGAACTGCCGAAAGTCGCCAGCGAAGCGCTGCCCACCGACACCAAGCAGCGCATCGTGACTCTGTCGGTCAAGGCCGAGGGCGGTTACTACTGGAACCTCGGGGAAAACGTCGACACCCATGCGCAGACCGATACCGCGGCCAGCCTGGAAGACATGCAGGAGCGCATCGCCAGTCTGGTGGCCGAGCGCGCCGACACCCAGGTGTTCATCCGCGCTGACGACAAGGCCGATTACGGGCGTGTGGTCGCCGCCATGGCTGCCTTGCAGCGCAACGGCGTGACTCATCTGGGACTGGTGACAGAGGCCCCGCAATGAACACCATGACACTGGAACTCGAGTCTCGTGGCTCCAGGGCCATGGACTGGAACACGCTACGCAAGAACGGACTGGCGGCCGCCATTGCTTTTGGCCTGCATGGCGCGGTACTGGGCGCATTGCTGTTCGGCTGGAGCCTTCAGGAAAAACCACCCGAACCGGTCAGAACCATGACGACTCAACTGTTCATCCTGCCACCCGCACCAGCACCTGCGATGATTGCTCCCGCACCTGTCATTGAGCCTGTGGTCGAGCCAGCGCCTGTCGTCGCCAAACCCATCGAGGCGCCCCGGCCACAGGTGGATACTCAACGCCAGGCTCGCCAGCTCGAACAGGCCGCACTGGCGCGCAAGCGTGTCGAAGAGCAAAAGCGCGAGCAGCGCCAGCGGGCTCAGGAGATCGAGCAGCAGCGTGTGGCGCAGCAGCAACAGGCCGAGCAACAACGCCAGGCCGAACAGGCCAGACAAACCGCCGAACGCGCCCGCCAGGTCCAACAACAAACGGCGGCCGCCGCCGACAGCAGCCAATACCAGCCTCTGAGCAAGGAAGCTCCCGACTATCCCCAGCGCGCGTTGGACAAAGGGATCGAAGGCGACTGCACCGTCATCTACGACGTTTCACCTCAAGGGCGGGTGGTCAATCCACAGGTCCAGGGGACCTGTCATCCACTGTTTATCAGGCCATCAATGACTGCGGCCGAAACCTTCCGGTATCAGCCGCGAATTGTGGAGGGAAAGGCAGTGACGGTTTCGGGGGTGAAAAATACGTTTCATTACCGGATCAGTCAGTAAAGCGGTAGTTCGTTTCAAACCTACCGCGAAATCACCAGCACCCAAGGCCCCCAGCCTTCGACCTTCGCCCCATGAGGTTGCGCCATTGCACGCAAGGCGGCTTCGGGGTTGCTGGTGTCATAAACGCCGGTAATGCGTTTATCGGCCAGTTGCAGGTCTTTTATCCAGAGGGTGCCGGGCAGGTAGCGGCGCAGTTCGTCGACCACTTCGGCCATACGGGCGTTGTCTGCGATGAGCTGGCCGTTGCGCCAGGTGGCGATGCGGTTGGCAGGCAGGGTTATCAGTTTTATCTGGCCGTTGCTGCGGTTGAAGTCCAGTTGCTGGCCTGCGGTCAGGCCTGGATTGAGGATCCGGTTCGAGCCATGTTCGGTGACTTTTACCGATCCGTGCTGCACGCCCACTTCGATGTTCTTCTTTTCCAGGTCGACATTGAAGGCTGTGCCGGTCACGGTCACGTCAAGGTCGTGTGCCCGTACATTGAAGGGCTTGCTGCGATCGGGTTTGACCTCGAAGAAGGCTTGCCCATCTAGCAGGCGAATATCGCGGCGGGTGGCCGTGAATTCAAAGGCAATGGCGCTGTTGCTGTCGAGCACGGCACGGCTACCGTCCGGCAACTGGATTTCACGTCGTTCGCTGGCAGTCTGGAAGTCAGCCTGCAAGGCCGTGTTCAGGCTCGGAGCCACGGCAGCCACCAGACAGGCGGCCAGCGCTCCGCCAACGGCCCAGCTCAAGGTGCGTCGGCGTCTTGGGCGGGCGGCGAGATGAGCTGGTGGTGCAGTAGCTGCCGCTACAGGCGGAATCGGCGGCCATTTATGGGCCGTAGCCGGAGCAAGCTGGCCGGTCAGGCTCCAGACGCGCTCGGCCTTGAGCAAGGCTTCGGCATTTTCCGGTGCGGCCTGCAGCCAGTCCTGAAGTTCAGTCTGCAAGCCGGCATCGTCGGGTGCCTCACGGACACGCATCAGCCAATCCAGGGCAATATCCAGACGAGCTTGGCGAGGTTCGGCTTGCGGCATGTCCGGCAAGGCTCCAGCGGTATAAAAGGCGTGGGAGGGTCGCACACTATGGCTCCCTTCTGCAAAAGACGTTTGGCCCGCATTTTTTTTCAGATTTTCCTGAAAATTCTTTGAATGGGGCTCAGCCATTGCCTCGCTCCAGCCAGGCTGCGCAATGACTCAAGGCATCATGTACCAGTTGATGCGTCAGCCCCACCGAGATGCCCAGCGCTGTGGCGATCTGTTGCAGGGTGTAGCCGCCGAGGCGATGCATCTCGAAAGCCATGCGGGTTCGTTCCGGCAATTG
This sequence comes from Pseudomonas lijiangensis, assembly GCF_018968705.1. Classification (NCBI taxonomy): domain Bacteria; kingdom Pseudomonadati; phylum Pseudomonadota; class Gammaproteobacteria; order Pseudomonadales; family Pseudomonadaceae; genus Pseudomonas; species Pseudomonas lijiangensis. The sequence goes on from NZ_CP076668.1 coordinate 2,260,811, forward strand.
CGCCAGCGCATCCGAGACTTGTTGCAGTTCGTCATGGCTGACCGCTTCCTGTTCGGGGGAGGCGGTAGTGGCCGGCAGTTCTGCCAGCAGGGTGTCGCCGTCGGGTTGGCGCTTTTCGGTGGCGATGCTGCGCGTCAGATCCAGGGCCAGATTGCGTACGATGCGATACAGATAGCCGACCGGGTGGTCGATGGTGGTGTCTTGATTGGGCCGACCATTGAAACGCAACCAGGCTTCCTGAACCACATCTTCGGCGCGAGCACGGCAACCTACGATGGGCGCGGCATAGTCCACCAAGGCTGAGCGATGCGCCATATAGAGGTCAAGTTTGCTGGCGGACGAATCCACTGGGGTTGGTGCTCATATCCCGTGGGAAGGTGCGACATGTCCTACCCGAAAGCGAGCATGCTACCTGTTTTCGATAATCATTATCAAATGCGATTTATGTCTTTCTGCCACTTATTGTCAGGAGCGCAGCCTTGTTGCTGCGCCCCTGATTCCGGCACCTAGAAGATGTAGTCGGTGGTCAGGAAGCTGGATTCCCGGTTGCGGATGATGTCGCTGATCAGCGTCTTGTTGCTGTCCTGGAATTTGGTCGCCACCAGCGTACGGATCGAAAACACACGCAAGGCATCGTGAACCGACAGAGTACCCTCGGCGGAGTTCTTGCGACCGTTGAAGGGGTACTGGTCAGGACCGCGCTGACACTGAGCGTTGATATTGATCCGGCCGACCTGGTTGGCAAAGGCATCCACCAGTCGACCGACCTGGGTCGAGTCATTGCCGAAGATGCTCAACTGCTGACCGAAGTCGGAGTCAAGCACGTAGTCGATCACGCTCTGCAGGTCCTTGTAGACGACGACCGGCACGACTGGCCCGAACTGCTCTTCGTGGTAGACACGCATGTCCGGCGTTACGGGGTACAGCAGGGCAGGGTAGAAGAACGTCTCGCTGACTTCCGCGCCACCTTCATTGACTACCCGTGCGCCCTTGCCGGTGGCATCGGCGACGAGACCTTGCAGATAGTCGGTCTTGCCCGGCTCTGGCAATGGCGTGAGCGAAACGCCAGGTTCCCAAGGCATACCGGGCTTCAACTGCGCCAGTTTCTGCTGGAATTTCTCCAGAAAACCCTCCACGACATCTTCATGCACGAAGAGGATCTTCAAGGCGGTACAGCGTTGACCGTTGAAAGACAGTGAGCCGGTTACCGACTCGTTGACGGCGTTATCCAGATCCACGTCGGGCAGCACGATACCGGGGTTTTTCGCATCCAGCCCCAGCGCGGCGCGAAGGCGGTGAGGGCGCGGGTGCAGCTTTTTCAGATCGCTGGCAGCCTTGTTGGTGCCGATAAAGGCAAAGACGTCGATCTTGCCGGTCGCCATCAAGGCACTGACCGTTTCCCTGCCGCGTCCGTAGATCACATTGATGACGCCGGCCGGGAAGCTGTCACGGAAGGCCTCAAGCAGCGGACGAATCAGCAGCACGCCAAACTTGGCAGGCTTGAAGACCACGGTATTGCCCATGATCAGCGCCGGAATGAGGGTGGTGAAGGTTTCGTTCAGCGGATAGTTGTAAGGCCCCATGCACAGCGTCACGCCAAGCGGTACGCGACGGATCTGGCCAAGGGTGTCCTGCTCCAGCTCGAAACGGCTGGAACGGCGGTCCAGCTCCTTCAGTGCATTGATAGTGTCGACGATGTAATCGCAGGTGCGATCGAACTCCTTTTCCGAGTCCTTGAGATTCTTGCCGATTTCCCACATCAGCAGATTCACCACCGCCCGACGCTGCTCGCGCATGCGCTTGAGAAACGACTCGACATGCTGAATGCGCTCCACCACACGCATCGTCGGCCAGCGACCCTGACCGCGGTCATAAGCCTGAACCGCAGCATCCAGTGCCGTCATGGCCGTTTCTGCATCCAGCAACGGCGTACTGCCCAGAATCACCGACTCAAGCCCGGTTTCAGTTCTCAGGCAAACCGGACTGCGTACCGGAGCCAACGGCCCTTGCCATGATTGCAGGACACCATTCACCAGATATTCCCGCTGCTCGATGGCCGGGCCTGTACGGTACTGCTCGGGAATGTCGTCAGCGGCAGGGAACAGCGTTTCAAGACGGTTAGCCTGGGTCATCTCGTTCTCCTTTCTGTTATCAGCGTTGCAGGGGCAAGCGAACACACTACGCCACAGCAAACCCACGACGAAACCCTGCGTCTGCAAATGCCTGTTTATGCTCAATATTTTTTCAAGACGATGCTTGACTTACCTATTTTAATGAGTAAGATAGCGCTCATTCCGCGATAGCTCAGTTGGTAGAGCAAGTGACTGTTAATCACTGGGTCCCTGGTTCGAGTCCAGGTCGTGGAGCCAGAATTTAGCGATGTAAATCAAGGTCTTGCGTAGTTTCTGCTGAAAGCGCGAACCAATGACAGCGAATACGTCATTGGGCTTTCAGAAGTGAAACAGTGCAAGACCTTGTTTTTTTACATCTGGAAACAAGGTCGCACTCCCTATTTTGACGATCCGGCGCCGTCTCTTAATCAATCGATTTAGAGGCGTGCATCATGAGAATCGTATCCATCGTTTCAACCAAGGGCGGCCCTGGAAAAACCACGGTCACCGCCAATCTGGGCGCGTTCTGCGCCGATGCCAATCTCCGTACCCTGCTTATTGATCTCGACACTCAGCCTTCGTTGTCGTCGTTCTATCGTCTCGATCATGAGGCTCCCGGCGGCATCTACGAGTTCATCGCTCACAACGAAACACGCTTCGAGCAGATCGTCAGCCGCACCTGCATCCCCAACCTGTCTCTGATCCTCTCCAACGACCCTTTCAACCAGCTTAGCAACCTGTTGTTGCATGCGGCTGATGGGCGTCTGCGACTGAAAAATCTGATGTCGGCGTTTGCCGATGACTTTGATCTGGTACTGATCGACACCCAGGGCGCTCGCTCGGTCATGCTGGAAATGGCTTTGCTGGCTTCAGACATGGCGGTTTCGCCCATCTCCCCCGATATGCTCGCCGCCCGTGAGTTCTATCGGGGCACTCAGCAACTGCTCATTGGCGGCAGTTCCCACTTCTCCGGTCGCCTCAGAGCGCGCAATCCCCCCAGGTTTTTAGCCATCCACCGGTTGGGCGGGAAGGGGGCGCGCCTCTCAGAGGCTCATCGGGCAAGCATTGCATACTCCCCGCTTGAGCCCCCACCGGGCAGCGTTTCTGTGCTTCTATCGACACTGCACATAAAAGGAGCAGGGCGCATGCGGCATAACTTAGAGGCTTTATCTGTTGTCTCGCCGCGTTGATTTCGAACGGGTGTTCCATACACCGGCCAACTGGAAGTTAGCGAAGTTTCAGTCCTTGCTCATACCGTGACAGAAAGCCTGAAGATAGCCTCAATGTGATTCAACCACTGCTGCTACGCGATCAAAGTTCCGGACCGCCAGGTCTTCCTTGGCGATCCAGAAAGTCGCTTGGCCGCAATCCCCGAAATTGAGGTTGATGGCCGGGTCCCAGGCGAGCTGAAGCAGGCATACTGGCTCCCCCTCGATATCAGGCATGGTGCCCTGCAACAGCGGAACATGTCCCAGCAACTGATGAACCCTGGCCCTGGCACAGTGCTTGCGCCCATCGGGATGCTGGCGCAGGCTTTCCTCATAGGGCAAGTGCTCGCCTTCCAGGTCGCGGTATAGCCTCAGTGGGATCAACCCGGCGGCCTCAGGTGAGCCAGCGGCGTACGCGACAGTCGCCAGCAGCCCTTTGCGTAAGACACGGCCCATTATTCGCTCGTGCAACGTGGAGCCTTCATCGCCGATCTGTTCAATGAGCCAGTTTCTGAATGCCTCCCTCGTGGCTTCATCGGGAACATTATCCCAGCCGAGCAGCGCAGCGTGATCCACCCAGCGCAACACATCCTCGTCAGCTACAAACTGCCGTGTTTGCTTGCTTCGCTCATTGCCTACAATGCGCGCCAGGCGATCTATCATGATGCCGACCTGTGGGAAATCCAGTTGATAGCGCAGCGATGCGGACAGCGGCGGCTTCCATTGGAAACCAGCGTCGGCGTCAGGCATTAGGCCTGTCGCAGCCACTGCGGCTCCCAGACTCAGCTCGGACCAGCGCTGCAGGTAGGCCGCGAAGTCTGGCATCGAGCCGTTCTGCGGCGTCGGCAAACTGTCGATGTCTGGCCAGGTTTCCATCCGCCGCGCAACCAGTGGCCATTGAACGTGCAGGCATGGACCACTTTCACCGGGTAGCAGCCAGCCCGGTCCCGTAAAGGGGCTGTGCGTTGCGAGCACGCCTAGAATCGGGCGCAGCTGTTCCGGTGCCTGGCGTTCGGGCTGGTCCTCTGGCACATGTGGCGCATACAGCACCCGGACACGTTCCTGCGGGGCGTCGGTATCCCAGATCTGTTCTTCTTCATTTACAGCAAAAAAGAACAACATCCCCTGTGTTGGCATAGACGATTCGATAAGGGGCAATTCTGCGCAGTCGATCTGAGCAAGAAAATGCATGGGCGTGGACTCGCCATAACTGACACCCAGTGGCCATTCAAAAGCCTGTGGCAATTGCGGCAGGCCGCCGAGCCGACTGCGCACGCGGGGAAATGCGGTGGGTGGATAAATCCGTTGCAGCACGATGCCCGTTTTGCGGTGCTTGTGGAAGTAAGCCTCAAGCTCGGCTTCCGCCTGGTGATCGCGCAGACTGGCGTCGTAAGAGGATTGCGTTTGAATGTCCATTGCCTGAAATCTTCTAGGTTGCAAAGTTGCAAAGCGTCAGAACACCGCTGTGACTCGGCAGTACGCGCTTTGAGGTGTACTGAAAGGAAGACAGTAATCGAGCGGCTGATGCTTTTCGATAGCACAGGTGTGCTATCGAATTGATGACGCTTCGAACACGGCCTCGTCGTGGCCTATGCATTTTTTGATAACGAAGCTGTGCTCGACAACAGTCAGGCCTGCATTGCCGCGTTGCAGATCCTGGCTGATACATGAGAAGAAGGATACGTGCCAAGCGATCCATGCCATGGACTGTCGAAACCCTGCCGAAATTTGATTTAAATTATAAATTTGAGTCTGTACATTTATTTGGAATACCAGCTGGAATACCGCGGTCACAGTCAGTTCGCAACGATCCGTATTCCAATCTCGCATTAGCTCGATGACTATTCTCAATGGTAGCGGGCTCAGTGATCTACCAGGCGCTGTGATACGTCTGCCGGTGTTGCCCTGCTTGGGAAGGCGGGCGGCAATTCTGCATCAGCGGCAACAGCCTGAGTGCCAAAGGGATCAGGTAAGTTTACGTCGCGTGCTGTCTCTGACCACGAGATTAGTTGAGAAGATGACAGGGGGCAGCTCATCGAGCGCTGACCCTTCAAGCTTTTTAAGTAAAAGATGTATGGCGGTTGTCGCCATATCAAATAGCGGGGAGTCAACACTGGTCAAGGTAGGAATGCTGAATTCATCATATTGCATGTTGTCGAAGCCAACGACACAAACATCGTCGGGAACTTTCAGTCCAGCATCGTACAACCCCTTCAGGGCGCCTAGCGCCATTCGATCGCTGGCAAAAATCATTGCATCGGGGCGTCGATCAAGTGCACAGAGGTATTGGGCCACTTGCATTCCACTGGCCATTGACCAGTCACCTGCAATCTTCCAGCCATTGTCCAACGATAAATTATACTTTTTTAACCCTTCGAGATAACCAAGGTAGCGCTCTTCGATATCCTGATTGGTGTGCCCATTTCGTTCCCCGGCGATAAATGCGATATGACGGCAACCACCGCTGTAAAGATGATCAACTATCTGTGCTGTAGCGATTCGGTTGGCTTGAGCAACATAAGTAAAGTCTGGATCCATCGTCCCGAACAGAATGATGGGGACATCATGTTTTCTGAGTGCTGACAATACGGGGTTATCAGGCTGTTCGGTGACTGCAATGACACCGACGATACTCCCGGAACGGTAGAGCCCCAGGATTTCTTCGAGGGCCGGTGCCTGGAGGGCTGAGGGCTTGCGTTGCAGGAGTGAATAACCCACCTGGTCTGCAGCTAATCCCAGCGACTGTACAACGTTGCTCCAGTAGGTGTCTTGATTCTGTCCGGAGCGGTTGTCATAGGGGCTGCGCTCGCCGAAAAAGATACAGGCCACCGTTTTTGTCGGAATGTTGCGCAGCGAGCGCGCCGCCACACTGGGTACGAAGTTCAGTTCACGAATCACACCCTGGACCTTGGCGAGGGTCTTCTTTGCAACTTTTTCAGGGTGGTTGATGACCAGGGAAACTGTCTGAAAACTAACCCCGGCGGCATCGGCGACATCCCGAATGGTGATTCTTTTTACTTCACTTCGCATAACTCTCCGTACACGCCCCATGCCGCGAGCGTGAGTTCAACAGCCCAGCCAGTAGAGGCCTTGGCGGCGATTCTGGCTGGAACCTGTTTTCTGTGCAATAAGCGCCTGCACGCAGACTACCTCATAGGCGTGTACTCAATGTGACGAAGGCGCTACGCGGCGAGCCGACCTTTAAAATTTGCAGGTTGCCTGACGGGTCACTTGCTGCGCTGGAGTCGGTGTTTATGGTCGAGATGTAACGACGGTCAAACAGATTGACGAGATTGAGCGACAGCGTTGTCTCCTTCAAATCCCCGAACTTGCCGAAGTCGTAGCCCATGCTGGCGTTGGTCACCCAGTATGCATCGACGCTCGAGTCGTTCGTGTAGGTGTAATAGCGCTTGTCCATGTAGTTGGTTTGCACCCCGGCGTTCCAGCGATCCCATTGCCAATCAAGGCTGCTGGAAAGCATCCAGCGGGGGGCGTCGATGACATCTTTGCCCTTGACCGCAACCTGAGCGCCGTTACTGGTGTAATTGTCTTCATAAACACTGCGGTTATAGGTCATGGTGTTGGACCAGCGCCAATGGGGATCTGGAGTCAGCGTCAGTGCCAATTCCAGGCCACGGCTGCTGACCGATCCCACGTTGGCCACGCCGTTCTGGCAAATCACAATCCCGGTACAGTTAGCGATGGCCAGTAAACGGTTATCGAAGCGTGTTCCGTAAAGCGCTGCCGAAGCTGCATAAAGCGGGGTGCTGTGGCGCATCCCCAACTCAACGGTTTTTGAAGTTTCCGGTTTCAGGTCCTTGAAGCCGTTAAGTGCATCCAGTGTGGTCTGGCTGGTGAACAGCGGGCTTGAGGTGCCACTGGGAAACGCCGCCATATTCTCTGCGTAGGATGCGAAAACTTCGTTTTGCTCGTCAATTTTGTAAGTGGCGCCGATCTGCGGAAGAAAGTTGTTACGGGCTTCGAGTGAACCGCTGGCTGAGGTGCCCGAGCCTTTGGCTGTTGAGGTGGTAACGACGTGTTTGGCACCGTATTCAAGCTTGAGGCGGTTATCCAGCAGCGTCCAGGTATCACGAATATAGAACTGGCGAGTGAGGTCGTTGTAATCCTGGGCCTGGATCGTTGCCGCCCGGGGCAAACCGCTGACCTCGACAATGCCGCTTTGCGGCGCTGTACCGGTTGTATCGAACAGGTAACGATCTGCGGAATTCTTGTTGGACTGTACCCACATGCCAGCCTGGAACACGTGGTCTGCGACGTAGTAGGACAATGAGCTTTGAAAACCCGTGCGGTCAATGCCGTAAAAGGTGCTGCGAATCGAGTTGCTTGGGACTGTAGTCGACCCGTTGTTGAAGACGAACGGATAATAGGAGTTGCCGGCCCCCGAGTTGTGATGATGATAAACGGTGGTATCAAGTACCAGAGCATCACTCAAGGCGAACGTGCCACTGAGAACGTCGAGTTCGTCGTTACGGATGTTGCTTGAGTTATATACAGCATCGCTGACGCTGTTTACGCCGCCGCTGAATATTCCATTGGCAGCGTTCACTGCGCGTTGCCAGTCGGGTGAATAGTTGGTCCAGTTGTAGCCGAGTCGGTCGATCTGGCTTCGTGAAAGCGATGGAATTGTCGATTCTTTGTATTCCGATTGGCTGTGAAAGAAGCTCAAGTGGTTATCGCCAAAATCATAAGTGACTTTGGCGTTCAAGGCGTGCGAGCGTTGTGGGCTGTCGCCTTTCCAGGTCTGGGCATCGTAGTTCTCGGCTGCAACGTAGGCGGCGAGCCCTTGGTACTGACCTGTATCGGCTCGCAAAAAGGTACGGGTGGTGTCGTAACTGCCAAAGGTTTGCGACAGACGGAGGCCTGGGGTCTGATCCGGATTGGCGCTTTTGAACTGCAGAGTTCCGCCCAGATCGCTGGTCGAAGAGGTACCTAACGCTCCCGTACCTTCGGCCACTTCAGTACTGACGATGTTTTCCGGAATGATTGCGCGGTTAATCGTCAGGCCATTGAAGTTACCGAAACTCATGTCCCCCAGCGTCACACCATCCAGCGTGTAACCAAGATGATGCATGTCGAAGCCACGCAGGCTGATACGCTGGCTGCCCAACTCCCGGCCCAGCGGGTCGCTCGACTGGAAGTTGACACCTGGCAAGCGCTGCAGGACTTTCATGGGGTTGCTCCCAGGCGCATAGGCCTTCGTGTCCTGCTCTGTAACTCGTTGAACCTGTCGCGTTTCTCCTTGGCCCATGACTGAGACCGTCCCCAGCGTTATTGATGTCGCACCAGTGTCCTGCTGCACATCGGCCTCTTCGGCTTTTGCCTGGCCAAGGGGAAGCAGAGGCAGGGTCAGGGCGATTTTCAGGCAAGCGGCGGTTAGCCGTTGCCAATTGAGCATCGGTTTGAAGTTCATGTAACTCATGTCCTTTCAGGCAGCAGGGCGCGATGAAATGCAGGCGTGGATGTTGGAGTTAGGGTGTTTCTGTAATCACGGATAACTGAGTGATACCCGCATTGCGAACTTCAGCAAGAACTTGCGCAACTTTTCCATATTCAGCGCTGCGGTCCGCTCGTAATGTAATTGCCGTATCAGGTTCCTGTTGATGCAGGGTTTGTAATGCGGCAGGTAGTTGGTCTATCGACAGGACATTGGTGTCCAGAAACACTTGACCCTTCGCGTCCACACTGACGGCAACTGAGTGTTGTTGTGTTGCCTCCCCGGTGGCTGCAGTTTCAGGCAGGTTCAAGGCGATGGCATTGGTCAGCAAAGGGGCGGTTACTATAAATGCCACCAGCAAGACGAGCATGACGTCCACCAGCGGCGTGATGTTGATGTCACTGATGACATCGTCACTTTGATTGCTTGAAAATGCCATTTCACATGACCCCGCTCAATACGCTGTTTTCTTTGCTGCGCGGTACGGCGGTCGGACGTTGCACTTGAAATGCATGGACCTGGGACAGGTTGAGGAACTCGACCGCAAACTTATCCAGATCGGCAACCAGCAGTTTCACCCGGCGCATGAAGAAGTTGTAAGCAAGTACGGCGGGAACCGCGACGGCGATACCCACGCCGGTGGCAATCAGTGCTTCACCGATAGGGCCGGCGACGACCGCGATACTCGCGGACTTGGCCGTGCTGATTGCGCTCAGCGCATGGATGATGCCAAACACAGTGCCGAACAAGCCGATAAAAGGTGCGGTGCTGCCAATGCTAGCCAACCAACCCAGGCCACTTTCCATTGCTCGTCGTTCATCGACGATCAGCTGATGCAGATTACGCTCCAGCAAGTCTTGGCGATTCCAGGGGTGGCCCAGCTCCGTAATGCCTTGTCGGGTGGTCAGCACTTGCGCGCCAGTTGCCCCCAGTCGCGCTGCGGCACTTCCGTTCTGCGCCACGTCTAGAGCCGCTTCAAGGCTTTCTGCGGTTTTGAAAGCATTTATGTATTCTCGACTCTTGCGACTTTGTCGCCACTGGTTCAGGCCTTTGAGCAGGAGCAGTGCCCACGTGACGATAGAAAAAAATAACAGGATTCCCAGAGACACCTGAGCGATGAGCGTTGCGTAGGCGTTATTCATAAGTAACCTCAGTTTGAGAGTTTGAAGGAGAGAGGAACGTTGACCCAGCCATCCGTGGCGACTTCTCCACGCTTGGCGGGCATAAATGTCCACTGGTTGACGGCTTTGATAGCGGCCTGGTCCAGGCTGTCGAATCCGCTCGAAGTGAATACCTGAACCTCCTCCGGGCGACCGTCCGCCCGGACGTGTACCCTCAGCACCACCACGCCTTGCTGGCGTAAGCGGGCAGCAACGGGCGGATACGTCGGTGGCGGGTTGTTCAGGTAACCCGCGCGTCCGTAGGGGCCCACCAGCGCCGGTTCAGTGGCGGAGGCGGGAGGCTTGCCCGGGACCGTCTGTGGTGGTTGCGCCGACTCTTTAACGGGTTGCTCGGTCGGTTGTGCGGGGGACGGCGTTTTGTTCGCTATCGCGATTTTTTTCGGTGCTTGCGTGGGTGCCGGTTTAGGTTTTGGTTTTTGAGGTGCAGGCGTTTCAACGGGCTTTGGACTCTGGGGGGCAGGGGTAGCTGCCGCAGGTTCTGTTGGCGCGGATGAGCTCATTGGGGGCGCGACGGGAGGTGCTACCCATTGCATCACCACGGGCGCGGGTGGTGGGGTGGTTGGAATGTCGGCGGGGCTTTGTATCATGAGCCAAGCCACCAACCCGTGGACACCGATCGCCAGAAACAGACACAACAGAGTGTCCCTGCCCAGGTGTCCAGGCATGGAAATCGCGGGCAGTTTGATTGAACAGCCTGTGGCCCGAACGGCAATCGCGTTAGGCATCAGAGGCTCTAGATAATAATCCGGGCTTGGGCGCCGACGTACGCTAAACGATGACATGGACAGGCTCGCTGTAAAGGCTTGGGTAGACGCTGTCAAAGCGTTACAGGACGCTGGCCGATGGCGAACTTGTCGTCAAAAGCCAACATATCGTTAAAGGTACAAAAGCGAGGGCTCTCCAACGTCAGAACACTTAATGTTTTCTTCAGATAAGCCCTGCAACTTTGTTGAACGAGCTCGTAGTCTTGGATTTGTTGAGCGTTCATCCACTTCACGAGATAGCCCAGCGTGATGTGAAATCCATAATCATCATGATGGGGTGAGCGAATCCCCAGGCAGTTGGCTAACCGATCTCGCACATCATTAAGTTTTTGAGTCTCGTGGCTATTGGCAGGGACCAACCGCACTGTTGCACCGCTGTCCTTGTAAACATTGAAGTCATCGATGTGCATCTGTATCTGGAAATTCTCTTCAATAAAGAAATTCTTCAACCGCGCAGTGAAATATTGTGTGCAGGCTTGGATGGGCGCATTGCTGGGGACTTCACTTGGCCAGAACGGTGCCTTGCGTTTTTCGTCAATAACACCTTCAAAGACAGTCATGTGATAGCTGGAAGGCGGCAGCAGGCTCAAGCATTGACTGAACTCGTAATTGGCCAAGGTATTCCTGACGACGGTGAGCGCCTCGTTCAGAGGTGTGCGCAACGGTATCTGACTGATAATGGTGTTGCCGGCGAACGGTCGCGCTGTACCGTCTTCATAGAATTTACGATTAACGTCGTAAGGTTTTTCGCTGTCGTCCTCGGTGGGGAGAGGAAGGGTAGACGCCGGCGAAGAGGCAAACGCGACGCTGGCTGTCATGACGCATGATTGCAGCAAGAAGGCGCGGCGCGTGTTGACGTTCATCATGAGATTAATTCCATTCATGCTGGGTTGCCAGAGCTTGAAAATCAGTGATCGTGGAAATTAGAACGTTCTAATTTTCAGCCAACCTAGCGCGTTTTTATGACGAAGAAATGACATTCATGACGATTTGAGCGGGACTTTTGAACCTTCGCGGACTGAGTCCTGGTTCTGGCAGGTCCAAGCGGCAATCCGGTATCAGTTCAATGCAGGCGTCCCACACACGACGTCTTGCATCTGATCCATTTTGAAACTCAGCAGTAATGAGCGAAGTTCTGCAGGACGCTCGGGCTTGGGCAGAATCGGGATATCCGGATCGTTGAGGGATTGTTGTACGTATTGCAACTCATGGCCGGTAATCACAATTGAGGGTATCCGACGGCCTTGCAGTTCGCGCAGATAGCAATACTGTCGGCACCGGTCGCGGCGCGATCAAGATCAAAGTCGGTGACGACAAGGTCGTAATCAACCCGAGTCTTGGGAATTGCTGAAGCTGTCTGCACATCGCAGCCCAATTTTCGCAGCAGCACTCACGCCGATCCTTGTATAGAACCGTACGATGGTTGCTCCACGTTCAGCGGCCGGTCCATTGGTGCTCGTACAATCTGCTCGTGAACTTTGAAAAATCATGGTTCCCTGCGTATCGCAAAGGCATGGGCATTCAACGAGACAAAACAGGATCAGTAAAATATAGTCATAATTAATACATCTATCGTGTATTAGTATCCTCACCATTTGAAACGAACCCGCGTGGCGACTCTAGGTTCGTACTCTTTCGATGGTGAGCTGATTCCATGTCAACCATGATATTGCCCCGCCGCCTACCGCCGCATGAGCGCTGCCTTTGGCCTGAGCCGCCTGCTGCCATGCTTCCTGCTAAGCCATCGTCGCTGTTTGTAACGCACCACAGCGGCGTCCCAATTCAGGTGGCAATTGCCCACCAAGCACCAGAGCCTGGGGGTCGAACAGACCTGCCAAGTCATTGACCAGGCTCTCATGCCTTTCATCCATAAAATATTACCCATGCTGGCGCTGCTGTCACTTGCCACCCATACCCTGGCTGCATCAGCAGAGTTCTGGTATAGCCACGGCGGCGCGCCGGGTAGCGCCATCGTCGACCTGTGCAAAAGCTTCAATGCCAAACGTGATGAAGGTGATCGCCTCCACTGCATCCGTCAAGGAACCTACGAGCAGACCCTGCAGAAAACCGTGGCGGCTTATCGGGCCGGCTTAGGCCCAACGCTGGTGGAGATTTACGACGTCGCCACACCCGACATGTTGCTCGGTGGCGCCACCAAGGCTGTCGAGACCGTCATGGCTGATCACCAGAGGGCCTATTCCAGCGACACTTTCCTGCCCGCATTGCGACGCTATTACGCGGACAGTCACGGCGTTCTGGCGGCCCAGCCGTTCGCCGTCTCGACTGCCGTCCTTTACACCCATCGAAACGCTTTGGCCGCCGCAGGTATCAACGAGCCGCCCGCCACTTGGGAGGCGTTTGCGACTGCATTGCGTGGGTTGAAGAACAGCGGCCATACCTGCCCCCTCGCTACTGATTTTGCACCCTGGATCTGGCTGGAACAGACCAGTGCGGCACAAGGCACGGATGTTGCTCTGCGTATTGACGTGGCTGATCGTTACCAGTTCGACAAAGGCACGCACTTGCGCCTAATGAATGAACTTGCGCAATGGACCGCTCAAGGACTGGTTCGCTACGAGGATTCGACCCGCAGCGGTCAGCAGACGCTGGCATTCGCCAGCGATGAGTGCGCGATGCTGCTGGACTCGACCGGGGCATGGAATGTCATGCACGGTTCGCTCGAATCCGACATCGACGTCACACCGCTGCCGATCTACGCCAACTCCATTCGCAAGGCCAATGTCCCCGGTGGCTCTTCGCTGTGGGTGATGCGTGGGCATTCAGAGCAAGAGTATCGGTTAATTTCCGAATTCCTGACGTTCTTGCTGCTACCGGAAAACCAACGGGTGTTTAGCGCAAGGACCGGCTACCTGCCGGTCACTCAGGCAACAGCTGCGACATTACTATCCAGTGAACAGAAGCCGTCAGCGGTGACGGCAGGTTTGACTGCGCTCAATGAAGCAGAAAAGCCACCTTCCACGCCCTTGCGGTCTGGCTTCATCACACAGATGCGCCTGATCTGGTCGCAAGAGATGGAAAACGCACTGGCAGGCCGACAAAGCGTTGATAGCGCGCTGCGCCAGTCAACACTGCGCGCCAACGAACTGCTGAGCCTGTTTCAACAAATGCACCAGGCTCAGGCCAACGACCCGACTCACGAGGCTACGCCATGAAATCCGGCGCGCATTTTCCACAACCGCGTCTGGCGCTGCTGTTTGCCCTGCCGCAACTGTTGGCGCTCGGGCTGTTTTTTTATTGGCCTGCAGTCAAGGCACTCTGGTGGTCGTTTCATCTGGTACCGCCCTTCGGAGGTGAGAATATTTTTGTCGGCTTGAGCAATTACTGGCGCGTTTTGAAAGACCCCGGCGTCCTCGCATCGCTGGGCTCGACGGTGGTCTTCAGTCTCTCGAGCGTGGTGCTTTCGATTCTCATTGCGCTGGTGTTGGCCTTATGCCTGGAGCTGAAATTGCGCGGCACCGCTATTTTTCGCAATCTACTGATCTGGCCATACGCGGTATCGGGCGCCACCATCGGTATCGTCTTTCATGTGTTGGCCAATCCGGTGATGGGTATTTTTGGTTGGCTCAACGCCATTGCACCGGATACCTGGGAACCCTATGCCAACCCGGTGCAGAGCATGCTGTTGTTGATCGTGGCCTATGCATGGTGCCTGGTACCGTTCAATTTTGTGATGCTGGTCGCGAGCCTGAAATCGGTGCCGGACGACTACCTCGCCGCCGCAGCGCTGGACGGTGCCAGCCCATTGCGGCGCATGCTCGATATCCAGTTGCCCCTTATTGCGCCGTATCTATTGTTCGTGTTCGTTATCGACCTGCTGGAAAGCCTGTCCAACAGTTTCGCACTGGTGCATACCCTGACCCAGGGTGGGCCGGGCGATACCACCAACGTGCTGGCCTACAAAATTTATACCGACGGTTTCATGGGGCTGGACCTGGCAGGCTCATCCACACTTTCGGTCCTCATGCTGCTGGCGTTCGTAGTGTTGAGCGTTGCCCAGTTCAAGCTCATGTCTCATCTGAAGCGCCGCGGGGCCAAAGCATGATCGAGCACAACCGACTGCTCAACGCAGGCGCCTACCTGTTACTGACTCTGGGCCTGGTGTTCGCATTGGGGCCTTTGTATATGGCCGTTTGCTCAGCAACGGTCAGCAATTCGCAGCTGTTCACTCAAGGTCTGGCAGTGGTCCCCGGGGACCAACTGCTGGTGAATCTGCAGCAAGTGACAGCGCGCCTGGACTTGCTGCGTTTGCTGGGCAACAGCCTGCTGGTCGCGACATTGGTGGTGATCGGCAAGCTGACGCTGTCGGCGTTGACCGCTTTTGCGGTCGTGTATTTTCGCAGCCGTTATACCTCAGTGATTTTCTTCGCTGTTTTAGGTGCGTTATTGCTGCCGCTGGAAGTGCGCATCATCCCGACCTACGCCGTGGCCAGCGATCTTCTCGGCCCTTTTCGCAGCGTACTGCAATGGCTGGGAATCCAGTGGTTGCCGATACCGACGATCAACTTGCTGGACAGCTACCCCGGCCTTGCCCTGCCACTTATTGCCTCCGCGACCGGTACGTTTCTGTTCCGACAGTTTTACCAGACACTGCCTGCAGAACTGGCCGAAGCTGCACGAATGGATGGCGCCGGGCCGTGGCGATTCTTTGTGGATATTTTGTTGCCTCTGTCGAAGACTAACTTTGCGGCACTTGGCACTCTGGTGTTCATCGGGGCCTGGAAAGACTATCTGTGGCCATTGGTTGCGACCAATCGTGAGGATATGCGCACGCTGGTGCTGGGCGTCGCCAGCTTCCTGCCGACGGATGCCACTCAAATCCCCGAATGGAACCTGCTGATGGCCGCTGCCGTGGTCAGCATGCTGCCCCCTATCCTCGTCATTGCTTTCATGCAGCGATGGTTCGTCAAGGGCCTGATTGGAGTCGGTAAATGACCGCGCTCACCCCTATTGCATGCGCTCCGGATATCGCCCTCAAAGGTCTGCACAAAGCCTATGGTGCCGAGCCTGTTTTTCAAGGGCTCGACCTGTCCTTCAAGGCCGGCGAATTGAGCGTCATTCTCGGCCCGTCCGGCTGCGGCAAGTCCACCTTGCTGCGTTTGGTTGCGGGCCTGGAAAGTGTTAACCAGGGCCAAGTTGTTATGGGAGGCCTTGACGTTACCCGGCTGCCGCCCAAGGAGCGCCGCTGCGCCATGGTGTTCCAGAATTACGCGCTCTATCCACACATGAGCGTGTCCGAAAACATAGGCTATGCGCTCAAGCTGGGGGGCGTCTCACGCAAGGAACGAGAACAGCGCATTCAAGCCTGTGCTATCTCGCTGGGGCTGGAGGGCCTGCTACAACGCAAGCCCGCTGAACTCTCGGGGGGCCAACGCCAGCGAGTGGCAATCGGGCGTGCGCTGATTCGCAAGCCGCCAGTGCTGCTGTTCGATGAGCCTCTGTGCAATCTGGACAGCGCATTGCGTCATGAGATGCGTCTGTTAATCCGGCATCTGCATCAGCAGACCGGTGCCACGATCTTGTACGTCACCCACGATCAGACCGAAGCCATGACGCTCGCTGACCAAGTGATGATTCTCAACAAAGGCAGCGTCGAACAGGTGGGTACGCCTGCCGAGATCTACGATCAACCGTCCAGCACATTTGTCGCCGGTTTCATCGGTACCCCTCCCATGAATCTGCTGCCCGTACACTGCCTGGAGGACAACTCCCTGATACTCGCGGACGGCCAACGCCTGCCTTTCAAGCTCGGCGTTGCCACCAGTCATGTGGGCAAATGGTTGATAGGGCTGCGGCCTGAAGCCTTCACTCTGGGTCAGCAAGGTGTCACGGCAACTGTGGAGTCCTCGGAAAGTCCGGGCAGCCATAGCCTGCTGTATTGCCAACTCGCGGGAACCCGCTGCGTTGTAAGTCTAGCCGGACGCCAGCACCTGATACCTGGTACCCAGATTCAACTGGCAATCAACGCCACCCCGTTGTTGTTCGATATCCAGAGTGGTCAACGTCAGTTCGTCTCTTTTTCTCAACCCGCCAAGTGACCGTCTATGCCCATACAATCTCGCTTCGTCCGCTCGCCGCTGATCGTTCACCGCGGCGCCAAGGCCTATGTGCAGGAAAACACTCTTTTAACCCTCGAAACAGCTGCTGAATGCGGCGTCCAGTAGGTTTAAATAGATGTGAAACTGACTTGCGACGCGCAGCCATTGTCATTTATGACGACCTGCTGGACCAAACTAGCAACGGAAGCAGCGCTGTGGTCCTGCGTGATCTGGATGTCATTCGCACACTCGACGCGGGCAGTTGGCTCGCACCTGAATTCGCAGTTCTGCAGATCCCGACTTTCGAGGAGATCGTGGCCTGCGCCTTGCGCCTGAACCTGGGGCTACAGGTCGAACTCAAGCCCACCATTGGCGACGACATCGAGACAGCGGGAGTCGTCATGCCAATCCTCAAGCGACTATGGCCAGCCGATAACCACAAGCTGTTTGTATCCAGCTTTTCAGTGGGTTCACTCACCGCCGCACGCCGGTTACGGACCTACGTACCATTGGCCATTGCCTCAGTAGTCGCACCTGTGTTAATAGGTGCTGTTGGTAGCAGCAATACTCTGAAGAAGACATGAAGTTTAAAAAAGGTCGTTCTTGGCTCATGTTCAATCTAAAAATCTAAATAGAACATGAAGCAAAAAACTAAGCTTGAAAAGTCGATGTCAGCTAAAGCATAGTTTGTCGGCTGTTGTGCCAATATAGATAGGCGAGCCCCACGGGAGCGATGAAGATTGCGAAGGACCAGCACATCGACATCGTTATCACTTTTGCTGCCAGCATAAATGCCGCATTTACAAAAAATATATTCCCGCCCATTATAAATCCAACCACGCGTTCGTAGAGAAAGCGCGAATAGGGGTAAAGCAACGTATTGAAAAAAAGCAAGGCAATCATACCAGGATTGGCTGACATTCCTTTAGTTGAGCTCGACAGTACCCAAAGGATTCCCGCGGTAATCAGCGCCCCAAATATGAGCTGCCGAGTATAGTAACTAGGGGTAAGGCCACCAAATGTTTTAGAGAAGAAAGATTGCATATAATCCTCTGGGTATGGGTGAGCAGGGAGGGGACACCGGGCTTTGCAACGTCGCGGTGGAAATAATCGAAACTGCCAGCAGGGCGTTTGCGCGGGTTCGCCAGTGAGCAAGTGTATTCATCACAGCGCCTCCGACCATTCTTTGTGGATTGCTGCGATGCGTGCTGCGTAAGCTACATAGAGGCAGACGGCATCCTTGCACGTGCGGGCCAAGGCATCACGCCACTTTTTCTGCTGTGCGCCCATGGGGTCCAGCGCCTTGCCGGTCTCACCATCGACTCCCTTGGTTTCTGCCCTCACGTCGTCGACCAGATTCAGCATTTTGGTTTCCTGAGCTCGCAGGCTGGCACTGGAACAGGCGATATCTTCGAGCGTGGTCAACTTTGCACTTTCATCGTCGCAGCGCTCGGCAAACCCAAAATCGGAATAGCCGGGCGGAATATCGTCGGCTCCAGCATTCGCGTGCAGGGTAAAGGCAAGGAGAAGGGCGCTTGTAACGCACAGACCAATCCTTTTTTTCATCTGTCTGCCTATTTCTATATTGATCGACACAATAGAGTGCCTTTCGACGAATTAGAAATACTACACCTGTACTATTGGAAAACCTTTGGCTTTGGGAAATGAAGTCGGTGGCAGCCTGTTCATTGTTGCTCCGGCAACGACTGCCTTCACCGTCGATCAGAGTCGACCTGGTAACCTTCGCCTGTTCGCACTTGATTCCCAGGCTTGTCAGCAATGGATCAAGGCTCTGGATTTTTTGCTCTCGGAAGCATCCGATTCTACAGCGTCTGGCGCGGGCTGAAGGCGATAGTGGGCAAACGGTACCTCAACATAACCTTCCGGGATATCATCTTTGCTCAGCGGAACAGGTGTTAGCGGCAGCTTGCCGAAGTCTGCCAGTAACAGGCGCAAGTTGGCGGTGCTGTCATTGCTGGGGCTAAGAAAAGGAAAGTTGCTGCAAACGCTGAATTGAT
Source organism: Pseudomonas lijiangensis (assembly GCF_018968705.1). Lineage (NCBI taxonomy): Bacteria > Pseudomonadati > Pseudomonadota > Gammaproteobacteria > Pseudomonadales > Pseudomonadaceae > Pseudomonas > Pseudomonas lijiangensis. The sequence goes on from NZ_CP076668.1 coordinate 2,279,604, forward strand.
GAGTGTTGACCGGCTAGGTCGTTGCGCAGGAGTCATCATCACTTGCCTGAGCCTGGAAAGCAGTGATCGCACTTACAGCAAGAGTCAGAATAGTCAGCAAGCGTTGGTGCATAAAACATTCTTAAGATAACTAACAGATCGCGATGCGCATGATGAGCATTGATAAAATGTTATACCCAGGGCGTACACGAACAAATAGCACATATGTGCTATTGAAAACGGTCCGGCATGAATGAATTAATTGCCGTCGTTGGTTACACATTTTCGAAGTCGACCACTAAACGCGACTTGCGACAGGCGAGAACGATCAGAATCCATGAAGGGGCTGTCCATGGAGTTGCCACTTGCGCTTAACGTTAGAAAAGTCTTTCGAAGTGCAGCCCTGCACGGGGCAGGGATCGCCATTGGAATTGTCATCGTCCTGATGTGGGACTCGGTGCGATCCAGGATTGTGTCAAGACATCAGCCGAAATTGAATATTTGATATGTGCCGATTCCCGTCTGCTCACTGCTGACTCCGTGACAGTATTGATGCACGGACAGGTGAGCCATACATACGGCAGGCGCAGAGCAATATTGTGCTGAAAGCTATCCAGGATCGTACCCGGCAATTGGGTCGGATTTCAGATCAGGCATCGCCGAAACCTGAGCTGGTTAAGCGAGCTATTGATCAAAGTAAGTTTGATGCAGGATTTACAGGCGGGCGTTACGCGGGAAGTAACGTCTCCTGCGAGTTTGTGCCGCAAGCGGATGCCTATGCTTACGGATGTTTCGGGACTCGCTTTCATCAGAATAAGAACCGCGTCTGCAGTCTTTCTCAGGACCGGGCTAGCGGGGACCTGTATCAGACCCTTGCTCTGGCAGATATTGTTGACCGGAAGCCGAAGCTGATTTTGACGTGCAAGCCCGGTATCAAGGATTGCGCTGAAGGCAGTTCTGGCTGGAATGCCTGGTCCGATATTCCGGATGCAGACACGCAACGTATTTTTGAGCAAATCGATGTCGGCGAGGTGGTCATCCGATATTTTCTGCTGATAAATGCCGTTTGTATAAAAACCAGTAGAGAAGCTGGTCTGGATAACATCGCTACCTGGCGCAACATTGAATGCTTTTCCGCGAGCGAACAGGACACTTCGGTTCGCCCGCCCATTCCAACCTCCAATACGTGATGGAGTTATACATGTCCAAGCTTGCAGAGTTTCGTTTGCTGGAAAGAAAATTGGCCGAGCAGCTCAAAGAGCTGGAAGCGCTGAAAAGCGATGAAGGGCTGAAGAAAGAGATCGAATTCGAAACCAGATTGCGCAACCTGTTGGCTGATTACGGTTTCAGCCTGAAAAATGTGGTGGCGGTGCTTGATCCCCACGCTGCCGCTCCCCTATTGACGAATGACAATCCCGTCACTGCGCGTAAAACCCGTAAAGCTCGAGTGATCAAGGTATTCAAGAATCCTGAAACCGGGGAGGTTGTTGAAACGAAAGGGGGCAATCATCGCACCCTTAAAGAGTGGAAAGCCAAATATGGTGCAGACGTTGTGGACTCCTGGCTCGCCCATTGAGTTGAATAAGTAAGCACCCGATAGCGCGCCGGGAGGTGACCGTATAGGTTTTTATACATACCTCCCGGATTTTTCTTCGACGCGTCTTAATTTTTATCTCCTGGGATAGCACATGTGTACTATTTTTTAACGAACTGGCAGCGGGTATCGTTTGGTCTTTATCGCAACCGGTCTGGAGACGAAACAGCATGTTCAAAAAAATCGCATTATCGCTTTTTATCTTTTCAAGTCTGGCTGGCTGCAATATCATCGCCAGCAAAACCAATGTGCTGGATGACGAAAAGGTCAAATCGATTGGCGCTGGTGCGTTGGGTTACTCGCCAGAAGACTTGACTCTCGTCAATCGTCGTACCGATGGAACTAACACCTACGCCAATTTTAAAACAAACGATAAAAAAGAATTCGTTTGCATCATTAACGGTGGCAACATTCTGACCCTGGGCATGACCAACCCGCCTTCATGCTCTAAAAAGGGTGAGCCCACTAAGCAAACGACCTACTAATTTCAAAAGCCGCCTCGCCAAAGCGACTGTTCAGAGAAAAGCGGTAGCAGAACTTCAATTTATTCTTGAAAAAACAGTGCATTACGTCCGCACGTGTTTATTCACTCTTTTTCTCACCGCAAGCCCACCAGAAGCACTGGCACATCAATAAAGTTTGCACCTGTCCAGTCGATAATACTGATAGAGAGGTTCCTAGTGCTCGAAACCCTCGACTCCAACAACGACGAGCCTGAGTAATCCCCATGTCCCTGCTCATCAATCTGAAACTCAAATCCAAGCTGCTGTTTGCTTTTGGTCTATGCACGGTCATCACTGTCGGTGTTGCGGCGCTGGGGTACAGCGGGGTCTCAACCATCTATAGCCTTTTGCAGAGCACGGTCAGCAACAACCTGGTCTCGATCCAAAAGACCGACTCGGTTAAAGCCAACGTGATTGCCACTCACCGGGACATGTTCCGAGCCATCAACCTGGCTTTGCGCAAAGCAGCCCCGGAAGACATTAACGCGGTCGTTTTGTCTTTCAAGGATAACCAAGCAGAGGCTGAGCAACAATTCAAAATCTATCGCGCCACTCCTCTGGAAGCTGACGAGCGCGCGGCAGGTAATGAATTCGAGCGGGACTGGCCCGCGTACGTCGCAGCCGCAGAAAACATCTTTTCTCTGTTGAAAAGTGGCGACGTCGACCAGGCCGTCAGGCTTGCTGATTCCAGCGCAACCCCGGCATATCGCAAGACCGTTGGTGAAGTGAATATCATGATCGAGTCCAATGCCCGGCAAGCGCTTGACGTTGCCAAAGCAGGAAACGATACCAACCATCAAGTCACCTGGGCTCTGATTATCGGCGGACTTGTGGCAGCCGCTGCCGCCATCACTCTGGGACTGGTGGTCACGCGCATGATTACCCGACCGCTCTATCAGTCCGTGAACAGTGCCACTCGGATCGCTCAGGGCGACCTTACCCAAGAGATCACCTCGAACAGTGAGGATGAAACCGGACAACTGCTCAAAGCGCTGTCCAGCATGCAAAAAGACCTCAAAGGCACCGTGCAGCAGATCGCGGACGCATCCGATCAGTTGGCCTCAGCTGCTGAAGAGTTGACCGCAGTGACCGAAGACAGCACACGTGGGCTGGTTCGTCAGAATGATGAGATCCAGCAAGCCGCGACCGCGGTAAACGAGATGACTGCCGCAGTGGAAGAGGTTGCGCGTAATGCCGTCAGTACTTCCCAAGTGTCGAGCCAGACTGCAGAAGATGCGAGCAAAGGCCAGTATCAAGTGCAGCAGACGGTAATGGCGATGAACACCATGGCTGGGGACATCAATGATTCCACGCAGCGTGTCGAAACCCTGGCCGGTCAGATTCGTGACATCACCAAGGTGTTGGACGTGATCCGTGGTATCGCTGAGCAGACCAATCTATTGGCGCTCAATGCCGCAATCGAAGCCGCTCGTGCCGGTGAACAGGGTCGAGGCTTTGCGGTCGTCGCCGACGAAGTCCGGGCCTTGGCCCACCGCACCCAAGCCTCCACGGGTGAAATCGAAGCGATGATCAAGGTAGTGCGCGCAGGCGCTGACGAGGCTGTGCAATCGATGGGCAAAAGCCAGTCGATGGCTCAAAGTACACAGTCGCTGGCAGCCGAGGCGGGCCTGGCATTGGAGCGAATCAGCGCCGGGGTCAGCGAAATCAACGAGCGCAACCTGGTGATTGCCAGCGCAGCCGAAGAACAGGCTCAGGTAGCACGTGAAGTCGACCGCAACCTGGTTAATATCCAGGATCTGTCTACCCAAACGTCCGCTGGCGCTAACCAAACCAACGCTTCGAGTCAGGAGCTATCCCGACTGGCCATTTCTTTCAATACACTTGTGGGTAAATTCAAGCTTTGATGGACTGCGACTTCCGAGCCAACCGGCACGCCCGTCGTCAAACATGTTCGACGCTGGCCGTTGCTGTTGGGCGGGCTGTGTGTGGTCGCCGGTGTTGCCGGTGCAATGTGCTGGTTCATGCACAAACCCAAGGCGCCAATGGCCGAAATTGCCAGTGACAAACTGCACTTGGGCCGCCCGGATGGTTTGCTGGAAGAGGCGCTGATTGGCAAGTACTGCGCCACGATCATGGTGTTCGTCTCCAATACTGTTGCGGTGAGCAAGGTTGCCGGTGATGAGCTTCTGGTGTGGGCTGCCCGCAAAAATGAAGGCAGTCCAGCCGAGAAGGTCAACGTGCTCTGGACCGACGGCCTGGGCGTCATGAGCAGTGGCGCGACTGATGCGCAGTGTTTACTCAGGCTCAAACACGTCAGCCCCGAACGCTCATTCTTGATCGGTGAAGATCAAGAGGGCGGTGTTTTCATTGCGGAGAATTTCTATTACGACAGCGAGATCTACGACACCAAACTCTTCGCTTTCACTGACCGGCCGTTATACCGCCCCGGAGACTGGGTCTCGTAGAAGATCGTCGGGCGGGAGTTCAAGAATGCACGAGACTCAGTGGCGCCAGTCGCTGCCGATGTTGACGTGACCATCCTCGATGCCACCGGTACTGCGCTGCAGTCGCTGGCCCTGAAGCTTGATTCGAAGGCGGGCGCTCAAGGCCGCTTTCAGCTTCCGGACAATGCCGTTTCCGGTGGTTACGAAGTGCGTTTCAGTACAAGGATCAGGCCTGCAGCAGCGCGTTTCGCGTAGCGGAGTACATCAAGCCGCACTTTGAGATATGCCTGAGCCTCGCCAAACAGGACTACAGCAGCAACCGACGGCGAGTGCCGAGGCACGGCGTATAGCCGCGTGGACCAGCGACCTGATCCTTGTGGGCACGAATGTGACCTATCACTTGACGCAACCGGATGCCGACAAATTGCCCTGGGAGCAAGCGGTAGAACAAGCCAACGCGGGCCAGCGTTACGACGCCATCCTGTCCCACGCCTATCCACGCGCAAGCCTCAGTCGCTGGGACAATCCGGTCGCGTCCTGCACAGCATTGCCCGACGCTCAGGAGTGGCTGCAAAAACAGCGCCGGGTCTGGCGTCAACGGCTCGAAGGGGAGGTAGGTTACAACGAAGTCAGTACCTTTGCCGTATGTGTTGTGGCTTTCGGTAATCCCCATGTTAACGATGAAGAGCACATCCCGAAGGACCACCAGAATGTTACGTCTCCCGTTACTTATAGTTGGCCTGCTGCTGATCGCGCAGTCTTCATTTGCTCAAACGGCATGTCCAAGCGGTGTGGCGCCAGGCAGCCCCCAGTGCGGGCCTGACGCTGGTACATCAAGAGAAGAGGCGCCGCCAAGGCCAACAGGGGAGTGGATCAAGACATGGGGAGCAATTGCGGGTTATGCCCAGCGGGATGAAGTATGGAGCACCACCGGTAAATTCAGTGAAGAAGACGCCAGGCAGGAAGTGCTGGGCAAATGCAATGCGTCGGGCGCTACGGACTGTACTGTTGATATGACGTATTTCAATCAGTGCGTGGCAATGGCTCTTCCATCAGCAGGTGTCGGCAATAGCAGTATCTACACGGGCAAAGATGAGAAAACCGCAGGCGCTCGCGCCATGGAAAGTTGTGAGCGCCGTCAGGGCGCAGTCTGCAAGGTAACATTTACTGAATGCACTGAGCCGTTCTTCAACAGGTTTTGATCTAAACGGACGCTCATCCTTTGGTGATTGTCATAGGGCTTATAGGCACTCATTACACACTGAGGATCGTGGCATCGGGAGGCCGATAGTACACCTGCACTATCGAAAAACTTCGAAGCGTCGAATATGCTTTTTTCACGATTCGACCCATTTCAGTAATTTTGAACGAGACAGTGTATGACAAGCATGATGAATGAAAGGTCTGAGCCGACGGTAGAGCTTTCCGCCCAACCAGCCGCTGTCAGAGTTTTAAGAAACGCAGCCACAAAACATGCGCTTGTCGCCGTTCTGCTGTCTTTTTTGGTGGGTTGTACTTCGATTCCGAGTCAGGAACTTAGTAGTGTAAAAGGTGCCCGGGGGAAAGATGTCAATGAGGCCATCGCAAAACTTGCGCCCCTGATGGGCGGCCCGCCGGATTGGGTAGAGCCTGATAGTAAAAATCCGGCGAACACCGTCTATGGATGGACCCGATATAAGGGTACGTTTTCGGAAAATAAATATATGGGCGCCACTCATGACCGGAGCGCCGGGTATCTACAAATTACCGATCATTACCAACAACAAACGTGGAGAGAGTATTGCTCCGTCAATGTCACCGCTGACCCTCAAGACATCGTAGTGGATTACGAGGTGGAAAACTGTGGCTTTATGGACGCTTTTTTTGGAAGTGGTGAACTTAAGAAAAATTGTGTTCTGTGTAAGCTGGCTGAGTAATATTTAGTTCAGGGTTGTGGTCTTGGGTTTGCGACTGCGTTGTAAATAGTTCCATGTGTCGTAGAGCTTTTCACTATTTCATTTTATTCGACATGCTGTTCAATAGCTTTCACCTCGCTTGCCGCCTCTGTAAGGATACTGAATGTCTGATATCGACATTTTTGGCAGCCGTTATGGCGCGCACACCCTGAGTTTTAAAGCAGGCTCGGGCCTCAAGCTTGGGGGCGTAGCCAATTACCTGTTGGCAGCCTCCTTGCGCGCAGGGCTGGGATGGGATGTGCCGCACGACTGCATCGCTGGGGAACGTTGTTCGAGCGGTTCGGTGACGGTCTCAGTGCGATGTGCATTGATGTGAAGGGTGTTGGCGTGGACGGTAAAGCCCTGACTATGAATGCGTAGCTAACGGCGCACAACGACAAAGGTCCGGAAATACCCAGTTGCGCTGCGGTTGCGCTGGTGGCGAAAGTCGCTCAGCAGTATCGTCCGCAGCCAGGCGCTCGACCCTGTGTGGGGGAGGTCAGCGTTGAAGAGTATCTGGCAGCTATGAACGATCCGCAGAATATATAGCTGGCCGTACGCTTCTCGGATGAGCAGGGTTGATCGATGCTTTATCTGATCGCTGCCAGTCGCACTCGCAACTCGCAAGTCATCGCTCATGTCTGTGCGATGGTGGTGCGTTTCGATATCTGGATTACAACGCCCACGGGCTACCTGCTGGTGATGCTTGCGGGGTTGCCGTTGACTTCACCCTGGTTGATGACTTCGGTGGCGATCTTCATTGGCGTCCTTGTCCTGCAAAAGCGGATGCATGGGCTGGCATTGAGCGCGGTTGAACAGGGCCTGTTACTGGATGATCGATACCACACCCTCTATCAGAAATGGTTCTGGATGGGCGTTTGCGGTTGTTTCGGCGTGTTCATCGTGGTGCTGATGATGGTGACGAAGCTGACCCCGTGGCAGTGGTTTGAAGTGCTGGTGGCCTGATCATTTACGGTAGTTCGCTGAGCTGTTCGGCCGTCGGGAACCCGTCGACCCGGTACCTGACCGGGTAGAGCACCACGGGCTTCATCAACTTGCCGAACCGGCGTTCAAGTTCGTCCCATTCCACAATGCGCGTATGGGTTGTTCCATCCTGCAGAGGTTGAACAAGCGAAACCCGGTCTGTTTTGGGAAGCAGCGTGATGACGTTTTCTGCCCAGCCACAGATGGAAAAAGTGCTTTCGCTGGACTCGTCCGATTTGTAGAGCAAGTAAGACGCAACGAACACATCCTCCTGTTGTTCCTCATGGAGCGCATCAAGAAGCGTCTTTTGTGAATCGTATTCACCCTGAAGGAGCATGCGTTCCAGTGTGGCGAGACGGGCCTGGCTGTCCTGATCCTGAGGCAAGTACGTGACGACCTTTTCGTCCTGATACGTATACAGCTGGCTGGAAACGGCGCATCCGGTTTCGATCACCTGGAAGCAGACCTCGATCATGTGGCGAATTCCGTGCTCATCCTTGGCGCCGGCCACCATCAAAACATCGCGGGTTGGCATCATGAAAACGGGCTGTCCCTGCAAGGGGATTCGCTGCAACACGTCAGGCAGCAGTACCCGACTGATGTCATAACCGTCATTCCAGCGACCGACATGAAGTCCCGGCGCAACCTCTTCGAAGCAGTCTTCGGTGTCCTCACGCAGGTTTCGAATTGCAATCGATAATGCTTCGTCCAGCGTGATACCCCATTCATCAGGTATACCGTTGAACAAGGTTGATAGCGAATCGGGGTAATCGACGGCGAGCAGTACAGCGCAATCTTTGCCAAAGGCCCGCTGGGCTATTTCGAACGGGGCTTCCCAGCCTTTAGTGCGGACCTGATTCAGGCGAATTTCCTCATACGTCGCCAGGTTACGAATAACCGGCCGCAACAGGGCTCTGGTGTCTTCGAAAGTCCGGGACGATGCTGAGGGGGCGGAGCTGGCATGGATAAACACCATCACATACCTGGCCACTATTTGAGGCTTTTCGGTTTTATCAGCGTTCTGATACTCGTCAAACGCATTGTGAAGATTCAGGTAGCTGTTATCGCCATGCTCGATTCTGAATTCTTCCGGGCGGTATTCGATAGGGCCGGTAAAGCCTTGTTCGCGGGCGGCGGCGATGAGGTATTCAGCGAACTGCTCTTTTGTCAGCGGGCGATTGAAAAGGCTGTTGAATAGGTTTTTGAGCATACTTTTCAATTCCTGTAGTGAAATTTCCAGACCCCACCCAGGTTCCGGACTTGTCGTGTTGAATAGTACAGGTGTGCTATTGAACGCTAAAGAGGGTGTGCGATCATTAACGTCAGTTCAGTTCTTATTGTCAGCAACTCCGGGAGTAAACGCTGGTGCATAGATTTGCTTTGGTGCTCGCCGTACTGTCCCCGCTCGTCATCGCCCCAAGTATGGCTTTTGCCGCACAGCCTGACTGGTGGTTAATCTTTGGAAGTGGGGATAAGCCGAAACGGCAAGTCATTTATGCCGATGCTCTTTCCGTCGCGGATACTCCTTCGAAATCAGGTGCTGAACCCACTCGCTCAGTGGTTGTTGTTTATGTTTTTGAAGACAAGGACAAGCCTCTTTACGCCATGTACACGATTTCCTTTCAGTGTAAGGCTGGCCGGTACCGTGTAGAGGCCGCGAATGCTCAAATGCCTTCGGGTGAGATCACCCAAGAACCAACGAGCAGTCAGTGGGCGCCGGTTGCCCGCAGCGTGATGGAGCGGCCCTATGATTTCGTCTGTAACGCGAGCTCTCGGCGAACTAACGGCATGATCAAAATAGGTCGACCGGAGCTCGCGAATACGTTGCCGGAGTTCACCTATAGAGCGTTTTGGGGGACTGAGACTAACGCTCCACGTCAGTGAATAGAATTGCCTAGTAGTCATTTGAGCTTCTCTTGCTGGAGTCTGCCGAGTCTTCGGTCAGAGAAATTGCGGATAGTCACTCTTTATGCGTTTCAGAACAGCCGCGATGAGAGAGTGAGGCTCAGCGCAAGGCAGATCTTTTAGCACCGACCACGGCCCATCAATCAGCACGTGCCCCGTTGGAAAGTCCGAAAGGTTGCCCCGACGTCGTAGCGCAAGGACTGCCAGTAACTCGATCGGGAAGACGCGATCAAAGTCATAGTCGAATTCGTAAGATTTCGAACCAGTGCTGTATTTACTCCGACTGATATGGAATTCAGCGGCCTGCCTCATGTGGTGCGCAAAAGTGTTCTGGTCCTGGGTCTTCCAGTTATCCAGAAGCCCCTGATAGGCGGCAATCAAGGGCTTGCGTGGCTCAAACAGAGTCGACAGTGCATAGGCGTCGCAGAACAGGAACGTTAAAAATACATCGTGGGTGTTGTGGGCAATTCGACGTGACTGAGGGAACAGATTGAGCCGCGCATCTTTCTCCGCCATTTCCAGATAGCGCTGTTCATTCGCGTCTGAGCAGCACGATGTTGTCTCTCCAATAACATTACACGTCTTCCGCCTGTCGGCTAGCGTTGAGTACAAGGTCGATCAGTTCAGGCCATTACGGGTGCCAAGCATCCGCTGATGCCTTGTGTAAGCGGCAGGCTGAAAATGGTGCTGCAAAGGATGCTCATTTCATTCCAGCTCAAATTTTCAATGCCACAGTTGATAGCGGCAGTCCTGGCGGCGGAGATATTTCTGCGCGTGTTACCCAACGACTTGGCCCAAGCGGCCATTTGCCTTCTAGCGGCCTCAGAGGCCGCTGTGCGTAGCTCGTACGTCAAGTGTTTGCCGAAGTCGGCCTGATAAGGCGTGACGAAGCATTTTGTAACATTGAGAAATACCCGGTATAAATTGTTCCAGCCAGCTCAGCTTGAAGCGCGAGAAGCCTGAAATCTCTCGCGTATTAATGAGATTTCGTCATATACCCATTCGCCATCGTCCCTCTAATAAACTCATGAACAGCGCTTAATAATGATTATTCCTACGGCGTATGCTGGCAGATTGAATGATTGAAGGAAGCGTTCATGACTCCAAAATTCAAATCGTCTCTTGCAGTGGCAACGTCGGGGATTTTTATCTCCTTTGTCACGAGTGCTAATGCGGCCTCGCAAGGCCATGCAGCGGATGCCTTTGACCTCATTCCTGAACGCCCCTCCAGCGTGTACGTTGATGCGACTGCCACTCATGTGCCTATCGAGCCTAGCCTTCATTCCACCGACTCGGTTTTCATCGATGTAGATCACGACGGTGACCTCGACGTGGTCGTCTCAGTAGAGCACGGTGTCAATCGCCTCTATTTGAATAATGGTAAAGGCCGGCTCACGAACAAACCTGGTGCGTTTGGCAAAGTTACTCATGACAGTGAGCACGTGCGTACCGCTGACTTCGACGGTGACGGCAACGCGGATGTCGTCTTTGTTGCTGAAGCGGACGAGGTGCATCAGCTGTTCTTGGGGGATGGAAGGGGTGGCTTTGTGGATGCCAGCGATCGGTTACCTGCAACCAGTCAAGGAAACGGCTTGGCACTCGGTGATGTCAATGGCGACAAGCTGCCGGACATCATCATTGGAAGCACTGGCGAAACAGATTACGCCCCCGACGCCAAAATTATCCCCGCCCGGAACCTGCTGTTTTTGAATGACCCCAAGCGGCCTGGGCACTTCATCAATGCAACGCAAAGCCATCTTCCAAAAACCAATGACCAAACCGAAAGCATCGCTTTGGCGGACATGGATGGAGACGGAGACCTCGACATGGTTCTCGCAAGCCCAGCTCATCCGAACCGCTTATTGCTCAACGACGGCAAAGGGTATTTCACAGATGCTTCCGACCGCCTGGAGCTCCTTGTCCCTATGGAAACGCGGGAGGTGCATGCAGTAGATGTGAATCAGGATGGCCACATGGACATCGTCTTTTTCAACATCACGAGCAACAACTTTGGATGGGACAAAGATCCACAGACTCGCATTCTCATTAACGACGGCAACGGACACTACAAGGATCAAACCCGGGGGAGGCTACCAACCCACGCGTTCTCCAGCTGGGCCGGCACGGTCGTTGATTTTAACTCTGATGGAAAACCAGATTTACTGGTGGGCGCCATCCAGGTGCCCGGTTTTGTACCGCTTCAACTGCAAGCTTGGGAAAACGATGGCCAAGGTCGCTTCAAGGACGTAACGCTAGGGGTGGTGCCAGGCATCACTGTAGGTCGTAGCTGGAGCATGGGCCAGGGCGACCTTGATGGTGATGGGAAGGCAGACGTATTTATCGGTGGCTGGGGGACGCAAGCGCGATTATTGCTCACTGATAAAGATGGTTATCGAGCCTCGCTTGAACCTGTTCCAGATTTGAAGCCAGTTCCTCGCAAAGGCTGAGATCTAGCGACTGCTGAGGCATGTTTTGAGTTACCGGACGTTTCGGCGTTGGACGCATGTCTTTCGTCGACTCACTTCTAGGCGCGGCTTTCATGGGGGGCATCCGTGATCGATGAATTTAATTCACTGCTTCATGCGGCTCGTCTAAACCTCCGTGAGAAGAAGCCAACGGTATCATCAAAACTAGCGCGCGGGTCAGGCTTGGCCAGCGTCTTCAAACATCTTTGAATTAGGTAGGAATCGTGTTTCATATTTATCTGACCATCGCATATCTCTATGTGCTTGTGCGTTTCGTTTACCCGCTGCCATTGTCTTGGATGAGTCGTGGGCTCATCGGATTTGTGCTTCTGGTTGCTTCGAAATATCACCTGCTCTCCGTACTGTTTTACGGAAATATGTGGTCGCCAGAACTTCCTTACCCGGTAGTGCTTGTTCTTGGCTGGATGTTTTGCTCTTTTGTTCTGCTTTTCGTTTTTATGCTGGTCACTGACGTATTTAGTCTCCTTGTCCGATTAATAGGCGGCCGCGATGCCCTGAAGGTTATCGGATGCAAGCTACATGTTGTTGCTGCAGTCGCCGCTGCCGGCCTGGGTGGGGTTGGAGCCTATCAGGCCATCCAGGTGCCAGAGGTACGCCGTGTGGAGCTCGCTATTGAAGGACTGCCGACGGAGCTTGATGGCTTCAGGCTTGTGCAATTGAGCGACCTGCACATCAGCCGTCTATTTCCAGAGCCATGGGTGCGCGCGGTTGTCGAGCGCACCAACACCTTGTCTGCGGATCTCATCGTCGTCACCGGAGATTTCATCGACGGTTCCACTGAGGCGAGACGAGCAGACGTTGCGCCGCTAAACGATCTTCGCGCGCCGCATGGCGTAATCGGAATCCCGGGTAATCATGAATACTACTTCAATTACGCCCAGTGGGAGCCGGTGCTTCAGGGGTTAGGGATACGTATGCTGACCAACGAGCACGAGGTGGTTCAGCATAAGGCTGCGGAGTTGAATATCGCCGGAGTAACTGATGCAGCAGCAACGAACTACGGCTTTGCCGGCCCTGACCTGAAAAAAGCGTTGGAAGGGGGCTCGCCTTCATCGACGACAATTTTACTGAGTCACAGGCCAGAGGGGGCAGTAATCAACGAAGCGGCAGGAGTGGATGTTCAGCTATCAGGCCACACGCACGGCGGCATGATCAAAGCCTTGAGTATTTTCGTTGCGAACGCGAATGAAGGCTTTGCTTCTCGCGGATATGACGTCGGTAAAATGAAACTTTATGTCAGTAACGGAACAGGACTGTGGATGGGTTTTCCTATTCGACTGGGCGTGCCATCTGAGATTACGGAGTTTACGTTACGCACTGCCCGCTGAGTTGTTAATTGGTCTTTGCAATGCCTCTGTAAATATTACGTCATGAGGCGCTCACAATAATAGCAGTCAAAAAGATCAGGCCCTGAGCGCAGTTATCAATGCGCTCAGCGTTTGGCAGAGCCGGGCATCATTGTTTAACCAACATACATACGTGTTTTACGGGCATACATGAATGTATGAGTAAGACATGACAAGAGCTTTCGCTCGCGCTTTCTTTTGTCATATCAGACTGAGGTCGACATGTTTAATTTAAAGTCAAAAGCCGGTTACTCCGGCGGTATTCTGCTGTTTGTTGTTGCCCTCTCAGGGTGCGAGAAACAGCAAGAGACTGCTGTGCCGAAGCCTTTTGAGGTCGGTGTCATTACGGTGAAAACCAGTTCGGTTCCTGTATACAGCGACCTCTCTGGACGCACCAGTGCGTTCCTGGTGTCGCAGGTGCGCGCCCGAGTGGATGGGATCGTCTTACATCGTGAATTCATGGAAGGCGCTAACGTCAAGGCGGGCCAGCGGCTCTATAAAATTGATCCTGCACCCTATGTCGCAGCGCTCAATAGCGCGAAGGCTACCTTGGCGAGGGCGAAGGCTAACCTTGTTGCGCAAAACGCTCAGGTCGAGCGCTATCAAGTGCTGGTAGCTGGCAACGCGATCAGCAAGCAAACCTATGACAATGCAGTCGCCACCCATGGCCAGGCAGCCGCAGACGTCGCAGCGGGTCAGGCAGCAGTGGAGCGCGCGCAGATCAATCTCAGTTACACCGACGTCGTATCGCCCATCAGCGGACGCATAGGCGTGTCGGACGTCACTCCTGGTGCTTACGTGCAAGCCAGTGGCGCGACCCTTATGGCAACCGTCCAGCAGCTTGATCCGATGTACGTCGACCTTACGCAGTCAAGCGCAAGTGGGCTGAAGATGCGTACCGACATTCAGGAAGGGCGTCTGCAAACTCAAGGAAGCGGCGCAGTAAAAGTAGCGCTCACTTTGGAAAATGGTCGTGCGTATTCGCACTTGGGAAAGCTTCAGTTTTCGGACGTGAGTGTTGACCAAGGTACCGGGTCGGTAACCGTTCGGGCGGTATTCCCCAACAAGGATCAAATGCTGTTGCCGGGAATGTTTGTGAGAGCGCGTCTTGAGGAAGGCACCAATGCGAGCGCCATGCTTATTCCTCAGGTAGGCATTACTCATGATCAGTCAGGCCGGCCGATCGCGTTGGTTGTGGGGCGGGATGACAAGGTCTCGCAAGCTGTTCTGACCACCGCAGGGACACGCGGCAGCGACTGGGTAGTGACGAGTGGATTGAAACCTGGTGACCGCGTGATAGTGGAGGGTACTGGCAAAGTCCGCCCTGGCTCACTGGTCAAGACCGTTCCTGCTCAGCAGCATGGCGCCACAGCCACGGGCTCTGCGCCCGAAACCGAATCCAATCCTAGCCCCCGCGCATAGGCCCCTCACTCTTAGAAAAGCGAGCCCGTGCCTCATGGCAAATTTTTTTATTGATCGTCCGATTTTTGCGTGGGTGTTGGCAATCATTTTGATGTTGGCGGGAGTGGCGGCAATTTTTTCGCTCCCTGTTGCTCAATATCCCACGATTGCGCCCCCCACCATTCAGATCCAGTCCCGGTATCCCGGAGCCTCCGCTGCCACTGTGGAAAACACGGTCACGCAGGTCATCGAGCAACAAATGCGTGGTCTGGATCACTTGATGTACATGTCCTCTACCAGCGACGACTTCGGGCAGGCAGCGATCACGCTCACCTTTGCACCAGGGACTAACCCGGACATTGCCCAGGTTCAAGTGCAAAACAAGCTACAGCTCGCGACCCCTCAGTTGCCCCAGACTGTTCAGCAGACTGGCATCGAAGTGACCAAATCCAACAGCAGTACGTTGCTTACTGTCGGGTTCATCTCCTCCGATGGAGCGATGAATCGCGATGAGCTTTCCAACTATGTGGCGTCAAATATTCAGGATCCGGTAAGTCGACTTGATGGAGTGGGCCAGGTTCAGCTTTACGGGCGCCAGTTCGCGATGCGTGTCTGGCTGGATCCCGGGAAACTCAATAATTACAAGCTGAACCCGACCGATGTCACTGAGGCTATCGCGTCACAGAACGTACAGATCGCTGGTGGATCGCTGGGGGGAACGCCACCTGCTCCTGGCCAGATGCTGCAAGCCACAATTACTGAAGCTACGTTGTTACGCACGCCTGCCGAGTTCGAGAACATCTTGCTGAAGGTCGAACCCGACGGTTCTCAGGTTCGGGTTAAGGACGTGGCCAGAGTCGAATTGGGAGGCGAAGATTATAACTACCTGACGCTCTATAACGGTCAGGCAGCCTCCGCGATTGGTATTCAGTTGGCTACAGGCGCAAACGCGCTGGAAGTAGCAGAGCGAGTACGTAAGCGTGTAGCAGAGCTCGCACCGTTTGCGCCGCCAGGCGTTGTCGTAACGTATCCGCAGGACACCACGCCGTTTGTGACGGCGTCGATTGAAGGTGTGGTCCATACATTGATTGAAGGGATCGTGCTGGTCTTCTTGATCATGTACCTGTTCTTGCAGAATCTGCGCGCCACGCTTATTCCGACTATTGCCGTGCCGGTCGTTTTGCTCGGCACGTTCGCTGCAATGGCAGCAGTTGGATTTTCCATCAACACTTTGTCGATGTTTGGACTTGTGCTCGCGATTGGCTTGTTGGTTGACGACGCGATTGTCGTGGTTGAGAACGTTGAGCGCGTGATGGCGGAGGACGGGCTTAGCCCCAAGGAGGCTACTCGCAAAGCAATGGGGCAGATTACCGGAGCGTTGGTTGGGGTCGCTGTGGTGTTAGGCGCCGTATTCGTTCCGGTCGCTTTCGCCAGCGGTTCGGTCGGAGCGATCTACCGACAGTTTTCCCTCACCATTGTCGTCGCGATGATCCTTTCCGTTCTCACCGCTCTGATCCTGACCCCGGCACTCTGCGCAACGATGCTCAAACCTATCGGCTCAGATCATCAGAAAAAGACCGGATTTTTTGGCTGGTTCAATCGAGTGTTCGACAAAGGACAGGAGCGTTACCATTCAAGCGTCAAACGGGTCATTCGCTGCTCCTCCCGCTCAATGCTGCTGTATGTACTGCTCACAGCCGCCGCAGTGTTCATGTTTTTTCGCGTCCCTACAGGTTTCCTGCCGGATGAAGATCAAGGCCGTATCTTCGTAGTAGTCACGACTCCACCAGGTGCGACGCAAGAGCGTACAACCCGGGCTTTGGACGACGTCAGCGCCTACCTTCGCGGTGACGAGAAGGACATCGTCAGATCGACCTGGGAGATCAACGGCTACAGCTTTCCAGGACGTGCTCAGACATCAGGCATCATCTTTGTGCAGATGAAAGATTTTGCTGAGCGTGAAGGAGATGCGACTCGCGCCCAGGATCTCGTTGCCCGGATCAACGAGCGGTTTGCTGCCTACAAGGATGCCAATATCTCTGCGGGCAACCCCTCTGCCATCCCAGGGTTGGGAAACGTTTCAGGCTTTGACCTGGAGCTTATGGACAGTGGCGGTGTAGGACACGACGCCCTGATGGCCGCGCGTGATGATGTTATTGCTCGTGGCAATGCATCTCCGGTTATGCAAAACGTTCGACCAAACGGCTTGAGTGATACGCCGAAATTCAAGGTGAACATTGACCGGGAAAAAGCCAGTGCGTTGGGGTTGACCGCAGAAGGTATCGATCAGGCTTTCTCTGTCGCATGGGGCTCTGCATACGTGAATAAATTCCTGGATATGGATAACCGGATCAAGAGCGTCTATGTCCAAGCGGACGCTAAATGGCGAATGACGCCCGAGAATCTGAATGATTGGTACATCCGCAACAGATCCGGTGACATGGTGCCTTTCAGTGCCTTCGGATCAGGAGAGTGGATTCATGGGTCACCACAACTTGAGCGGTATCAGGGTGTGCCTGCCATTCAAATCAACGGCAACGGCGCTGAAGGGTATTCCACCGGACAAGCCATGGATGCGATGGAAGAGGTACTGAAAGATTTACCACCAGGCATCAGCTACATGTGGACGGGTATCTCTGTTCAGGAAAGGCAATCCGCCTCTCAGGCACCTCTGATGTATGCGATCTCTATCGTATTCGTGTTCCTTTGTCTGGCAGCCTTGTACGAGAGTTGGTCGATCCCTATCTCAGTCATCATGGTCGTTCCGCTGGGGATCTTGGGCGCCTTGGCAGCAGCGCTGCTGCGAGGGATGGAAAACGATGTGTTTTTCCAGGTTTCACTGCTGACTACGGTCGGCTTGGCAGCAAAAAATGCGATCCTCATTGTGGAGTTCGCCAAGGATCTGCAGGACAAGGGGATGGGGGTTGTAGAGGCTGCCATCGAAGCCGCCCGTCTTCGTCTTCGTCCTATTTTGATGACGTCTCTCGCATTCATTCTCGGCGTCATGCCGCTGGTGTTCAGCAGTGGTGCTGGGTCTGTGAGCCAGAATGCAATCGGTACGGGAGTCATCGGTGGCATGCTTGCGTCCACTTTCCTCGCCATCTTTATGACGCCGCTATTTTTCGTCGTGATCAGCAAACTGACGACGTCCAGGCGCGAGAAGAAAGCCTCTGTCAGCGACGAAGGTCTTCAAGCTGAAGGAGGGCAATGAGATGAAACTCATCCAAGGCTTTTCTCCTTTCCCGAGCTAACAGTCCAGTCACGCTTTACAAGGCGCTTGGAGGTAGGTGGGTGGAACGTCCTGCTGACCCAACCCCTCTGATGGCTGGTTTTGACCATACGAATAAGATCCCTGGGGAGGGATCAGTTCGTCCCATCAGGCCGTGTTTCATTTGTTCTGATGTCCGTGCGACGGGCACGGTTAGTGATGTTCCATTATTGAAAGTTAGAGCGCATCTCTCTGAGGGAAGAGGTTCCAGCGCGAAAACTTACTGGCATGTCACAAGCAAGAGGGCTGCACAGGCTTGATACCAGAACCGGGGAGCCCCTCGAGCATCCTTCTCGCGCAATTCACGCAACCTGATCAAGCCTCATGCTCGGTATGACGCCTGTCCAGCGGAGTTACGAGATGTCGACTCCTCGGTATATCGCAGCGCATTTACCAACATTTGAAATGCAGGAGTGTTTTGGCGTCGACTAGGGTAGTAGAGATGATACCCAGGGAACGGAGGGCACCAGTCTGCCAAGAGGGAAACGATTCGCCCTGCTTCCAGCTGTTCAACCACTTGCGACTTCAGTAGATACCCCAAACCGAAGCCCTCCAGTACGGCCTCCACAATCATTTCAGGCCGATTGAATGCCAGTTGCCCCGAAACCCGAATTTGAGCCTGCTCGCCGTCCTTTTCAAATTGCCATGCTGAGAATCCGCCAAGAGAGGCATGTCGTCGGTTGATGCATTGATGAAGTGCAAGATCGTCTGGGGACTTTATGGGCGGATGTTTTGCCAAATATTCGGGTGACCCGAAAAGGATCATTTGTTCTGGCGGCCCGATAGGAACGGCAATCATGTCTTTGTTTACGTTCTCACCTAGCCTTATGCCGGCGTCGTAGCGCTCAGCAACGATGTCGACAAAGCTGTTGTCGACAGTGACCTCGACAGCAACGTCAGGGTAGTCAGGGAGTACGCGTCGCAGGATCGGCCAAAGGATTGTTTCGGACGCGTGATCGGCAGTTGTTATGCGCACATTCCCTGCGGGCTTGTCACCTACGACAGTCAAGGCACCCAACTGTGCCTCGATGATCGCGAGTGCCGGGCGCAACGTTTCGAGTAATCGTTCACCAGCCTCGGTAAGGGCTACGCTGCGTGTTGTTCGGGTCAGAAGGCGAATTCCCAGGCGCGCTTCCAGTCTGCGGATCTTGTGGCTTACCGCTGATTGGGAGGTACCTAGCTTTCCCGCAGCACGGGTAAAACTTTGAGCTTCGGCAACGACTACAAATGCTGCCAAGCTTCCGAACTCATCATGAAGCATTCAATCGTCCACGTCATAAGCGGCCAGTTGGGTGGCCAGTTGAAGGAGGATAATCGGGGCAGAAGGCTGCTGGGGTCTCTCTTTGTTTCATGACATTTCGTCATGTTTGGACGGAAGAACGCGAAGCCCATGGATCTCATTGCATCCCAAGGTCGGCGCGATTTGAGCATTCTCCGTTATGCTCTTGTTCAAGAGGGTAAGGCTGCTCGAAACAAATCCACCAGTTCCCGAAGACCGGGCGGCATCTGCCGGCGTCCTGGGTAGTAAAGATAAAAAGCTGGTTCGATGGGCGCCCAATCCGGAAGCACAATTTGCAGCTCACCGCGAGCCAGGTGACCGCTAACGCGTTCTTCGAGGCAGTAAGTGATTCCTCGATCCGCCAGAGCCATCTCAATCCCGAAAGCAGTCTCGTTTACACAGAGCTGCCCAGGAACATCGATGGCTTGGTGATCACCATTTTTTTCGAAATCCCAGCGGTAGATGACGCCGTTACCCGTTCGAATCTGGATGCAGTTATGGTTCTTCAAATCCTCGGGAACCAGGATGCGAGCATTAGCATTCAAATATCGAGGTGAAGCCACTGCCACCCACCTCAGATCCTCACTAAGTCGAACGGCAATGAAGTCCTCAGGAATCGTATTGCCAAAACGGATGCCGGCATCGAAGCCTGCTGCGACGATATCGACCATTTTGTCGTCTACTGCGACTTCCACCGAGACCTCGGGGTAAGCCTCCAGAAATGGAGGAAGAAACTTCGTGAATAGTAAACGTGCGCCGTCGGCTAACACGTTCAGACGAAGTCTGCCGGAAGGTCGATCTCTATGCCGATCTAACGCTGCCAAAGCGCCGCTTATCTCGGTAAAACCCACAGCCAATCGCTTGGCAAGAGCAGCTCCCGCATCAGTCGGAGACACCGTCCTGCTTGTTCGATTCAACAGCCGAACCCCAAGCCGACTTTCCAGATTTCGGATGGCATGACTCAGCGCCGAGGTTGTGATACCGAGCTCGACCGCCGCATTGGTGAAGCTTCGCATCCTCTCAACAACGAGAAAGGAGTTCAGATCGGCGAGGTCTGCACGAGAAAGCCGCGTTGTAGGCAGTACAGGCATGACGAATCCATGGTTGAGATTAATTCAACGGGTGATGTGGTTTTGCTAATCAATCCTGTGTTTTGCCTCATGTACCATTAATTCTACTCAACTATTGCCGCGTCAACTACCCGCTGACGCAATTTCAGCCGGGAGAACATCTCCATGAATCATCCAGCCATTCGCAAAGGTGCTGTTGCGGTCGTTACCGGCGCAGCAATGGGTATCGGCTACGCCATAGCGCGGCGAGTCGCCAGTGAGGGCATGAGCGTGGTTCTTTTTGATCGCGATTCGGCTGCACTGGACGCGGCGAGCAAGACATTGCTCAACGAATTTCAAGGTGTGAAATTGCTCGCCATCAAAGGCGATGTCACATCTGAAAGTGACCTGCATCAGTTGTATGAAGAGTCATGTGAGCTCGGTGAAGTATCCCTGTTGGTAAACAACGCAGCCATCATTAAAGGGGCTGGCCCATGGGAGGGCATGTCCAAATGGCGGACGCTGATGGACATCAACTTCTGGAGCGTATTGACGCTTCAACAGCTTTTTGTGGAAACGATGTTTTCACAAAGCGGGGCTGCTGCCATCGTCAACCTTGGTTCGAAAGAAGGCATCACTACTCGCCCCGGGAACGCGGCATATTCACTCTCAAAAGCAGCGGTCAAAGTCCTTACGGAACAGCTGGCCCATGAGCTACGTGAAAAAGTAGGCGACCGTATTACAGCTCACCTCTTGATCCCCGGATACACGTTCACGCCTATGAACTTCCCGGGTATGACCCGCGATACACACAAGCCAGACAGTCCATGGACAGCCGATCAGGTCGCTGAGCGCATGGTCGAGAAAATGGCCCGCGGGGACTTCTACATTTTTTGTGAAGACAACGAATCCAGTTGGGAATTGGATCAGCGACGCATGCAGTGGGCAGCAGATGACATGATTCAGAACCGTCCAGCGCTCTCTCGCTGGCACAAAGACTACGCAGGCAAATTCACGGATTACGTCGCTGATATTGCCGACAAGTAATTCTGGCGCTGTCTCGATCAGCCCATCCTTGGCACCTCCTCCAAGCAGGTGCCGTCCCCTTCATTTCTAAAGCGTGCCCTCGGTACCGCTTCATCGGAGGCATCGTTGATGACCAGTCAATCCAGTGTCGATACAAGCCCTTCGCAAACCCAGCCGGCCATTGATGTTCCGCACGGGATAGGCATGGCCATCACCATGCTCGGCTTGGGCGGCCTGTTCATCGGGACGGGTGAATTCGCGTCCATGAGTCTGCTTCCAGGTTTGGCGTCGAGCACCGACGTTTCCATACCGGTCGCGGGGGGTTACATCACGGCCTACGCCCTTGGCGTCGTAGTTGGTGCACCTCTCATTGCGATCCTCGCCGCACGTTGGCCTCGCAAGGCTCTACTGATCGCTTTGCTTGCGTTGTTTGCTGTTGGATACGGAGCAAGTGCTGTCGCCTGGAATCACGCAACCTTGCTGGGGGCACGTTTCCTGGCCGGTCTGCCGCATGGCGCCTATTACGGCGTCGCCTGTCTGGTGGCCGCGGCCATGGTGGCTGAAAACCGAAAAGCCCAAGCTGCCGGCTACGTAATGGCGGGGTTGGCCGCGGCCAATGTTGTCGGTGTACCGGCTGCTACGTGGATCGGTCAACTCTTCGGGTGGCGGGGAGCGTTTGCTGCGCTCGCAGCGGGTGGAGTTATTGCCATCCTTCTATTTTGGATATTCATCCCGACCATCCCCCGTGACGAGTCTGCGAGCCCGAAATCTGAACTCGGTGGACTTAAAAAACCACAGCTTTGGCTGACGCTTGCCACCGCCTCAATTGGCTTCGGCGGGATGTTTTCGGTGTACAGCTATATCACCCCGACGCTCACCGAGGTGACAGGTTTTTCATCCGGGCAAGTACCTATGGTTCTGGCGCTCTGGGGGGGCGGGATGATCGTTGGCAATCTGATAGGCGGGTGGTTGGCAGACCGCGCCCTGGTGCCTGCAATCTTCTACATCATGATCTGGAACGCGGTGTTTCTGACAGGCTTTTATGTTTTTGCATCATCTGGGATCGGGACATTGGCTGTACTGTTTCTCATCGGCTGCGGATTCGCACTGGTACCCGCACTTCAGGTGCGCCTGATGAATGTTGCCGGCGAAGCTCAAACACTTGCAGCGGCACTCAATCACAGTGCTTTCAACATCTCCAACGCTGTCGGTGCATCGCTGGGCGGACTCGCCATCGCTGGTGGCCTCGGCTGGGCATCCACGGGTTGGGTTGGCGCAGGCCTGGCCGTTCTCGGCATCATCTTTTTTGCTATCTCCATCGGCGTTGAAAAGCGCTCCATGTCGACCGGCGCTGCCAAGTCGTAATAATGAGGGCGAGACATTACCCGGTGAGCTCCGAGCATCTCGCCTTCCACAGTTCAAAATTTAGGAGATTGGCTCATGGTAAAGCAACAGCTGACTATTCAACTATCTGACGCACAGCGTATCCCGCAGATTGGTCTGGGAGTATGGCAAGCCAGCGATGACGAAGCGCGTGCCGCTGTCCGTGTCGCGATTGAAGAGGGTTATTGTCATGTGGACACTGCATCGATCTACGGAAACGAGAAGGGTGTCGGTGAAGGTCTTCGAGACTCTGGCGCACCTCGGGAGCAAGTGTTTCTGACCACCAAGGTTTGGAATAACGCCCACGGCTTTGATGCCGCTACAGCAGCGCTGGATGCCAGCCTGAAGCGGCTGAAGGTTGATTACGTCGATCTGCTCCTCATTCACTGGCCGGTACCCAGCCAAAACGACTATGTGGATACCTGGCGAGCATTGATCGAAGCGCAGCGCATTGGAAAGGCCAAATCTATTGGTGTTTCCAACTTTAATCGAGACCATTTGCAAAGGCTGACCGAGGAG
Source organism: Pseudomonas lijiangensis (assembly GCF_018968705.1). Lineage (NCBI taxonomy): Bacteria > Pseudomonadati > Pseudomonadota > Gammaproteobacteria > Pseudomonadales > Pseudomonadaceae > Pseudomonas > Pseudomonas lijiangensis. The sequence goes on from NZ_CP076668.1 coordinate 2,302,665, forward strand.
ACAGGAGTCGCACCGGTTCTAAATCAGATCGAGCTTCATCCTTTCCTGCAGCAGCGCGAGCTTAGGGATGTCCACGAATCAATGGGTATTGCTACGCAGTCTTGGAGTCCATTGGGGCAGGGGAGTGCGCTTAGTAATCCGGCTATATCAGAAATTGCCCGCAAGCACGGTAGAACAGCGGCTCAGGTCATTATTCGCTGGCACATAGAGCTCGGACTGATTGCGATCCCGAAATCCATCACGCCTTCGCGTATTTATGAGAATTTCAACGTTTTCGACTTCTCTTTGGATACGTCTGACCTGGCCGCATTCGCTGCGCTGGATAGTGGAAAACGCTTGGGCCCTGACCCAAGTACATTTGCTTGAGCGATCTCAGCGTAGTGTTCGACGGTAATGCAACTACCCTTGTACCGGCAGGGCTTTTAACGCTGCCGGTATTTTGGGCTAATTCAGGAAAACCCAGTCACCGCATGAGGCACGTATGGAGCCTCTAGGCGTTCGATTTCATCGTCCGTCAGCACCAGCTCCAGCGCCGCAACTGCGTCGTCCAGTTGGGAGGGCTTGGAGGCACCAACAATGGGGGCTGATACTCCGCGCTTGGCCAATACCCATGCCAACGCAATCTGCGCCATCGGTACACCTCGTTCACCGGCGACCTGCTCTACGACGTCAATCACACGACCGTCTTCAACTTCTGTAGCTTGATAGAACGACTGTCCGGTGACATCAGTTTTGGTGCGCTCCGTCTGCTTGCCTTGCGGCCTGGTCAACCTGCCGCGAGCCATAGGACTCCATGGCATCAGTCCAACACCTTGATCAAGGCAGAGCGGGATCATTTCTCGCTCCTCTTCTCGATACACCAGGTTCAGGTAGTTCTGCATGGATACGAATTTGCTCCAACCGTTCGCCACCGCTACTTGCTGAGCTTTAGCGAATTGCCACGCGTACATGGAGGATGCGCCTATGTACCTGGCTTTACCTGCCTTGATGATGTCATGCAGAGCTTCCATCGTTTCTTCGATCGGGGTGTCGTAGTCCCAACGATGAATCTGATACAGGTCGATATAGTCGGTACCCAAACGAGTCAGGCTCGCATCAACGCTGGCCATGATTGCTTTACGGGAGAGGCCTTTTTCATTTGGTTTTGTTGAGCCTTCCCACATATTCGCAGGGAAAAATACCTTCGTAGCGATCACGGTCTCTTCTCGACGCGTGAACTCTTTTAGAAGCTTGCCAACAATGATTTCAGACGTTCCAGCGGAGTAGCTGTTCGCGGTATCGAAAAAGTTAATCCCATGCTCCACCGCGTGCTTGATGATGGGTCGACTTGATTCTTCTCCTATTGTCCAAGGGTGTGTGCCAGCATCTGGTTCGCCAAAGGTCATACACCCGAGACAAAGTCTGGAGATATCCAGGCCTGTGTTGCCCAGCTTCACATACTTCATAAATCCTCCATCAGATCTTCGATTCGTTAGCCGCTTGACCTCGCCGGGCGCCGCATCACAGAAAGCATACCCGCAACCAGCGTTGAGCTGATTTCAATCAAGTGTTGACTGAAATCTAAGGGTTCTTCGCATCACGCAGCAGTCAGTACAGGGGTAAGCGATTTGATTGAAAATGAGCCTGGGAGGAAGAAATGCACCAACCAATTAAGCGGGTGGCTGTCACTGGTGGTCATGGCAAGATCGGTAAAGTTTTGGTTCCCTATCTGCGGGAGCGCGGTCATGACGTCTTCGTGATAGATAAGGATGACCCGCTCAATCTCGACGAGCCGATGATGAAGGCCAACCTGGAGGATTTTGGACAAGCTTTAGATGCCCTGTCGTCGGTTGGTAAAGACGTGTACGCCCGACCAGAGCGCGAGGCATTCGATGCCGTTATTCATCTAGCGAGTATGCCCCACCCGCGTATGCTTCCGGACAGCGACGAGTTCCGCCTCAACATGACGGTGACCTACAACGTTTTTGAATCGTGCCGTCGCCTCGGTATTAAAAATATCATCTGGGCGGCGAGTGAAGTGGGCACTGGTGTGCCTTACGACAAAACGGATGCGCCTTATGTGCCGGTGGATGAAGACTACCCAATGCGTGGGTACAACGTCTACTCCTTGACCAAGGTGCTGGGCGAAGAAATGGCTCGCCAGTTCTGCTTGAATGACCCATCCCTGCGCATCACCTGCTTGCGTCTGTCCAACGTCATGAACCCGGAAGAGTACGCCAAATTCGAGACATGGCAGGACGACCCCACTGTTCGCCTTTGGAATTTCTGGACATACGTCGACAACCGGGACGTAGCGCAGGGCATTGAATTGGCATTGCATTATGACGTCCGCGGTAAGGATGAATTCTTCATCACCAACGACGAGACAGTCATGCGTACACCAAGCAGCGAGCTGCTTGATCAGCATTATCCGAGCATTGAGCGGCGTAAGGAGATCAATGGGAACGAAGTGCTACTTTCGAATGAGAAAGCCAAGCGCGTCCTTGGCTTCAAGCCTGCCTATTCCTGGTTGCGTGAAGTCGAATAAAAAGCTTGATCAGGTCCGAGCTACCATCAACGCTTCGTAGTTAAGCGCATAGCGTTCATTGCCCCATTCATTGGGGCAATGTTCTTTCTTGAAAACTAAAAATCACGACGCATGCCTTGGGATCGACGAGATGAAAAAGCTAGAAGAGGCTGGTTTTTAGGGGAGGGCGACGTGTTCGGTGCTGTTGCCGATTGGAGAGGCGGGGTTGCACGAGCGCCCCTTTGTCACTTGGAACGTGTTGAATCAGCAAGTTCATCGGCAATGTGGTGAACAACCTACTCCCTGACACAGTGACTGCCGGTTTGCATGCGAAAGGAGCGCGCCCTGGATCAGGGTTGGAAGATCAGGACGATTGATTGAGGATCGCAAGCTTCCAACACGTCGGCGACCAATCTGAGTTGGTCGCCGAAGTTGCCTTACCAGTCCTGTTTGGTCGGATGAATAACAATGTCGTTGATGGTGAGGTCGTTAGGCTGGTCTAGGGTATACGCCACTGCCTCGGCAACCTGCTCAGGCGTTATGGCAATCTTGTTCAACTCCTGAGCTGCCTTTTTGCCTTCGCTATTGTTCACCTTGTCTGCCCAACCGGTATCAATTACGCCAGGGCTGATCATGGATACCTGGATGCCGTTCTCAACACCGACCTCTTTACGCAGGCTTTCTGTGATGCCTCGGATGAAGAATTTTGTCGCGCTGTAGACTCCGCTTGAGCCGCCCACGTGGAGACCGGCTACGGAAGACATGTTCAGGATTTTGCCATGCCCTTGGGCAATCATGCCTGGTAGCACAGCCGCGATGGCATGCAGATATCCACGGATATTTGTATCGATCATCTGATCCCAGTCATCGACTGCAACGTCCTTCCAATCAGAAAACAGCATGAGTCCAGCGTTGTTCACCAGGCTGTCTACCTTCTCGTACTTAGAAACCGTGAACCTGACGAGATCGTCCAGGCTAGAGCGTTCGGACACATTGATGACGTAGTACGACGCTTCTCCGCCTGCATCCTTGATTTGCGACACGAGCTTCTTGAGTTTTTCCTCGTTCCGAGCCGCCAACACAATCTTGCTCCCTTGACTTGCAAGCCTCAGCGCACTCGCTGCGCCAATGCCCGATGAGGCGCCAGTAATGATGGTTACCGTGTTTTCCAGATTCGACATTTTCTGTTCCTCTTTGAGTTAGGGGCACAGCGTCCGACCGTTATGGAACTGGGATGACCTTGTATGTGCACCAACGCTCCGTTGAATCCAGTTCATGGATCGTTCGGCTCTGGCGACTCTCCGATGGTAAGTGACACACATTTACTCAGAGGAGAAAATCATGGCTGCTACACGACCACTCGCCTTAGTAACTGGGGGTTCCTCAGGAATCGGTTTCGAGCTTGCGAAGCACTTTGCCCAGAACGGGTTTGACCTGGTCATTTCTGGTTCGAGTGACAAAGTTGAGAGATCTGCGGAAGAAATCAAGAAGTTAGGTGTTGAGTGTTTTCCTCATCGGGCCGATGCGGCCACCTACGAGGGCGTTCAAGGTCTCTGGGATTTCGTCGTAGCGTTGAATCGTCCACTTGAAGCCGCTGCGTTGAACGTCGGCATCGGCCAGGGCGGTGCGTTCATCGATAACAAGCTTGAAGATGACTTCAAACTGATCGCCATCAACATCACTGGCACTGTGCACATGGCCAAGCGGGTCGCCCAGCATATGGTCGCCAACGGGAAGGGGCGTATCCTCATCACCTCGTCAATTTCCGCGACTCAGCCAACTCCCTACGAAACAGTCTACGGCCCGTCCAAGGCATTCGGCTTTTCCTTTGCCGAGTCTCTGCGTGAAGAGCTTCGTGATACCGGCGTCACAGTTACCGCCTTGCTTCCAGGCGCGACTGACAGCGAGTTCCACAAGAACGCAGGCATGGCCAACAGTGCAATCGGCGAATCGAAGAAAAACGATAAAACTGAGGTTGCGCGTCAAGGTTTTGAAGCTCTTATGAACGACGTTGATCATGTCGTGGGCGGCGATGAAGAAACCAAGCGCAAGGCCATTGAGAATCGTACGACCCCAGAAGTTGTGAAGGCTCAGCGGCATGCAAAAAATGCGCGTTTGAAGTAAACGCGTCATGCCCTATGAAGGCGTGGTTTCCTTAAAGGGAGCCACGCTTACGATAGGTGTCCTTTGCCGTATGGGTTACAGGAGCAATCATGAACGAATCTGAAGACTTCAACATGACTTGGCGCTCGGTCGACGTGGGGGGCAGAATTCGTCAGGACTGCTCCTCTCTGTAGAGCAATCCGAGACAGCTGATTAGTACGACTGACCAAGTCGTGCGTGGATTATATTTCGATGACTATTTTCCCGATCTGCGCATTCGACTCCATGTACTGGTGCGCTTGAACCATCTCGCTGAAAGGGAACGTTTTTGAAACCACCGGCTGCAGGGCGCCACTTTCTAACCCTTTAGTGATGAAGTCTTTGGCGCGGTTCAGGCGTTCTATATCTTGAGTGATCTCAAAGAGCTGATAGCCGCGAATGGTCAGATCTTTGCCCAGCAGTTCCATGACAGGCACACTCAAGTCGGCGGTTTCAAGCGCTCCGTATTGGAAAAAGATACCCAGGTACGAAAGTGCTCGAAGGATGTTTGCGACCTCAGGGCCGCCGACTGGATCAAACGCCATGCGCGCGCCTTTACCCTCAGTAATACGGCCCACCTCGGCAACCAGATCCTGCTCCTTCGTTGCAATGACGTGCGCAGCGCCTGCATCCAGAAGTGCTTGTCGTTTTTCACTGGTGCGGGTCAGCGCCACGGGAATGGCGCCCAAGAGGTTTGCGATCTGAATGGCCGCCAACCCAACGCTACTCGATGCCGCACGTATCAAGACGGTCTCGCCTTTCTGCAGGTTGCCGATGTCGACTAACGCGCCGTAGGCAGTTACGTACTTCATCCATGTCGCAGCTGCCTGAATGGATGTCAGTCCCTTCGGTTGCTTCACAAGCGCGTGAACAGGTGCGACGACTAGCTCTCCATACATGCCGTAATCTGCAAAAGAGAACGCTGGAATGACGTTCACCTCGTCGCCTACGGCATATTCAGAGACACCTTCACCGACCGATTCAACGGTGCCCGCTGCTTCATACCCGAGGATCGCTGGCATCTGCGGGGTGAAGGTGTACTGGCCCGACCTGTACATAGCCTCGGCACGGTTCAGCCCGAGTGCTTTTACCTTGATGCGCACTTCACCGGCGGCAGGCGCTCGCACAGTCACGTCATCAATTTGTAGGACTTCAGGGCCACCCATGCGGTGAAAACGAACGACTTTAGACATTGCCAGCTCCTGCGACACGGAAAAGGACAAAATTAATCGCTCGCAGTAGCTTCAGGAAGAGCGCCTGCAGACACACACTGTTATCCAGAAAATACCAATGGGAATCACGCCAGATGGTGGGTAGCCATCAGCGCCTTCAACCATTCTATGAAGACTTCCACTTTGGGTGGCAAAAGTTCGCGGTGCGGATACAGGATCGAAACCCGCTTTGCTGGTACTTCAAACTCACTGAGCACCTGGACGAGCGAACCATCTTGCAAATGGCTACGTAGAGAAATTTCCAACCCCTGGAGCAGACCAAAACCAGCCAATGCAGATGCCACAAATGCCTCGGTGTCATTGACTCTGATCCCCGACTCCAAACGCATTCCTTCCACTTGATCACCCACCGTGAACACCCATTCGATAGGGCGGGGGTTGTTGCCTGAGAAGTAATTTACGGCGCGGTGTGTTTCAAGGTCAGCCAAGGTCTCAGGTGTGCCAAAGCTCGTAAGGTAGGAGGGGGCAGCGCACGTCAGCATGGGCAGGTAGCCGATACTACTAGCGATCAGACTGGAGTCTTCAAGCTCCCCCATCCTGACCACGCAATCAACACCTTCACTGAGCATGTCGATGGGTTTGTCACTCGCTCCGATGGTGAGCTCAATTCCTGGGTACTGGCTTTGAAAGTCCATCAGTGCTGGAATAATCAATAGCTTCGCAAGGCTAACCGGCATGTCTACACGTAGCTTTCCGTTAAGCCGGGCAGGGCGATTGCCCAAAGAAGACATGGTCTCCGAAACATCTGCAAGGATCGTTTTGCAACGCTTATAAAACGCCTCGCCCTCAGGGGTTGGATTGACCTGACGGGTCGTCCGGTTGAGCAGCCGAACACCCAGTTGCTGCTCGAGAAGCTGGATCGTCTTGGATACGGCGGGGCGGTGTAGGTGTAGGGCTTGCGCGGCTTTAGTGAAGCTGCCGGTTTCGATGACGCTGACGAAAACCTGCATCGAGTGAAAGACATCCATCAGATACACCCTCGAAAATAAGCGCCTAGATTAGCAAGAATCCAGTGGCGACTTTTCACACGCTGCTCAGCATCGTTTGGCAGATTGGTAAACAGCGAGAACCAGTGTTGTTCTCCTGGACGATCTTCACCAGCTCCGAATTGGTAAGTAGGGTGCGAGCCAAATACTTCTTTGAGATCAAAAATGTCGTCCATACCTTGCTCTACTGATCTTTTCGACACTGTCACCGTGGGTAATCTAACGCTTTCCAACCGGATTGCGATGGCCCCATTGACCAGGAGCCGCATGGGCTCAGATGGCGTCCCGACGGCTTTGCATGCAACCTACTACTCCCAGCGAGCGACTGCCGGACTAATCATCAGCGAGGCCACAAATATCTCCTTGCAAGGGAGAGGTTATGCCTACACCCCTGGTATCTGGAGTGATGAACAGGTCGCCGGATGGAAGATGGTGACGGAGGCGGTACATGAGGCCGGCGGCAAGATTGTTTGTCAGCTTTGGCATGTCGGTAGGTTTTCCCATACTTCTCTGCAGCCAGAGGGTGGTGCTCCGGTCGCACCGTCTGCGATTCAAGCTGAGGGACACACGTTCACAGAAAACGGTTTTGAGAGGGTCTCGGTACCCAGGGCGCTGACTACGGAAGAGGTTGCCAATCTATCTGGGCAATACAGGCATGCCGCTGAGTGCGCAAAGCGGGCAGGCTTCGACGGTGTCGAGGTGCATTCAGCGAACAGTTATCTACTCGACCAGTTCATCCGAGACTCCACGAACAAGCGCACGGATCGGTATGGTGGATCCATCGAAAATCGTACACGCCTGACGCGCGAAATTGTGGAGGCGGTGCTTGAGGTGTGGGATAGCGGTTGCGTTGGCATCCGCCTTTCGCCGACTACGCCCGATGCCGGGAACACTCCGATGGACAGCCAGGTCATGGAAACTTACGGGTATCTGATCGACAAGCTGAACGCTTATGACCTTGCTTACCTGCACTTTGTTGAGGGTGCCACAGCAGGCTCTCGCGACCTACCTGAAGGCGTTGACCTGGATGCTTTGCGCAAGCGGTTCAAGGGTAATTACATGGGCAACAATGGCTATGACCTTGAACTGGCCATCGAGCGCCGGGAAGCGGGTTTGGTCGACCTTGTGGCATTCGGACGGCCATTCATTGCCAACCCTGATCTTGTAGAGCGATTCAAGCAGGATAAGCCACTGGCGGAGTCCACACGAGATGACTATTACGGCGGTGGTGCGAAGGGTTACACGGACTGGGTTAAAGCGACTGCATAGCCCCTGGGCCTTCACTCAAATCTGCATTCAAAAATGGCGGGTGGCCAAATGGCTACCGGGCGTTCTATCTGGCCCATGGCTCAGACCGGTTTGAGGATGGCCCCTTCGATTTTGCTTTGATTGAAGAGCTCGTTCTGGCCAGGAATAGCATCCAACACCCTGACCCATTGATTTTTGAGACCTCTCGATATTCTGATGATGCGCTTCGAAAAATGCCGAGCCCCTTTTTCGTGAGTGATCGAGAGAAGAGCCTGATTGAGGAGTCCGATGGTGAGAGTCGGCAATGGTTATACCGACCTCATATCCACATCACTACCGAGAAATTCTTGCATGCGATTTCTCAGGTGTCGGCATTGATGAAGTGGCTGGAGGATCAAGGGGCGACCATCATGCATAAGCGTTATCTTGAGAGAAAACGGCAACGCGAAATCGACGCTGGCTCCAGTCCATCCTGACGTATACCCCGCTCTGCCATCTGTGAATGAACGCGCGGTCGTGCAGGATCTGATTCCGTGGGTTGCTCCTCTAGCTGATACCACCTAGGGTAGCAGCTGACATTGTTGCGCCGTATCGAACGCTGCGTTGATAGCAGTTCAAGGATGGCTAGTCGGTATTTCCATTAAAATGATGCGCTGGGGATTCGAACGTCCGCTGAAGTACCAGCGCTTGCTACACCCTGTTGTCGGACGCATCGGGTATTCCAAATCGCTAATTTGGAGCGAGGCGCTCGAAGCAGAAAGTCCTCAGGTCTAGCTCACAAGATTGCCGGCGCGGGGGCGAGTTGGCTTGAGACTTATCGAGCATCAACGCATCAAGTCGCCTCTCGTCGCAGCCCCAACACCTATACAGAGGAAAAATGATCAATTCGCTCAACCCGAAAGTGTACGTACTGACGTTTACTGCTTTTGTGATGCTCTCATCAGAATTCATCGTGGCAGGTTTACTCCCTGAAATCTCGACAGGGCTGCACATAACCGTCGGAGAGGCGGGCTGGCTCATCACTGCATTTGCCTTGGGGATGGGGATCGGTGCCCCGGTAATTGCTGCCTTTACACATCGTGTACGCATGCGTTCGTTGCTGATGGCCGCCTGCGTTGCGCTCTTCTTGGGCAATACCGTCGCTGCCCTGACTACGAACTTTCCCTTGCTGTTGATCGGGCGTGCTCTGGGCGGGGTAGGGGTCGCAATCTTCTGGACGAATGCTGCGTTGATTGCAGCTGCGATGTCTTCGGAGCAGACCAAAAGCCTCGCAGTGTCCAGGGTTCTAATTGGTGTATCGATCGCCTCGGTTGTAGGTGTTCCTGTCGGAAAAGCTGTCAGTGATTTATGGCATTGGGAGGGAGCATTGTTTTTGATGTCCGGCTTGAGCGCGTTGGCGCTCATGATGGTCATCAAGTGGATCCGTCCGCCTGAGTCAAACGCATCAAAGCCAGCCAGCACATTGCTAAGTCGGCTTGGCGAAATTTGCAACAAGGACATTGTGCTGATGCTGTTGAGCTCGGTGCTGATATTCGGCGGAATCATGTCCGTGTTCAGTTACCTCGCCACCTTCTTGACCCACCAGACCAGCTTGCCCACGGTACAGGTCACGATGATTCTTGCGCTTTACGGTGTTGCAGACATCGTGGGCAACCTGATATTGGCCAGGCGGGTTCCCAACCCTCTAGACGCCTTGTTCAAGCGTCTACTCCTGGTATTAGCCGGATCACTGGCAGCTATCACTTTACTGGGTAATGAGGTGTGGCTTCTCACCCTTGCAGTTGCAGCTGTGGGGTGTTGTCACGCGACTACCGGGTTGTTGATGGGAATCGATGTTTTGCGAAGAGCGGGCAGTAGCGCTCAACTGGTCGGTGCGGTGAACGTTACCGCGATCAATCTCGGGATCATGCTGGGGGCATTGGCCGGCGGCTTTTTGATCGACAACATCGATCTGAAATACATTGGGCTGCTGGGGGCAAGCTTTGTGCTGCTGGGATGGATTGTCAGAACCCGTTTGCGCCCGTTACCGCGCATAAATTAAGCCTTTGTGTAAAAGCCAAGACTGTCCGCTGAAAGTTTCGTTGATCTCCGTATTGGCATGGCCAAGCGTCTTCATCGATGTGCTCTGCTCCCAGTGTCATTCTCGCCAATACGCCAGAGTGCAAATTTCAGAAGGTTGAGCCAGGCCGGAGCTGAGCTGCGACTGGATACGCGGAGCGAGTTTCACGGGTAGGACTCTGATTTGGTTATTTTCCTCGTTGGCGGCGAAATCGCAACTTTCGTCACCGGCGAGCCGCTCTGCACATAACCTGAGGAATACTATGTCCCATTTAGCCGAATACCGAAAACTCGAACAACAATTAGCCGCTCAGCTCGCTGAGCTCGAGTCGTTAAAAGGTGATTCTGGACTCCAGGCTGAGATGGAGTTTGAGAGCAAATTGCGCAGTCTCCTCGCCGAGTATGGCTATAGCTTGCGTGACGTGATCAGCTTGCTAGACCCAGCGGCCGCGAAGCACGGTAAGCCAGCAGTGCTGGCAGCACCAGATAAGGGGACTCGTAAGGCGCGTTCGCTTAAGGTATACAAAAATCCCCACTCGGGTGAGATCGTAGAAACCAAAGGCGGTAACCATAAGCTGCTGAAAGCTTGGAAAAATGAGCATGGGTCTGATGTCGTTGAGTCTTGGCTCTCCAAGTAAATCGAGTCCCGCATAAGCAAAAGTGTAGCGGCCTAATTAAGCCGGACACCCATTCAGGCGAGTCTGTTGCCGACAGTGACAGACACAATGGAAATAGGCGCACAGGTACGCCTAAGCCCCGCCGTCAAACCAGGAGAACTGGACAGCGGAGAAATGACCTTCGCCGAGGTCGCGCAGGCCTATATTGATTGGTTTGAAGTGTGGACCGCTGATACCCACATCCAGATGGTCGGGTATCCGGATATCGACTATCTGCTGCAGCAAGTCCTGTTGTGCTGGGCAGGCAGCGATACTGACCAGGGTGTAGCGCTCAGTGCGCATGACTTTAGAGGTATCAGAAAGGTCCGGAATCTGTGCATACGCCTCGACCGTTTGATCTGGCGAGTGAGGCGGGACGGTATGACAACCTGCCAAAAAAGCGCAGATGAAAAGCGCAATGACAGGCTTGCCAGTTGCAAACGGAATGTTGGTTGAGAACATGAACAGGGCTCCACACGATGGTGCGGAAACCTTGGCAAAACTCGTTGGCGCAGGCTTCTGTAAAACTGGTTTGGCCGGGCAGGTATTTACTTCGGGTGGAGGCAGAGAGACGTGTTCTGAATTTTCTGTAGGGCATGTCTAAAGCGACTTTGGGCGCAATAGTTTGTGTCGGGATCTGGCTATGATCGGCGCCGAACCCGCCTGGCTCCTATCCCACGGACAATAAAAAAGGCCCATCTGACGATGAGCCTTTTTCCTGTGTCCCCGGGGGGAGGCCGAAGCCAACAAATTCCCGGAGCAATCGAGGGCAAGTCTATTGCTCGTCGCTGCCTCAGTCAAGGAGTCGCCATTTGCTCATTACGGATGATGATGCTCAAGCCATCGAACTCGTTATCTCCAAGGATCGACTTGCCACCTACCTGCGTATTCTGAAAACACGCAACCTCTCACATGCCATAGAGCTGTATCACTGGAATGCAGAGGTATCAGGCGCATTTCTTCTGCCACAGCAGGTGTGTGAGGTCGCCATTCGTAACGCCGTTTCTGAGGCGTTAGCGTCGGTCTATGGGAATGCCTGGCCATGGGCGAGCGGGTTTGAACGCAGTCTTCCGGACCCGGTCACGGGGTTCAGTTTGCGCAAAGACCTTTGCATAGCCAGAGACAAGGCTCACAAAGGCAAGAGCTGCATGGTTGTGGCCGAATTGAAGTTCGCTTTCTGGATTCGCTTGTTTAGCCAGCGCTTCGAGTCACGCTTGTGGGGGCCGCATATTCATCGTTTGTTTCCTGGTCTGCCGTCGCACATGCCGGTTCGCCAGTGCAGGGAAACGATCCATAACGACCTTGAATGTGTACGCAGTATTCGCAACAGGATCGCTCATCATGAGCCGATTCTTGCACGTAACCTGATGGCCGATTATGAGCGCATGCACAGACTGGTGGCCTGGCGTTGCCACAGAACGGCGGCATGGCTGGAGGCTGTGCAAGTCGTCAAGAATAGGGTTCAGGGGAGGCCATGAATGAGAGAGGGGGCAATAGCCCCCACGGATTACAACAGACGCATTTCAGCAAACGAAACCGTCTTTTGTCCTGCCACTGATGTGATCCAGAGTGGGAGCATCAATCAATGACAATGCATGCACACGACCCGAAAATTTTCGCAGTCTCACAGTGCCACAAGCACCGAGAAACCCTCATCAATTCTGACTGACACCCTGAGACCGAAACATCTCAAAACACATTTTTCTTCAGAAATGTTGTACGACGTCTAATGAGCTGTGTTCGACTGCTATGGATCTAACAAAAACAATAATGGAGACATCCTCTATGGCAAGCATTCCTTCCGTTGAAGGTCAGGCATCCGGGCGCGCACAAAATCGATTTACACGAATGCTGAAACTACTGGGGCCAGGCGTCATTGCCGTACTGTCCTGGCTAGGTGCAGGTGACCTGATTACGTCGTCCGTCGCAGGAGCGAATTACGGTTACGCGATGATGTGGGTGTTGGCGGTTTCTCTGCTGCTCAGATACCTGATCGTAAACATCATTGCTCGCTTCCAGTTGTGCAACAACCAGGGCATGACAATCCTTCAGGGCTATGCGCAACTGAATCCCTTTTTTGCCTGGTTCATGCTTGTTTATGCCTTGCTGATGGGGCATTTGATGAATGCCTACATGATCAAGGGGGCAGGTGAGTCGCTGGCGATGCTGTTCAGGATCGACCACCCCTTGCTCTGTTCGGTGGCGGTGGTGCTGGCTGTATGGATGCTGGTCGGTCGCAACATCTATTCAATGATCGAAGGCGTGATGAAGTTGTTGCTGGCTGTCATGACCCTGGCCTTTATCGCCTTGGCTGTCATGTCCGGCCCGGATGTTGTGGGTATCGTCAAAGGCACCATTGGTTTCAGTATCCCGTCGGATGAAGGTGTGCATGGCGCGCTGTTGGTTGCGGTATCGGTGATCGGCGCGGTTGCAGGTTCCATTGCAAACTTCGTGCATCCCTATGTCATGCGCCAGAAGGGCTGGGTAGGGCCGCAGCACAAGCGTGTTCAGCGTAACGATTTATTGTTTGCCGTGTGCGTCGGGATCATCATTAACCTGGCCATCTGGATTGTCGGAGCGGAAATTCTGCGGCCAAACGGTATCGAGGTGAAGACCCTGGGTGACTTGGGCAAGGCACTGGAAATGTTCTTTGGTCCCGCTGGTTGGTATGTGTTCTTTATTGGCGTATTTGCGACCCTGTTCGCCAGTATTTCAGGAAAAACTACTGCATTTCCGATGTTGATTACCGATGCGCTCCAGCATGTCAGTCCTGCTCGTCGCGAGAAGTACGGTAAAGAGTTTCACCATGACCCCATGCATAAGTGGTTCATGCTGTTCATTCTGGTAACGCCATTGATCTGGTCGCTTCCAGGCATGCCGGATTTCGTGACCCTGACCATTGGGGTCAGTGCGCTGAACATCATTGGTTTGCCGGTCATTTCGCTGGGCCTGCTGATCATGTCCAACCAGAAGTCGCTGCTGGACAAGAAATATCGCAATAACCTGTTTGAAAATATCGCATTGTTCTTCGCAACATGCCTGGCGCTCTGGGTCGCTTTCCAGCTGGGTGTCGACCTGTTTACCTGATACCGGTCGCCGAGGAGGCTTATTGCCTCTTCGGCTCTCGGTTTGTTCTCGGAGTTTTGTCAGCGTCAGAGCTGGTTATGTGCGGATACAGAACCAGGCTTCTGCACCCGTCAGAAGCCTCAGCCTTCAGCGCTTAAACCTGAAACCTGGCCACTTCCCGCTGCAAGCCTGCTGCGAGGTTGTTCAGGTTGCCGCTGGTCTTGAGCAGTTCCTGAATTGATTGGTTGTTCTGCTCGGCCATTTGCGCCGAACGCTCTACGCTTCGGGCCACGTCCTGGCTGGCGGCAGTCTGTTCGCGAAGGGCGAAGGAAATCTGGTCGACTACATGCAGCACTTTGCTGGAGCTGTCGCGGATTTCGATGATGGCCTGACCGGCAGTTCCGGCCATTGTCACGCCCTGATTCACTTCTTCTACACCATTGCGCATGGTTTCGACCGTTTCGCGAACGCCAGCCTGGATCTTCTCGATCATGCCTGCGATCTCCTTGGTCGACTTGCCTGTGTTCTGTGCCAGCAGGCGCACCTCATCGGCAACCACTGCGAAGCCGCGGCCTTGTTCTCCGGCGCGAGCAGCTTCGATGGCGGCGTTGAGTGCCAGCAGGTTGGTCTGATCGGCAATGCCTTGAATCACGCTGATGATCGAAGAAATGTGTTCCGAGTGCTGACCCAGGTCTGCGACCTGTGCAGATGAGTGCTGCACGGTCTTGGCTATGCCGCTCATGCTTGAAAGCGTATTTTCGATGACGTGGGCGCCTTCCTTGGATTGCTGCCCCGAGTGGCTGGCGATCTGGTGGGCTTCATCGGCGTTTTCAGAGACGTGATGGATACTTACGGTCAACTCTTCGATGGTGGCAGCCATCATCGAAGCTGATGTCGATTGCTCTTGAATGGCGCCGGACAATTGTGTGGATGCACCGGAGATCTGTTGCACGGCGACCACCAGTTGATTCGCTGCCTGGTTGATCTGCTGGATCGTTTCGCGCAAGCGGCTCTGCATGCGATCAAAGGCTTTTGGCAGTTCATCATGGCTGCTGGTGTCGATGACGGTATCCAGTTTGCCATTGGCAATCGCCGTGGCTGCATCGATGGCCGTCTGCAGGCGTGCCGTGGTGCTGCGCCCCAGAGTGGCGGCCAGGAAGAGGGAGAGGGCTGCGGCTGCAAGACCGCCCCAGATCAGGATCATGAGGGCTAGATCTTTAGCGTCCTTCATGTGTTGGCTTCTTTTCGCCAGCAGTTGGGTTTCGGCTGCTTTGATCTCGGCCAGGGTGGCGCGCATGCTGTCCATTTTGGCCTTGTCGGCACCTGACGTAATGCGTTGATCCAACTCATCATCAGGCATGTCGCGTGCCGTGAGGTCCCTGCGCAGAGCAATGATCGGATTGATATCTTCGTTTAACCAGCGCTTTTGGGTTTCCTCCAGCAGGGCAAGGCGTCGTTGCTGATCCGGATTGTCCGCTGTCAGCTTTCTGAGTGACTGAAGCTCTTCGGAAAAGCTTTTTTCTCCCTCCATCAATGGCGCGAGGAAAGAATCCTTTGATGAAATGACGAAGCCTCGCATGCCGGTTTCGATATTGACCAATTGCTCAAGGGCCAGCTGAGCCTCGCTGAGTACCTGATAGGTATGAATATTACTGTTCGTGGCATCCTGGACTTGCTCAAACCCCCGATAGGCACCCGCTACCAATATGGCGATGATGATACTGACCGTAGCGAAACTTAAGTAAAGCTTCTGAGAAATGCTAAGTTTTTTAAGCATGCGTAACTCCTGACTTAGCCATTCTTTAGGCGGTGGCTTGGCGTTTTTAATTTTTTGGGGTATTGGCTGGAAGCCATATTATCGCCTATGTTTCTGCCAGCTTTAGCGAGGAATTTTATAAATTTTTACTGTCCCTTGAGTTGGGGGCATAAAGATTTTTTAGTTATTTTTTTCCATTAAAATCAGTGTGTTGAATTTTTTATATTAAGGTTGATTTTTGAAGGAGGTGCGTATTAATTCGAGTTTATTTGGAGGTGTTTTTTGCTTTTAAAATGCTTTATCAAGTCGTATTGCCTATTTATGGGGCGTGTTTGGCCCTGTTCTAGTGCATGACCTATCGATACTCAATTGGCATTGTGATTTGTGCAACATGATCGGCTGCCCGGTCTTGCGTATCAGGGAGTGGCCATGACTGCGAAACTCAAGTGCAGGGTTTGAGCGACATGATGCCGACCTTCGGTGCGCGCTTGCTTCAGCAGCACGTTGTCGATGGTTCTCTCTGGACTCCCTTCAAAAAAACCTGCCGTTCAGAATCAGGGTGGAAATTTTTAAGTTTATTGATTTGGTCAAGTGAAATTTTCTTCATGTATGCCTGCATATCAAAATTCATGATAAAGGGGATACATTCTCCCGCGGCAGCCAACTCTGCCAGCAAGAAAACAAAAAGCCTTACTCGCATCAACTCAATATGAAGCTATCGAGAGGAAGTATCATGAATCGAGTAACAGGTAAGTCCGTATTGAAAAAGCTCGTTGTCGTCACTGCGGCCGTGATCGGTCTGCAAGGAATGGCGTTTGCTGCCGTCAGTCAGCAACCTGTTTCTGTCCAGGAAGGTAAATATGCCCAGGTCCAGGCTCAGGATGCAGCCAAAGCCGGCACCACGAGTTCCACGGTCATGCCGCTTCAGGTCGCCAGTCGCCTGAGCAGTGGTTTGCGCATCAATACGGCTTGCGATGATACGGGGCTGCCTTGCCCTCGTCCTCACCGCTAAAACGCCGTAGTGGAAACTGCAGTCGCGCGCTGAATGTGCGCGGCTGCAGCGAGATAAGTCGTTTGAACGCCGGGTGCTGAAATCCGTCATCTCTTCTGCACTAGCCCCTCCACCAACTCAATCAATAGCCTCACCGGCTCGCTCAGATTCTCCTTTGCGCGATGCACCAGCCCCACATCCCGATGAAATGTATGCGCGCCCAGTTCCAGTGCCCGGACTTCGGCTGGCCATTGCTTGTGATCGGCCGTCTGTGGAACCAGCGCCACGCCGACGCCATTGGCGACCAGTTTGATGATGGCTTCCAGTTCGTCCAGTTCGCAGGTTTCGCGCAGGGTGAAGTGCATCTGACGCAGGAAGCGGTCGACCTGTCGTCCGCCGAACGAGGTGCGGTCGTAGCGGATCAGGGGTTGGGTGCAGAGCAGTCCGGCCCAGTCGTCGCCGGGCAGGTGGCTCGGGACGATCAGGCGATAGGGTTCGCTGGCCAGGGCGGTCCAGCGCAGATCGCTTTGCAGGGCGAACGGAGGACGGATGATGGCGGCCATGTCGATCTCGCCGGCATCCACCAGATTGAGCAGTTGCATGGATACACCGGGTATGACGCGGGTGCGGCACTGTGGCCATTGGCTGTGAAAGGCAGCCAGTGCGTCGGGTAGCAGCGAGCGCTGGACCGAGGCAATCGCGCCGATGTTGAGCAGTATGCTCTCGGGTTGCCCGGAGGCTGTCGAGCCAAGGTTGTTGTACAGGCGGATCAGTTCCTGGGCCTGAAGGAGTATCTGATGTCCCATCCGGTTGAGGTGCGCGGTGCGGCCCTTGCGGTCGAATAGCTGGAAGCCAAGTTCGGTTTCCAGGCGTTGTATCTGAGCGCTGACGGCGGCCTGTGTAAGGCCGATGCGGTTCCCGGCGGCAGCGAACGTGCCTTCCTGTGCGACCGCGACCAGGGTCTTCAGCTCACGAATCATTGATAAATCTCTTTTGTGAATCTGAGAAATATATATTGATTTTATTGGTGAGTCGCGGCTTCTATGATTTCTCCAGTACTGAACGGCCGCGAGCAAGACCTTGCGGTTGATAAAACCAAAAAGCCTGGAGTTTCTGATGAGCCTTTCTCCCTTTCACCTTGCGATCCCGGTCTACGATCTTGCGGCTGCACGTTCTTTCTATGGCCAGGTGTTTGGCCTGGAAGAAGGGCGTTCCAGCGATCATTGGGTCGATTTCAATTTCTATGGCCATCAACTGGTGATTCACGAGGCTCCCAAGAATGCGGTGCAGGAAAGCGCCCACAGCAATCCGGTGGACGGCCATGACGTGCCTGTTCCGCATTTTGGCATCGTGTTGCAGTGGGAGCAGTGGGAAGCGCTGGCCGAGCGTCTGAGGTCATTCGAGACCCGTTTCGTGATCGAGCCTTACATCCGCTTCAAGGGGCAGGTGGGTGAGCAGGCGACCATGTTTCTGCTGGATCCTTGTGGCAACGCGCTTGAGTTCAAGGCGTTCAAGGATATGAGTCAGCTGTTCGCGAAGTAGGAGTGGGAAGGTAAGGCGGGGAGTGCGGTAGAGCGATATTTCCGGCTTCAGAAAAAAGCCCCATCAAACCAGGTTTGATGGGGCTTTTGCATTACAGCGCCATATCAGTCGCTGCGTTGCTTTCGCGTGGCTTGGCAGGTGCTGCTGCCGGAGCCGCCGCTGCTGGTGCTGCAGCGCCAACAGCTGGTGGCGCTGGCAGTTGCAGGATTTCGCTGGTGTAAGCCCATTCCTTGGCAACCTGATCAGGATGATCGTTCAGCTTGGTGCCGTAGCTTGGGATGATCTGGTGCAGCTTTTCCTGCCAGGCAGGGGTTGCAACCTTGTCCTTGAAGATCTTCTCGAGGACGCCCAGCATGATCGGAGCTGCGGTCGATGCACCTGGCGATGCACCCAGCAGACCGGCAATGCTGTTGTCCTTGGAGCTGACAATCTCGGTACCCAGTTTCAGGACGCCGCCTTTCTCTTCATCACGCTTGATGATCTGAACGCGCTGACCTGCCTGCCACAGACGCCAGTCTTCTTTCTTGGCGTTAGGGAAGTATTCTTTCAGGGCTGCGAAGCGATCGTCATCGGACTGCATCAACTGGCCGGCAAGGTATTCAACCAGTGGGTATTCCTTGATACCGACTCGCGTCATTGGCCAGACGTTGTGCAGGGTGGTGCTGGTCAGCAGGTCCAGGTAAGAGCCTTCTTTCAGGAACTTCGTGGAGAAGGTCGCGAATGGGCCAAACAGGATAACGCGCTTGCCATCCAGTACGCGGGTGTCCAGGTGAGGAACCGACATCGGAGGTGCGCCAACCGAAGCCTGACCATAGGCCTTGGCCATGTGCAGGTCAGCGATCGCCGGGTTTTCGGTCACGAGGAACGAACCGCCAACAGGGAAGGCACCGTATTCCTTGGCTTCAGGAATACCGGACTTCTGCAGCAGGTGCAGTGCACCACCGCCCGCGCCGATGAAGACGAACTTGGCGTCGGTTTCGGTTTCTTTACCGTCTTTCAGGTTCTTGTAGGACACGCGCCACGAGCCATCAGCGTTACGCTTGATGTCTTCGACTTCACTCGACAGTTGCAGATTGAAGTTAGGCTGGTTTTTCAGATGGCCCACGAACTGGCGAGTGATTTCGCCGAAGTTCACGTCGGTACCGATCGGAGTCCAGGTAGCCGCGATTTTCTGGTTCGGGTCACGCCCTTCCATCATCAGCGGAACCCACTTCTTGATCTGCTCCTGATCTTCGGAGTACTGCATGGCGCTGAAGAGAGGGTTGACCTTCAGGGCTTCATAGCGTCTTTTCAGGAACGAGATGTTCTTGTCGCCCCACAGGAAGCTCATGTGCGGGGTGTAGTTGATGAACGAACGCGGGTTTTTCAACACACCGTTCTTGACCTGCCACGCCCAGAACTGGCGGGAGATCTGGAAGGATTCGTTGATTTCGATGGCCTTGGAGACGTCGATCTTGCCGTCTTTTTCTGGCGTGTAGTTCAGCTCGGCCAGGGCAGAGTGACCCGTACCGGCGTTGTTCCAGCCGTTCGAGCTTTCCTGGGCGACACCATCAAGACGTTCAACCATTTCGATCGACCAGCCTGGCTCCAGCTCATTGAGCCAGATACCCAGGGTCGAACTCATGATTCCTCCCCCGATGAGCAAAACGTCTACTTTTTTTGCTTCAGCCGCATGCAAGGGCATGAGACCCATCGACATAGCCAGCCCCAGCAGAGCCGTGTTCATTTTCTTCAACATACTGTGATCCATATGATAAACGCCATCCGCCCTCAGGTTCTGTAATGGGAGCCGTGGTGTGTCGCATGCTATGCCGCATGCGACAAACTCTCGCACCCACAAGGACTAGAGGTGGACATACAAGGCCAATACAATAACGCTTTAGACCTCACTTTCTATGTCCTCCTGCGCTGACTTCTTATCATCATTGGCTTCAGCGGCTTGAGTGACACATAGTTCTGTTGGTATGGCTCCATGCGCAGCGAAGACATCCTCCCTGCACGCGCAAACCATGCCCATCAGCTTCCTCACGGAGTTCCGACACGGAGTCGGTATTCATAGACACGTCTGTGGTGTCCTGTCCGTCATCAAGGCTGCTGCGACATGCTACGGTGACCTGCGTGTCATAAGCTCATCATCGTCAGACTCGGCGAGGGCGCGCATGCTGCCATGTTCTGGCTGGCGCTCCAAGTCGGCGATGACGCGGCATTTTCGCATAATGTGAACCTCTGGCGCGAGGTGCCATCACGTTCTAGAGCCTTATCCTGCCTACGTTGTCGTGCCTGATGTCATCCAGAAACTGCTTTTTGCGAGCCGTTCACGTAACGATCAGCGCGTTTTCCTGCTATCGATAGCACGCTAAATATTACTGAATGTATCCAGTATTGCCCTCTGATCGGTGATTAACCGGTCACACACAGGCGTTTTTTTGCCCTTTGGGGCGTCTGAAAGCGCCTGTCTTTCTTATTTCGGCCTGTCTGGCCCGAAGTTTAGGGCTGCGCTCTTTTCTATGAATGGCTGATTGATGAGGTCAGCTCATCAGTACATTCAGCCAGACCTTATAGTCATGAGGCCGCTTGATCGTTAACTTCGCTGGCGCACAGGTTGTATGAACGATATCAATCACCTGGATGCATGGCTCAGGTTTAGTGGGAGAGGGCTGGAATGCATATCAATGCCATGAACGGGTTGGAAATCCGCTTTATCGAAGACACGGACCCGTTTTTCGAGAGCCGCCTCAAGCTGCATGTCGATCAGCTTCAGGACGCGCAAGGATGCCTTGGGTATGCGCTAAGTCGCAGCGCTCATGAGCCTTGTCTGTGGATTTTGAGCGGCCATTGGGCAAGTGCTTGCGAGATGACCGAACATTTCGCCAGTTCAGCCATGTCGGCGCTGATCAGTTTCCTGATCGAGTCTGGTGCAAACCTGACGTTTGTCAGCTTCATCACTCCTCAGGCTGAGCATTGACACGGGTTATCTGGGTTCTGCAAGAGTCAACCCGTTGGGCGGCAGTGGCAGGGCTGTCTTGTAGAGCACCTGCTTGAGAGCGAAGCTGGAACGGATATTCGCGACCCCCGGAATCTTCGACAGGTGATCCAGGATGAAACGTTCCAGGTCCTGAATGTTGGCCACCAGAATACGCAGCAGATAATCGGCATCTCCGGTCATCAGGTAGCACTCCATCACTTCCGGTCGGTCGGCCACCGCCTGCTCGAACAGTCGCAAGGCATTTTCGACCTGTTTTTCCAGGCTGACATGGATGAACACATTGAGATGCAGGCCCAGCACCTGAGGGTCCAGCAGTGTCACCTGGCCTTTGATCAGGCCCGCTTCCTCCATGGCCTTGACCCGGTTGAAGCAGGGCGTGGGCGAGAGGTTTACCGAGCGTCCCAGGTCCGCATTGGTGATCCCGGCGTCCTGCTGCAGCGTGTTCAGAATACTGATATCGGTTCGGTCCAGTTTTTTCAAAAGAATAAACCTCTGCAAAATCGTGATTTGGCAGAGATTACATCTTTGATCTGATGGATTGATAGCCGAGAAGGGAGAAACTTTCTCCCGATACGCCAGTTAAAATTTTTCCCTCGAAGCGCTCGTTCAGAAGAGGGAAAACATGTCAGACGCAAGCAAGCACAGTGCCCTGGTGAACGACCCGGCACATTCGCAGAGCCTGGTGTCTTCGCCCAAGGCCAAGGGTGTGCTTCTCTTGATCGTGGCAATCCTGATCTGGGGCGCTAACTGGCCGGTCATGAAAGCTGGCCTTGAGCATGTCACACCGGTCTGGTTTTCAACCTTGCGCTTTGCGAGCGGTGCAGCCTGTCTGCTGGCATTGCAACTGGTGACCGGCAAGCTGCGGCTGCCCACCCGCCAGGATCTGCCTCTGATCCTGAGTGTCGGCCTGCTGCAAATGCTGACCTTCACTGTGCTGGGCGCCATTGCCATGACTCAGGTGCCGGCTGGCCGCTCTGCCGTTCTGGCCTACACCACGCCGCTGTGGGTGACGCCGATTGCCGTCATGTTCCTGCGGGAGAAACTGTCCACGCGACAACTGATCGGCACGTTGCTGGGGGGCGTCGGTGTCTGTGTGCTGTTCAATCCCCTGACGCTGGACTGGGGCAACGGCGCATTGGTGAAAGCCAACCTGATGCTGCTGGCAGCTTCCTTCTGCTGGGCAATGTGCATCCTGCATCTGCGCTACTCAAAAAACACCACCAGTGCTTACCAACTGGCCCCCTGGCAGATGCTGGTTGCCACCATTCCCCTGATCGCGCTGGCTTACTTCACGGAAGGGCCTTTTACCGGTGACGGCTCGAGAACCCTGTGGGAGATCCTGATTTTCATGGGGCCTCTGGCAACAGCGTTCTGCTTTTGCGCGGTCAATGCGGCCAGCATGTGGCTGTCCAGCACCAGCATGTCGACGGCAATGCTCGGTGTGCCGGTCGTGGGGCTGTTGATGTCGGTGATCTTCATGGGTGAGCAACTGACGATGACGTTGATTGTCGGGATCATGGCAATCATCGGCGGCATCCTGATCGTGACGGTCAAGCGTTCCAGCGCAGCCTGATTCACCGATTAATGAAACTGACTCATGGCGGTTAGCGGATTCAGCTGACTAATCACTGGCTCTTGAGGTTGATAGATTGGGCGTGTCGTGTCACCGCAAAGGGATTCGGCACACTCGACGCAGCCGCTTACAGAGTGGGCATGAGCCAGGCACTCTCTGATTGAAGTCCCTCATGCCCCGCGGAGCGCTCATCCATATAGATGGAGGACTGTCTTTGAAGACGCTCGCAGCAACAGCACTTTCCCTTTCTCTTCTGGCAGCCGAGGCCCATAGCGAGACGAGTCCGGTTGTGACTGTCACTCAAAACGGCTCTCAGCCTTCGGCCAAGGGGCCAACGGATTACTTCACCGGCCAGGTGCGCGTGGATGCTCCTTTCAAGGGCACCGGCGATGCACGCGTCAGTGGTGCGACAGTCACCTTCGAGCCGGGCGCTCGCACGGCCTGGCATACCCATCCACTGGGTCAGACCCTGATCGTCACTGCAGGTACGGGGCTGGTCCAGCAGCAGGGGCAGCCGATCAGGACCATCCGGCCTGGCGATACGGTATGGATTCCACCTCATACCCGGCACTGGCATGGCGCGACGGCGAAAACCGGCATGACCCACATCGCGATTGCCGAGGTTCTGGATGGCAAGGTCGTGGACTGGATGCAACAGGTCAGCGATCAGGAATACGCTCAGGCGACTGCGCTGGATAAGTGATTATCGAGCGTTTGGAAGATCCTGCAGAATCTGTTCCGGCGTATCGACGTCGCGCACGGTGCCGGGATCATCGGTTGCCATGAGGTCGCAAACCGAGGCATTGGCTGTCAGCAGTGTTCTGGCACCCTGATCGCCTTCGAGTAGCAGCAGTTCTGGCCATAATTGACGACCGATGATTACCGGATGGCCGCGCTGTCCTGCATACACCGGCTGTGCGATCCGCTGCGGGTCGGCCAGTTGCACAAGGCTTCGCAGGGTAGCCGTTTGCAGCCAGGGCATGTCGGCAAGCAGGATGGCGACTGCGATGGCGGGCGAGGGCATCAGTGCTTCGATGCCGCTGGCCAGGCTGTGTCCCATACCCAGATCGGCCTGTTCGCTGCGCACGATGCCGACATCGGGCACAATCCCCAGCGCTTGCGCATCGTCATCGCTGCGCAGCACCACCCAGACCTCATTGAAGGACTGTCGGGCAGTGTCGATACTGGCTTGCAGCATGGTGCGCCCGTCGGGCAGAAGCGCCCGGCGCTTGTCGTCCGCAAAGCGTCGGCTGCGTCCGGCAGCCAATATGAGGCCGATTACGTGGGGTGCAGACTCATTCATCCGGAGTCCTTGAGAGCAGGAACAGAGTTGAACAGGCATCATAGAAGACGCACAGGGATTCATTAAGCCCGCAAGCGGGATGCCGTCATGAGCTGTTTTCATGAGTAGGCAGATGGTTTTGTACGGACAGTGTGGCCGTTCTGTCCGAAAGATGGAAATTCATGACCAAATCGCAATATAGTCACTATTTATCAATCAAGGTCACGCAAGCCGGGCTGGAAAAATGACTGAAAGACAGAATGTATCCCCTTCGCGTGGTCCGTTGGATCATAACGTTCGTGACCAGATCGTCGAAGCCGCCACCGAGCACTTCGGCCATTATGGTTACGAGAAAACCACGGTGTCCGACCTGGCCCGTGCCATCGGCTTTTCCAAGGCCTATATCTACAAGTTCTTCGATTCCAAACAGGCTATCGGTGAGGTGATTTGTACCAATCGTCTGGCCGCCATCATGGAAATCGTCAATGCCGCCGTGGTGGATGCGCCGACCGCTTCCGAAAAGCTGCGGCGAATGCTCAAGGCCTTGGTGGAGGCGGGCAGCAGCCTGTTTTTTCATGATCGAAAGCTCTTTGACATTGCCGCTGTTTCGGCCAGGGATCAGTGGCCTTCTGCGCGCGGCCATGAAGTGCGGTTGCGGCAGTTGATCGAGCAGATTGTCCGGGAAGGTCGGGAAGCGGGCGAATTCGAGCGCAAGACGCCGCTGGATGAGGTGAGCAATGCCATTTATCTGGTGATGTGGCCCTACATCAACCCCGTGTTGTTGCAGTACAGCCTTGATCGTGCCGAGGAGACAACCGTCCATCTGTCGGCATTGATATTACGCAGCATGGCGCCTTAGCTTGAAGTTGTGACTATTGACTTAATTGGTCACTAGAATGAGAATCTGGCTCTGGATCATCTTTCTGAGCCCGTGCCCTCATGTCCCGTCGCCGATCTGCTGTCGTTGCCTTTTGTTTGCTGCCGCTCTTCCTGACAGGGTGTGGCGACTCCTCCGTCGCCCCTGATCCACGCCTTCAAGCGCCGCTGGTCAGGGTCGCTACGGTTCAGGAATCAACGGATATTTCCCGTTCCTTTACCGGCACCGTTGCGGCGCGTATTCAGAGCGATCTGGGTTTTCGTGTCTCGGGCAAGGTGCTTGAGCGCCTGGTCGATACCGGTCAGAGCGTCCGGCAAGGTCAGCCGCTGATGCGTATTGACCCGGTAGACCTCGGCCTGCAGGCCAAGGCACAGCAAGACGCGGTCACTGCCGCGCAGGCAGTGGCCAGGCAGGCGGTCGACGACGAAGCGCGGTATCGGAATCTGGTCGCTACCGGCGCCGTTTCGGCTTCTACCTACGCCCAGATAAAAGCGGCGGCGGATTCGGCCAAGGCGCAACTCAGTGCTGCCCAAGCCCAGGCCAATGTGGCCCGCAACGCCACCAGCTATACCGTTCTGCTGGCTGACGCCGATGGCGTCGTGGTGGAAACCCTGGCCGAGCCCGGTCAGGTTGTCAGTGCTGGGCAACCGGTGGTGAGGCTGGCGCGGGCGGGGCAGCGTGAGGCCATCGTGCACTTGCCCGAAACCCTGCGCCCGGCTGTGGGCTCCGTGGCACAAGCCACCCTGTATGGCAGCAGCCTGGGTGCAGTGCCTGCGAAATTGCGCCTGCTCTCCAACGCCGCCGATCCCGTGACCCGCACGTTCGAGGCGAGGTATGTACTTGAGGGGGCGATGGCCAGCGCACCGCTGGGGGCGACGGTCAGTCTGCAGATCGCTTATGGCGCAGCGTCCGCTCAAGCTCTTCAAATCCCCATGGGTGCGCTTTACGATCCGGGCACCGGCACCGGTGTGTGGACCATCTCTGGCAAGCCTTTGAAGGTGAGTTGGAAACCCGTTCAGGTGCTTGCCCTGCATGACGATGTGGTACGGATAACCGGCAATCTCAAGGCCGGCGAGCAAGTGGTGGCATTGGGAGCCCATCTGCTGCATGACGGCGATCAGGTCCGGCTGAGCGAAACACTGGATGCCAGAGTCGTCGGGAGCCAGCCATGAGCGAGGGGCGTTTCAATCTGTCGGCGCTCGCCGTTCGCGAGCGCTCCATCACCCTGTTCCTGATTTTTCTGATTTCCGCTGCCGGGATCCTGGCCTTCTTCGGCCTGGGACGTGCGGAAGACCCGCCGTTCACGGTCAAGCAGATGACGGTGATCACCGTATGGCCGGGTGCGACGGCGCAGGAAATGCAGGATCAGGTCGCCGAGCCGCTGGAAAAGCGCCTGCAGGAACTGCGCTGGTACGATCGGTCGGAAACTTACACGCGCCCGGGCATGGCTTTCACCATGCTGTCGCTGCTCGACAGCACGCCACCTTCGCAAGTGCAGGAAGAGTTCTATCAGGCGCGCAAGAAGATCGGTGACGAAGCCAGGCTCTTGCCGGCAGGTGTCATCGGTCCCATGGTCAATGACGAATTCTCCGATGTGACCTTCGCGCTGTTTGCTCTCAAAGCCAAAGGCGAGCCGCAACGGCTGTTGGTGCGCGATGCCGAGTCGCTGCGCCAGCGTCTGCTGCACGTGCCGGGCGTGAAAAAGGTCAACATCATTGGCGAGCAGGCCGAGCGCATCTTTGTGTCCTTCTCCCATGATCGTCTTGCGACGCTGGGCATTTCCCCTCAGGAGATTTTCTCAGCCCTGAACAGCCAGAACGTGCTCACCCCGGCCGGTTCGATTGAAACACTGGGGCCGCAGGTCTTTCTGCGCCTGGACGGCGCTTTCGACAGGCTGAAAAAGATTCGTGACACACCGGTTTCGGTGCAGGGCCGTACCCTGAAGCTGTCGGACGTAGCGACCGTCGAGCGCGGCTATGAAGACCCGGCGACCTTCCAGGTACGCAATAACGGAGAGCCGGCCTTGTTGCTGGGCGTCGTGATGCGCGAAGGCTGGAACGGCCTGGACCTGGGCAAGGCCCTGGACGCGGAAACCACGAAAATCAACGACGGCATGCCACTGGGCATGACCCTGAGCAAGGTGACCGACCAATCGGTGAACATCAGTTCATCGGTCGATGAGTTCATGGTCAAGTTCTTCATCGCCTTGCTGGTGGTGATGCTGGTCTGTTTCCTCAGCATGGGCTGGCGAGTGGGTGTCGTGGTGGCGGCTGCCGTGCCTTTGACGCTGGCGGTGGTCTTCGTGGTGATGGCGGCCACCGGCAAGAACTTCGACCGTATCACCCTGGGTTCTCTGATCCTGGCGCTGGGGTTGCTGGTGGACGACGCAATCATCGCAATCGAAATGATGGTGGTGAAAATGGAGGAGGGCTACAGCCGCATGGCCGCATCGGCCTATGCCTGGAGCCATACCGCGGCGCCCATGCTCTCCGGCACGCTGGTGACCGCCATCGGCTTCATGCCCAACGGTTTTGCCCAGTCCACGGCTGGTGAATACACCAGCAACATGTTCTGGATCGTCGGCATTGCGCTTATTGCGTCCTGGGTTGTCGCCGTGGTGTTCACGCCTTACCTGGGCGTGAAGCTGCTGCCGGAGCTCAAGCAGGTGGAGGGCGGTCATGAGGCGATCTACAACACGCCCAACTACAACCGTTTTCGCGGCTTCCTGAGAAACGTCATTGCGCGTAAATGGCTGGTCGCCGGTACGGTAATCGGGGCCTTTGTGGTGGCGATTGTCGGCATGGGGCTGGTCAAGAAACAGTTCTTCCCGACATCCGACCGGCCGGAAGTGCTGATCGAAGTGCAGATGCCATACGGCACCTCCATCGAGCAGACCAGCGCTGCTGTTGCCAAGGTCGAAGCCTGGCTGCAAAAGCAGAAGGAAGCCCGGATCGTCACGTCCTACATCGGCCAGGGCGCACCGCGTTTCTATCTGGCCATGGCGCCGGAACTGCCTGATCCATCCTTTGCCAAGATTGTGGTCCTGACGGACAGCCAGGAGGCACGTGAAGCCCTCAAGTTCCGTATCCGTGAGGCGGCTGCCGAAGGGCTGGCGCCTGAGGCGCAGGTCCGGGTGACTCAACTGGTGTTTGGTCCGTATTCGCCGTTCCCCGTGGCCTATCGCGTGATGGGGCCTGACCCCTTGAAGTTGCGCGAAATCGCTGGCCAGGTTCAGAAGGTATTGCAGGCAAGCCCGATGATGAGGACCGTCAATACCGACTGGGGACCGTTGGTGCCTGTGCTGCATTTTTCGCTGGATCAGGATCGCCTGCAGGCCGTGGGTCTGACGTCGAATGCTGTCGCGCAGCAATTGCAGTTTCTGCTGGCGGGTGTACCCATCACGGCGGTTCGGGAAGATATCCGCTCGGTGCAGGTGGTAGGTCGGGCAGCGGGTGACATTCGCCTCGATCCCGCGAAGATTGCCGGTTTCACCCTGGTGGGTTCGGCCGGGCAGCGTATTCCGCTGTCTCAGGTGGGCGATGTCGATGTGCGGATGGAAGACCCCATTCTGCGACGCCGGGATCGCACGCCCACCATCACGGTGCGCGGCGACATCGCCGAGGGCCTGCAACCGCCCGATGTGTCCAGCGTTGTCCTGAAGCAACTGCAACCGGTCATCGACGCGCTGCCCGATGGCTACCGGATCGTTGAAGCAGGTTCGAGCGAAGAGTCGGCCAAGGCCAGCAAGGCGATGCTGCCGCTGTTCCCGATCATGATTGCACTGACCTTGCTGATCATCATCCTTCAGGTGCGGTCGATCTCGGCCATGATCATGGTGTTTTTCACCGCACCGCTGGGGTTGATCGGCGTGGTGCCGACTCTGCTGCTTTTCCAGCAACCCTTTGGCATCAACGCTCTGGTGGGCCTGATCGCGCTGTCGGGGATCCTGATGCGCAATACCCTGATCCTGATCGGCCAGATTCAGGACAACAAGGCCCAGGGCCTCGACCCTTTCCGTGCCGTGGTGGAAGCCACCGTGCAGCGTGCCCGTCCTGTACTGCTGACAGCGCTGGCGGCAATCCTGGCTTTCATCCCGCTGACCCATTCGGTGTTCTGGGGAACGCTGGCCTACACCCTGATCGGCGGCACCTTTGGCGGCACCATCATGACGTTGGTGTTCCTGCCTGCGATGTACGCCATCTGGTTCAGGATCCGCCCTGATACCGGGCCAACCGAAAAGACAGCATGACCCGCGTCTTGCTGCCGACTGTGTAAAAAAGAGGTTTTGAATGACTGATTTCACGGCTCAAAAACGAATCGTAGTGACGGGCGTCGGGATTGTCGGACCACTGGGATGTGGCGTGGAGGCGGTCTGGGAAAGGCTGCTGGCCGGACAGTCCGGTATTCGCAATCTTGCCCAGGACATCACCGAGGGCACGGGCGTAGCAGTAGGCGGACAAGTGCCGTCGCTGGAAGAAGACGCTATTGCGGGTTATGACCCGGACCGTCTCATTTCGGCCAAGGACCGCAAGAAGATGGATCGCTTCATCGAGTTTGCACTGGTGGCCGCCCATGAGGCGCTGGAGCAGGCAAACTGGCATCCGGTCGATGAAGACGCGCAGCAGCGCACTGCGACCATCATTGCATCGGGCGTGGGCGGTTTCGGGGTCATCGCCGAGGCCGTGCGGACCACCGATGCCCGTGGCCCGCGCAGGCTGTCGCCATTCACCGCGCCGTCCTTCCTGGCCAACATGGCGGCCGGGCATATTTCCATCAAGCACGGTTTCAAGGGCCCGCTCGGTGCTCCGGTGACCGCTTGCGCAGCCGGTGTACAAGCCATTGGCGACGCCGCCAGGCTCATCAGAAGCGGTGAGGCCGATATTGCGGTGTGCGGTGGGACGGAGGCTGCGATTGACCGAGTGACCCTGGGTTGCTTTGCTGCTGCTCGTGCCCTGTCCACCGGGTTTGCCGAGCGACCTCAGGAGGCCTCGCGCCCCTTTGATCGTGACCGTGATGGCTTTGTCATGGCCGAAGGTGCGGGGATATTGGTCATCGAGTCCCTTGAGCACGCTTTGGCCCGTGGCGCCACGCCGCTGGCGGAACTGGTGGGCTATGGCACCAGCGCCGATGCCTATCACCTGACGGCTGGCCCCGAGGATGGCGGCGGAGCCCGGCGCGCCATGCAGCAGGCCTTGCGACAGGCCGGTTTGAGCCCATCGGATATTCAGCACATCAACGCTCATGCAACGTCGACTCAAGTGGGCGACAAAGGCGAGCTGGCCGCCATTCGCTCGGTGTTTGGTGCAGGCTCAAGTGTGGCAATCACCTCGACCAAGTCCGCTACCGGGCATCTGCTGGGTGCGGCGGGTGGCATTGAAGCCATCTTTACGGTAATGGCGCTGCGCGACCAGATCGTGCCACCCACGCTGAACCTGAATAACCCTGACGAAGCGGCAGAAGGGCTGGACCTTGTCGGCCTGACCGCCCGTAAACTGCCGCTGACCCATGCGCTGTCCAACGGCTTCGGTTTTGGTGGTGTGAATGCCAGCGTTATTTTCCGTCGTTGGGAGTCGGCATCCTGAGAATGGGCAAGGTTAGCGATTAGTCCTACAGAAATACTCCTTAGTCAGTAGAATGCGCCCTTTGCGCTTGCCCGATCTGAAGGAGTTTTCGTGGATAACCGTATTCGCCCAGTCGATCTGGAGAAGGCCTACAGACTGATCAATCACGGTCCTGCCGTGCTGGTTTCCTCCAGCCATGGCGGGACGCATAACGTCATGTCGGCTTCATGGGCCTGTGCTCTGGACTTTTCTCCGCCCAAGGTTACGGTGGTCATCGACAAGATGACCAAAACCCGTGGGCTTGTCGAAAAGAGCGGTTACTTCGCTCTGCAGGTGCCGACGGTGGAACAGGTGCAACAGGTCTATGACGTCGGCACGCAAAGCCTGACCTTTATGCCGGACAAGCTGGAAAAATCAGGCGTCGAGCTGTTTCGTATTGAAGGGCACGAGATGCCACTGGTGGCGGGTTGCTCGGCCTGGCTGATCTGCAAGCTCATACCCGAGCCCCACAACCAGCAGACCTATGACCTGTTCATCGGTGAAGTGGTGGCGGCCTGGGCCGATGAGCGAGCGTTCAAGGATGGCCATTGGGCATTTGAGACGACCGATCCGCGCTGGCGTAGCCTGCACTACATCGCTGGCGGGACTTTTTACGCCATCGGCGATCTGGTGCGGGTTGAGAGTGACGAGGAATAACTGGCGGTAGAAAAGGGGAGCGCAAGGCTAATGCCGATCAGTCAAGGCACAAACAAAACCTGTGGGAGGCAGCTTGCTGGCGAGAGGGCCTTTGAAACTGGCAGATATTCTGCGTCTGCCAAAGTCGCCAGCAAGCTGCCTCCCACAAAGTGATTCATTGACCTTAACTGATCGACATTAGAGCGCAAGGCTCCCCTGAATCCATCAGCGGCGATCCAGCCAGACGGTTTTCGCGTTGCAAAACTCACGCACCCCAAAGTGTGAAAGCTCACGACCAAAGCCGCTTTTCTTCACGCCGCCAAAGGCCACGCGTGGGTCGGAGGCGCAATAGCCATTGATGAATACGCCGCCTGTTTCCAGCTCGTCAGCCAGTTGTTCAGCCAGTTCGATATTACGGCTATAGATGGTCGAGGTCAGACCGAACTCGCTATCGTTGGCCAGCTCCAGTGCATGCCTGGCATCGCGGGCGGTGATGATCGATGCTACCGGGCCGAACAATTCCTCTCTGAAAGACGTCATCTGATCGGTGACATCGCTCAGCACGGTGGGCTCATAGAAGTTGCCAGCGCCTTCGGCCTTTTTACCGCCCAGCAGCAAGGTCGCCCCTTCGGCGAGCGTTGCTTGCACCTGCTGGTCCAGTTCGTCACGCAAATCGAAACGGGCCATGGGGCCGATGTACGTCTCCGGGCTCGATGGGTCGCCCATCGCCAACAGGCGAGTGGCGTCGACGAACTTGCGGGTGAAGTCTTCGACAACGCCCTGTTCGACGATCAGGCGTTTGGCGGCTGCACAGACCTGACCGGTATTCTGATAACGACCGATCACGGCGGCTTTTACCGCTTCGTCCAGATCGGCATCATTGAGCACGATAAAGGGATCGGAGCCGCCCAGTTCCAGTACGCATTTCTTCAAGGCAGCACCTGCCTGTGCGCCAATCGCAGTCCCGGCCCGTACGCTGCCGGTCAGGGTCACGGCGGCAATGCGCGGGTCGGCAATGGCGCGTGATACGCCTTCCTGAGTTACGTTGATCACTTCAAACACACCTTGCGGGAAACCGGCCTGTTGCAGTGCATCGCGTATCAGGTAAGCGCAGCCCATCACGTTGGGCGCATGTTTGAGCACGTAAGTGTTGCCGGCAAGCAGGACCGGAACGGCACCGCGCAGCACCTGCCAGACCGGGAAGTTCCATGGCATGACGGCCAGGATCGGGCCAAGCGGGCGGTATTCGATACGCGCCTTGTTGTTCTCGACCAGCGTCGGTTCCGGTGCAAGCATGGCCGGGCCATGGCTGGCGTACCACTCGCAGAGCTGCGCGCATTTCTCGATTTCGCCACGGGCCTGGGCGATGGGCTTGCCCATTTCCCGGGTGATCATCTGCGCCATGGACGTTGTGTTGTCGCGTAATGCCTTGCTCAGTGCTATCAACAACTGTGCGCGCTCATCGATCGTCTTGCGTTTCCATGACGCATAACCTTCAGCCGCACGTGAAAGCGCGTCATCCAGTGCCGAGTCAGGCTCGAACGCATAATGGCCGACCTGTTCACCATTGGCCGGGTTGATCGAAATTGCATGGGTGTGGCTGGAAATCTGTGTCATGACGCCATCCTCTTGTAGGTGGGAATGGGGCCAGAGTATCGTCGTGCTGTTTTTCGTTAAACTGAATAATAATGATCGTATCTTTCACGTTTGGAGAATGAATTGGATCTCGTCCAGCTCGAAATATTCAAGGCCGTTGCCGAACAAGGCAGCATCAGCGCCGCGGCACAGCATATCCATCGTGTACCCTCGAACCTGACCACGCGCATCAAGCAACTGGAAAGCGATCTGGGCGTCGAGCTGTTCATACGTGAAAAGCATCGCTTGCGCCTGTCACCGGCTGGCTGGAATTTCCTGGACTACGCCCGGCGCATTCTGGCTTTGGTGGACGAGGCCCGCATGGCCATTTCCGGCGAAGAACCCCATGGGCCGTTTTCCCTGGGCTCGCTGGAGAGCACGGCGGCGGTGCGTATTCCTGCGCTGCTGGCGGCCTATAACCAGCAATACGCCAAGGTCGAACTGGACCTGTCCACGGGACCTTCCGGCACCATGATCGATGGTGTGCTGTCCGGGCGTCTGGTGGCGGCGTTTGTCGATGGACCGGTGCTGCATCCGGCGCTGGAAGGCGTGCCGGTCTTCGAGGAAGAGATGGTGATCATCGCACCGCTCAACCATGCGCCCGTCACCCGGGGGCTGGATGTGAACGGTGAAAGCATCTACGCCTTTCGCGCCAACTGCTCGTACCGCCATCACTTCGAGAGTTGGTTCACCGACGATGCATCCGTGCCGGGCAAGATCTACGAAATGGAGTCCTACCACGGGATGCTGGCCTGCGTGAGCGCGGGGGCGGGCCTGGCGCTGATGCCGCGCAGCATGCTCGAAAGCATGCCGGGGTGTACCACAGTAAGCATCTGGCCCCTGTCCGAGAAATTCCGCTTTCTGCAAACCTGGCTGGTGTGGCGCAGAGGGACGGTTTCCCAGAGTCTCAGGCGGTTTGTGGAGTTGCTGGAGGCGCGGGAACCGCTTCAATGATGTGCCGAATGGGGTTCGGAAGATGTCATGTATGAGTATTTTTCCTTTGCTCCAGGAGCGCCACGTTGCCTTGCAATAACATTCCTCTCGTTCTTTTGCCCGGTTTGCTGAACGATGAGCGGCTTTGGGCTCATCAAGTGGCGGCTTTCGAGCCTTCACGCAGTGTTTTCGTGGCAGACCTTGCCCAGGACGACAGCATCGCGCAAATGGCCCGGCGCACGCTTGAACAGGCTCCGCCGCTCTTTGCCCTGGCAGCCTTGTCGATGGGCGGATATGTGGCGATGGAAATCATGCGTCAGGCCCCCGAGCGTGTGGTGGCGCTGGCGCTGTTCGACACCATGGTGCGGCCTGACAGCGAGGATCGGGCCAGAGTCCGGCGTGGCCTGCTGGAACTGGCGAAGCTGGGCAAGTTCATGGGCGTGACGCCTCATCTGCTGCCAAAAATCATCCATCCCCGCAGCATCGGGACTGCCGCCGCACAGCAGGTCATGGACATGGCCCAGTCCATTGGCAGGGAAGGCTTCATTCGTCAGCAGCAAGCGATCATCGAGCGCGAGGATTACCGCTCACTGCTGGAGACGATCAGCGTGCCGACCCTGATCGTCGTCGGTGAAAACGATGAAATCACGCCGCTAGAAGAGTCCGAATTCACCCGGCAAGGCATTGCCGGTTCGCGTCTGGTGATCCTGCCCGAATGCGGCCATCTGCCGCCTCTGGAGTATCCGCAGCGCACGACCGAGCTGTTGCAGGAATGGCTTGTAGGAGCGGATTTATCCGCGAAAAGGTTCACGCAGTTCAATACCGCTTCGTGAATGAATTCGCTCTGTCCTCGTTAAGTGTTGTGGTTTCTCTGATGCAGTGCTCTAACAGACTTGCAACACTTAATGCAGACAGAGCCAATTCATTCGCGATAGTCCCGCACATTGAAGAAAATCTATCACCCCCTCAATACGAAAAATCCCCACCCAACTCATCCTGCATCCACTCCAGAAACCGCTTCACCCTTGGAAAGCCCGCATGCGCCTTGGGGAATACCAGGTGATGAGCAGTAATAGGTGCACTCAACTCCTCAGGTGATACAACCACCAGATCGCCCCGGGTCAGGTATTTCTGGGCCAGCAGGGTGCTTTCCAGTGCAAAACCAAGACCCTGGCTGGCGGCTTCTAGGGCCATGTATGAGCGGTCGAAACTCAGCGGGTAGGGCTTTTCCGGGCGGGAAAGGCCGTGCCGGGCAAACCATTGTGGCCATTTGATAAGGGTTGCTTCGGACAGGATCAGTGGGCTGCCGAGCAGGTCTGCTGCGCTATGGATGGGACTTTTGTGCAGCAGGGCCGGGGAGGCCATGACCGCGATCTGTTCGTTGCGCACCGTGCGTACTTCCAGCGTTGGCCAGTCGGGGAGGCCATGGCGAATGTCCACATCGATCTTGTCGCGGCTGAAATGCAGGGATTCGTAGGAACACGACAGGTTCAGCTGGATATCGGGGTTACTCTGGCGGAATTTTTCCAGACGCGGCATCAGCCACAGGAAGCCGAAGCTGGGCGCCGAATGCAGCCGCAGACAGTCCAGGCTGATATCGCTGGCAGCCCGTTCGGTGGCCACTGCGAAGCTGTGCAGTATCCCTGAAATTTCCGACAGGTATTGTTCGCCCACAGGCGTCAGGCTCACGCCTCTTGCCGTGCGCAGGAACAATTGCCGACCGATCATGGATTCCAGCTTGGCCAGTTGATGGCTCACGGCCGAGGGTGTCAGGTTGAGCTGTTCGGCGGCCCGCGCCACATTGCCGAAGCGTGCGGTCTGTTCAAAGGCCTGAATGGCTTTCAGGGGTGGCAGATTGAGTGATGGGGCGCCTGGGGTATGCATGCGGGTATCCGGCCTTGGTCAGCTTTTCTTTGCGTCCAAATATCACCGATTCATTGGCCGAGTGCTGATTTTTTTTCAGCACTTGCTGAAAGTCGCGTTATTGCTCAGGTTCGGGGTGGGGCACAAGCTGAGTCATCGATTCGACCTGGGTCGATCCAATAAAAACAAATCAGGAAAACCCTGCCCATGATTCTTAAAGACAAGATCGCAATCATCACCGGCGCCGCCTCTGCACGAGGCATCGGCCGAGCCACTGCCGCTACGTTTGCCCAGCAGGGCGCTCGCGTGGTCATTCTGGACCTGGACGAGTCAGCCGCCCGTGACGCCGCCGCTTCTCTGGGTGAAGGTCATCTGGGACTGGCTGCCAACGTGGCGGACGAAGCTCACGTCAGCCAGGCGGTGGCCCGCATTCTGGAACACTTTGGCCGTATCGATGTACTGGTCAACAACGCCGGTATCACTCAGCCACTCAAGACTCTGGACATCGGTCGCAGCGATTACGACAAGGTGCTGGATGTCAGCCTGCGTGGCACATTGCTCATGTCTCAGGCGGTGATCCCGGCCATGCGCAAGCAGGCCAGCGGCAGCATCGTGTGCATGTCTTCGGTTTCCGCCCAGCGCGGTGGCGGTATCTTCGGCGGCCCTCACTACAGCGCGGCCAAGGCCGGTGTACTGGGGCTGGCCAAGGCCATGGCGCGTGAGCTGGGACCTGACAATGTGCGGGTCAACTCCATTGCGCCAGGCCTGATCCATACGGACATCACTGGCGGTCTGATGCAGGATGAGCGTCGCCACGCGATTATCGACGGCATTCCCCTCGGACGTCTGGGCGTGGCTCAGGATGTGGCCAATGCGGCACTGTTCCTGGCCAGCGATCTGTCTTCGTACCTGACCGGCATTACCCTGGATGTGAATGGCGGCATGCTGATTCACTAAACCGGGCGGGCCCATCCTGCCCGTACTGTTCTGTATCGATGATACCGCCGGGTCACGAGCCTGGCGGTCAATAAAAACAAGAGATCAGACCATCATGACAACGACCACCTTGTCTGCGGACGCGGTCACCACCGTGCGCTCCAACGCTTATCGCAAGACCGCCTGGCGGCTGATGCCCTTCCTGATGCTGTGCTACCTGTGCGCCTATCTGGATCGGGTCAACGTCGGCTTTGCCAAATTGCAGATGATGAACGACCTGGCCCTCAGTGAAGCGGTCTATGGCCTGGGTGCCGGCATGTTCTTCATCGGCTACTTCCTGTGCGAGGTGCCCAGCAACATCATCCTGCACCGTGTCGGCGCAAGGATATGGATCGCCCGCATCATGATCACCTGGGGGATCATTTCGGCGCTGTTCGCCTTCGTCGAAACCGCCTGGCAGTTCTATGTGCTGCGCTTCCTGCTGGGGGTTGCCGAAGCCGGCCTGGCTCCGGGACTGCTGCTGTACCTCACCTACTGGTTTCCGTCCTATCGTCGTGCGCGCATGACGGTGCTGTGGTTTGTCGCCATTCCTCTTTCCGGAATGATTGGTGGGCCGCTGTCCGGCTGGATCATGAACAGCTTTGCCGGTTACCACGGCTGGGCGGGCTGGCAATGGATGTTCGTCATCGAAGCCATTCCCACCGTGGTGGTCGGCTTGATGGTCCTGGGCTATCTCAAGGACGGCGTGCATCAGGCCACCTGGCTGAATGACGAGGAAAAAGCGCTGGTCCAGCGTGAGCTTGAAGAAGACAACAGCCAGAAAGTCGTCCATGAATCCACAGGTGCCTTTATTCGCGACCGACGTCTGTGGCTGCTGGCGGGCATCTACTTCTGCGTGGTCATGGGCCAGTACGCGATCACCTTCTGGTTGCCGACGCTGGTGCGTAATGCCGGGGTGTCCGATCCCTTGCACATCGGCCTGCTGAGCAGCGTGCCTTATATCTGCGCCATCGTCGCGATGCTGCTGATGGGGCGCAGCGGTGACAAGCATCGCGAGCGGCGCTGGCATCTGGTGATCCCGATGATCGCCGGGGCGGCAGGCCTGAGCCTGGCAGCCTTGATGGGCGGCAATCTGCTGCTGTCGATCATGAGCCTGTGCCTGGCAGCCGCCGGAATCCTGTCCGCGTCATCGCTGTTCTGGATGCTGCCCACCACCTTGCTGGGTGGCGTATCGGCAGCGGCTGGCATCGCGGCGGTCAACAGCTTCGCCAACCTTGCCGGCTTCTGTTCCCCCTATCTGATCGGCTGGATCACGACCACTACAGGCTCCAGTGCCATTGGCATGTACCTGATTACAGGCGTGCTGATCTTTGGTGCCTTTCTGGTACTGCGTGTCCCGGCTGCACTGGTCAACCGCTAAGTTGAGGAGTTTCCCGAATGACTGCTATTGATACATCGACCGGCGCCCTGACCCTGGCGCAACGTGCTCTGAATATTCGCCGTAATGCTTTGCTCATGGGGCAGGTTCAAGGCCAGGGCTATGTCGGCCAGGCGCTGGGTGCTGCCGACCTGCTGGCGGTGTCCTACTTCCACTCCATGAACCATCGGCCCGAAGACCCGGAGTGGGAGGGCAGGGACCGTTTTTACCTGTCCATCGGCCACTATGCGATTGCTCTGTATGCCGCATTGATCGAGGCCGGAATCATTCCTGCCGATGAGCTGGAAACCTACGGTTCCGATGACAGCCGCCTGCCCATGTCGGGAATGGCGGCCTATACACCGGGCATGGAAATCACCGGTGGTTCACTGGGCCACGGGCTGGGTATCGCGGTAGGAGCCTGCCTGGGCCTCAAGCGCAAGCAATCCTCGTCCTTCGTCTACAACCTGCTGTCCGATGGCGAATTGAATGAAGGCTCAACCTGGGAAGCAGTGATGTCCGCCTCTCACTGGAAGCTCGATAACCTGATCGCCATTGTCGATGTGAACAACCAGCAGGCCGACGGCTATTCCAGCGAAATTCTGGCCTTCGAACCCATTGTCGACCGCTGGCAGGCCTTTGGCTGGTTCACCCAACGGGTGGATGGCAACGATCTTGACGCGCTGGTCAAGGCCTTCGATGCAGCGCGCAACCATAGCGGGACACAACCGCGGGTCATCATTTGCGATACCCGCATGGGCAAGGGCGTACCGTTTCTGGAAAACCGTGAAAAGACCCACTTCATTCGTGTGGATGAACATGAATGGAATATCGCACTGGATAATCTGGACGCTGGGCTGGAAGCCGGGAGAACCGTATGAGCACTTTGAAAAACACCACGCCTGGCAGCGAAGCGCCGAAGAAACGCCTCACCACCTCGGCCATGATCGCCTCGATTGCCTCCGAAGGGCAGGCGACCCGTTCGGCTCCTTTCGGTCATGCCCTGGCGGCCCTGGCCGATCAGCGTCAGGACATCGTCGGGCTGTCTGCCGACCTGTCGAAATACACCGACCTGCATATCTTCGCCAAGGCGCACCCCGAGCGTTTCTACCAGATGGGCATGGCCGAGCAGTTGCTGATGAGCGCCGCAGCGGGCATGGCCCGGGAAGGCTTCGTACCGTTCGCGACCACCTATGCGGTGTTTGCCTCGCGTCGTGCCTATGACTTCATCTGCATGGCAATTGCCGAAGAGAACCTGAACGTCAAGATCGTCTGCGGTTTGCCGGGCCTGACCACCGGCTATGGCCCAAGCCACCAGGCCACCGATGATCTGGCGATCTTCCGTGCCATGCCGAACCTGATGATCGTCGACCCTTGCGATGCCCTGGAGATCGAACAGGCAGTACCCGCCATCGCCGCGCATCAGGGCCCGGTCTATATGCGTCTACTGCGGGGCAACGTGCCTCTGGTGCTGGGCGAATATGGCTACACCTTCGAACTGGGCAAGGCGAAAACCCTCAGGACCGGTAATGATGTGTTGATCATTTCCACAGGCCTTATGACCATGCGCGCCCTGGAAGCGGCCAAGCAGCTTCAGGCCGATGGTGTGGACGTGGCGGTATTGCATGTTCCGACCATCAAGCCGCTGGACGAGCAGACCATCCTGGCCGAAGCCCGTAAACCGGGTCGACTGGTGGTGACGGCTGAAAACCACTCGATCATCGGTGGTCTGGGCGAAGCGGTGGCGGGTGTGCTGCTGCGTAACGGTGTGACCCCGACCTTCCGGCAGATTGCATTGCCGGATGCCTTCCTGGATGCCGGCGCCTTGCCGACCCTTCATGATCGTTACGGGATATCAACCAACGCTGTCAGCCAGCAGATAAAAGCCTGGCTCTAGGCACAAAAAAGGGGCGCCTGTTGAAGGCGCCCCTTTTTGTTTTCGGTGTCTGGTCAACTGCAGGCTTCGGCATGAATATCTTCAGCCGTTGAGTCT
Organism: Pseudomonas lijiangensis; assembly: GCF_018968705.1. Classification (NCBI taxonomy): domain Bacteria; kingdom Pseudomonadati; phylum Pseudomonadota; class Gammaproteobacteria; order Pseudomonadales; family Pseudomonadaceae; genus Pseudomonas; species Pseudomonas lijiangensis. The sequence continues at coordinate 2,342,579 of NZ_CP076668.1, forward strand.
CGAATGATCGGGCCCATGCCGCTGACCGGGCGCGATTGTTCCAGGATCTCCAGCGTTGCTCCGGTACCCACCAGATTCACCGTACGGTTCTGGCAGTCATAGACGCGCTTTGAATACATCACGCCCAGAAAACCTTCACGTTTGGTGACGACTACACGCTTCCCGGCGTTTCCGCTTTTTTCTACCAGAGCGTAGTTTCCGTTCGGATCGCTGGGAACGATAATGTTTTTCTCGGCGGCATGGGCAGAGAAAACGGGGATCAAGAGTGCCAGCAAACAAGATTGAATTTTCATCGGTGCTCCTGCGGATGAACTGCACTTTCATTGGATCCAAAAGTACTCCTGCGGAACTTTTCTGAATAGCACCTGACTAGACCTTTCGTCGCTTTGAGGGGGAACAGAGGCTGCCGTTTGTCGCTTTTGGGTGTCTGGCGTTCAGATGTGGAAAGCTGGCGGCTCAGTGAGTACCGGTCTCACGACCTGTGCCCACTGAGCCCGATGAGATTTTTCAAGTCTCTTTCGAGGTATCCGGCAGTGCTGATTCAGGGCTTCGCTTGCCATGGAACAGTTGCGACACCATCACGTAAAACAGCGGAACGAAGATGATCGCCAGGATCGTCCCGGACAGCATGCCGCCAATCACCGCTGTTCCCAGGGCATTTTGTGCGCCTGATCCGGCACCGTTGCTCATGACCAGAGGCACACAGCCGAGGATGAAAGCAATCGATGTCATCAAGACCGGTCGCAAGCGCATGCGGGCGGCTTCGAGTGCGGCTTCCACAAGACTCTTTCCGGCCTCGTGCTGCTCTTTGGCAAACTCGACGATCAGAATGGCGTTCTTTGAAGCCAGGCCGATGGTAGTAAGCAGGGCGACCTGGAAATACACGTCATTGAGCTTCCAGGTCAGCATTGCGCCCAGCAGTGCGCCGAATACGCCCAAAGGAATCACCAGAAGCACCGAGACCGGGATCGACCAGCTTTCATAAAGTGCTGCCAGACAAAGGAACACGATCAGGATCGACAGGCTGTAGAGCAGTGTCGTCTGGCCGCTGGAGGCTTTTTCCTGAAGGGAAATGCCGGTCCACTGAAAACCTATACCTGCTGGCAGCTTTGCGATTGCCGCCTCGACGATCTGCAGGGCTTCGCCGCTTGAGGCGCGTCCGGGCATGCCCATACCGAGAATTTCCACCGACGGTACGGCGTTGTAGCGTTCGAGGCGTGGAGAAGCCAGCATCCACTCGCCTTTGGAAAAGGCATCGAACGACACCATGGTGCCGGCACTGTTTCGCACATACCAACGGCGGATGTCTTCCGGCAGCATCCGGTAAGTGGCTTCACCTTGCAGCATCACCTTCTTGATGCGGCCCTTGTCGATAAAGTCGTTTACATAGCTGCTGCCCCAGGCATTGGAAAATACCGTATTGATGTCATCAATCGAAACGCCCAGGCTTTCAGCCTTGTGCGTGTCTATCTCCAGTTTGAATTCCGGAGCATCTTCCTGACCGTTGGGGCGTATGGCGACCAGTCGATCATCCTTGCTCAAGTCGGCCAGCAACTGGTTGCGCGCCTGCATGAGTGCTTCGTGACCGAGGTTGGCCTTGTCCTGGAGCATCAGATCGAAGCCCGATGCGTTGCCCAGTTCAGACACGGCAGGTGGCGCGAAGGCAAACACCTTGGCGTCACGGATGCTGGCAAAGAAAGCACCGGCCTTTGCCGCCACAGCCGTGACGCTCTGATCCTTGCCGGTTCGCTGGTCCCATGGACGTAGCTTGACGAAAGCAAAGCCGACGTTCTGCCCGCTGCCGGCAAAGCTAAAGCCCATGACGGCAAACATGCCCTCGACCGAGTCTTTCTGATCCACCAGGAAATGGTGTTCGACCTCTCGCAGGACCTCGTTGGTACGGGTCTGTGTCGCGCCTGGTGGCAATTGGACCAGAGCGAACAAGGTGCCCTGGTCTTCTTCAGGGAGAAAACCGCCCGGAAGCTTGCTGAATCCGAACACGACAGCGGCCAGCAGCACCGCGTAGACGAGCATATATCGGCGTCCCTTGCCCAGCATGTGCGTCACGACGCCCTGGTAGCGCTTGTTGCCCCGGTCGAATGTGCGGTTGAACCAGCCAAAGAATCCTTTGTTGGTCAGGCCGTGAGAGGGTTTGAGCATTGTCGCGCAGAGTGCGGGAGTCAGTACGAATGCCACCAGCACCGACAGGGTCATGGCCGAAACGATGGTGATGGAGAACTGGCGATAGATCACGCCGGTCGAGCCCCCGAAGAACGCCATCGGAACGAACACCGCGGCCAGAACCAGAGCGATGCCGACCAGCGCACCGCTGATCTGTGTCATGGATTTGCGTGTGGCCTCCTTGGGAGGCAGGCCTTCTTCCTCCATGACCCGTTCGACGTTCTCCACCACGACAATGGCGTCATCCACCAACAGACCAATGGCCAGGACCATGGCGAACATGGTCAATGTATTGATGGTGAACCCGAAAACCGCCAGTACACCAAAGGTGCCCAGCAACACCACAGGCACCGCGATGGTCGGGATCAATGTGGCGCGCAGGTTTTGCAGGAACAGAAACATCACCAGGAAAACCAGCGCCACGGCTTCGACCAGCGTCTGGACGACCTGCTTGATCGAGATCCTCACGAAAGGCGTCGTGTCATAAGGCTTCTGCACTTTCATGCCGGGCGGAAAAAACTTCTCCTGCTCTGCGAGGCTGGCATCGATTGCCTTGACCGTGTCCAGTGCGTTGGCGCCCGGAGCCAGCTTGATGGCCAGACCTGTCGCCGGTTTGCCGTTGTAACGACTGGAGGTCGTGTAAGACTCGGCTCCCAGCTCGATTCGGGCAACATCCTTGAGGCGTACCTGAGAGCCATCGGTCTGGGTGCGCAGCAGAATGTTTCTGAACTCCTCGGCGGTCTTCAGCCGGGTCTGGGCGGTGATGGTCGCATTGATCTGCTGGTTCGGAGCCAGTGGCAAGCCGCCCAACTGGCCCGCCGAGACCTGTGCGTTCTGTGCCTTGATCGCATTGGAGACATCAATGGGTGTAAGCCCGAAGTTGATCAGTCTGTTCGGATCGAGCCAGATGCGCATGGCGTATTGAGAGCCGAAGAGGGTGGTGTCGCCGACCCCATCCAGACGACTGATCGTTTCCTGCACGTTGGCCGCGACATAGTCGGCGAGGTCCGTATCGCTCATGCTGCCGTCTTCGGAAGTGAAGGCGAGCACGTTGAGGAAGTTGGTTGCCGACTTGGCAACGGTGACACCCTGTTGCTGGACTTCCTGTGGCAGCAGTGGCGTTGCCAGCGAAAGTTTGTTCTGCACCTGGACCTGTGCGGTGTCGGGGTCGGTGCCGTTTTCGAATGTCAGGGTAATGGTGGCAGTGCCCGAGGATTCACTGGTCGACGCCATATAGCTCAGTCGATCCAGGCCCTTCATCTTCTGCTCGATGACCTGGGTGACGCTGTCCTCCAGGGTTTTCGCCGACGCGCCGGGGTAGGTGGCAGTGATGGCGATTGCCGGCGGGGCAATGCTGGGGTACTGCGCGATGGGCAAGGTGAGGATCGACATGACGCCCGCCAGCATCACGATAATGGCAAGCACCCAGGCAAAAATGGGGCGGTCAATGAAAAAACGCGACATAGGGGACCGTCCGGCTTAGTTCGAGGCGCTGGCTGGCGCTGATGAGGGAGCGTTCGCAGTAACAGCCTTGGGCTGCCAGGGCGTCGTCTTGACTTCGGCACCCGGCTGGGCACGCGGGATGCCGTCCACCACAATCTGCTCGCCAGGTTGCAGGCCTGACCGGACCAGCCATTGGTCGCCAACGGTGCGATCGGTATCCAGGGCACGGAGTTCGAGTCTGCTGTCCTTGCCGACGACATAAACAACGGGCTTGCCTGCACTGTTGCGCGAAACAGCCTGTTGCGGGATCAGGATGCCGTTTTGTTGAGTGCCTTCCTGCAGCACCGCACGCACATACATGCCCGGCAGCAGTTCTGCCTGAGGGTTGGGGAAAACGGCCCGCAAGGTGATGGAGCCGGTATTCTGGTCCACTGTGACGTCCGAGAACTCCAGTCGCCCCTCGAACGGATACTGACTGCCGTCCTCCAGCATCAACCGGACTCTGGCAGCGGATTCACCGGACTTCTCCAGTTCGCCACGTGCCATGGAGCGCTTGAGGCGCAGCAGCGACATGCTGGGCTGAGTCACGTCTACATAGATGGGATCGAGTTGCTGAATGGTGGTCAGCGCCGTGGTCTGACTGTCGGTCACCAGTGCGCCGGGGGTGACGGCCGATTTACTGATGCGCCCGGATATAGGGGCTGTGACTCGGGTATAGGCGAGCGTGATGCGAGCACTTTCGACGTTTGCCTTGGCGGCATTGACCTCGGCATTGGCCTGTCCCAGCTCGGCGTCGGTGTCATCGTATTCCTGCTGACTGACGGCCTTGATGGTAATCAGCTCCTTGTAACGTTCTGCCTTGAGGCGCAAGGAACGCTGATTGGCCTGGGCCTTGCCGAGGGTGGCCAGGTAATTGTCGTAACTGGCCTTGTAGGTGGCCGGGTCAATCCGGTACAGCGTTTCGCCTGCCTTGACGTCAGCCCCTTCGCGGAAAGTACGTTCCTGAATGATGCCGTTCACCTGAGGACGAACTTCTGCGATCAGGTACGGAGTCGTGCGTCCGGGAAGCTCTGTGGTCAGGTCGACGGGCTGGGACTTGACCGTCGTGATGCCCATCACCGGAGTACCTTCTGCGGGTGGAGGCCCGCCGGGCGGGTTGCCGCACGCCGTCAGCAGCAAGGGTGATGCAAGCGCAAAAACAATACAAAGACTCAGGCTGTGACGGCTGGCTACAGGGCGCAAGGGCGTTCTCCGGGCGAGTGAGGAGGCGGTTGATTTTTAAAACGGTACTGGTCGGTATACTAATAATGGCTTTTCGGGGCGTCAACCTAAACTGCCCAGTCTGGTGTACTATTGGCGACCGTTTATCAGGAGTCTCATATGCGCGTCAGGACAGAAGCCAAGCGCGAAGCCATCCTTGAAGCGGCTTCTCAGGTTTTTCTGGAGGCCGGTTTCGAGGGTGCATCGATGTCGCAGATTGCTGCCCGGGTCGGCGGCTCGAAACGCACGCTTTACGGTTACTTTGCCAACAAGGAAGAGCTTTTCGTCGCGGTTGCACACAGCGCTGCCGAGAGTCTGCTAGGCCCGCTGTTTGATTCGCTGGGGTCTACCGAGGAACCGCTGGTAGTGGTTTTGGCGAGAGTCGGCTACAGCTTGAGCAGGCTGATGACCGATGAGCAGACATTGCAGATCATGCGAACGATGATTGCCATCTCCGGGCGAAGCGACATCGGTGAAATGTTCTACGCGACGGGGCCGGCCAAAGGGCTGAAGGCGCTTGCCTCTTACCTGGAAGGGCAGATGGAAGCAGGCACGCTCACCCGCAGTGATCCAATGATCATGGCCCAGCACTTCCATGCGTTGCATCAGGCTGAAATCCTGTTGCCGGGCTTGCTCGGGGTCCTCAAGAGCCCCACCAGTCAGTATCTCTGCGAGTCAACAGCCCGGGCATTGGGGGCTTTTTTCAATGCCTATGCGGTACTCGATCAGCCTTTGTCGGATGAGGAACTGGCGCAGGTGCTCAAAGGGGTTTCGCAGGCATAAGGAATAAATTGTGGTGTCGGTCTGGTTCGGTTTCTTCCCGTGCGATTTAACTACATAGCACTACAGGTGTAGGACTCGCACCGTGTTATGAGTCTCTGCCTGCCTGTATAGTGCGCGAAACTGCCCCCTGTTACGGCCTCTTCAAGGAAGATCCATGCTGGATATCACTGGCGATCATGTCGCCGCACTTAACGACACTGACCTCAGGGCGTTGGTTGGTCTTTTGTGTGAAGCCGAATTGGATCTGACAGGGCATTCAACTGCAGCGGTGACATGGGGAGGCTCCCAGACAGCCCCCGATGGCGGGATCGATGTGCGGGTTGAGTTACCTGTTGGTGCGCTCGTCGATGGCTTTATCCCTTCGGTCTCGACAGGTTTTCAGGTCAAGAAGCCTGATATGCCAAAAGGTGAAATCATCACCGAAATGCGGCCCAAAGGTGTCATCCGTGAATCCATTGTCAAGTTGGCGGCTGTGGGCGGTGCTTACATTATTGTGAGCAGTAGCGGCTCGACAGCCGATAGTGCTCTTACCGAGCGCAATGACGCTATGCGTGATGCGCTTTCCGGTGTGGCGAATGCCGATCAGCTCACAACGTTGTTTTATGATCGAGGCCAGCTCGCTACTTGGGTGCGTAGGCATCCTGCGCTGATAGTCTGGGTTAAGGAGCGAATCGGTCAGGCGGTTTCTGGCTGGCATCCCTTTGGTTCATGGAGCGCCAGCGATCGGGACGTGAAAGAGGAGTATTTGCTTGATGACGAACCCAGGGTGACGATTAACGACCCTGAGGATGCTTCGGCTTTGTCGGTCATGGAGGCGATCGCGAGGCTTCGGACTGCCTTGGGTACGCCGCGCAAGGTTTTGCGGATGGTGGGTCTTTCAGGGGTAGGCAAGACCCGCTTGCTGCAGGCGCTATTCGATAAGCGGGTCGGGCAGGATGCTCTTCCAGCATCGCGTGTGTTCTATACCAACTTCTCGAATCATCCTGATCCACATCCACTGCGGGTGATATCGGACTTGATCGCCCGTCGCCGTTCGGCAGTGGTTATTGTCGATAACTGCCCGCAGGATGTGCACCGTGGCCTATCCGCCCTTTGCCAGGCCCCAAATGGTCTAGTCAGTATCATCACGGTCGAATATGACGTGCGTGATGATCAGCCCGAGCATACTCAGGTCATCAAGCTGGGGCCTGCGTCATACCATCTGACGGCACAGTTGGTACGGCTTCGCTGCCATAACATCAGGCAACAGGGCGCCGCGACCATCGCGCAGGCTTCCGGCGGCAATGCAAGGATTGCACTGGCCCTTGCGAGCACCTTTAAGTCGTCCGAGCATATTGCCGGGATTTCCGATGATGAGCTTTTTCAAAGGCTGTTCGTGCAGAAACACCAGCCTGACGTAGCGTTGTTTCGCGCCGCCCAGGCGCTTTCAATAGTCTACTCGTTTCAGTGGGAGTCATTGGCTGGGGAGGAGTCCGAAATCCCTTTACTGGCTGAGCTGGTCGGGCAATCCGCTCAAGAAATTTACCGGCATGCCCAAGAGTTGCTAAGGCGCGATCTGATTCAGAAACGAGGCAAATGGATGGCGGTGTTGCCCCATGCTCTGGCCAATCGGCTGGCGTTAGGTCTGCTCCGGGATACTTCAGCGCCAATTCTTGAGCAGCAAATGAGTCGTTTCAGTGCGCGGATGCTTGTATCGCTCTCCACACGATTTTCGTTTCTTCACGCAGATGCTCAGGCGCTCGGAATCATCAAGCGCTGGTTAGGTACGGGCGGTTACCTTGCAGACCTGACAGCGTCAACGGACGAGCAGCTAGCAATGTTTCTCAATGTTGCGCCACTGATGCCTTCACTGGCCATACGTGTGCTTGAGCGAGGCGATTATTCGCCCCGCATCTTGGGGCGATATGCCGCCTCTATTCACCGGCTGGCCTGTTGTGACGGGCTTTTTGAGCGCGCTTTCGATTTGCTGAAAAACGTTGCGGTGGACTCTTCTGATGCTGAGGTGGCAAAAAACGCTGCAGAGCTTGCTGCTTCGTTATTTTTCATGGGCCGAGGAGAAGTGTCTGTCCCTTGTGCGGGAAGGCTGCTGGTCGTCGAGCCCCTACTGATGTCTCAGGTGGTTGAATTCCGGACTCTGGGGTTTAAATGTCTGGATGCCATGTTGGGTAGCGTAGGCCCTAGCACAACTGCTGCTATGAATTTCGAGGCATCATCCGTGAGCGAGGGGTTTGTCCCTCTGAGTGAAAAGGATCGTCAGGGCTGGCTGGACTCAGTGTTGGGATTCATATGCCAGTGCGCAGAAAACGAGGTGTTGAAGGCGGGATTGCAGGATTGTTTCGTTTTTGCGTTGCGCCGGCTATGTGGTCGGGAGCAATTGCTAGACACACTATTTTCATCCGTGAAAGTACTGCTTTCAGGGCGCTTTCATCGTGACGCTTGGGTCGCCGGCGAGCGGGCTCTGTTGAATGATGGAGAAAGCTTCAGCACAGCTCATCGAAAAAAACTGCGAGCGCTCATCGATGAAATGGGGCCGGTTACGCTGGAAGATCGGCTGCTTGCGATTGCTGGCGACGAGTCGATTGAGTTTTTTTGCGTTATGAAAGATGCCGGGCGTGGGCCTGATCCCTTGCAGGTCGGCGCTGATTTGGCAATGCATAGCTCTGCATTTACTCGCCTATCTTCAATGTTGTTCAGCGGTGGTCTGAGCACTTGGCAAGTCGGTGAGGGTATTGCAGGGGCTTCTACGGATTTACCCGCGACATGGAGCGCGCTTGTCGAGAGTTTCAAGCTCGCGCCGGTGGCACCTGTCAGCGTTCGACTGCTGAAAGGCTTTTTGCATAAGGTAGAGCTTAACGACAAATCGCTTGTTCAGGATCTACTGGACGGTGCTCTCCATGAACCGGCGTTACTGCCATTCATAGCGCAACTGCAAAACGCCAACAGTTTTGATGAGCGTGAGTTTCAGCGGATTATGACTGGGCTTGCAACGCACGGCATTCCGGTATCGAACCTAGCGCATCTAGCGCATTCACCGGTTGTTCTATCTATGTGGGCGGCAGATTTGAGTCGTCTGTTGCTGGCGCTCATCAAACAACCCGATAGCTTTCTTTTGGCGATGCAAATTCTCTCCTTGCGCGTCAATTTTGATTTAGGGAATGACAGGCAAGTTGACCCGTTGCTGCTGGAAGCCGGTCGCACGGTTCTCGACCACAGCCAGTTCGTGAGCAATGCAGACTACAGCGATGCGCCGTTAAGCAGGTTGATCAAGCTCTGCCTGTCGCAACCGGAGCATGCCAGTACCGCCAGGGTTGTGTTCGAGCGCTTGAAGTGTGCTGTCATGCACAAAATCGTTCATCCACTTGCTTACAGGCAGACAATAAGCGCCCTGATAACAGCGTACCCACACGTCACTCTGGATGTTTTGTTTGAAGGGGGAGCAAGTGGGCGTGATGAACACGCCTCAATACTGTATGTCTTCGATGAGGCCGAAAACACTCCGACTGACGGGTTTGCTACTGATGATGTCATTGATTGGTGTCAGCACGAGCCTGTTTCTCGATATCCCTTTGCAGCCCTGATCGTTCCGTTATTTCAGTATTCTGCCCTCAGTCAGCCAGAGTCATGGACGCCGCTCGCGTTGAGAGTTTTGAATCGTGCACCCGACCAGATCGCAGTGTTAAAAGCGTACGGGTTACGTTTAGGGCCACGTGGTCTGTTCTTGCGTGATGAATTGATGGGAACGTACGCATGCCTACTTGGCAAACTTTCACTCCAAGTGAAACCCGAAAGCCACTCAACGATCCGCACGTTGCAGTTGCATTTACAGCAATCTGCGCAAGACCAGCGAGATGAGGAGGAGCAGTATCGTGAGTCTGAGGAGGGATTCGAATAACCTGATGTAGGGTCGTACACCTATACCCAAATGCGCCAGATCCATCGACCTGGCTCATCCAGCCCTTACCACTGCAGGTTTGTCGCGACTCAGCATACGGGCACCAACCAGCTCCAGAACCAGCACGAGCACAAGTGCGACATAGGCGACCATCAGCAGTGGCGCATGATGACCGACTCCACCGAAGTGCGCACAACTCGGGCCTCATCAGGTGCTGGCAAAAAAGGAAGTCTGAAGAACCCGAAGATCATGCGTGAAGGCATAGTCGCGGAGGTTTGACGACCAAAATCTACATGCTTTGCGATGCAAGCGGTATACCGCTCTACTTCGAGCTGTCGGTTGGTCAGCCAGCGATATTGCTTATGCTCATCTACTAGTCGCTGTGGTCGCCCTCGTAGACAACGAAAGCAAAAAAACGCGCTTCCCCGGCTGTTCGATAAGCCCAAAATACATACAGCGCAACATCATTGGACGCATGTTTGGCTGGCTCAAAGAGAGCAGAAGGGGTGGGACACGTTATGACAAGCTGGCGAAAAGTTTTGAAACAATGACATCACTCGCCTGCGCCATGAGATGTTTGCGACTTTACTTTTCGTAAAGAGCCTAAGCCGCCAGGCACTCCTGCCAGAGTTCACCGACCAGGCGTTTGAGCAACAGCGCTTCGGCCCAGCGGTCGGTGATGTCGCGTCCGTCTGCGCCGGTGATGGCGTAGGGCGGCGGACCCAGTTCGCAGGTGAAGGACAGGCTGCCTGTTTCGTTGACCGGGCGGCTCAGCCAGTCCTCCATGCCGTAGCGCCAGAGCTTGAGGAAGTAGTCCAGCCAAGGCTGATGCTGGGCGAAGGTGATGGGAATCTGCACCTGTTCACTGCTGGCAACCCGGCCATGAAACCCCCAACTGTGACGCAGGATGGTCTGCAAGTGTTCTTCATCTTCCGGGGCAGGCGGTACGGGCAGTTCCCGACCCACCACGTAATGGGACAGGTCGGCCAGAAGTTTGAGATCCGGCATTTCGGCGAGGATATCCAGGGTGAACAGCAAGTCGCTGGTGATGCGATAGCGATGGGTTTCCACCAGAATCGGGAAGTCTGCCTGTTCGGCCAGCCGCTGCCAGCCTTCGAGCAGGTCGATGGCCTGGCGCAAGGTGCGTGGCTGTACATCCGCTTGCAAGGTGAGGTGATGGCAACCATAAGGTGAAATCACATCGATTGCCCTGGCCAGATCATCCACGGTTCGCGGGAACAACTGGCCTTCGATCTGCAAACCCTGAGCCCTGGCTGCCGATGACAGGCGCTGGACATGCTCGGTTACCCAGAAGTGATCGGTCACTCCGTCGAATCCGGCTGCCGCTATTTTCTCCAGTTGTGCCTCCAGAGAGAGGTCGCACCGGCCTCTGTGATCGAGCATTGCCCAGAGCGACTGGAAGATCAGGAATTCACGCATGTCAGCTCCTCAGCAGTTGCTTGAGCGGGGTCTCGGGATTGGCCAGTTGCCCGGCATCCAGACGAATCCGGCTGCCGATCAGTCGTTCGCAGATCTTGATGTCTTTGGCAACACTATTGCCCGGTCCCCAGCCGCAGGCTCCTGTCAGGCATTGGTGTTGATCGAGATAGAACAGCACGAAGCCACCTGTCGATATCAGGCGCGTGGCGTCGGGCCGGGCATTTGAAACCTGGCCGATGGTCTGCAGTCCCCAGTCGTACTGATCGGACCAGAAGCCGGGCGTGTCCTGAAAGGGCAGTTCGCGGCCCAGCAGATTCAAGGCCGCATGCCGTCCCTGGGCTTCGGCATTGCGCCAGGTTTCCTGACGCTGGAAGTCGCCATCGGGCTGCAAGCGAAACTCGCAGACATCCCCCGCGGCATAGATATCCGGGGCGCTGGTGCGCAGCGTGTCATCGACACGTATGCCTTGACCGACTTCGAGACCGGCAGATCTGGCCAGTTCGATATTGGGTTGCATGCCGATGCCGACGACCAGCAGATCGCAGGCAAGCTGTTCGCCGCTGACCAATTGCACGGCTTCGGCACGGGTCTCGCCTTGCAGGGCTTCAATGCTGACGTTCAGACGGACGTCCACACCGTTGCGCACATGCAGTTCCAGCAGGGCAGCGGACAGTCTTTCCGGTAGCACACGTCCTGCCAGCCGCGGGCCGGCTTCCAGCAATGTCACCTGACAGTTGAGTGCGCGTGCAGTGGCCGCGACCTCCAGACCAATGAACCCGCCGCCGATGACCACCAGCCGGGTTCCGGGCTTGAGCGCTGAACGCAAGGCAATGGCTTCGTCATGGGTGCGAAGGTAAAGCACATTGGCAAGCCGGGACGATACGTTGGGCAGCAGTCGTGCCCGGCCACCGGTGGCGATCAGCAGACGGGCATAATCCAGCCATTGCCCGTCGGCCAGTTGCAGACGGTGCCCGGCTGGGTCCAGCACCGTTACCGGATTGCCTGCCATATGCTCGATATCCAGCTCGGCCAGCCGCAGCGGATCACAGAGGCTGCAAGCCGCAAGATCCATGCTGCCTTTGAGCAATTCCTTGGACAGCGGCGGGCGCTCGTAAGGCAGGTGGCGCTCATCACCGATCAGCACCAGGCGCCCGTTGTATCCCTCGGCCCGCAAGGTCAGGGCCGCACGACCACCGGCATGACCGGCACCTATTATCACCAGTGGAGCAGACATGACGGACGCTCCTTTCACTGGCCGAGGTCGAGCAGAACACGTCCCGCTTCGACCCTGACCTGATAGGTCTTGAGGTTGATGCAGACCGGAGCCCCGAGCGCCTTGCCGGAGCGGTAGTCGAAGCGTCCGTTGTGCTTGGGGCATTCGATCACATGATCCATCACCAGACCGTCGGCCAGGTGAATGGCTTCGTGGGAACACAGCCCGTCGGTGGCAAAGAACTCACTGTCGGCAGAGCGGTAAACGGCGTAGGTACGCTGGGCGTGGTCGAAGCGAATGACATCTTCTTCATCTATATCGTCCACGGCGCATACATCGATCCATTGTTCGGTCATGGCAATCTCTCTTGTTATTTTTGAAAGCTGGAACCTTTCAGGACTCGGCAAGCACCTGTTCGGTGGCTGGCGGTTGGGGGCGCAAGGGGCGACGAACGAAGTAGGTCGGGTCCTTGCGCTGCTTCAGGACCGTGGGAATGATCTCTTTGTAGGCCTCGAACAGGGAACGATAGGGCGGCGGGCAGTCGTCGATTATTTCGGCATGAAGTTGGGCAAGTGCGTGATAAGGCACCATCGGGAACATATGGTGTTCCAGGTGATAGTTCATATCCATGTATAGGAAGCGAAGAACCGGATTCATATAGATGGTTCGGCAGTTAGTTCGATGATCCAGCGTATCTTCAGCCAGCCCTACATGTTGTGTAATACCGAAAATATAGGAGAGCCATCCGCCATAAATGGACGGAAGACCGATAAACATCAACGGCAGCCAACTGTGCAGATAGAGCGCGGACATGATGACCAGTGCATAGATCACCAGCCAGATGCGGGCTGTACGAAAGACCTTGTGCAGTTCGGACTCGGGGATGAAATCCCGTTCCTCGTCACTCGCCCGGCCCTGAGCGTGACGCAGGACGGCACGCAGGGTATCCAGCGCACGGGGCAGGCTGCACAGGTTCAGAAACATCTTCAACAGACTGGGCGGACGCGGTTCGACGATTTCCGGGTCCCGGCCGACAATGATGGTGTCGGTGTGGTGCCGGGCATGACTCCAGCGCCAGACATGGGGTTCGAACAGGCACATGAAACTGGAGACATGATAAAGGGCATCGTTCATCCAGCGGGTCTTGAAGGCCGTGCCATGCCCGGTTTCATGCCAGCGGGCATTGGAGGCGGAGCCATACAGCACGCCATAGACAATGAAGAACGGTACGCAGGCCCAGCTACCCCAGAACCAGTAACCGCCCAGGCCGGACAACCCCAGCGTCAGGAACCACAGCGCGGTATCGCGCAAGGCAGGGCCATCGCGGCGTTGCATCAACTCTTTCATGCGCTTGCGAGAAACAGGGCATTGATACCAGGTGGCCGATACCAGGCCTTTCTCTGCAGCAAGTGCTGCTTCGGGGCCGGTCAATCGATAATCCCGACGCCGGTATTGCAAGTCCTGCTCAAAGGCCGAATCGTGTTCAGGCATTTTATTATTCTCCGCAAGTATGTCTATTGTTGGAACTTGCCGCGATATGTGCTGGACAGCATCGCTGGAGAAAAGAGTAGGCAGTTGCAATAAGTCACTCAATCCCTTGAATACATTCTCTATCAAGCTATCATCCAGAGCCTGAGTGGCATGATAGTTTTCTATCAAGGGATCAACGATGAATAACAAGAAACGTCCTACCATTGCCACCGTGGCCGAACGCGCCGGATTGAGTGTTGCCACCGTTGACCGGGTGCTCAACGATAGGGCTCCGGTCAGCCCGCAAACCGCCGAACAGGTGCTGCAGGCCGCCGAGGCCGTCGGTTATTTCGCGGCCCGGCTGATCGGCCAGCGGCTGCGCGAGCGTCGTCCTCACTACCGTTTCGGCATTCTGCTGCTGGGCACCGCCCAGGAGTTCTACGCCAACCTTGCTGCTGCCATTAATGAAGCCGCCCGTGCCTGGACCGATGCCAATCTCAGCTGCCACTTCGAGTACATCACCGACCGTACCCCGGCTGTTATTGCAGGCCAGATCGAACAACTGGCAGTGAAATACGACGGGCTGGGTGTCGTCAGTTTCGCTCATCCGCTGATCAACCAGACCATCCTGCAGATACGCGCAGCGGGTGTGCCGGTGGTGGCCCTGTTGTCGGACTTTCACGATACCCCGCAAGGGCCTTATGTCGGCCAGGACAACCATGCATTCGGGCGCACCATGGGCTGGCTGGTCGCCCATATCTCGGGTGCCCGCGAAGGATGCGTCGGGGTGCTGATGGGCGGCCATCGCTTTCTCGGGCATCAGGCCCGCGTCGACGGCCTGCGCAGCTACCTCACGCAACACGCACCGCACCTCCGCCTGCTGGAGCCGCTGGTGAACATGGATAACGACGACATCACCGAAGAAGCCACCCTCGACCTGCTGGCCCGCCATGACGACCTGCGCGGACTGTGCGTAGTGGGCGGGGGCGGCGACGGCATCATCAAGGCACTGGCCCAGTTACCCGAACGGCCGTCGATCTGCAGCATCCTGCTGGAGTCGACGTCCAGCTCGCATCGGGCGCTTGAGCAGGGTGTAGTCAGTCTGGTGATCGATTCGCAGCCACTGCTGATCGGTACTTCCCTGATCCGGCTGCTGGTTGAGTTGCAGGAGGCCCCCGTCTTTGATCCAAAGCGGCATTGTGTTCATGTGCCTTTGCAGATAGTGACGAGTGAGAATAGTGGGGTTTTGGGCTGTTGAGGTATGGCCGATGCTTTTGGTTTTTGGAGTGGCATCGGCGTTTTTGCTGGCATACCAACCTGACTAGGTTCTGTACGAAAAGTCGTCGAGCGAAGGTCAGGCAAGGCAAAAACAGGCGAGGAACGGTCGGAGTCGCGCCCGACTTTACTTGAGTAAATGAGCATTCCGATCGGACTCGCGCACGAGCCGGTTTTTAACGCAGCATGGCCGAGCGCAGGCACTTTTCGTACAGAACCTAGAGAGCCGAAACTCGGGTCCACACAGTAGCCGCCAAGATAGACAGCTCTAAACCATGATGGCATTGGTAGCGGAAGCCGCTAGCGCACTTTCACGCTATGCCTGCTAGCGGAATTCGCGCCATGGGCTATTGTTCGTACTGGCATATTGGAATCGCCAGCTGAAGCGCATGCTGATTTCGAGCCATTAAGGATGGGCTGCGGTTTTTTCAAAAGCTGATGGCTCGGTACAGCTGCTGCTTAACCTTCTTGGGCGAGCAGCTACAAATGTAAGGTTTACGACATGTCTAGATGTACAGCACCGGTACATGGTCATCGTTCGGCAAGCGCCAGAGCAGCGTGTCCCGCATGTGGCGGCGGATATAGCGGTTACGGATCGCGATCATATTCTTCCTCGTCCTACGCTCCGTCCTATTCGTCAGCGTCTCATGGTGGGGGTAGTCGCAGCAGCGGCGGTTCATCCGGCAGCGCAAAGCCGCGCTGGTCGAAACCCGGATCCGTTGTGGTCTACACCTCCGCCGAGGTACGGACACTCACACCGGTACGCGAAAATGTCGAGCGACGTGCGACTGTACCTGATCTACGTGACATCTTTCTTTGTCACGCTTGGGACGACCGGAAAGGATGCGCGAAGGAACTGCATGATGTGCTCGAGTCAATCGGCGTTTCAGTTTGGTTCAGCGAGAAAGACGTCCTTCTAGGTTCTTCGTTACTGCGAGAAATTGATAAGGGGTTAGTGAAGTCTCGAGTAGGGATTGTGCTGGTAACCCCCGCTTTGCTGCGCCGTCTAGCAGCCGAAGGCATCGCCGACAAAGAGCTTTCCGCGCTCCTAGCAAGGGATCTGCTGGTTCCCATCATTCACGATACAACATACGAATCGCTGCGCGAGGTCAGTCCTCTACTCGGTTCGAGAAGCGGCCTGAGCACTGCTGAAGATACGTTTGACGATATCGCGGCCAAGCTTGCCGAGTTGGTCGCCCCGTAACTTCACTGTCCACGAATACGGCTTTACTAACAGACCTGTTATCAATCAAATGAGTTGAAATCATGAGTATTAAACCCGGCCCCAAACCGATTGCCGAATCCACTGGAAAAAAGGACCAGCGTCGTCGTGTTACTGAAGAAAATAAAGGCAAACATCCTGATCTGGAGGTTCATAAACACAAGAAAGGTGACTGACCTTAAACGAAGCGAGAGGGGGCGAGTCACGTTAATTAGGCTGCTTCTTGGCCGCTAGCTGCCCTCCCCAGAGGGCGGTATCCACTTGTAATGCTTCAACCAATTCGCAGCGGATACCGTGGGTCTCTATTTAAAGAACTTCAGGCATGCGAACCCGGTCTTGATTTTCAGTTGTTGAATGGGTTCGATATTTTCCTTGTCGCCGACTTTCTTGATGACGCCTATGCCGCAGAAATGTTGCTCGCGGTTGAAGATCGGAAAAATGCCTGTCTGGGGCTTGCTCCAGAAGCCTTGAGTCAAGGTATAGGTGGCGCCGTTCTCGGGCGTAAAGGAGAACGGTATCTTGCAAACGCTGCCTCCTACGGTCTGCCAATAGGTCAGGATCAGATCCTTGTTCACGGCAACTCGGGATTCGATTTAGTCGCCGTCAGAGGGCTGGATTGTGTAACCCGCATGGCATCCATTGTCGCTGAATGTCATGGCATATAGTCTCGCGCCATTGCCAGCCTTGAGGTGAGCCGTTGCAGAGGGTTCTTCATTCCTAATCACATTTTCAGTCTTTGCTCTCTTACCCCAGCCTTGCCAGGCATTGGTTCGGTGTCTTTAAGATTTGCTGTACGGACCGGAAACATTTTCGTCGTCGGACCGGATAAGCAGCGCATTACCTAATCCGGTCCCACACTTTCACTACAGCTTCAACGCAGCTCCACCCGCTCCAACGATCGATCCAGTTCAGTCCTGGCCATGCCGATCAGATGCACGACTGAAAAAGCCAGATCACGTTTCGGTCCATTGAGGCTGTCGCCGGATTCGTAGGCGGTGGCGGCTGCGCAGCGCAGCAGTTCGGAGATGTGCAGCAGGGATTCTTCGAGCGATGGAGCAGGTGAGGCGGGTGTTAGCTTTTTCATGGTAAGTATTCCTTATGGGGCCACCTTTCACTCGCTGCTAAACGAATGAGGGTGGCGGCTTTGTCGCGGGTTAGCAGACCGGGAATACTCACCAAAAACCGGCGCACCCGAAGGTGCCCCACGCAAAGCCGCCATAAGCAGTACCTTGCATGGTGAGTAATTAACGCAGGCTGCTAAACCCGATCACTGATGAGCAGTGACCGGCACAGCCTAGAGAGCCAAAAACACCCACGCAAGGGGCTGGAATTTTCTAGGAAACTTCGTGCGGATGATAGGGACAAGTCCGTAAGAAATGCCCTGCAAGCAGGACATTTTCGTTAGCTCAAGTAACACCGATCACCCACAAAGCCATCAAACCATCACGGAATCCTGAACCGCGCACTGACCTTTGTCTTGCCATCCGCCAGGGTCAGCAGGGCGCTGATCCGTGAACCCGACTGGTAACTCACACCCTTGCTTTGCAGTTGATTGCCGCTGAGCGCGACGATGTCGGTTTTAACCCGTTTATGGCGGGTGGTGATGGTCAGTACCCCGGTGACATTCGCGGCACTGACGGGCTCATCATGGTCGGTCAGGTACAGATCGACCGTATCGCCCCGGGCAACCATTTCAATGGCGACCAGCCCGGCATCTTCGATCAGGCCGCCGTGCTGTGACTGAGGAACGCCATGGGCACTGGCTTGGCTCATGAGCAGGGCGCAGGTGGCGGCCAGAAGGGTCTGGAAAAAGGCTTTCATCACAAAACTCCCTCTATCACTTCTTGTTCAGACGAGCGATTTCCGACGCTGGCAGAGTTGATTGCGCGCGGGGCAAAGGTGCCAGACCGGTTGCCTTGTGGAACGAGAGCGACGAGCTGTAGGCCAGGATGTCGTATTTTTCCTTGTTGCCATCGATCCCGACACGCTCACCGCCCTCCGAGCGGTCGCGATATTCGATGCCCAGCACATAGGTGCCTTTCCACGGCAGCTTGAAGCTGACCTTGCCTTCGCCATCGGTATTGGCCAGTAGCACCCATCCTGAGCCGGAAGACAGTTTCACCGGAACATTGCCCAGCGGGTCGTGCAGGTGAAAGACCTGGAACTCCACTTCATCGCCCTTTACGACACCGGTCGGCACGATATCCAGGTCCAGCTCGGGCTCGCGGGCACGAAAGTCACTGACCCAGCGGGTGGCTGGCGTCCAGTAGGCGCTGACGGTCTTGCCTTCGTCCTTGACCTGAAAGATCGGGTACTGCTTGTCGAAGGCCAGCCATGAATCATTCTTGCCTGGCTTCTGAGCAACCGAAAAATGGTCGCGTTCGAGTTTCATTTTCAGCGGAGTCGTGCCTGAAGCGCTTGTCCACTGAGCTTCCAGGGCCTTGAAACGATCCATGCCGCCGGGAGTGACCTCCAGCATATTGCTGTCATATTCGCCGTAGTAGAAAGTCATGCTGCGGTCCGGGGCCTGCTCGAACCAGATCTGGTGAGCCTGTGCCGAGTGGGCTGCAAGCAGCAGTGCCGAGGCGGTAAACAAGGTGCTCAGGGTTTTCTTCATGACGGTTTCATGTCCATTGGGTCAAGCCGGCCAGAATACCCAGCGAAAGCTTCGGTGTCAGGCTTGTGGGAGCTTTTTCGAAGGCAAGGTCATGATCCGATTTCCCGTTTTTTTCGTATGGGCTCAAAGGTTTTTCCGTTCAAGGTCGGAACACGTCTACTGTTCCCATAAGGAAATATGGACACGGGATGCGAGCAAATCTTGGAAATGATGGCAAAAGAGTGGTACAGGGTGGGGGCAAATCATGAGTACACAGGTTCAATGATGAATCCGTGTGCGTCGAACATGTTTTCAACCTGCCTTGGAGGCTGCCTTTGAAGAGTGATCTTCGACTTGCCTCGTTACTGATTTTTGTTGTGTGTCTGTGCGTTGTGTTACTGACGGCATGGCAGATAGTGACGGTGCGCCAGAACACGCTGGTGAATATCGAAACCAACACTGTCAACCTCACCAGCGCCCTGAGCAACTACACCGAGGGGATGTTCAGACAGAGTGAGCTGATGCTGGTCGGCCTTATCGAAAGGGTCGAGAAAGAGGGCGTCGGCGAAAAGCAGATCGAACGCCTGAGGTCGGTGGTTGCCCAGGAAATGGCCACACTGAAACCCTTGAACAGCGTGGTGCTGTATGACGCGCAAGGCAATGGCATTTTCCTGAGTAACCGGCATATTCCGAGAATGGGAGGTGAAGACCGCGAGTTCTTCATCTACCACAAGGAAAACCGTGACCGCGGAGTGTTCATCGGGCCTGCCTTTCGCAGTCGCGTCACCAATGCCTGGCTGGTTTCGATCAGTCGGCGGATCGACAATCCTGACTCGAGTTTTGCCGGCGTCATGCTGATCACCATCAGCATCGATCATCTGCTCAAGTTCTACTCCAATATCGATGTTGGCCATACCGGTGTCATCAGCCTGAGTTCGTCCCAGGGACGACTGTTGGTCAGGTATCCCTTCCGCGAGGCGGATATAAACCGCGACCTGTCCTCGGCACCGATCTTTGCCATGATCCGCAAGGAACTGTCAGGTACGGCCGAGTTCATTTCCAATGTGGATGGCGTCAATCGTCTTTATGCGTTCAAGAGAAGCGAGCATTACCCGCTGGTGACCACCGTTGCCGTGGGACGAGAGGAGGCCATGCAAGTCTGGTGGAACCAGGCCCGCCAGTCGATAGTGGTGGTGCTGGTGCTATTGGGATTGCTGGTTACGTTGGGTGTTCGCCTGATCAGTCATCTTCATCGTCGCATACGGGCCGAAAACGAATTGCTGGTTTCCCAGGCCGCGCTGATCGAACTGAACCAGAGCCTGGAGCTTTTGGCTTCCCAGGACAAACTGACGGGCCTGGCGAACCGCAGGCGCTTCGATCAGTTTCTGGATATCGAATTCAAACGGGCCCGGCGTGACCGGCGCGACTTGTCGCTGATCCTTATCGATGTGGATTACTTCAAACTCTATAACGATCATTACGGCCATCTGGCGGGTGACGATTGCCTTAAAGCCATCAGCCGGATCATCGAGCAATGCATAAGACGTCCCGGCGACATGGCGGCCCGTTATGGGGGAGAGGAATTTGCGGTGGTGATTCCGGATACTGACGAGGCGGGTGCCTGCGCGGTGGCGCAGGCCATTCTGGAGCAGATCCGTACTCGGTGCATCGAGCACATCTCCAGTCCGTTCGACATCGTGACCATCAGCCTGGGTGTTGCAACCCTTGGGCATCGCAACGAGCCTGTGGACCAGAAAGGTCTGATCGAACTGGCCGACCGGGCGCTCTATTCGGCCAAGTCCCAGGGCAAGAATCAGGTGAGCGTGGCGTCGAAATTCCTTCTCGACGCCAGTCCGGCCTGGTCACAGATCACAAAACACAAGTAGGAATAATGCCGATCAGTCAAGGCCGATGAATCACTTTGTGGGAGGCAGCTTGCTGGCGACTTTCACGTACAGACACAGAATATATGTCGTTTTCAAGGCCTTTTTCGCCAGCAAGCTGCCTCCCACTTCCCTTACTCCTTCTCGATTGCATCAGGCTTGCGACGCAACACCGACAGCACCCAGACGAAGAAGATCGGCACCAGAATCACCCCCAGCAGTGTCGCGCTGAGCATGCCGCCGATCACGCCGGTACCGATGGCACGCTGGCTGGCAGCACCTGCACCGGTGGCGATGGTCAGCGGGACGACGCCCAGGATAAAGGCCAGTGACGTCATGACGATCGGGCGGAAACGCAGGCGTGCAGCCTGTAGCGCCGACTCGCGCAGGGAATGACCCTGTTCCCACAGCTCCTTGGCAAACTCGACGATCAGGATCGCGTTCTTCGCTGCCAGACCGATGATGGTGATCAGGCCAACCTTGAAGTACACATCGTTGGGCATGTCGACCAGGGTTACAGCCAGCACGGCTCCCAGGGCCCCGACCGGCACGATCAGCATGACCACCAGCGGAATCGCCCAGCTTTCATAAAGCGCAACCAGCAACAGGAACACCACCACCAGCGCCAGGGCGAACAATACGGTTGCCTGACCGCTGGCAACTTTTTCCTGGTAGGAGAGGCCGGTCCACTCATAGCCAATGCCCGGCGGCAACTCGGAAACAATCCGCTCGATCTCGGCCATCGCCTCGCCGGTACTGACACCCGGTGGTGCATCGCCCGATATCTTGAACGCCGGGTAGCCGTTGTAGCGGGCGATCTGCACCGGGCCTTCTTCCCAGTGAGTGGTGACGAAGGCGCCCAGCGGAACCAGTGTGCCGCTGCTGTTGGGGACATGCAGTTTCAGGACACTTTCAGGTGTCATGCGCGACTCTTGATCGGCCTGCACCACGACGCGCTGCTGACGACCGGCGTTGGCGAAGTCACTGATGACCGAGGAACCGAATGCCGTGGACAGGGCATTGTTGATCGACTCGAAACTCACACCCAGGGCGCGGGCTTTTTCCCGGTCGATGTTCAGGCGCAACTGGGGCGCTTCCGCCAGGCCTTCCATCATGGCGTAGAGGATTTTCGGGTTGCCGTTGGCCTTGCCCAGCAATTCGTTGCGTGCGGCCAGCAAGGCTTCGCGGCCCAGACCGGCACGGTCCTGCAAGCGCAATGCGAAACCGCCCGAAGTGCCGAGGCCTTCGATCGGCGGTGGCGTGACCGCCATGACCGTACCGTCGCTCAGGCCTGCGAAATGCTGGTTGAACGCTGCCGCTTCGTCGCCGGCCGACTGCCCCTTGCCGCGCTCGGACCAGTCCTTCAGGGTCGGGAAAGCCAGACCGGCGTTTTCGCCCATGCCGGAGAAACTGAAACCCAGCAGCATCGTCACCGAGTCGGTGCTCTCGCGGGACATCAGGTACTTTTCCAGTAACTGTGCCGTTTCATCGGTCCGCGCACGGGTCGCACCGGGCGGCAGTTGCACGTCGACGATCAGGTAGCCCTGGTCTTCGACCGGCACGAAGGATTCCGGCAGGCGCAGATAAAAGAAGCCCAGCAGGCCGACGATGCCGACATACACCAGCATGTAGCGGCCTGCACGCTTGAGCATGCTTGAACTCAGTCGCTCGTAGCGGTGGGTCAGCTTTTCGAACAGGCGGTTGAAGCCACCGAAGAAACCGCGTTTTTCGTGATGCCCGGCCGGAATCGGCTTGAGCAGGGTGGCGCACAGCGCGGGTGTGAACGTCAGGGCCAGGAAGCCGGAGAACAGGATCGACACCGCCAGCGACAGCGAGAACTGCTGGTAGATCACGCCGACCGAACCGCCCATGAAGGCCAGCGGCAGGAACACGGCAGCCAGTACCAGAGTGATGCCCAGAATTGCCCCCGACACCTGACCCATCGCCTTGATCGTCGCGGCCGCCGGGGAAAGGCCTTCTTCGGCCATGATCCGCTCGACGTTCTCCACCACCACAATGGCGTCGTCTACCAGGATACCGATGGCCAGGACCATGCCGAACATGGTCATCATGTTCACCGAGAAGCCCAGCAGGTACATGATCGCCAGCGTACCGGCCAGACAGACCGGAACCACGATGGTCGGAATCAGGGTGTAGCGGATGTTCTGCAGGAACAGGAACATCACCAGGAACACCAGCACCATGGCTTCGATCAGGGTGTAGATCACCTTGTCGATGGCCACATCCACAAAGCGCGAAGTGTCATAAGGAACGGAAAATTCGACGTCGTCCGGGAAGTTGACCGACAGCTCGGTCAGGCGCTGCTTGACGGCCTTTACCGTTTCGATGGCGTTGGCGCCCGGCGAGAGCTGGATGGCGGCTGCCACGGCACGCTTGCCGTTCAGGCGCGACTCGAAGTTGTAATCCTGGCTGCCCACGGCAAGGCGTGCGACATCGGCCAGATGCACGGTGGAGCCATCCTGATTGGCGCGCAGCACGATACGTCCGAACTCTTCGGGGTTGTCCAGCGTGCCCTTGACCGCCAGGGTTGCCGTCAGCTCTTGCAGCGACGAGCCGGGCGTACTGCCGAAGCTGCCGGCAGGCACCTGAACGTTCTGACCTTGAATCGCCGTATTCACGTCATCGATGGACAGGCCGAAACCCACCAGTTTCTGCGGGTCGATCCAGACGCGCATGGCCGCTTCTGCGGCAAAGAACTGCAGCTTGCCGACGCCGTTCACACGGCTGATTTCATTGTTGACGTTACGCGCCGCATAGTCGGCCAGGGCAACGGTGTCCTTGTTGGTCGAGTCGCCCTTGTAGCTCAGGGCGAAAATCATCAGGAACCCGGAGCTGGCCTGTTCCACCTGCAAACCCTGGCTCAGCACCGGCTGCGGCAGGCGCGCTTCGGCTTTCTTGATGCGGTTCTGCACTTCGACCTGAGCCATGTCCGGGTTGGTCCCCGGATTGAAGGTCACGTTGATTTCGGCAGAGCCGGTGGAGTTGCTGGTCGACTCGTAATACAGCATCCCCTTGGCGCCGTTGAGTTCGTCCTCGATGACGCTGGTGACCGAATCCACCAGCACCTTGGCGGAAGCGCCGGGGTAGGTGGCGGTCACGGTGATCTGCGGCGGCGCCACGACCGGGTATTGCGCCACCGGCAACGACGGCAGCGCCATCAGGCCCGCCAGCAGGATGAACAAGGCAACGACCCACGCGAAGTTGGGGCGCTTGATAAAGAACAGTGACATAGAAAGTTATCCTTGATCGCGCTGAGGTCGGCCTTACTGGGCCTTGGCCTGCTGTTGAGCGGGTTGCGATTTGGGGACTACCTTGTCACCAGGATTGAGACCGGTCATGTTGCCGACAATGATCTGCTCGCCCGCATTCAGGCCCTCGGTGATCTGCCAGCGCGAGCCCTGCATCGCACCGGTTTTCACCGGTCTGGATTCCACTGTCCCGTCCTTGCCGATGACCAGCACCTGAGCCGCGCCGTCGCTGGAGCGCTTGATGGCGCGCTGAGGAACAAGGATGGCGTTATCGTTCGTGCTCTGTGGTGTACGAACCCGCACATACATGCCCGGCAGCAGAATGCCGTCAGGGTTGGGGAAGCGGGCACGCAGGGAAACCTGTCCGGTGGTGGGGTCTACGGCGATATCGGTGAACAGCAGGGTGCCGCGGCTCTGGTAATCGGTGCCTTCGACACTCAGGGTCAAGGCGTCTTCACCGCCCTTGGGCAGGTTGCCGTTCTGTATGGCGGTACGCATGCGCAGGGCATCGGCCACCGGCTGGGTGAAGTCGGCATACACCGGGTCCAGTTGCTGGATGGTCGCCATCAGCGTGGTTTCGCCCTGTCCGACCAGCGCGCCTTCGGTGACGGTGGCGCGGCCGATACGACCGGAGATGGGCGCCTTGACGGTGGCATAACCCAAGTCCAGCCTGGCTGTTTCGACATCGGCCTGGGCCGAGCGTCTGGCGGCGCTGGCGTTCTGCAGTGCGGCTTTGGCGGTGTCGTAATCCTGCTGGCTGACCGCTTCGATTTTCACCAGGGGTTCATAGCGTTTGACGGTGGCCTGAGTCTCGTAAAGCGTGGCTTCGGTACGTGCCAGCTCACCTTGGGCTTTGGACAGTGCGGCCTTGAAAGGGGCAGGGTCGATCTGGAACAAAACATCGCCAGCCTTCACATCAGCCCCTTCGACGAAGTTGCGACTGAGCACGATGCCCGCCACCCGGGCCCGCACCTGGGCAACCCGAACCGGCTCGATGCGCCCCGGCAGTTCGTTGACCAGCGTGAACGCTTCGGCCTTGACGGCAACGGACTCCACTTCTCGCGGCGCGCCTGACGCTCCCCAGCCTTCCTGGGCCTTTTGATCACAACCTGCCAGACCCAGAGCTGCCAGCAGCGTGACAACCGGAATAACACGCCATTCGCGCAACGTACTCATGCTTTCACCCGGGCAGCGCCCATTAATCGCTAAAGTTGCGAATGATCTGTTTTGTACTAATGTGAGTCAATATTGCCTCATATGAATCTTTTGTGAGCAATTGTTAATGTTCTTTGAGGACACGGGCTTTTTCTGCACAATGCCCGCCATGCAATCTTGACGAGTGAAAGAACACCCAATGGATTTACCCGCTGCTGATGAAAAACTCCTGAAAGCCCTGGCGGTTGCGCTCGTCGAGCATCCGGCGGGTACGTTCAAGGACATCGCCCAGGCTGCAGGCGTGAGCAAAGCCACCCTCAATCGCTTCTGTGGAACACGCAGCAACCTCATCGAAATGTTGCTCAACCACGGCTCGTCCCTGATGAATCAGGTCATTGACGCGTCCGATCTGGAGCATGCTCCACCGCTGGAGGCATTGGGCCGCTTGATCGAAGGGCACCTGACTCACCGTGAAATACTGGTTTTCCTGTGCTTCCAGTGGCGTCCGGATTCCATGGACGAACGCTGTGGCGGCACCCGCTGGATGCCGTATTCGGGGGCGCTGGACGCCTTCTTTCTGCGCGGCCAGCGCGAAGGTGTTTTCCGGATCGATATCGGCGCGCCGGTGCTGACAGAAATCTTCGCGTCCCAGTTGTTCGGGCTGGTGGATGCAGAGCGACGCGGCCGGGTGGCACGTTCTGGGATGGCTGCGTTGTTGCAGCAGTTCTTCCTGCAAGGGGCAGGTGTGAAGTAAAGCTGGCTGAATCACAATCCGTGGGAGGGGCCTTGGCCGCGACAGCCGACTTTCAGGCGCTGAAAATATGCTGCTTGTAAGCAGGTCGTCGCGGCCAAGGCCCCTCCCACACGTGACAGGTATCTCCTGCCGCTTGCCTATCCTTGTAACGCCTCACGCATGGTCTGCATCTTCAGATCACTCTCCCGATACTCGCTCTCCGGCTCCGATTCACTGACCAGCCCGCACCCGGCAAACAGGGTCGCTCTGTGGCCATCCAGCAGCGCAGAGCGCAAGGCGACGGCAAATTCGCAACTGCCTCGATCATCCAGCCAGCCCACCGGTCCGGCGTACCAGCCACGGTCCAGATGCTCGTGATTGCGGATGTAATCCAGCGCCTTGCTTCGCGGCAAACCGCCCACCGCCGGGGTGGGGTGCAGGCTTTCGGCGATGCCCAGCAGGCTGGTGGTGGGTGCCAGCGTGCCCTGGACCGGTGTCAGCAGATGCTGAATATGCGGCAGCTTGTGCAGGCGCGGCTGCGGGGCGATATCCAGTTCCAGGCAATGCTGGCTCAGACACTCCTTCAGGCTGGCGACCACCATCGCATGCTCGGCATTGTCCTTCTGACTGGCCAGCAATTGCTCGCCCAGCCTTGCATCGTCAGCCGTGTTCCGACCGCGAGGTGCGCTGCCGGCCAGGGCCATGGTTTGCAGCCTGTTGCCCTGCACGGTCAGCAGGCATTCGGGCGAGGCACCCATGAAGCAACTGTTCTGCCGGGCGAATGCAAACAGATAGGCATTGGGCTGTTTGTGCAACAGACGCTGCATGACCTGATGCAAGGGCTGTGCTGCCGGTATGTTCTGCGAGCGGGCCAGCACGACCTTTTTCAGATCGCTGCGCCGGATCTGACTGACGGCATTGCTCACGTCCTGTTTCCAGAGGTGCGCCATGGACAGGCGCACATAGTTATCGACCGGCACAGGGTCGCCCGGCACCGGGCGGGCGAGCACCGCAGTCCATTCCTCTACCAGCCTTTCAGCCAGTTGCTCACAGGCTGTGCCTTGCTCCACCAGCACATTGACGATCAGGCGTGTCCGGCCTTCGTTTTCGTGCAGTTCGAAACGCGGGAGGGTCATCGCAGCATCGGGAAAGTCGCGCCACAAACGGGTTCGGTGATGCTGCCGGTCGAAGGCAAAACCACCGAACAGCACCGGCCGGTGGGGACCATGCACAACGGCATCGGCCGCCAGACTTTGCCAGCGAGTTTCGAGCGTTTGCCAACTGTCGGTGCTGTCGGCATTGAACTCATGGGCAAGCCCCAGCCCAAGGCGGTATTGCGCCTGAGCCTTGACGTGCCACAGGCTGGCCGGTTGCAGATGCTGCCGGTTGGCGCTGAACAAGGTCAGCGGTTCGACTTCCGGTGAAGGCGTGGAGAACGACGCCAGCACCCGAGGCCGCTGCGGGCTGACCCGCTGCCGGGCTTGCTTCAAACACTCCAGAAGCCCGTCGAACGAGGGAAGTGAGTTCATTGTTCACCAGCCTCCGGATGCAGGGTGCGCCAGTGAGTGATCTGCTGATTGATGAACCAGTGGATCAGGTCCTTGAAGAAATCTTCGGTCTGATCCACCGGCAGGCCGACTTCTGCAGCCCATTGCCGCCGTTCTTCAAGCATGGCCGCGACCCGCTCCGGGGCCGGAATGCTCTGTTCGTCGGCCTTGAAACGGGTCGCGGCCTTTACATAGGTCAAGCGTCGGGCAAGCAGGTTGACGATCTGCTGGTCAATGCTGTCGATGCCCAGGCGTATGTCGCCCAGGTTCTGACAATCGGGCGCGGACTTGATGGCATTCATGGAAAACTCCGGATTCACTGAGCCATGACGGCGAGTTGGCGTTTGTCGATCTTGCCCACGGCGGTCAGGGGCCAGGCCCCGATCCACTCGAACTGATCGGGCAGCTTGTCTTCGCCCAGCCCGCATTGACGCAACTGTTCACGCACCTGTTGAGCCGCGCCCGGAGGTTGTTCGCCAAGAATGAAGGCACAGATGCGCTCGCCCAGCAGAGTGTCCGGCACGGCAACCACAACGGCTGCCTCGACTTCAGGCAAGGTATTGAGATGGGATTCGATCAGTGCGGCAGAGATCTTTTCCCCGCTGCGCTGGATCTGCTCCTTGATCCGGCCTTCGACGATGATGTTGCCTCCCGGCGTCCAGCGCGCCAGGTCGCCGCTGCGGTAAAAGCCATCCGGGGTAAAGCTGACGGCGTTGTGAGCATCGGCCCGGTAGTAACCGGAGATGGTGTAAGGGCCGCGGGTCAGCAGCTCTCCGGTCTGGCCTGGTGCGACGTCCTGCAGATCGGCGTCCACCAGCCGCACTTCATCGAAGGGCGACAGCGGACGACCCTGGGTGTTGATCACCACATCCAGCGAGTCCGAGGGACGGGTGTAGCACAGCAGGCCTTCGGCCATGCCGAATACCTGTTGCAGCCTGCAGCCCAGAGCATCCAGCAATTGCTGCGCCAGAACCGGATCGAGCCGCGAACCGCCGACCTGCAACAGCTTCAGGCTCGACAGGTCGCTGTCCTCCCATTCCCGGCCCTGTGCCCAGAGTTGCGCCAGTGGCGGTACCAGCGCCACATGGGTGACACGCTCGCGCTCGATCAGCGGCATCGCCTGATCGCAGCTGGCGCTTTCTCCCAGAATGACTGTCGCGCCTGCCGCCAGACTGCCCAGTATGCCGGGGCAGGCCAGGGTGAAGTTGTGGGCGGTCGGCAGGACTGCGAGGTACACGCTGCTGCTGTCGATTTCGCACAATTGTGCCGAAAGGGAAAAGTTGTAGGCATAGGCCGCATGGCTGCGCGGGATCAGTTTGGGAGTTCCTGTGGTGCCGCCGGAAAGCAGCAACAGCGCCGTGTCTCGCGGATCGATGACTGGCCATGGCGGGCAGGGCGCATCCAGGGAAGACAAGGCAGTGAAGGCTTCCGCCTCGCCATCGACAATGACATGGCGCAGCGAGGGCTGGCGTTCGACGATGCCTGCGGCCATTTCCCGGTAATCGAAGTCACGGATGCGATCGGGGATCAGGTAGGCCACCGGCTCGGCCAGTTGGCACAGCGCCTCGATATCCTGGGCTCGCTGGGTGGGCATGGTCAGGATCGGCAGCGCACCAAGGCGCATCACGGCGAAAAAGGCGCTGACAAAGGCCAGGCTGTTGGGCAGTTGCAGCATGACCCGGTCACCGGCCTCGATGCCCAGTGCCGCCAGCCCGCCTGCCAGGCGTTCGACCCGTTGCTGGAGTTGCGTGTAACTCACGCGCAGCTCGCCCGCGACCAGAGCGGTGCGCGAGCCGTTGGCCTGAGCCCAGTGTTGCAGGCGCTGGGGAAGCGTCAGGTCGAGATAGGGTTGCAGCGGGTCATTGGCCAATCTGTGTTCTGTGTTCATGTCCGGTTCCCGTTAATGATGGAAAAGGCTGATGCTGTTCTCGATGAAGCCGAGAATCCGGGCCGCAAAGGCCCTGGGACGCTGAGTCAGATAAAAGTGATCGCCTGCCATTGCATGTTGCTGGTAGTCGCCACACAGCCATTGGCTCCAGGCGGCGACTTCTTCGGCATTTGCCTCGGGGTCATGGCTGCCGTGCAGCAGCAATGTCGGGGTTCGTAGCCGCTGGCGCTGTGGGTCAAGCGGGCGGTGATAGCTTTCGGTGGCCTGGAAGTCGGCGCGTAGCAACGGCATGAACAGCATCAGCAGGTCGCGGTCGGCCAGCAGCGCTTCGCTGCAACCCCCAATGGCGACCAGTTGTTCGATGAAGCGCTGGTCATCCAGATGGCTGAGCAGGCGTCTGCCGCTCAGATGCGGTGCGTGGCAGGCAGACAGCACCAGTCCCGCAGGCGGTTTACCGGCTTTTTCCAGTAACAGGCAGGTCTCGAAAGCTACCTGGGCGCCCATGCTGTGCCCGGCCAGAATCAGCTTCTGGCGCTGCGGATTGGTCAGTGCCTGGATTTCCTCGGCAAGACTTTCGGCCAGTGGCTGGACCTGACGCACACAAGGTTCGTGCATGCGCTGGTCGCGTCCCGGATAGACCGCCAGCGACAGGTCCATGCCCGGCTCATCCAGGCCGCGCCAGCTGTGGAACGCACCACTGCTGGCCCCGGCGAACGGGCAGAGCAGCAGATGAGTGTCGCAGTGGTCGGCCTGAATATAAGGTCGCAACATCCCCATGACGTCAGACCTCCGCCCGCAATTGTCCGGCATCGATGATGCGCGGCGGCGCAGCCGAACGCTGCTCGGCAGGCCCGGCGCAGCGCAGGGTTTCCTGCCAGAGCCGGGCCAGCGCCAGTTGGTAGTCGCCGCTCAGGCCGGCTGCGACAGGCTCGCCCTGAATACAGGCTTTCAGGCGCTGCAACAGCCAGGCGACGCCCGCCGGTCCTTCGATTTCATGGGCACTGCGCCAGTGGCTGGCCGCCGGATGCAGCGGCAATGCTGTAGCCCGCTCCAGATAAGTTGCGGTGCTGGCATAGAGCGTTTGCCGATCATCGCCATGGCTGTCGTCATGCAGCGTGGGTGTCCAGTTGACCGGGCCATAGCTGGCGTCCAGCGACAGATAACCGCTGCTCCAGGCCAGGTTCAACTGGTGCATGACCAGGCTGTGCAGGTCCGGGTCGTCGGGGTCCATCCAGCTTTGCAGGCGCAGCAGCACACGGCTGCCGGGCAAGTTGAGCGACAGGGTGTGGAAGTCCGAATCGCGATCCAGCAGGCTGACGCTGGCCTGGGCCGCCAGCTCACAACCCACGGCTTGCAGCAACAGGTCCAGGCTCGAATAGAGCAACTGGCGACTGGTGGTCAGTTGCGCCAGTTGCGGTTTCTGGCCGTCGAGCAACTCACTGACACGTTGCGCCGCACCGGTCCAGCAACGACCGGCTTCAGTGTGCGGGTAGAAGCTGTTGACGATGTAATGCAACCCGGACTGCGCGGCCAGTTGCTGGTGACGGGCGATTTCATCCGGGTGAACCGGGTGTTCCTGAATGACATGCAGGCCACGGCGCAACAGTTTTTCCGTGAGCTGACCGCCGACACCGCCAACAATGGCCGATCGCACCACGACACAGGCAATGTCCAGATCGCCGGGCAATTGCCCGATGTCGGTGTACAGCGGGATGCCGAAGGCATTGGCCAGCGACCGTGAGCGCGGGCTGCCATTGGCCAGCAGGCCAGCCAGTTGCAGGCCCGGCTGTTCGTCCAGAAAACTATTGAGGTACAACTCGCCGAATTTGGCCCCGACTATCAGGACCTTCAAAGGTGTACTCATTGCTGATGCTCCTTGTGGGTCGCGGCCAGCCAGGCGTTGATGGCGGCAGCGGTGCGCTCGACCTGTTGCGGTTCGAGCAGCAATTGCCAGTGATCGCAGGCCATGGATTGGCGACTGGCCTGTGCAGCCCAGTCCTGCCAGTCCTGTTCGGCGGGTTGCCAGTGCTGCGGGCGTCCTTCGGCGGTCAGCCACAGGCACGGCAGGTTGAGGTGCTGAGGACGCGAATGGCGGGTGAGCAGCTTCATCAGGTGCTCGATGCGTTGCAGCCACTGTCGGGCCTGCTCCGGCTCCGGTGGGTTCTTCAGGACTCCGGCCTGTGTGGCGTTGCCCATGAACACTTCCAGTTGTCTGGACGGGGAGAGCTGTTCCAGATCATCCGGCAGTTCAACGGTCTTCGCGCCCTGGGCCATCAGGCGCAGAAGTCCCGAACGGTTCTCGAAGTGGAAGTCCTCACGGCAGACCGGATCCAGCAGGATCAGGCGCACCTGTTGACCCTCACGCTGCAACAGATGAGCTGCGGCCTCGGCCACGAAGGTCCCGTAGGACCAGCCCAGCAGCACGTACGGCCCGCTGGCCTGTTGACGGCGAATGGCGCGTACGTAATTCGCCGCCAGCTCCTGCAATGACTGAGCGCCCAGCGCATCGGCGGCCTGAAGGCCGAAGACCTGCAGATCCAGCGCCTGAGCCAGCGACAGGTAAGCCCCTATCTCGCCATCGGACGCATGGAACACAAACATCGGCAGCGTGTTGCGCCCACGGGCCAGGGCCAGCGGATTGTCGTCGGAGCGGATTTCGGTGGTCTGCAAGGTGGCGCAGAAATCGCCCAGGCGCGGGTTGTCGAACAGATTGCGCAGGCTGCTGCCGGGGTAACCCATGCGGTTGAGGCGCGCGATCATGCGGGTCGCGATCAGGCTGTCGCCGCCACTCTGGAAGAAGTCGCTCTCGGCATCCAGGGTTTGCCCGAGCAGTTCCTGCCAGAGCTGGGCGACCGCATTCAACGTTTGCGGGCTCACGACGGCGGCGGGACGGGACTCGCTGCTGTCTGCTTCGGCTCGCTGGTTTTCAGCTTCGGTCAACAGGTGTTCTACCTGCCGCAATGCCAGTGGCCAGCGTGTCTGTTGTGCGAGATCGGCCTGCATGGCTGCCAGATCCAGATGACTATTGCCTTCGGCACGGGCCAGCATGAAGTGCTGACGCATGCTGTCCTGTGCCTGTTGCGGCCAGTTCATCACCCAACTGAAACCCGACTCCTGCACGGCATTGCGCCAGCGCGGCAGGTCCAGCATGGCCTTGTCGTCCTCGCTGCGCTCGTCTTCAAAGTTGCTCAGGCCTTCGATGAACCCGATGCTTGCCAGTTGCAGGGCGCTGTCGCGCTCGGTGGCCTCCAGCAGCAACAAGTGCCCGCCACTGCGCAACAGGCTGTGCAAGCGCTTGAGTGAGCGCTTCACATGGGAAGCGTCGTGCATCACGTTGACGGCCACGACCAGGTCGTAGCCTTGTGCCGGATGCTCGCTGAAGTCCACGGGCCTGTTCAGGTCCAGAATCGAGCTGGTCAGTTGCGGCCAGGCTGCGAAGCGTTCCTGCGCCTGCTTGAGGAACAGACTGGAGACATCGGTAAAACGGTATTCGCTCAGATGGCTTTCCAGCATCGGCAGCAAATGATGGGTGGTGGCGCCGGTACCGGCACCCACTTCCAGCACCCGCAGGTCCCGACGGTTTCCGGCCAGGGCCTTGGCGGTCAGTGCCAGTGTGCTGTTCAGGCAATGGAGAACCGGGTTGTTGCTGTACAGGGCTTTCACGACCTCGTCACTGTTGCCGAACAGCAGGCTCAGCGGTGAGCGATCACCACGCAGCAGTTCCCCGTGCAACTCGATACAGGCATCCAGATAGGTGGAAAGTGTCTGGCTCCAGTCAGCAGCTGGCAGCGTCTGCACTGTGGTTGGTGTGACTTCCGGGTGCAGGGTCTGGAAGTGTTTGCCTTCTTGTCTGATCCAGCCTTGCTGGCAGAGCATGGCCAGCCATTGGCGCAGCAGCCCGCCAAATTGCGGCAGTGCTCCCAGGCGGGCCATCACCTGAGCCAGATCATGGGTCTGGCCGGCTTCAGTGAACAGCCCGTGCTTTTGCAGTGTCGCCAGGATCCCCTGACGGGCGCGACTTTCAAGGGCCTGCCAGGTCAGGTCCACTTCCTGGCGCTGAGCCTCGCTCAGGTCCGGCAACTCGTTCAGCGGCAGTGGCAGCGGGGCGAGGATGCTGTCATCGCGTGCAGCCGACTCCCGGGCGACCAGTTCGCCCAGCAGGGTGCGGCCGTCGCTGTCCACCGTGACTCTTGCCGTCTGCACGCCGGGAGCCAGGCGCAACTGCGCCTCAAGGGCTTGCGGATCGAAGCGTTCGCCGTCCAGATTGACCGACCAGTCGTGACGCGGTAGATCGGGCTGGCCATCGAAACCCTGGGGCTGGCTTGCCAGCTTCTGCAACAGCTCGCCATAGGCCTGGAACAGGTTGTCGATCAAGCTGTCGGCCAGCACGTCTTCCATGCAGTACCAGCTGAACACCAGCTCACCGTCGATCTCCATGACCTGATGGTCGAGCCAGACCTGTGGCGTCTGGGTAAAGACATGCACCGGGTCGCCCAGGGTCGAGGTCATGGCCTGATCGATGGCCTTACCGTCCAGAGACAGGCCGAGCATGCTGGTGAACACCACCGGCATGGCGGGTTGACGACTCTGGCCCTGACGGCGTCCTAGCTCGCGCATCAGTTCCACGCCGTTGACGCTGGTGTGGGCCAGACGCTGCCAGAGACGTGCCTGGGTACTTTCCATGACCTGGCGCAGGCTGTCGCCGCGTCCCAGCTGGAAGTCGATCAACAGCACCGACGTAAAGTCGCCGATCAACTGCTGAACCTGCGGATGCAGCGGACGGCGGTTGAAATAGGTCAGGTTGAGGGTGAAATCCGGCGTGCGGCTGACGCTTTCCAGGGTCTGGGCGAACAGCGCCAGCAAGGCGGCCGAGGCGGTGACGCCCGATTGCTGGCATTGCGTCTTGAAGCGGCTCCAGTGCCCGGCACCCAGAGTGGCCTGCAGGGTACGGAAACGTGGCTGACCCTGTTGCGGCACGGCGGCCATGGGCAACTGCGGTGCAGGCGGCAGGTGCTCCAGGGTGTCCTGCCAGTAACGCCAGGACTGCCGCCATTGCAGGCTGTCGCGCTGGGCCAGATCGGTCAGCACGTAGTCGCGGAAGGTCAATTGCAGAGGCGCGAGGTCCTGACCGGCATACGCGGTGGCCAGATCATCCATCATCACCTTGAAGCTCTGTACATCGAACAGCAGCAGATCGAGGTTCATGTGCAGGCGGCAGTTGCCGGCATCCAGTTCGCTGACCGTGACTTCGAACAGCGGCCAGCGGTCGGCGGGCAGTACCCGATACGACATCTCTTCGCGAATGCCCAGCAAGCGTTCCTGCTGTTGCGCTTGAGGCAGGTCGCGCAGGTCATTGCGTGGCAGTCTGTACCAGGGCGTCTGCTCCAGAATGCGTTGCCGACCGTCACTGTCCACTACCATGCGCAGCATGTCGTGGCGTGCGATCAGCGCATTCCAGGCCCGCTCGAAACGGTTCAGGTCAAAGTCGGCATAGGCCTTGTCCCACTCGAACAGCACATGGCAGGCCACGCCGCCGTATTCGATCAGGTCGGTACGGCCCAGCCAGTAGGCGTGCTGAATCGGTGTCAGCGGGAAGGGTTCAAAGCGGGCCTTCGGATCGGGCACGATTTGCAGATCGTTCGAGGCCACTTGTGCTTTTCCGGCATCGGCCAGCAAGAGGGCGCTCAGGCCGCGGATGCTCAGGTCGCGATAGGCCTGTTCGGCGTCCAGGCGGATGCCCAGCTGGCGCTGGATATCGCTGCTCAGTTCCAGAAACAGCAGAGAGTCCAGGCCCAGTTGCATCAGGTCCTGATTTTCCGCCGGTGCAGAGTCGGAACCCAGGCGCAATTGTCGGCAGATCGATGCGCTCAGCCACTGGCTCAATGCCTGACGATCGGCCTGCGCTTCGCCGGTCAGGATCGGTGCCGCAATGGCATCGGTCTGCCGCGTGTTCCTGGCCTGTGGTCGGGCCGCAGGTTGCTCGTCCTGCTGCGCGAACAGCTTGCGACGTGGATCGATGCGTGCCTGATTCACACGCATTGCCAAGTGCCATGGCGCACCGCGCATGACCGCCTGTTCCAGATGCCAGAGGCCTTCGCCGGTTTGCAGCGTGCCCATTCCGCCTTCAGCCAGCCTGGCATGCAGGTTGTCTTTGGCGGCGCGACCGATTTCACCCCAGGCGCCCCAGGCAATGCTGATGGTGCGCAGGTTCGAATCTGGGGTAGCCTCGGCCAGACCGTCCAGATAGGCACTGGCCAGTGCATGGGCACCTTGGCCCGGCGCACCGAGGCTGGCGGCGGCCGAGGAGTAGAGCAGCAGGTAGCGGCCCTGATCGGCCAGCGCGGTCTGGAGCTGGCGGGCGGCCGAACATTTGACCTGCAACAGCGGTTGCATGCGGCTGTTGTCGAGGTTGGCCAGCGGCGTATCGTCCAGCAGTCCGGCGCTATGAATGGCACCGTTCAGGCCGCCGTCCAGTTGCAGGTCTTCCAGGCACATGCCCAGTGAAGCCGGGTCGCTGACATCGCAGTCGAGCCAGCGCAGTTCGCAGTTGTGCTGTTGTTGCAGGCGGGCGAACCATTGCCCGGCATCTTCAGGGCAACGAGGGGCGAGCAGGGCGATGCGGCGGGCACCATGATGAGCCAGCCACTCGACACTCAAGCGACCCAGCCCGCCAAAGGCACCGGTCACGATATGCCAGCCATTGCCGGTAAAGCTTTGCGCGGGCAGGTTGGCGGTACTCTGGGGCTGGATGGCCAGTGTCTGGATTTGTAGCTGGCCATTGCGTATTGCGAACCATGAGGCACCGCCGTCGCGGGCAAGCCCCCTCCCACTGGGAGCAGAAACGGCGCTCAGTGCAGGCAAGAGCTGTTGCCATTCCTCACGGCCCTCCAGATCGATAGCTGCCAACGCCCGCTCCGGTTGCTCGGCACTGGCAACCTTCAACAGGCCCCAGATTGCACGTTGCTCCGGATTCACGGAGGTCGTTGCCCAGGCATTGCGGGTGACCACCAGCAAGGGTTGATCCGTGTTGCTGTTCAGGGTGTCGAGCACGTCGGTGGTGATGGTTTGCAACTCGCCGTTTTCCACGATCAGCAGGCAGGCCTTGGCGTCAGGATCGTGAGCGATGCCCACGGCGGCCAGCGCCGGTCGTGCGCTGGCCGGTTCAATGCGCAGCGACGGTATCGCGGTGTCCTGCACCTTCAGGGGTTGCCACTGCCAGGCGTAATGAGTGCCGGGCGCTGCCTTCAATGCTGCCTTCAATGCTGGCAGAGAAGCGTTGGCGGATTGCTGGTTATCGGCACTTGCCAGCAGGAGCCATTGCCCTTGCTCATTGCGCTGCTTGAGTGTCACGCGAGCGATGCCGAACGGGCTTGCACACCATTCCAGCGACAGACCGTCCAGCCGTTCCGGCAGCGCGACAGGCTGAGTGAATACTGGAACCTGACGTGTATCTCCATGCCGGGCGGCCAACTCATTGCATGCCTGCTGAAGACGCGTCTGCCAGCGCTCGGTTTGTCCGGCGCAGTCTCTCCAGTCGGGCTGATAGAGGCTTTCACCCAGTTGCCGACCCAGAACGGCGCTGCCACTGTCGTGTCCGGCACTGGCCGTGCTGGCAATGACGCTGGAGGCCTCGGTGCGGGCCAGCAAAATATGTTCGCTGATATTGGCGGTGGCGCTGCCATCGTCCGGCAGCCAGTCCAGGCGTTCGAAACCGCTTTCCCGGCATTGCTGCTGCCAGTGCTCGGTGGACAGGAACAGTTCGCCGCCACGGGCCTGTTCGTCGTGCAGCGGCAGTACCAGCGGGCCGAAGACGAAATCGAAAAGCCGCATCGGGCGGGTGATTTCACGCATCAACAGACCGCCACCGGGTTTGAGCAACGGGCGCAGGTTCTGCAGCGTCTGGCCCACATGCTGGGTGGCGTGGATCACGTTGGCGGCGACGATCAGGTCATAGTGGCCGGCCTGGAAACCTTGCTCGCTGGCGGGTTTTTGCAGGTCGAACTGGGCGTAATCGACAAAGTCGTATTCGCTGAATTTTTCTTCGGCACGGCGGCTGAACAGCGCGGAAATATCGGTGAAGCAATACCGCACATCCGCCACGTCCTTGAGTTCCGGCAACAGCCAGGCGGTGGTGCCGCCTGTACCGCCACCGACTTCCAGAATGCGCAGCGGGCCACCACCGTTCTGCCGGTTCTGGTTGATCAGCCCGGTTATCACGCCTGCGGCGATCTGGTTGAAATAGCGACCGAAGCTGAATTGCTGATACAGCACTTCCACGCCGCTCGATGCACTTTCCGGGAAGATCACTGCCACGGGTTCGACGGAGCCGTTCATCATTGCGAAAAGCTGCTCGCCAGCGCGCTCGACCGTTTCGGCGATCACGTCCAGGCCTTCGCAGCAGTCGCGCAGCTCCTTGAGCAGGGCTGCACGTTGCTCGTAAGGCACGGGAATGGCAGTGCGATAGCGGCCTTGTTCCAAGGTGTAGTAACCGTCCTCCACACAGGCATTGAGCAGGCGTACCAGCAGTTGCCGGTGACGAGGCAGCAGGCGCCCGCCACGCAGGATATCCAGCGCGGGAGCGCCGGCATCGATGCGTTCACCCATGCACTGACGAACCATCTGATCGACATAGATCGCGTGCAGCCTGGTCACGCATACATAAAGGCGTTCCAGACGCGGCATGTCCAGGCTCGCGCCTTCCTGCACGACGACCTTGCGACCGGCTTCCAGCAATGGGTCCTGTTGCTCCACCGCCAGTGCCCGGGTCGGGGTATCGCACCAGTAGCGCTGTTCATCGAAGGCATAAAGCGGTGCCTGGATGCGTTGCCCGCTGGCGGGCAACAGTTCGCGCCATGGCAGGCTGGCTCCGGCGGCGAACAGGCGCAGCAGGCTGTCCTGCAACACCGTCTGCGCAGGCTTGTGGCGTCGGGCGCTGGCGATCCAGGACACGCCCGGTTGTTGCAGGCGAGTGCCGATGCCAGTCAGCGGCGCATCGGGGCCCAGTTCGAGGCTGATGCCGACGCCGGTTTCCAGTGCCTGTTGCAGCGCCTGATGGAAACGCACCGGCTCGCGCATGTGCCGACGCCAGTAATCGCCGCTTTCCAGTTCGGCCTGAGTCAGTGGCTGGCCGGTCAGGGTCGAGATCAGCGGGGTTTTTGCGGGGTTGGCGTGTAGGCGGGCGCAGGCTTGCTGGAACTCGTTGAGGATCGGGTCGAGCAGGCGGGAGTGCGCTGCACCGGCCACGCTCAGGCGGTTATGGCGAATCTGCTGCTCTTGCAGCGTCTGGGTCAGCGCCTCGATGCCATCACGATTGCCCGAAGCCACCAGATGCTGTTCGGCGTTATGCACGGCAATTTCGACGCCATGCTGGCGAGCCAGAGGTTCCAGGGTTGCGGCGTCGCAGAAGACGGCAAGCATCGCGCCGTCGGCGGCGCTCTGGTTCATCAGGCGACCACGGGTAATGACCAGCGGCAGCACGTCTTCCAGACGATAGATCCCGGCGATCACCACGGCCGCGAACTCACCCACCGAATGACCGATCAGCAGATCCGGTGTCAGGCCTTGTTCACGCCAATGGGCAGCCATGGCCACGGCAAAGGCGACGATGGCCGGTTGCGCGTAATCCATGCGGTCGATCAGTGCCTCATGCTCGCCGAACATCACCGATTGCAGTGAAGGCTGAAGGTGCGCGGCGCAGGCTGCGAAGCTGCGGTCCAGACTTTCGGTAAAGGCCTTGGACTGGCCGTAGAGACTTTTGCCCATGCCTGCCCATTGGCTGCCCTGGCCACTGCACAGCCAGAGCTGTGCGGCCTGTCGGGCATGGCCTTCATGCAGCAATGCATCGCTGTTGCCCTGGGCAAAGGCTTCGAGTGCCGGTGCCGTTTCATCGTGCAGCGGCACGGCAAGGCGGTAAGGCAAATCCAGCTGGCGGCCATGCAGTGCGGTATGGGCCAGATTGGCCGCAGCGTCGCTGTTCTTGAGTTGCAAGGCGTAGCGGCCGGCCAGTTGCCGCAGCGATGCCTGGCTGGCAGCACTGAGCAGCAGGGCGCTGGCTTCTGGCTTCGGGCGGGTGTTGCGCAAGTGTTCGGGTATGGCTTCGACGACCACATGGCAGTTGGTGCCGCCGATCCCGAAGGAGGACACACCGGCTCGACGTGGTCCGGCTGGCCACTCACGAGCCTGGGTCGGGACCCGGAACGGGCTGTTTTCCAGTTGCAGTGCAGGGTTGGCCTGTTCGAAGTTGATGCTGGGCGGAATGCGCCCATGGCTGACGGCAAGTACGGTCTTGATCAGGCTGGCGATACCGGCTGCCGTGTCCAGATGGCCGAGGTTGCCCTTGACCGAACCCAGGGCACAGCCACCGATATCGCTGCGCTGGGCGAATACGTCGCGCAGC
Source organism: Pseudomonas lijiangensis (assembly GCF_018968705.1). NCBI lineage: Bacteria > Pseudomonadati > Pseudomonadota > Gammaproteobacteria > Pseudomonadales > Pseudomonadaceae > Pseudomonas > Pseudomonas lijiangensis. Next base: position 2,382,225 of record NZ_CP076668.1, read on the forward strand.
GCCTGCACTTCGATGGGGTCGCCCAGTGGCGTGCCGGTGCCGTGGGCCTCGATCATGCCGATGCTGGAGCATTCGATATCGGCCAGCAGCAGCGCATCGCTGATGACTTCACGCTGACCGACCACCGATGGCGCGGTGTAGCCGACCTTGTGATGACCGTCGTTATTGATCGCACTGCCGCGCAGCACCGCAAGAATCGGATCGCCGTCGCGCAGGGCATCTTCCAGGCGGCGCAGGGTCACTGCACCGACGCCGTTGCCGGCAAAGGTGCCCTGGGCGCTGGCGTCGAAAGGGCGACAGCGACCATCCGGCGAGAAAATCATGCCCGGCTGATAGAGGTAACCGGCCTGTTGCGGAAACGACACCGCAACACCACCGGCAACGGCCATGGAACATTCGCCGCTGCGCAGGCTTTCACACGCCATGTGCACGGCGACCAGGGAGCTGGAGCAGGCTGTCTGCACCGTCATGGCCGGACCGCGCAGGTTGAGTTTGTAGGCGGCGCGGCTGGCCAGGTAATCCTTGTCATTGCCCATCAGGGCTTGCAGCCCCTTGACCTGCGCCACTTCGGTCACGCGGATGTTTTCGCGGCCCGGATAGGTGCTCATGCGCCCGGAAGCGAACACCCCGGTTTTGTGAGGTACGTCGCGAGGTGCAAAACCGGCATGTTCCAGAGCGTGCCAGACGGTCTGCAGAAACAGGCGCTGCTGAGGATCGATGGACTCGGCTTCCTGACGCGAGTAGCCGAACAGCGCAGCATCGAACCGGTCAGGGTGGTCGATGGTGGAGGCCACATTGACGAAGTCAGGGTTGTCGATCAGCGCCGGGTCCAACCCGGCGGCCAGCAGTTCTTCGCGGCTGAAACGACGGCTGCATTCGCGACCGTCCAGCAGGTTTTGCCAGTACTCGGTACTGTCACTGGCTCCAGGGAAACGGCAAGCCAGACCAATGACTGCAATGGGTTCACTGGTGCCGTAGAACTCTTCAACGGTGTGCATGAATGACCTCTTGGGCAGGAGTGGCAGAAGTAGAAGAAGTGGATGAGGTGCGTTCAAGGCGGTGGCGCAGTCGCAGCGCGGGCCACAGACACAGGCAGGCAATGGCCGACAGAATGGTCAGCAGCGCTGGATAGCCCAGGTAGTGGGCGACTTGCAGGGCGGCCATTGAGCCGAGCATGGCGATGGCCGCATCCACCGATTGCAGCAGGGCATAGTCGGAGGCCGGTTGATGGGCACGCACAACGCCCATCAGCAGGTTGTAGAGCGTGACGAAGCTGATGGCCGCTGCGACATTGACCAGCGCGAACAGCGCCAGCCAGGCCGTGAGGTTGTAGAGCGTGGCACCCAGAGCGGCTGCAACGGCAATCGCGGCGTGGATGCCCATGGCAGGCAACAGGCAGTGCCAGGCACCGAAACGCCTGGCCATCCAGCCTCCGAGGAATACGCCAATCGCGCTGGCAACGGTGCCGTACAGTGCTGTTACAAAGCCCAGATCCCCGAGGTTCAAACCCTGATCCAGCAGCAGAACGGTTTGCACGGCCATCAGTCCGCGCATGGCCAGGTAGTAGATCGCAGTCAGGCACAGGGCAGGCCACAGGGCGGTGAAGCTGCTGAGGTCCAGCCTCGGGCGCCGTGTCGGCTCGGTCCCGGCCTTGCTGGCAGGCAGCAGGCCCACCGGCAGCAACAGCAGCAATGACACGGCTGCCATCCCGATGAAACCCGCACGCCAGCCCCAGCCCTCGGCCAGATACAGAAACACGAAAGAGCCGAACACCACGCCCAGATAACTGCCGCCCACTTGCGCGGTATTGGCAAACGGGCGGCTGGCAGCATCACAGGTGGTAATGGTGATGCCGTCTGCATAGATGTCGTGACTGGCCGACAGCAACGCCAACAGCATCAGGCCTGCCATGATCGGGTAGATCGAGTGTTCCGGTGCCAGAAAACCGAGCACCAGCAGGGTCACCGCCATGCACAGTTGCAGGATCACCAGGCTGCCCAGATAGCGATTGCCACGCAGCGCAATGCTGTGGCGTTCACACCAGGGTGCCCAGAGAAACTTGCCGACCCAGGGCAGGAACGTCAGCGACAGCAGACTGAGGCTGGCAAGGTCCAGCCCCTGATGACGGAAGTAGCCGACCACCCCTTGCAGCATCAAGGCAGTGAGCATGCCTTGATGCAGGTAGTAGCACCAATAAGGCAGATAGCGGGTCATGAAACACTCCCGATGCGGCGCAGACGCCTGGCATTGCGCTGGGTCAGTTGCGAGCGGCGGGCCTGTTCCAGATCCTCGATGACCGGTGCGCTCTGGCTCAGGTGCAGGGCCAGCGCGTGGGCATTGGGGTAGCCGAACAGGTCCGTGACCTGCAATTGCGGATAACCCTGCCGGGACAGACGGACATGCAGTTGCACCAGCTTCAGAGAACTTGCGCCAGCATCGAAGAAGTTCTGCCGGGCATCGTGCAGTTTCAGCCCGGTGACTTCGCTGAAGCTCTGGCGGATCTGCTCGACGATCCGTTCATCCACCTGGCCGCCGGTGTCCACCGGTTGCTGCACAGGCAGTGCCCGGGGCAGGGCGCTGACCGAATCGCTTGCCTGTTGGCGGATGACCAGTTGCTCCAGAGGCAAGGCCCAGGCCTGTGGCTGTTCGGCCAGTTGACGCAACAGACCAACGTACTGCGCGAACATGGCGTTCAGCATGGCGGGCTCGAACAGCGCCTCGACCGCGTCCCAGTTCAGGCACAGATCGCCTTCCGACTCGTAGACCTGATGGTCCAGCCAGATCTGCGGCGTCTGGGAAATGCCCCAGACCGGCTTGAGCCAGGACGATTCGGCCATGAAGCGGCCTTTGTCGAAGCCCAGCGCACTGGTGAACACTACCGGCATCTGCGCGGCGGCCATGCCGTTGCGTCTGGCCAGTTCACGCATCACCCGGATCGCCGAATGATCGCGCTGGGCCAGGTCGCGCCAGAGTCGTTGTTGCAGGCGCTGCGCACTGCCAAGCCATTGGCCGGTGGGTTGCCAGGCCAGTAGCAGCAGGGAAGTGAAGTCGCCCAGTACCCGGTCGATGTGCGGGTGCAATGGCTGACGGTCGAAGAGCGTCAGGTTCAGGGTCAGCTCGCGCTCGCTGCTCCAGGCCGACAGCACGGCGGCAAAGGCACTGAGCAGCAGGCCCGAAGGGGTCAGCTGATGCTGGTGCGCCTGAGTTTTCAGGCATTCCCAGGTGGCTGCCGGAATCCGTTCGGCCAGACGCACGAAACGCGGTGTACCGACTTCGCTCGGGTCACGGCGCAACGGCAGGCGTGGCGCTGGTGGCAGGCTGTCCAGGCGACGCTGCCAGTAAGCCTGAGCATTGACGGCCTCGGGTTGTGTGGCACGCAGGCACTGGTAATCCCGGAAACCGATCTCGATGGGCTCCAGTTCACGGTCGGGTTGCTGATACAGCACTTCCAGCTCGGCCAGCAGAATCTGCATGCTCATACCGTCCAGCAGCAGGTTGTCCAGACTGATGAAAATGCTGCTGTGGGTGCCGCCATCTTCGGCAATCTGTACATCGAACAGCGGCCACTGTTCCGGGTCGAGCACCTGATGGGACAGACGATCACGCAATGCCAGGGTTTCGGGAGCCTGCAACGAGCTGACGCGGTGACGCCGCGGCACAAAGGCCGGAACCTGCTCCAGGACTTGCAGGCGACCGTCGCGCACCACCGCGCGCAGGATGTCGTGGCGGGTAATCAGCTGTTGCCAGATTGCCTCGAAACGCGGGATATCCAGATGCTCGACACTGAACTCCACAAAGAAATGTGCGCCCACGCCACCCAGCACGAAGCCGGGCTGCCGGCCTACCAGATAGGCTTCCTGCACATCGCTCAACGCAAAAGGTCGATAGCGGCCTTCGGGATCATGTTGCAGCTGTGTCGCGGGTGCGCCTTGGTCGGCCACCAGTGTGGCGGCGAAGGCTTGCAGGCCGGGGAAGTTGAACAGGTCATCGAGTCGGGCACGATAGCCATGCTTGCCCAGTTCGCCGATCAGTCGGGTGGCCAGCAGTGAATCGCCGCCAAGCTGAAAGAACTGGCTCTGGCAATGCACCGGGCCGGTCTGCAACAGCTCTTCCCAGAGACGGGCCAGCAATCGTTCTCTGTCGGTGCCGGGTGCCTGGGTGTCATCGAGGGTTTCGACGGCTGGCTTGCACAGTTGGGCCAGCGCCTTGTGGTCGATCTTGCCATTGGCGGTCAGGGGCAGGGCATCGAGAAAGTACAGGCGCTGGGGGACCATATAACCGGGCAGTTCGCTGGCCAGGGCTTTGGCCAGTCGTGCAGCGTCGGGTTTTTGCAGCGTGTCGCTGGCGCGCAGCACCAGCCGTTGCATGTCGCCCAGATGATCGGCATGACCGTTGCTCAGTCCGGCCTGAGCCAGCAGGGTTTGCCAGTGGTCCGTATCGCGCAGTTGTTGCGCGGCGCTCTGACCTTCACTGAGCAGGTCGGCACTGACCAGCGCCAGCGGGGATGCCTGGGCCAGCTCCAGCACACAGACGGCGGCGCCCGGTGCACAGAGTTTCAGCCAGCGCTGGAGCGCCAGTTCCGGCTGCTCGATGCGATGCAGCTGGTTGTTGATCAGCAGCACATCGGCGCTGTGGCGCAGGGTCTGGAGTTCGGCATCGGTGTCGCGACAGACTTTGCCATGGGCAAAGCGGGCCAGACGTTCCCGGGCTTTGAGGACCAGCGCCTGTGACGCCTCGACAGCCGTGTAGTGGACCAGGTCGGCGCTCAGTCGCTCCAGCAGATGAACGGCACCCACCGCGCTGCGGGCACCGGCTTCGATCAGGCGCACCGGGCGTTGCAGGCTCTGGCTCAAGCTGGCAATGGACGTCGCCAGATGTTCGAGGGCTGCGTGGCTGCCAGCGCTTTGCATCAACAGGTGTTCGGGCGACCAGTACGGATGATCGAGCAGGGTCCGGGCATTCCGCTGGCCGCGCAGGATATCGCCGAGTGCGTCGTGGTGAGCGTTCAGTGCTTCCTTGAGTGTGTAAGTCGAATCGTTGTCGGCGCTGCCGAGCGATCCGGCAGCCTCTGCGCGCTGCCATAGCCCATCGGCGTTGCAGCGCAAGTGGCCCTGGGCACTCAGCCAGTCCAGCCAGCGACCCATCAGCCCGTGCCATTGTTCCTGAGCACCATAGGCTTGCAGCGCAGCGTCAAGGCTGACCGGTGTGCTGAAATCCAGACCGTTGAGTGCCAGATGCTGGATCAGGAAGTCAGCCAGTAGAGCGTCTGGCGATGCCGACATGTCAGTGGCCCAGGAAGACGCCAGCCAGTGCGCATAGTCAGCCGGTGTGCGCGGGTCGGCTTCTACCGGGCTGCACAGGCTTGTGCCCTGAGGCACGACAAAGGCCACCAGGCTTTTTTCCCGCTCGCCCAAGGCCATGCTGATGGCGCTCTTGACGCCATCCAGCCGATTGAACGCGGCGTCGATCTCGCCCAGTTCGATGCGATAGCCGCCGACCTTGACCTGCTTGTCGCGACGGCCGAGAAATTCCAGGGTGCCATCGGGCCAGTAGCAGCCCATGTCGCCGGTGCGATACCAGGGCTCGCCGTTCACTTCGACAAACTGCCGGGCGCTGCGCTCGAGGTCGTTGAAGTAGCCCTGGGCGACGCCGATCCCGCCGATCCACAGTTCGCCTGCAACCCAGTCCGGGCAGTCGCGACCCAGTTCATCCACCACGCGATAGCTCTGGTTGGCCAGCGGCGTGCCGTAGGGAATCGAACGCCAGTGGGGCTCGACACGGGCCACGGTACAGGTGTTGGACCAGATCGCCGCTTCCGTCGCACCGCCCATGGCCACGAACTGGCCGTCGGCACGGTACTGGTGATAACGATCCGGCAGATCCAGGCCGATCCAGTCGCCGGACAGCATGACCACCCGCAGATGCGCCGGGCTGTTCAGCTCGAAACCTTCGCTGTAGGTCAGCAGCATGTCGAACAGTGCCGGCACGCTGTTCCAGAGCGTGATGCCATGCTTCACGATCAGGTCGCACCACAGCGCCGGGTCGCGACGTTGCTGCTCGTTGACCAGCACGATGGAGGCGCCTGAACCGAGTACCCCGAAGATGTCATAGACCGACAGGTCGAAATGCAGCGCCGAGAGGGCCAGTACCCGGTCGTTTGTGCCGACCTCATGACGCTGGCTGATATCCACGCAGGTGTTCAGGGCGCTGCGATGGCTGATGACCACGCCTTTGGGTTCGCCGGTGGAGCCCGAGGTGTAGATGATGTAGGCCGGTTGTTGCTCATCGACCGGCACTTGCTCCAGCAGCGGTTCGCCAAGGATTGCCTGTTGCCAGTCGAGACGATTGTCGATCTCGGTTTCCCGGGCTTCTTCGGCGCTGGTCAGCACGCATTTTACCCCGGCACCTTTATAGATCCCCAGGCGTCGCGCCAGTGGTTGATCGGGCGGGACGGGCACGTAAATGGCGCCGGCCTTGAGGATGCCCAGCACGGCGATGATCTGGCCGATGTCCTTGAACATGCTCACCGCGACCGTATCGCCTGCCTTGACGCCTCTGGCCTGCAGGCTGCCCGCCAGGCGGCTGGCCTGGTCGATCATCTGCGCGAAGCTCAATTGGCGTTCGCCCTGAATCAGCGCGATGGCGTCAGGTGTGGCTTGAGCCTGAGCGAAAACCGCGTCGTGCAGCAGACCTTCGGGCACCGGTTGCGCCGTGTCGTTCACCTGCTCGCGAACTTCTCGTTGCGTGGCGGGCATCAGCTCCGGCAGCGGACGTGACCAGCCAGCCGGGTCTGCAATCAGGGCCAGGACCTGTTCGAAATAGACCTCGAACAGCGTGTCGGTCAGTCCTTCGGGGAACAGGTCGTTGTTGCTGTCCCATTGCAGCATGATCTGGCCACGGTGCTCGAACGCCAGGTGGTCGATCCACACTTGCGGGGTCTGGGAAATGCCCCAGCCCAATTCACCGATGGAGGTTTCTTCGGCTTCGCCATACAGCGGACGTCCCAGGTTGCTGGTAAACACCAACGGCGCGCCGTGGGGATGGCGCTGATGCTTCTTGAGTTCGCGCAGCACCTCGACGCCGGACCATGCGCTGTGCTCATGGACTTCGGCAAAGGTCCGCTGGTTGGCCAGTGCCAGTTCGGCAAAGGTCTGGCCGTGACAGGCCACAGGCAGCGGCAGGATATTGGTGAAGTCGGCAATCATGCCGGATACCGCCGGATGCAGCGGCTGGCGGTCGAACAGGGTCAGGTTCAGCAGCAGTTTCTGTTGGCCGCTCCAGCGACCCAATACCGCGCTGAACAGCGTGGCCAGGGCCATGGTCGGGGTGACGCCGTGGTGGCCTGCATGTTCTTTGAATATTTGCCATTGCCCGGCGTCCAGTTGCCCGCGACGGCGACTGATACGGACCTGCTCGATACGCTCGGGCTCCTGGGCCAATGGCAGGATCGGCGCCAGCGGCAAGTCATCCAGACGCGCCATCCACCAGGCTTTGGCCTGTTCGATTCGGGTCTGATCGTTGCGCCCGACTTGTGCCAGATAACTGCAGAAGTCGTAGTCGGTGGAAGAGGGCGGCAGCGGCTGCTCGCCGATCAGGGCAATCAGTTCCTCGAACAACTGGTTGAAACTGGCGGCATCGCAGACCAGCAGGTCGATATTGACTAACAACCGGTGCTTGCCTTCGGGCAGCAGGCACAGCTGGAAGTCGAAGGTTTCGCCAGTCTCGACCTGCAGACGGCGATGGCCCAGTTGTTCACGCAATTGCAGCAGGCTTTGCTGGCGCGAAGCTTCGTCGTGCTGACGCAGGTCGTGAACCTTCAGGCCCGGCCACGAAGAGTGCGGCTGCCATTGCTGAAGACCATTGGCCAGAAAGCGGGTCTTGAGCATCGGATGGCGTTCGATCAGTTGATAGATCGCAGGCTCCAGCACCTGTGCGGTCAGCCCGTGACCATCGAACTCCTGATACAGATGGCAACCCACGCCGCCCAGTGGCTGCTCGCTGGAGCGACCGACCAGATAGGCGTGCTGCACGGCGGTCAGCGGGAATGGCTGGCCATCGCTCATGCGCGGCAGGGGTTCGGCTGTCTGGGGTGTTGTCGTCGCAGCCCTGGCGCGGGCATTGGCCAGCAGGTTTTGCCAGCCTTGCAGCGTCGGCTGGTCGTAAAGCTCGCTCAGGGTCACCTTGAAGCCCAGGCGCCGAAAGCGATTGAGCCAGGCCATCAGGTGCATCGAGTCAAGGCCCAGCCGCAGAAGGTTTGCATCGCCTGGCAGCTGTTCTACAGGCAGGCGAAGTTGCTTGGCGATGTCCTCGACCAGTGCTGCCGGGTCGAAGTCTTCAAGCGTTGTGCCGCGCGTAGTCGAGGCTTTTCTGGTCGATGTGTACATGGTAAGACTCCATCCAGACAAGTACTCGTGCCGCGCAGGGTTTGCGCGGCGCGTAAGGGTTCAGGTGTTCAGGTTCCAGTGCCGTGCCCGGCTCTGCTGATGCCATAAATGTGCGTAGAGACCGTTGAGCTCCAGAAGCTCGTCATGGCGGCCTCGTTCGGCGATGCGCCCGCGATCCATGACCAGAATCTGGTCGGCGTGCTGGATGTTGTGCAGGCGGTGAGCGATGACCAGCACCGTGCGGTCACGGACCAGCGCATCGAGCCCGCGCTGGATAGCGGCTTCCGAGGACGGATCGACGCTGGAAGTGGCTTCATCGAGCAGCAGGATCGGGCTGTTCTTGAGCAGGGCGCGGGCGATCGACAGGCGTTGGCGTTCGCCACCGGACAGCCAGCCGCCACCTTCCCCGATCCGCGTGGCATAGCCGTCGGGCAGGGCTTCGATGAAATCGTGGGCCTGGGCAAGACGTGCGGCATGGATGACTTCCTGCTCGCTTGCGTCGGGCTTGCCCACCAGCAGGTTGTCGAGCACGGTGCCGGAGAACAGCGTGACGTCCTGGAAGACCATGGAAATGTGTTCCTGCAGGTACTGGCTGCCGATGTCACGGGCTTCGATGCCGCCAATACGCAGGTGACCACTGTCGATGTCCCAGAGCCGGGCGACCAGATGCGCCAGTGTGCTTTTGCCGGCTCCGCTGGGGCCGACCAGCGCGGTCAGGGTGCCAGCAGGTAGATGGCAGGAGAGGCCGTCGATAACCGTTGCTTCGCGCTCGGCATAGCTGAAATGCACATTGTCGAGTTCGATATCGAAGTAGCCGGGTTTGCGTGGTGCCGATGGCTCCGGCATGGGAGCCTGTTCCAGCAACTGCTCGGTGCGGGTCAGGGCCAGATGACCGAAGCGCAGCAGCAGCGTGGAGAAACCCAGGTCGATGGCCTGGCGGTAGAGCGGCAGAGACAGCACGGTAAAGATCAGCAGGTTCTCGATACTCAACTGCCCGTTGAGCAGCAGGTTGCAGCCCAGCAACACCATCAGGATGTAACCGGCTTCGATCACCAGCCCGAACAGCCCGACCCAGGGTGCCGGTTTGAGTTCGATGCTGACCATCGCCTGATGTTGAGCATCCATGACCTTGTTCAAACGCTGCAGGGCGCTGCCGAAACGACCGAAGCTGCGAATCACCGCAATGCCCTGGATATATTCCTGTAACGCCGCCTGGGTGCGGTTGTGGGTGCTGAGCATGCGGCCGGCATGGACCAGGGTCTTGCGTATCGCTACATAGATTGCAAGACAGGCCAGTGGCAGCATGGCCAGCACGGCGCAGGCCAGCACGGGTTCCAGCCAGAACAGGAAGATCAGGAGAAAGGCCAGCTTCGCCAGCGAAAGGGCAAAGACGCCGAGAAAGTGCGACCAGAGATGCTCCACCAGGGCCAGGTCACCGGTGACACGGGCGCTGATTTCGCCGCTGTGGGTCTTGCCGAACCAGCCCAGAGGCAGCTTTTGCAGATGGTCCACGAGGCGAATGCGGGCGTTGGCCATCATGGCGTAGGCCCCGGTGAAAATCAGCGGCGTGCCGATTGCGCCTGTAACGATTCGGGCAATCAGGCAGGCGAGCATCGCCAGTGCCAGCCCGGTCACGCTCAAGGTGCTGGCCGTGCCCTTGAGCAGGCTGTCGAGCAGCCAGTACAGCAAGGGATAAGGCGCGGCGCTCAGCAGGCCTTCCAGCACGGCCAGGCGCAGGCCTTGATTCAGGTGAGGGTCGCGCTGGCCGGCCAGGCGTTCACCGGCGCGCATCAGATGGGCGATCATGCCGATACTCCTGTACTGCTCAGTTGCCATTGGCGAATACGTGTGTGGTCCTGCCAGAGCTGTTGATACAGCGGGCAGTCTGCAAGCAGCTCTTCATGACGACCGATCCCGCGCACCTGACCCTGGTCCAGCACGACGATGCGCTGGGCGGCGGTCACGGTATGCAGGCGGTGGGCGATCATCAGAACCGTGCGGCTCCGGCACAGATTGGCCAGCGCTTCCTGGATCAGCGCTTCGTTTTCGCTGTCGGCATAGGCGGTTGCTTCATCCAGAATCAGCACCGGTGCGTTCTTGAGCAGGGCACGGGCAATGGACAGGCGCTGGCGTTCGCCACCGGACAGTTGCGCGCCGCCTTCCCCGATCCGGGTCTGATAACCCTGGGGCAGACGCTGAATGAAATCGTGAGCGCAGGCGGCGCGGGTTGCGGCTTCGACGCTGGCCTGATCGGCATCGGGCCTGGCCAGCAGCAGGTTGTCGAGCACAGTGCCGTCGAACAGATGAACCTGCTGGAAAACCGAGGCGACCCGTTCCAGCAAGGGCTCCAGTGGCCAGTCACGCACATCCGTGCCGCCCAGGGTGATACTGCCGCTGTCGGCATCGAACAGGCGGCAAACCAGTTGCGCTATGGTGCTCTTGCCGGAGCCGCTGGGGCCGACCAGCGCTGTCAGCTGGCCTGCCTGGGCGCTGAAGCTGACCTGATCCAGCGCTTTTCTTTCGCCATAGGCGTGACAGACGTTTTCCAGGCGCAGGTCCAGCGGCGCATCGGGGATGCGGGCATCCGGGTTCTCGCTCATCGCCGGGCTGAGTAACACCTCGTTGATACGGGCCAGCGCCGCATTGCGCTGCACCTGATCGCCGAGCATGTAGGTCAGGCGCAGCAGGGGCATCAAGACCGCCGGCGCCAGAAGCAGAAACAGCAGCAGGGTTTCCAGGGTGATCTTGCCTGCCAGCAGCAACCCGGCGCCCAGCGGCGCAACGATGATCAGATTGGCGCTGAGCAGGCCCGAGAACACCACCCAGAACAGTGAGCTCTTGCGGGCAAAGCCGGCGACCCATTCAGCGGCACCGCGAATGTCCTTGCTCAGCGTGCCGAAGCGCAGGCTGGTCAGGCCGAAGCTTTTCACGACCTGGATACCTTGCAGGTACTCGCTGAAGCTCTGGGAAATCTGCTGTTGCAGGCTTTGCCATTTGGCCATGCGTTCGGCCGAGCCCTTGACCATCAGCATCTGCGCCAGAAAAGCCAGGGGCAGCGGGGCAATACAGGCCAGCGCCAGTCGCCAGTCGATGCAGAACAGCACGATCAGGGTCAGCGGCGGCATGACTGCGGCGGCTATGGAGTCGGGGAGCGAGTGAGCAAAAAAACCTTCCAGAGAGCCGACGTCGTCGTTGATCGTGCGACGCAGGTCCGTGCTGCTGTGGCGGTTGAAAAAGCTCAGGGGGACTTCGCCCAGATGACGGGCAATGCGGCTGCGCAACTGGCGCAACAGCTCGAAGGCTGCCAGGTGGGCTGTCACATGGCTGACGGTCATGATCAGCCAGCGCAATATCACGGCTCCAAGTGCTGCCAACCCCCAGTTCAGGGCTGTCAGGGCATCGGGTTCGGTACTCAGCAGTGTCTGCGCGATCTTGTAGATGCACCACAGCGGCACCAGGCTGAGCAGGGTCGAGACCACGGCGCAACCGATGGCGATGGCAAACATGGCAGGTGCCAGTTTCAGTAGCCCGGTATGGCTCAGGGGCTCGGCTGTGGTGGTGCCGACAGCATCATGTTGTGGGTTCATTCAGAACTCCTATGGTTTTCCGTGCCTTTCAGGAGGGTGCACGGGGCCGGGCTGACGGCTGAAAGGCCGTGGCCGTGGATGATTCCGTTGAAAGAGCGAAGCGCTTTTCGGCTTCGCCCGTTACACCTGTCCCGACGTGTCTCGCGTCAGAAGGTTATTTTGGTGCTCACGCCCAGCTCGCGGCCTTGGCCGGGTTGACTGAACTGGGCACCGGAGGTGATGTAGGAGTAGGTGCGATAATCCTTGTCACCCAGGTTGTTGCCGTACAGCGCCAGTTCCAGGTCAGGTTTGGGCAGCCAGGAAAGGCGGGCGTCCACCAGGCTGTAGCCGCCTTGTGAAACTTCGTTGTCCACATCGAAGTAATGCTGGCCGGTGTAGCTGATGCCGACACTCGGGCGCAGCTCGCCCAGCAGGTTATCGAAGTAGAAACTGCGTTCGGCCGACGCGCGCAAGGTGCGACCGGGGGTGTAGGTCAGGCTGTTACCCTGGCGATCGGAATCCAGCAGGCGGTTGCGGTTGACGGTACCGGCCAGACGAATCAGGGTGGCTTCGTCGGCGCGCCAGTCCAGAGACATTTCCGCGCCTTCGCTGCGGGCCTTGCCGATGTTGCTCAAGGCCTGAGTACCGGTGCCGGCAGCGCCGATGAACTGTTGCACATCATCGATATCGATGCGGTACAGCGCGGCATTGAGCCAGACACGTTTGTCCAGCAGGCTGGATTTGACGCCGACCTCCATGTTCAGGGATTTTTCCGGCGAGTAGGCCACGGAGTCTGAGGTGATCGAACCGATGCGGTTGTAGCCACCGGCCTTGAAGCCTTTGCTGACCGACGCGTACAGGCGCGTATCTGGCGTGGCCTGAAAGCCCAGGGCCACTTTGGGCGTGGTGCTGGTGAAAGTGTCATTGCCTTTATAGACGAAGCCCGGCGTGAACAGCGCGTCCACTTGGTTGTAGGTGGTTTCGGCCTTTTCCTCGCTGTGGCGTGCGCCCAGTGTCAGGTCCCAGCGCGGTGCCAGGTGCCAGATGAATTCGCCGAATACGGCTTTTTCGGTGTTCTCGATACGGCTGTCGGCTGCGCCATATACGCCGAACAGCGGGGCGCCCGCGTCCGGGGTTCGTTCTGAATGGCTGCGGCTCTTCTGCCAGTACAGGCCGCCGACCGCATCCCAGGCACGGTCTTCACCCTGGGTGGAGAGGCGCAGTTCCTGGCTGACGGTGCGCTGGGCTTCCGGCCAGAGAAAACCCATGTCGCCGAACAGGCGCTCATGACGGTAATTCTGCAGGGAAGTGATGGACGTCAACTTCAGCGAATCGCTGAGGTTCCAGTCAATGCTTGCGCTGCTGGTTTCCACCCGTCGCACATAGACCGACTCCATGAGCGGCACGCTGGCACGGTGTTTTTCATAGGTTTCGTCGGCCAGGTATTGCTCGTTATAGGAGGTCAGCCGGTCGCGGGCATAGGCCAGTTTCAGGCTGAAGTCTTCGTTGGGCCTGAAGGTCAGCGCCACATTGCCGCCACCGTTGTCGCTGTCGCCATGGTGCTCGCTACGGGTCAGTTCGCCGTCAGTGTCATCGTGGTAGACCGTGCCCTGAATGAACAGCTTGTCCGCAACCAGTGGTGCCGAGCCGCTGGCGGCGACCTGTTGATGCAGATTGCTGAAGCGGCTTTGTAGGGTTGCCGTCGGCGTGTTGTCCGGCTGGCGGGTGATGATGTTCAGCGCACCGGCGTGGGCGTTGCGGCCGTACAGGGTACCTTGGGGGCCTTTTAGCAGCTCGATGTGTTCGACATCCAGCAGTTGCTGATTGAAGGTGCCCAGGTACTGCGGGACGCCATCGACGTAGATCGCTACCGGGGCGTTGTAAGGGTCCGAAGACGAAATGCCGCGCATGCTCAGGCTCGGGAATACACTTGCACCGGTATTACGCACCAGCAACTCGGGGAATACTCTTTCCAGCTCGCCACTGTTGTAGACGTTGGCGCGCTCAAGGTCAGCCTCGCTGGCAACCGAAAGCGCCAGATCGGTCTGATCCTGGGCCTGGGTTCGTTTGCTGGCGGTCACTTGCATTTCCGGCAAGTTGAGAACATCGTCCGCCAGAACCTGGCCGGATGTGGCGATCATGATCGCCAGGCTGAGGATAGAGCGCTGCATGGGAAGACTCGGCTGTAAGTTGAGCCGCTATCTTCTGGTTATGGTTATGTTGTTGCGCGTGCGATCGGGGTATAAATGCGCGCAATCGGCACTATAGTTGATAAGTGTTATCATTTGAGTCTGATTCCCAAAAGAGTGTGTGCCCATGAGCCTTAATCATTACCGCGCTGATTATGAATTGCCCAAGGTGCTCACCGAGGAGGTAGGGGACGAACTCGATATCCGCCTGATCGAATGGCAGGTCGATGAAGACCGGCATCTGGATGCCTCATGCGAAGCGTCGCTGACGGTGTCCTATCACGCCAATTGCGCGGGCTGGCGAAGTTTTGCCGATACCTCGCCCTTGAGCTGGCGCGAAGATCATTGCTGCCTCTTTCACTCTACGGTGCCGCTGCAGGGCGTGGGTTTTGTACCGGCGGGGACGCGCTGGCGCGGGGTGAATATCAGCTTCGCCGCTCACCGGCTGGGCATGCTGGACCTGGCCACGCAACTGTTCGAGTACGACGGCCCGTGGGAGAAAACCCGCACGGTGGACAGCGCTGCACGCCTGGCACAGTTTCCGGCACCTCACGTCGTCAGGCGTATCGGCCAGGAAATGCTGGGCTGCCGGCTGGAGGGTGTTGCCAGGGACTTGCTGTTGCGGGGCAAGGCCTATGAAATGCTCGGCCAACTGACTGCGCATATCCAGGATCTTGCGCGCTTCACCGGGCTCAGTGCCGGAGGCCGTGACCTGGCTCGCGTGGAACGGGCGCGCAAACTGCTTGAGGCTCATCCTGAACAGGAGTGGACCATCGAGTCGCTGGCCCAGTGCGTCGAACTCAACACCAAGAAACTCAAGCAGGGTTTTCGTGACGTCTACGACAGCGGCGTGTACGGCTATCTGCAGAAAGTCCGTATCGAGCGGGCTGCGCAACTGCTCAAGCAGCGGGGATCGGTCAGCGAAGTGGCTGCGGCAGTCGGGTATTCCAACGCCAGCCACTTCGCCAAGGTTTTTCGCCGTTACTACGGCATCAACCCGCTGCACTTCAGCACGCTGGCTGCCAATGGCATCGATGAAGTGGCGATCCGGGCCGGTGTCGATCCATTCTGATCTGCACGACGCTCCTCAGAAGTCATAAGCGATCTTGCTGTACCAGAACCCGCCACCCGGATAGAACGGTGGGTTGCTATAGAGGTTCAGGCCATTGGCCGACGGGATTGCGTTCTTGTCCGGGCGCACATTGAAAATGTTCGTGCCGCCCAGGCTGACCGTGATGTTCTCCTGAAGGGTGTAGGACAGGTCCAGATCGGTAATCCATTTGGCGCCGAAACTGCGGTCGCCACTTTCCAGTTGTTGCAGCGTCTTGACCTTGCCGTAACGGGTGGTCTGCAGGTTCACGCCCAGGTCGCCGAGGGTCCAGTTGGCACCCAGTACCCATTTGGTTTTTGGTTGCGCGTCGGTCAGGTCGCCTTCCCGGGCACGGCCGACCCAGGTCAGGCTGCCGCCGGCGTTGTCGCCCAGGCCTTGCAAGGCTGAGGGCTCGCTCTTGACGTCGGTGATGATGGTCTTGTTGTAGTTGAACCCGGCGCTCCAGCGCACATCGCCAAAGGCACCATAACGGCTGGAGTGATCGAGCACGATATCCAGGCCACGGGTGCGGGTGTCGAAAGCGTTGGCGTAATACGAGGTCCAGGTGCTGGTGTCGACGTTCTGGGCGGTGAGAATCGGAGCCAGTGCCGGGCCGTAAAGGCTTTCGGTGCGGGCGATGCGATCGGCGATCTCGATCCAGTAGGCATCGACGGTCAGGCTGGTGCGCGGCGCCGGTTGCCAGGTCAGGCCCAGGCCCAGGTTGCGGGACTTTTCCGGGTCCAGAGGGGTGGCGCCCAGTGCCTGGGCCAGAGACGAATTGACCGGCGCGATGCGGGTCACGGCGGGCACGACGGTCCCGTCAGGGGCTGTACCCACCCGATTATCGGAGATGCTGTAGCCGATCTGGGTCAGGGAAGGCGCCCGGAAGCCGGTGCCGACAGTGCCGCGCACCGCGAAGGTGTCGGTGAGTTCATAGCGGGAGTTGAGTTTGGCGCTGAGGGTGTTGCCCGAGTCGTCATCGAAGTGCTCTGCGCGCAGGGCCAGGTCAATGAACAGGGGCTTGATGGGCGTGATGCCGAAGTCCACATAGGCTGCATAGTTGTTGCGTTTGATGCTGGTTGCATCCTGAGGCGAGATGACCGCCGCAGCCTGGGCGGCAATCGAAGCCAGTTGGCCTGCCAGAGGATTGGGCTGGCCATTGGGCAGCGTGGCCGGGAAACGATAGCCGCCCACCTGATAGGCCTGTGCATCACCGGCGAAGGTCCGGAAGCGCTCCCAGCGATGTTCCAGCCCTGCGGAAACCTGCAACGGCACACCGAACACGCCGTCGAAGGCGCGTGTGATATCCAGGTTGTTGACCCACTGCTCGAAGCGGTAGGTCGCCAGGTCATCGAACGACGTCGGTGAGGCCGGTCCCAGTGACGGGTTGATGGTCAGGTCACTGTATTGATGATTGTTGTTGCGTCCGTAGGTGGTGCTCAGGTCCCAGTTCCAGCCCAGGGATTCGCCTTTGGCACCGATCAGGTACTGGTAGTCGGTGTCGTCCAGGTTGTTCAGCGGGTAGTAGCCGTCGGGGAACAGTTCCGGGATGTTGGCGTTGCCATTGGGGTAGCGGAAGTAGTTATTGATGATGGCGTCGCGTTGGCCATAGGTGCCGTAGGAATACAGCCGGGTCTGATCATCCAGTGGCAGTTCGGCGTTGTAGGCCAGGTTGAAGGCTTTGATCTGCGGATCGCCATTCTTGACGCCAACCCGGTCCCAGGTCGCTTCACGAGGGTCGCCGGGGAAATAGGCCGTATTGGTGGCTTTCTCATTCCAGCTGGCATCGCCGCGTTTGCGTGCATCGGCGGACAGGTGCAGGAAACCTCCATCCCCCAGCTCAAAGCCCTTGTCGCCCTCAAACTTGGTCACTTCACCTTCGCCACTGTAGAGCTTGCCGTAGGTCACGCCCAGATGGCCGCCTTGTGCGCTGGACTTGAGGATCACGTTGATCACGCCTGCGATGGCATCGGAGCCATATTGAGCGGCGGCGCTGTCTTTGAGGACTTCGATGCGCTCCACCGCGCTGACGGGGATCATGTCGATGTCCACCGAGTTGGCGCCGCTGCTGTCGGTGGAGCCGTTGGCGGGCAGGGCGCTGTTATGGCGTCGCTTGCCGTTGACCAGCACCAATGTATAGGCCGGTGCCAGGCTGCGGTTGGACAGCGGGCGGATGGTGGAGTTGTAACCGGCGACGTTGGTGCCGTAGTTGAACGAAGGCAGCAGCTTGGCGATGGCTTCGGTCAGATCGGCGCGGCCGGTCTTGAGCAATTGTTCGCTGGTGACGATATCGATGGGCGCCGGGCTGTCGGTCACCGTGCGTTCGGTGCCGCGAATCCCGGTGGAGATGACCGTGACCTTGTCCAGGCGGGTGTCATTGCCGGCTTCTTCTGCTGCCTGGACGGGCGTTATCAGACCCAGGCCGGCAAAGGCGATGCCTTTCAACAGGTGAGGGGGCAGGGGCTTTCTGGCTGCGCGAGCAGTGGAGGCCATGGTGAGCGATCCTTGTCAGTTTCGGGAAGTTTTTCTGAGCCTCCACTGGTAAGGGTCGGTCTGTAAGCGGGAATATATGGTTATGAAACAATCCTGTGAAAGTTCTTTTAGGTATAAGCTAATTATGAATTATTTGAATTTATTAATTGATATTAGATAAATAAATTGCATTTTAGTCGTAGGGAAAGAATCCTTCCCGAACGGTTCTGGCACCCCAGTTGCACTGCCTGCGCCACTTTGTCGCACCTCGGGCTGTGGCCCGTAACCGCACGCTTCATGCCTTTGCCTGCATGCCGTCCGTGGATTCGCGGTGTTCGAGAGAGCGTGAGAGTGGTAGATTCGCCGCCATGAAATTCGTCCGAACCCACCGCTCGCTCATTGCCTGGATGCTGTATGGCTTCATCCTGTTCAATGGGTTCATGTGCAGCATCAGCCATGGGCAGATGCTGGGGACGTTTTCCTCTGTAGCCGCCGCCGATATCTGTGGCGATAACCCGGACACTTCCATGTCGATGGAAGGCCCGGACGAGGCCAGGCATTCGCTGGTCATGCAACTGGCCATGCTGGACTGCACCTTTGCCGGCAAGCTGACCGGTTTCGTGGTGTTCTTCATCGGACTGGGCTGGCTGCTGCGCTCGCGCAATGTCAGGCTGCGTATCCCGCCGGGCCTGATGCGCGAGTCCTCCCGTCACACTTCGCCGGGGCTGGTGCCGCAGGCGCCCTGAAACCCCGTCTTGCGTTCACTGGTTGTCTGCAGCGCATCCGGCATGTGACGTGCTGCATGCCTTGCCTGTTTTCCTTCAAAGGACCGTAATGCATGACTCAATACCTGACCCGTCGCGAAGTGGTCGCGGGCCTCTCCTTGCTGAGCCTTGGCGTTCTGACCGGTTGCGATAACTCCAATGCCTTGCCGTTCAAGTACGGCAAGGACCTGAGCAACAAGATCATCGGGCGCAACTTCAGGCTGCGCAACGCTCATGGCGACGTGCTGACCCTGTCGAGTTTCCGGGGCTACATGCCGATGGTGTTTTTCGGCTTCACCCAGTGCCCGGCGGTCTGCCCGACTGCGCTGGCCCGTGCCGCGCAGATCAAGAAGCTGATGGGCGCCGATGCCGATACCTTCCAGGTG
Organism: Pseudomonas lijiangensis; assembly: GCF_018968705.1. Lineage (NCBI taxonomy): Bacteria > Pseudomonadati > Pseudomonadota > Gammaproteobacteria > Pseudomonadales > Pseudomonadaceae > Pseudomonas > Pseudomonas lijiangensis. The sequence continues at coordinate 2,401,076 of NZ_CP076668.1, forward strand.
GTGTTCATTACCCTGGACCCTGAGCGTGACACGCCGCAAGTCATCGAATCCTATGTAAAGGCCTTCGATCCAAGCTTTGTGGCACTGTCCGGCACTCTGGAAGAAACCGCGGCCACGGCCAAGGAATTCGGCGTGTTCTACGAGAAGGTGCCGCTGGGCGACACTTATACGATTTCCCACACCTCCACCAGCTATGTGTTCGATACCCGCGGCGTGTTGCGCCTTGGCCTGTCTCACTCGCTGTCCGCGCAGCAATGCGCAGAAGATCTGCTCACTTTGATGGAAGTATGCTGATGACTACTCTGATCCGTAATGCCCTGATCGCTACCCCGTGCAAAAGCCTGCTGCTGGCCCTGTCCATCCTGGGTGTCAGTCTTCAGGCCCATGCGCAGACCACCGTGGACGATGCCTGGGTACGTGCCACGGTTGCCGGTCAGCCAGCGACCGGCGCTTTCATGAACATCACTTCGACCACTGGCGGCAAGCTGGTTGAAGTCAGTTCGCCTGTCGCGAAAGACGTGCAGATCCATCAGATGAGCATGAAGAACGATGTGATGAACATGCAGCAGGTCAAATCCATCGATCTGCCGGCTGGCAAGACGGTGGTACTGGACTCCAACGGCTATCACGTGATGCTCATGGGTCTGGTGGCTCAGGTGAAGGAGGGCGATCAGGTGCCTCTGACCCTGACCGTCGAAGACGAAAAGGGCGTCAAGGAGTCGATCAAGGTCAGTGCGCCTGTCAGGGCTCTGACGGCTCAGGGGCATTCCGGCCACGGTGACCATAGCGGTCATTGATTGAGGTTTACTCCAGTCTGCTCCAGGCCCCGCCATGCTCGTGCATGCCGGGGCTTTTTAATGGATGCGGTTTTATATTCAATTTATGAATAACAGGAGAACTAAATATTCTTTTCAGGAACAAGCGCGATCATGGATGATTGCCTGGCGCTATCAACTTGGAAAGGTGACTGATACCAACAGAACCTGGATTTTTATTGAAAAAATGCAGGAGTGTATCAATGGGCAATGTCCAGACCGCAGCCAGTGCGCACGAAGTGCCTTGGCGCCAAACGCCGAGCGGCGAATTGGTCGATCTGGGGCGTCCTTTTCGGGGACCCTTGGCGCAGTCGCGGTTGCACCGTACGCCCAAGCCTGTTCTTGGACGCCGGGAAGCCGTTCTGCTCGGTGCATTTGCTCTGGTGCTGCATGGTGCGGTCATCTACTGGCTGAGCCAGACTCAGACACCTGTTCTGCCGGTCGTCCCGCCGGAAATTCCGCCGATGACCATCGAATTCTCCCAGCCCGCACCGCCCGTGGTTGAAACGCCGCCACCGCCGCCGGAGCCCATCGTTCAACCTGTGGTCGAGCCGCCGCCTCCCGTGGAGGATGAGCTTGCCGTCAAGCCACCACCGAAGCCCAAACCCAAGCCGGTCGTGAAGCCGCCGCCTCCCAAGCCGGTTGCCAAGCCTGTGGAGCAACCGCCTGCGCCACCGGCTCCGCCACAACCGGTTGCAGCACCAGCGCCCCCCGCGCCGCCTGCACCGGCCCCTGTGACTCCGGCTTCGGCCAGCGCCGGTTACCTGCGCAACCCGGCCCCGGAATACCCGTCGCTGGCCATGCGCCGCGGCTGGGAAGGGACGGTTCTGTTGCGGGTGCATGTACTGGCCAGCGGCAAGCCCGGCGAAATACAGATTCAGAAAAGCAGTGGTCGTGATTCGCTCGACGAAGCCGCCGTAACGGCAGTCAAGCGCTGGAGCTTCGTTCCCGCCAAGCAGGGCGATGTCGCCCAGGACGGCTGGGTCAGCGTGCCCATCGACTTCAAGATCAAATAACGGTTTCAACGATTCAATGCGGGCCACCTGACAAAAGGAGCATCGCGACACCAGAACCTGACGTATCAGCACGAGAGCACAGATCATGAACTTACTGGCATCCCCTTTTGAATCCATCGAACACGCGGTCATCTGGCTGCTGGTGGTCTTTTCCGTCGCGACCTGGGGCCTGGCCTTGCTCAAGGGCGTACAGTTTTCACGTCTGAAATCCCAGGATCGCAAGTTCCACAAGCAGTTCTGGGCGGCCTCCAGCCTGGATTCAGCCGCTGAACTGGCTCAGCAACAGCCTGGCGCTGCTGCTCGTGTTGCCCAGGCCGGTTATGCCGCCATCCAGGTTCATGAAGGTGGTCAGCAGACCGACCTGAGCCAGTCGATCAACCATCAGGATCGTCTGGAGCGTGCCCTGCGTCAGCAGATCGTGCGTGAACGCCGTTCGCTGGAAACCGGCCTGGCTATCCTGGCCAGTATCGGCAGCACTTCGCCCTTTATCGGTCTGTTCGGTACGGTGTGGGGCATCATGTCGGCCCTCAAGGGGATCAGCGCAGCAGGTTCCGCCAGCCTGGAAACGGTGGCCGGTCCTATCGGTGCGGCACTGGTTGCAACCGGTGTCGGTATCGCGGTCGCGGTGCCTGCGGTGCTGGTTTACAACTACTTCCTGCGTCGCCTGAAGCTGACCGCTGCCGACCTGGACGACTTTGCCCATGACTTCTACAGCCTGGCGCAGAAAAACGCCTTCCGTGTCCTGCTGCACCCGGTCCTGACCAAGAATGGCGCAGGCGCTGGCCAGAAAGTGAAGGAGGCTTCCTGATATGGCCTTCTCCACTCAAGACAATGATGAAGTACTCAGCGAAATCAACGTAACGCCTCTGGTGGACGTGATGCTGGTACTGCTGGTGGTGTTCATCGTGACCGCGCCACTGCTGACCAACTCGATTCCGATCAATTTGCCCAAGACCGAAGCGGTCGCCCCGGCAGAGCAGAAGGACCCGCTGGTCGTGAGCATCGACGGGCAGGGCAAGGTGTTCATCAACAAGGACGAGATTCAGGCAGACCTGCTGGAAACCAACCTTCAGGCCGCCAAGGCCAAGGACGCGCAGGTTCGTGTGCAGCTTCAGGCAGACAACGACGTGAACTACGGAGAAGTGGCCCGCGCCATGGCCTCGATCGAGCGTGCAGGCATCACCAAGTTGTCGGTGATCACTGCCAAATAGAGCAATACCCCTTCAAGACAGTGAAGCCTTTAAGGTCGTACCCTCAGGTAGGTACGGCCTTTTTTTTGTGTGTGGGGGTGAGGTTTTCGCGAATGAATTCGCTCCCACTGAATGAATAGTTGTGGGAGAGACTTCAGTCGCGAAAGCGGACTCAGTGTGCCCCAGCCGCCTTGTTCAGGTCGCTGTCGACCCATTGGGTGTAGATGCAGGCATCGGCTGTGGCCCAGCGAACGCGGACGGTATCACCGGCTTTCAGTTGCAGGCCGGTGGCTGACAGGGCCTTGACGGTCATGGCGGTACCGCCTGAAGTGACGACTGCGCAGGTCTGGCTTTCGCCCAGGAACAAGACTTCCGTCACCTTGGCCGTGACTTCGTTCCAGCCATGCTCCAGCGGAGTGGCTTCGGCCTGTTGAGTGCTCAGGGCCTGGGCTTTCTCCGGACGGATCATCAGCAACACATCCTGATCGGTTTTCAGGCCTGAAGTCAGCCGGATCGACAGCGGATGGCCTTCAAACGTCGCCACCGCATTGCCCTGTGCCTTGAGCTTCAGGAAGTTCGAGTTGCCCAGGAACGAGGCGACAAAGGCATTGGGCGGGTTCTGATAGAGGTCATAGCCGGTGCCCAGGCCGACGATCTTGCCGTGGCTGAAGATCGCGATGCGTTGAGACAGGCGCATGGCTTCTTCCTGGTCGTGGGTCACGTAGACGATGGTGATACCCAGGCGACGATGCAACTGCCGCAGTTCATCCTGCAGGTCTTCACGCAGTTTCTTGTCCAGCGCGCCCAGAGGTTCATCCATCAACAGAATGCGTGGTTCGTAAACCAGCGCCCGGGCAATGGCCACACGTTGCTGCTGGCCGCCGGACAGTTGCGAAGGGCGGCGATGGGCGAATTGTTCCAGTTGCACCAGCTTGAGCATGGCGTCCACGCGCTTGTCGCGTTCGGCCGCCGGCAGTTTGCGGATGGCCAGCGGGAAGGCGATGTTGTCGCGTACCGACAGGTGAGGAAACAGCGAATAACGCTGGAACACCATGCCGATATCCCGCTTGTGGGGCGGCACGTTCACCAGGGATTTGCCACCCACCAGGATTTCTCCCGAGCTGGGTGTTTCGAACCCGGCCAGCATCGACAGTGTGGTGCTCTTGCCAGAGCCGCTGGAGCCCAGGAAGGTCAGGAACTCGCCGTCCTGGATATCCAGGTCGATATTGTCCACTGCAGCGAAATCGCCGTAATGCTTGTTCAGGTTGCACAGGCTGACCAGGGTTTTCGGGTCGTGTTGTGCGCTGTCTTTGATCACTGCACTCATGAGGTACTCCTGGCTTCGTTGCGGCGACGCAGGGTCGCGGCGATGAACATGACCAGCACCGACAGGGCGATCAGCAGCGTCGAAGCGACTGCAATGACCGGGGTCAGATCCTGACGCAAAGTGGTCCACATTTTGACGGGTAAGGTTTGCAGGGTCGGGCTGGCCATCATCACGCTCAGCACCACCTCGTCCCACGACACCAGGAACGCGAACAGTGCACCGGCGATCATGCCGGGGCGAATGGCCGGGAAGGTGACCTTGATCACTGCCTGGATGCGCGATGCGCCGCAGATCACGGCGGCATCCTCGATGGACTGATCGAACAGTTTCAGCGAGTTGATGATCGAGATGATGGTGAACGGCAGCGCCACGATCACATGGCTGACCACGAAGGAAAACAGCGTGCCGGTGTAGCCGAGCTTGAGGAACAGCGCATACACGGCCACGGCAATGATCACCAGCGGCACGATCATCGGCAGGGTGAAGAGGCCGTACAGCATGTCACGTCCCGGAAAGCGTCCGCGCACCAGAGCAAAGGCGGTGGGCAGGCCCAGGGCGACGGCGCTGATGGTAGTCAGCACGGCGACCTTGAGGCTGGACATCGCCGCTGCCATCCATTCCGGATTGGAGAAGAACTGCTGATACCACTTCAGGGTCCAGCCCGGTGGCGGGAAGACCAGCCACTGGGATGAGCCGAACGAAAGCAGCACGATGAACAGGATCGGCAGCAACAGAAACAGCGCGATCACCCCGGTGGTCAGGTACAGACCGACCCGCAGGCGTGTGCTCATGGCATTGGGAGTCAGGAGCATGGCTTACCTCGCATTGCTGGCGCCGACCGGGGATTCCGGCTGGAGCTTGAGATAGAAGTAGAACAGCACCAGAGTAATCAGGATCAGCAGTGCGGCTGCGGCACTGGCCAGTCCCCAGTTCAGGAAGGACTGCACCTGCTGGACGATGAACTCGGGCAGCATCATGTTCTGCGCGCCACCCAGCAGAGCGGGGGTGACGTAGTAACCCAGGGACATCACAAACACCATCAGGCCACCGGAGAACAGCCCCGAGCGGCACAGCGGCAGAAACACCCTGAAGAAGTTGGTCCACGGGCTTGCACCGCAGATGGAGCCGGCCTGTAACACCATCGGGTCAATGGCCTGCATGGTCGCCTGCAACGGCAGCACGATGAACGGAATCATGATGTAGCTCATGCCGATCACCACGCCTGTGAGGTTATGCACCATCTCCAGCGGCTGATCGATGATACCCATGGCCATCAGTGTCTTGTTGACGACTCCGGAAGCCTGGAGCAACACCAGCCAGGAATAGGTGCGGGCCAGCAGGCTGGTCCACATCGACAGCAGCACGATATTGAGAATCCAGCGGCCCCAGCCGCGTGGCACCAGGGTGATCGCCCAGGCCAGCGGGAAACCCAGCAGCACACTGAACAGAGTGACCAGACCCGCCACCGAGAACGTGTTGAACAACACCCTGGCGTAGGCGGAGTTGGCGAACAACTGTTCGTAGTTGCCCAGGCCCGGAGTGGGTTCCAGCACACCGCGAAGCAACAGGCCTATCAGAGGTGCGAAGAAAAAAAGCCCCAGAAAGAGCAGTGCCGGGAGCAGGTTGCGACTGCCGCGCCAGCGTTGTGACAAAGACGTTTTTGGCTGCATCTTCACTGCCTTGGTGCAAGCCGCGCCAGCGGTGCTTGACGCACCACCGGCCGGGTTGGGTTGACGGGAAGCAATAGCCGTCATTTTTACTTGACCAGCCATTCGTTCCACCGTGTCGCAATGTCAGGACCGTTCTTGGCCCAGTATGCGAAGTCGAGAGTGATCTGGTCCGGGGCATAGGCGGTCGGCAGGTTCGGCGCCAGCGTCGAATCCAGGCGCGGTACGCTGTCCAGGTTGACCGGTGCATAGGCGCTGAGGTTGGAGAAGTCGGCCTGGCCTTTGGGGCTGGTCGCTTCGGCGATGAACTTCATGGCAGCTTCCTTGTTCTTGGCGCCTTTGGGGACGACCAGGAAATCAGCCATGACCAGGTTCTGCTTCCAGCTCACACCCACTGGAGCGCCATCCTGTTGCAGGGCGTAGACGCGACCGTTCCACATCTGGCCCATGGACGCTTCACCCGAAGCCAGCAGTTGCTGGGATTGAGCGCCGCCGCCCCACCAGACGATGTCTTTCTTGATGGTGTCGAGTTTCTTGAAGGCGCGGTCCAGGTCCAGCGGGTAGAGCTTGTCAGGGGCAACGCCATCGGCCAGCAGTGCCAGTTCAAGCACACCAGGGCTTGGCCATTTGTAGAGGGCGCGCTTGCCGGGGTAGGTCTTGGTGTCGAACATCGCAGACCAGTCTTGCGGGGCCTTGGCGCCTACCTTGCTCTCGTTGTAGCCCAGCACGAAGGAGAAGAAGAATGAGCCTGCGCCGTGATCCGAGACGAAGCGCGGGTCGATCCGGTCGCGTTTGATGGTGTTGAAATCAAGGGGCTCCAGCAGGCCCTCGCTGGCGGCACGCAGGGCGAAGTCGGCTTCCACATCCACCACATCCCATTGCACGTTGCCGCTTTCCACCATGGCCTTGAGTTTGCCGTAGTCGGTAGGGCCGTCCTGCACAACGGTAATACCGCTGGCTTTGGTGAAAGGCGCTGCCCAGGCCTGCTTCTGTGCGTCCTGGGTAGAACCACCCCAACTGACGAAGTTGACGCTTTCGGCGGCCATGGCTGTGAGACTCGAGATAGCCAGAATGCCCGCAGCAAGAGCTGCAGTTGCTCGTTTGTTCAACACCATTTTCACGCCCTCATTTGTTGTGTTTTGAGCGGGCTTTTTGTGCCCGCGTATTCGGGAGCAGTAGGTCCAGAGGACCGGAGAAACTGGCGACCGTGTCGGGTGCTTTTGTTGGCCTTATCCCTTGGCTGGGGGCACCTGACAAAACCTTCGGTCTACGGAATGTCATATTATGGTATTCCAAGCTTTGTGCAAGTATTTTGCCCTGTCGGAACCCGCTCATTTTGCTTTTTTTACCGGTGAAAGCCTTGTTTTACGGGGGTAAACGTCTCTTCTTGAGCCTTGCTGCCTGCCTCCTTTCAGGGCTGAAATCAGCCAGTAAAGGGAATACTTTCAACCACTTCCAGATCGTATCCGGTCAGACCGGCGTATTTGAGAGGAGGGCCCAGATGGCGCAATTTGCCCACGCCAAGGTCTTGCAGAATCTGTGCGCCAGTGCCGACTTCCGAATAGATACGTGACTGCGAACGGGTGTACTGGCGCGGCGGCTGGGTCAGTTGCGGGATACGCTCCAGCAGTGCCTGGGAGGACTCGTGATTGGCCAGTACCACGACCACGCCGCGTCCTTCTTCGGCGACTTTCTGCAGGGCGGCCCACAGGGTCCAGTTCGCCGGGCCCGTGTACTCGGCACCTACCAGGTCGCGCAGTGGATCAACCACGTGTACTCGCACCAGGGTCGGGAAATCGCGCTGGATGTCGCCCATGACCATGGCCATGTGTACGCCACCTTCGATCCGGTCCTCGTAGCTGAACAGGCGGAAGGTGCCATGAACCGTTGGCAGCTCGCGTTCGCCGATGCGCACCACAGTGTGTTCGGTGCTCAGGCGGTAATGGATCAGGTCGGCAATGGTGCCGATGCGGATGCCATGTTTTTCGGCGAACAGCTCAAGATCGGGGCGGCGGGCCATGGTGCCGTCATCGTTCATGACTTCCACGATCACCGATGCAGGCGTCAGGCCTGCCAGGCGAGCCAGGTCACAGCCGGCTTCGGTGTGACCGGCGCGGGTCAGCACGCCGCCTTCGCGGGCGCGCAGCGGGAAAATATGGCCAGGCTGCACCAGATCGTCGGCACAGGCCTGGGGGTTGACGGCAGCCTGGACGGTGCGGGCTCGGTCGGCGGCAGAAATGCCGGTGCTGACGCCCGTTGCGGCTTCGATGGAAACCGTGAACGCCGTGGCGAATACGCTGCCGTTGCTGGGTACCATCTGCTCCAGTCCCAGGCGCTGACAATGTTCGTCGGTCAGAGTAAGACAGATCAGGCCGCGTGCTTCGCGGGCCATGAAGCTGATGGCCTGAGGTGTACAGAGGTCGGCAGCAAGCAGCAGGTCACCTTCGTTTTCCCGGTCTTCGTCGTCCACCAGCAGGACCATCTTGCCCTGACGGTAGTCTTCAATGATGTCTTCGATGCGATCGAACGCCATACTCAGGATCTCGGTGTTATGGATGAAAAATCGTGGTATACCATAAGACAGAATATTTCACAGATTCCCTATCATTGAAACAGTGAGATCGCGATGAAGGCTTATTGGATTGCAAACGTGGACGTAACCGACCCTGAGCAGTACAGCGAATATACCCAGCGAGCGCCAGCGGCATTTGAATTATTTGGTGGCAAATTCATGGCGCGCGGCGGACGTTCCGAAGCCGTCGAAGGTCGCGACACGCCGCAACGCACCGTTGTGATCGAATTCGAGTCGTATGAGCAAGCCTTGGCCTGTTATCGCTCGCCTGAGTACCAGGAAGCGATGAGTCATCGCCATGGCGTGGCCCATGCCGAGATCGTGATTGTCGAAGGTATCGCGCAGCAGTAGTGCCGATCAGTCAAGGCATATGAAGTCACTTGTGGGAGGGGCCTTGGCCGCGACGACCCAGCTTACAGGCAACACATCTTCAGTACCTTCAAACTGGCTGTCGCGGCCAAGGCCCCTCCCACGGATGGTTCCTATCGGATGAAATGCACCTTGCCGGTGTCATCATTGCCCATGTACAGGCCATACACCCCGGCTTGGCGCTCGGTGATGTAGCGTTCGAGGATTTGCCGGATGGCGGGGTAGTAGATGCTGTCCCACGGGATGTCTTCGGGGGCGAAGAATTTGTAATCCAGGGTCTCCGGCCCGAACTGGCCGGTGATTTCCAGGGCTATGGCGCGGAAGACGATATACACCTCGCTGATCTTCGGCACGCTGAAGATGGAGTAGGGCGAGATGATTTCTGCGCGTACGCCGCTTTCTTCCCAGACTTCCCGCAGGGCGGCCTGTTCGGTGGTTTCGCCACTCTCCATGAAGCCGGCCGGTAGCGTCCAGGTGCCGGGGCGTGGCGCGATTGCCCGCTGGCACAGCAGGTATTTGCCTTCCTGCTCGATGATGCAGCCGGCAATGATCTTCGGATTGACGTAGTGAATGTAGTTGCAACTGCCGCACATCAGCCGCGCATGGGTATCGCCCGGTGGCACACGCTGATCGAGATCGGCACTGCCACATTGCGGACAAAAGCGCGGCGCGGGCATGTCAGCGTCCTATTCGGGGTTCTTTGATGGCAATCGGAGCAACGATGTCGCGGACCTTGGCGTCATCGTCCTGCTTGGATTTCAGATATTCCAGCGCCACAGCGGCAGCGTTGCGCACGTGATCGACGGAAGCCTTGTGGGCCGCCAGCGGGTCGCCGCTCTTGATGGCTTCGACGATGTGTTCCATTTCCTTGCTGCTGGCACCGCGGCGGTTGATCTGTGACACCGAAGTGGCCCGCAGGTAGCTGATGCGCGCCTGCAACTGACGCAACTGGGTAGCGGCGATGTGATTGCCCGAGCCTTCGAGCAGTACGTCGTAGAAGCTTTGCACCGAATCGATGACCTGTTGTAACTCGCCATCTTTGAGTGCCTTGCGGTTTTCTTCAAGGGCCTTTTCCAGGGCACGGATATCTTTCGCCTTGGCTCGCAGGGTGAACAGCTGCACGATCAGCCCTTCGAGCACGCAACGCAGCTCATAGATATCGCAGGCATCTTCCAGAGTAATGATGGCGACCCGTGGCCCCTTGGCGTCGGCGAACTCCACCAGACCTTCGGACTCCAGATGGCGCAAGGCTTCACGCACGGAGGTCCGGCTGACCCCGAGACGATCACACAGATCTCGCTCGACCAGACGATCCCCCGGCAGAAGCTGGAAGTTCATGATCGCGCTGCGCAGTTTGTCCAGCACGATTTCGCGCAGGGTAACGGGGTTGCGATTGACCTTGAAGTTGTCGTCGAGTGGCAGGCGTTTCATCGGGTGTGCTCGGAGTGGGGCTGTCTATGTGAAAAACACGGCCAGAACAAGGCGGTCGCGTTCATGGCGTCAGCCTGAAAACCGGCCGGGCTGACGCATGACCGGGCCTGAATCGCCCGGAGAGACGCCGAGTTTATCACGCCGTTGCTCTTGACTACCAAGAACCCCGTCTCAAGCAAAAGGTGGCAGAGCCCCCAGTTTGCCTCGGTGGTAGAGCATCGGTATGGCAGGTGTTTCGGGCAGGATCAGGTTTTTCACCGCGCCGACGATGATAGCGTGATCGCCGCCGTCATATTCGCGCCACAGTTCGCACTCGATGATCGCCGTCGCCTTGCTCAGCAACGGGTTGCCGAGCTCGCTCAGGTGCCATTCGATACCCTTGGTCTTGTCCTTGCCCTTGCTGGCGAACGCATAGGCTTCAGCCTGTTGCTCGGCAGAGAGCAAATGGATCGCGAACTTTTTACTGTCGCGCAGCACAGGGTAAGTGTCGCTGGCGTAATTCGGGCAGAACAGCACCAGTGCCGGGTCGATGGACAGTGCGCTGAAGGCGCTGGCGGTGATGCCTACCAGACTGCCTTCGGCGTCCAGTGTGGTGACGATGGTGACGCCCGAAGGAAAGGACGCCATGACTTCTTTATAAATGCCGGGTTCTATCATTGCCGCCGCCTCACTCAACGCATTACAAAAGGATCAGGCATGGGGGCCTGCGATAGATTGATCCATACCGTTTTCAGTTCGGTATAGGCCAGGACCGAGTCGATGCCGCTTTCCCGGCCATAGCCGCTGTTCTTGAACCCGCCGATGGGGGCCATGGCAGATACGGCTCGATAGGTGTTGACCCAGATGATACCTGAACGGATGTCCCGTGCCAGACGGTGCGCGCGGCCAAGGTCCCGGGTCCAGATACCTGCTGCCAGGCCAAACTGCGAATCGTTGGCAATCGCCAGGGCTTCGGCTTCATCCTTGAAACGGATCACCGACGCGACAGGACCAAAGACTTCTTCCTGCATGATCTTCATGGAGTTGCGGTCGCACTCGAACAGGGTCGGCTCGTAGAACCAGCCTTCGCTGGCTGTTTCGGGCCGCTTGCCACCCAGTCGCAGGCGTGCGCCTTCGGCCAGTGCATCAGCCACCAGGCCTTCGACCACGGCCAGTTGCTGGGCAGTGGCCATGGGGCCCATTTCAGTGGTTTCGTCCTGCGGGTTGCCGATGCGGATGCGGCTGGCGCGTTCGGCCAGGCGCTCGACGAATTCGTCGTAGATCTCGTCCTGGACCAGCAGTCGCGAGCCCGACACACAGCTTTGCCCCGAAGCGGCATAGATGCCAGCGACCGCGCCATTTATGGCGCTGTCCAGATCGGCGTCGGCAAAGATGATGTTGGGGGATTTGCCGCCCAGTTCCAGGGACAGCTTGGCGAAGTTTTCGGCGCTGCTGCGCACCACATGGCGCGCAGTCGCGGCGCCGCCGGTAAAGGCTATCTTGCGCACCAGCGGATGACGGGTCAGGGCGGCACCGGTACTCGGGCCGTACCCGGTCACGACATTGACCACGCCCGGCGGAATACCGGCTTCCAGCGCCAGACGCGCCAGTTCCAGAAGGGTGGCCGAGGCGTGTTCGGAAGGCTTGAGCACGATGGTGTTGCCCGCTGCCAATGCCGGAGCCAGCTTGATGGCTGTCAGGTACAGCGGGCTGTTCCAGGGAATGATTCCGGCGACCACGCCCATGGGTTCATGGACCGTGTAGGCAAACAGGTCGGGCTTGTCGAGGGGCAGGGTGCCGCCTTCGAGCTTGTCCGCAAGGCCGGCCGTGTAGTGGAAAAACTCCGGCAGATAGCTCACCTGGCCACGTGTTTCGCGGATCAGCTTGCCGTTGTCGCGGCTTTCCAGTTGGGCCAGTTGCTCCTTGTTCTCGGCGATCAGGTCGCCCAGCCTGCGCAGCAGCTTGCCTCGTGCCGTGGCTGTCAGCCCGCGCCAGGCCTTGCCTTCAAAGGCTTTTTGTGCGGCCTGGACGGCGCGCTCCACGTCCGCTTCATCTGCGTCGGGCAACTGCGCCCAGGGTTCGGCCAATGCAGGGTTGAGACTGTCGAAGGTCTTGCCGGAAAGTGCGTCGACCCATTGGCCGTCGATGCACATCTGAAAGCGCGTGAGAGTCATGCAACGATTCCCTTTGCCGGATTATGTAGAGCTGCCGACTTGTCGAGAAAGTCCAGCAACACCTGATTGACCAGACGCGGCGATTCCACCGGCATCATGTGCCGCTGCTCGGGCAGTATCGCAACCTCTGCGCCATGGATACGCATCGCCAGTTGACGAGCCATGTCCGGTGTCGAGCCGGGGTCCAGCTCGCCGGTGGCAATCAGCGTCGGTGCGCGAATATCGCCCAGATCGTCGGCGCGGTACATATCCTGTGTGGCAAACAGCTTGTAAGTGGTCAGGTAGCCCTGTGGATCGTTGCTTGCCAGGTTCTGGCGGATGGCCGCGATCTGCGCGGGGTTGGCGGCCTGGTATTCCTTGCTGAACCAGCGCGACAAGGCCTCGGCGGCATTGGCGTCCGGCCCGTGTTCGGCGGCCTGGCTGGTGCGTGCGATGACACCGGCACGCTGCTCGGGCGTGCGATTGAACACGCTGTTGAGGATGACCATGCCGGACAGGTACTGCGGGAAGTGCAGGGCAAAGGCCCGGGCAACCAGTCCACCCATGGAGAAGCCGATGATCGTGGCCTGAGGTAGGCCCAGATGATCGAGCAGTTCTCGCAGTTGTTCTGCATAACCGGGCAGGCCGGTATCCGGGTCCGGGCGCGGACTCGAACCATGACCCAGCATGTCGTAGGCAATGACTCGGTAATGCGGGGCCAGGCCGACAATCTGACCGCCCCACATTTCTTTGTTCAGACCCACCCCGTGAATCAACACCACAGGGTGGCCCTGGCCGGTGGCCAGATAACTGGTTCCGGCCGGGGTGCGTTCAGCGGTGAGCTGAATCATGGATCGCTCCTGCGCAGACATTATTGTCAGGGATGGATAATTACTGCGCCTTCTCGGCAGCCAGCTCTTCCAGGTCGATATAACGGTTGCCGATGCGCGGATGCAGGCGGCCACCGTTGGCAGCGCCCAGCACAACGATGATTTCGTCGGCGCGTGGGGCGTCTTCGATCTGCATTTCCAGGGTGATGTAGTGCGAACGCAGACCTTCGTCATCCTTGTGCATCATCGGAATCTGGATGGAAGTGCCCGGGCCGCCGCGCTTGTTGGTGAAGCTCAGGTAGCTCTTGGCCTTGACTGCTTCACGGTAGTGGTTGCCGAAACGCAGGGTGTGAATCACCGCCGAAGCGTGTTCGATCTCGCCTTCGGCACCGACCACTGCGGCCTTGCCGTAGGCTTCGATCTTGTCTGCACCACCGATGGCCGCCGTCAGGCGCTTGACCATCAGTTCGCCCAGCTCGGAGCAGTTGGCGCGGATTTCAGGCTTGAGGTCTTCGACAAAACCACGACCGAGCCAAGGGTTCTTGATCACGACAGCCAGGCCGACCATGGTCACCGGTTTGTCGGTCGCCTTGCCGCCTTCGATGAAGGTCTCTTCGGTGTAATTGACGATCTTGCGAATTTCAAAGCTCATGTAGGACTCCCGGATCGAGCACTGTTGTATTTCGTATGATGGTATACCATAAGATTGTGCGCGCAAGTGCTTTATTCGAGCGGGTTGCAAAAACCTTCCTCGGCGACCATTCGTCAGTGGTGTCCTGTGGTTCTTTGAACGTGTCCGGCGCTGGCAGGCCAGATATTTCATGGGCCATGGACGGTTTTCCTCTCCTCCAGCCCACACCAGGAGAAAGAAATGACTGACTACCCAAGACCTCCTTTCCCGCAACAGGCGCAATCGGTGCCTGGTTCACAAGCGAAAATGGAGCCCTATCCCGATTGTGGCGAGCAGAGCTACCGCGGCTCTGAGCGGCTGCAAAACAAGATTGCCCTGATCACAGGCGCGGACAGCGGCATTGGCCGTGCAGTGGCCATTGCCTTTGCCCGTGAGGGTGCCGATGTCGCGCTCTCGTACCTTGATGAGCATGAGGATGCTCAGGAGACCGCTCGTTGGGTCGAACAGGCTGGCAGGCAGTGTCTGTTGTTGCCGGGCGATCTGGCGCAGAAAGAGCAATGCCGCCACATTGTTGAAGAAACCGTTGGGCGATTTGGGCGTATCGATGTGCTGGTCAATAACGCCGCCTTCCAGATGACCCACGAAACCTTCGAGGAAATCCCCGACGAAGAATGGGTGAGGACCTTCGATATCAATATCACGGCGATATTTCGTATCTGTCAGGCGGCAGTGCCACACATGGCTCAAGGCAGTTCGATCATCAATACCAGTTCGGTGAACGCCGACATGCCCAAGCCGACTCTACTGCCTTATGCCTCCACCAAGGGCGCCATTGCCAATTTTTCCGGCGGTCTGGCGCAACTGTTGGGCGAGCGTGGAATCCGGGTCAACAGTGTCGCTCCGGGTCCGATCTGGACACCCTTGATCGTGTCGACCATGTCCGAGGAAGAAGTCCGCAACTTCGGCAGCCAGACGCCGCTGGGGCGTCCGGGTCAGCCTGTTGAGGTGGCACCGATTTATGTGCTGCTGGCTTCCGATCAGTCCAGCTATACCTCCGGTGCGCTGTATAGCGTGACGGGCGGCAAGCCGATTTTGTAGCGAACATTCTGCTTTCGCTGTACTCCCATGCAGTGACGGCCTGTCGATGAGGTGCTGGCAGGCCGTTGCTGTTTGCGTCTGTCATTCATTCTTGACTGTGCCTTGACTCTTGCGGGGATATCCCCGTAAGTTGGTCGACTCAGTCATGCAACAACTTCAGGAGAAATGCCATGTATCCCGATGTTCAGCTCTATATCGATGGCCAATGGCGTGCAAGCCGCGATGGCCGCATCTTGCCGGTCATCGATCCTGCCACCGGCCAGTCGCTGGGAACGGTGGCCCATGCCAGCATTCCCGATCTGGACGAAGCCCTGGCGGCAGCTGAACGTGGTTTTGCAACCTGGCGCGCCACTTCGGCCTATGACCGCTACAAGATCATGCAAAAGGCTGCGCAATTGCTGCGCGAGCGCGCCGACAGCATTGCCCGCATCATGACTCAGGAACAGGGCAAGCCGCTGGCCGAAGCGCGCATGGAAACCCAGTCCGCTGCCGACATCATCGACTGGCTTGCCGAGGAGGGGCGCCGCAGCTATGGCCGTCTCGTGCCGTCGCGCAATCCCTCCATCGAGCAGAAGGTGATCAAGGAGCCGGTCGGCCCGGTTGCCGCGTTCACGCCCTGGAACTTCCCGATCAACCAGGTGGTGCGCAAGCTGTCGTCGGCACTGGCCGCCGGTTGTTCGATCATCATCAAGGCCCCGGAAGAAACCCCGGCATCGCCTGCCGAACTGGTCCGTGCCTTTGCCGATGCCGGTGTCCCGGCTGGCGTGATCGGGCTGGTGTATGGCGTGCCTGCCGAGATCTCCAATTACCTGATTCCGCATCCGGTGATCCGCAAGGTGACCTTTACCGGCTCCACGCCGGTTGGCAAGCAGTTGGCGGCCCTGGCTGGCCAGCACATGAAGCGCGCCACCATGGAACTGGGCGGTCATGCGCCTGCATTGGTCTTCGACGACGCCGATCTGGATCTGGCTGCGCGAGTGCTGTCCACCGCCAAGTTCCGCAATGCCGGTCAGGTCTGTGTTTCACCGACGCGGATTCTGGTACAGCGCAAGGTATTCGAGGCTTTCACCGAGAAGTTCGTGGGGCTGACCCGTGAGGTCAAGGTCGGCAATGGCCTGGAAGCGGGCACCACCATGGGGCCGGTAGCCAATGAACGTCGCATTCCGGCACTGACGGATCTGATCGAAGATGCAGTGGGTGCCGGTGCGAAGCTGGAAACGGGCGGCAAGGCCGTTGAAGGCGCTGGCTATTTCTTCGAGCCAACCGTATTGAGCGGTCTGACCCCTGAAATGCGCATCATGAACGAAGAGCCTTTCGGCCCTGTTGCGCTGTTGGTGCCGTTCGACACGCTGGAAGAGGTCATTGCCGAGTCCAATCGCGTGCCGTTCGGTCTTGCGTCCTATGCCTTCACCACCTCGATGAAGACCGCTCAGGCGCTGAGCAATGGCATTGAAGCCGGTATGCTGTCGATCAACCATCAGGGTATCGGCTTGCCAGAAGTCCCGTTTGGCGGGATCAAGGACTCAGGCTACGGCTCCGAAGGCGGCACCGAAGCCATCGAGGCCTACCTCAATACCAAGCTGGTCACACAGTTCAACTAAGCAAACTCTGTGGGAGCGAATTCATTCGCGAATAGACGGTTCATACCTTCTTCGCGGATGAATCCGCTCCTACAGAGGTGGATTTTATTCCCGCGCCTGCTGAATACCGTTCTGTTTCATCACCAGATTCTTTTCCTTCTTGTACTGCAAGGCGACTTCCGGCGCAGGACCGCTCTCGCCGGTTTCCATCCAGCGGCGCAGGCGGCTGGCATCGGCGAAGTGGGTGTATTTGCCGAAGGCATCGAGAATCACCACGGAAACCTGACGGTTAGCCATGGTGGTCAGCAGCACCAGGCAGTGACCTGCCTGATTGGTGAAGCCGGTCTTGGTCAGCTTGATGTCCCAGTTGTCCTTGCGCACCAGGTGGTCCGTGTTGCTGAAGCCCAGGTTGTAAGTGGGCTTGCGGAAGGTCACGGTCTTTTCCGCCGTGGTACTCAGCTCAGTGATCATCGGGTATTTGCGAGCCGCCATGATCAGCTTGGTGAGGTCGCGAGCCGTTGAAACGTTATAGACCGACAGCCCGGTAGGCTCGACATAGGCCGTATGTTTCATGCCCAGCGCCTTGGCTTTTGCATTCATGGCCAGGATAAAGGCCGGGTAGCCGCCCGGATAACTGTGGGCCAGGCTTGCGGCAGCACGGTTTTCCGAAGACATCAGCGTGATCAGCAGCATGTCCTTGCGGTTCATTTCGCTGCCCAGTTTTACGCGGGAGAACACGCCTTTCATTTCCGGAGTCTGGGAAATATTGACGGGGATGACTTCATCCATCGGCTGCTTGGCGTCCAGCACGACCATCGCGGTCATGAGCTTGGTGACCGACGCGATGGGAACGATAACGTCAGGGTTGTGTGAATACAGAACCTTGTCGGTCTGCACATCAATGACCAGTGTGCTGCCGGAAGCCAGATGAAGCTTTGATGGATCCCGGTTCAGAGCCGCGATTTCGTTTGCAATGGCGTGGGTGGAAACTACAGGGCCCGTAAGTGCAAATAAAAGACCCAGAAGTGGCAGACGAATTTTCAAGAACAGGGCTCACTCGATAAATGTGCAGTTTTGCACGTGGTTATAGGAAAAACGCTGCATTTTAGGAGCGGACTTTGCCCAAAGTCGATGGGGTGAGCAGGGCGTTTCGTCAATTAATTCACGAATCATGGTTTTATTAAGTTGCTGTTAAGTAGGAAAGCTACGAATTGGCGGTGTGCTTTCAATATTCGTGGTGTCTGCGGCTCGCACCGATTAGCATCCACGCCATCAATGCTCATCGATTTAAGGAAGCGTGCAATGCTCAAGGGGTTTATCAGCAAGGATTACGTTGTTCTGGTGATCGCTGCATCTCTGGTCGCGGTCGTACTGCTTGTCAGCGGCTTTTTTTCACGGCCTGCCGACTGGGCGGGCTGGGTCCAGGCGACCGGGCTGATCGTCGGCATGATGGTCGCGGTGGGGGTTCCGTGCATCCAGCGCAAGCAGGAAGCGGCAGTGGCCCACAAGCAATTGCGTGAGCGCGAAACCGGTTATGCCCGCCGCATTCAATACCTGTGCGGCGAGTTGACCGAACTGCAGGCCAGAACCAGTCTGAACCTTACCCATTTGCGCGCCAGCGACCGGCATCGCCTGAAATACACGTTGCAGGATTATCTGCACCGCCTGTTCGAGTCCCATAAACACGATTTGAATGATGATCGTGTAGTGCTGGCTTATGAACTGCGCCAGGTGGCCAACGACCTGATCGATGAACTGGACAGCGGTCGCACTGATCGTGTCGTGTTCATCGCCCTGGAAAAGCGCCTGCAAAAACTGGCTCATCGCTGCCAGGTGAATGCGGCAATGGCTGAGCGTGTCTGAGACTTTTTCGAACCCATAAAAAAGCCCACATCAAAGGATGTGGGCAAGGGGATGTGCGGAGCAAACGCACGAAGACTGTGAAACCGGGTGCTGCACTCAGCCGTTGAGCTTGTGGCTTTCCAGCTTGTCGGAGCTGGCCTGGGCTGCAGGCAGTGAGGCGAAAGGGCCGCTGACGGGTTCGCCGTTGTGCATCAGATACCAGCAAGCCAGAAAGCCGCGTTCTCTGAGTGTCGCCGGGACGGCGCTGCCAACTACTGACATGATCTGAACCTTGTTCATGGCTGTCTCCATCAATCGATGGCGCTACTTTACTCAGCCATCGTCTCTGGCAGAAATCATCGTTCTCGATAGTGGTCATTGATGATTGCGAGGGTTGTGCGTCTTGACGGGCAACCTCCGTTTGATGACAAAGCAACGAAAAGCCCCGCACTTGGCGGGGCTTTTTGTCGGTTACCAGTGGCCGCGTGGCGGGCCATAGTAGGCTGGCGGTGGTCCATAACGACGGTAGTAGCCCGGTGGCGGAGCCGGGTAGCGTTCCACAACCTCATAAGCGGGAGCCGGCTGGTAGTAAACCACTGGCGGAGGCGGCGGTGCGTAGTAAACCGGCTGCGGTTGAACATAGACCGGCTGGCGTTCTACATACACTGTCCTGTCACGGCTGGACGAAACTGCGGCTCCAACCACGGCAGCGCCGACGATTGCACCCAGTACGGCTGGCCCACCCCAGCCACGATCAGCGTTGGCCTGGCCTGCCAATGCCAGGGCACCTATAAACAAGGCAATTTTGGGGATATGACGAATCATGACTGTTCCTCGCTCTCAACCCGTTGTCGCGGGCCTGCATTACGCTCAAGCACTGCCACGGGATAACTCTAAGACATCGTAATCGGAGAAAACTGCGAAGCCGTTAGGTAAATTTTGTGTAAGGGGGCCGACGATGTTTGTACAACCTTTTCATCGGTGGGGCTCGGAGCCGATTCTACGCCTGCTCCGAGGGGTTAATCCAATACCGTTTGGTAGGAAGTAAAAGTCATCAGGCAAGCCTTCCCGGCGCCACTCGACTATTGCTCCAGCCTCGCCAGCCGCTCTTCAAGCGCAGCAATCCTTGCTTCCAGCTCATCAATCCTCTCGCTCGATGCGGATGCCGACTGCCGCTCCGGCTGGTTTTGCCGGGCTGCAAGGAGGTCTTGCAGGTCTGCCGGGTCTCCCAGTGAATGCATGTAGCGATCTTCGCGCTGACCGGGCTGGCGTGGCAGCAGGGTTGCCAGGCCTCGGGCGATGAGGCGGTCCAGTTGGTGGACGACCTGTTCGCTGTCTTCAAAATCGTGCATGCGATTGCTGCGGGTCAGCAGTTCGTTGCTGGTTTGCGGGCCGCGCAGCAGTAGCAGGCCGGTCAGGATCAACTGGGCTGGCACCAGCTCCAGGTGCTTGTCGACCTTGTGCTCCCAGCGGTCGGCGCGGCTGCCCATGACCAGGCGGGCAAGGCCCCGATTTTCCAGAGCGCGCAGGCTTTGGCCAACCTGGCCCTGAGTCAGATTCATCACCGGATCGCGGCTGGTTTTCTGGTTACAGGCAATGACCAGTGCATTGAGGGTCAGCGGATAGGTTTCCGGGCTGGTGGCCTGTTTTTCGATCAGGCAGCCGAGAATGCGAACTTCGGTGCTGTTGAGTTGCAGCGACTCGGTGTCATCGGCCGATTCGGTTGAAGAATGTTCGGTGGTCATTACGCTTTCCCTGAGCGATGGCGGGGGTGTCAGCCTAGGGGCTGCGCTGAATTATTGCCAGTGCGCCGATGACTCGCGCCAGGGCATGGAGAAAAGACTCGCCATCTTTCCTGAAGAGCATGTCTATAATTCCTGACTTTCACTTTCAGGATTTGTCATGTCTATTTCCCTGTACGCCGCTTCCGTTCCTGTATTCCAGCAAATGCTCAACGCGCTGAATGACGTTCTGGTCAAGGCCGAGGCCCACGCGACCGAGAAGAAAATCCAGCCTGAAGCCCTGTTGCAGGCGCGTCTGTTCCCGGACATGTTGCCTTTCACTCGTCAGATTCAGATTGCCGTGGATTTCGCCAAAGGCGCTTCGGCCCGTCTGGCAGGCGTCGAGATTCCAAAGTACGAAGACACCGAAACCACCTTTGCCGATCTGCAAGCCCTGATCGCCAAGACCCTGGCCTTCATCGCCAGCATCAAGCCGCAAGATGTCGACGGCAAGGAAGGCATCGAGATCGTTCTGCGCCCAGGTACTGACAAGGAGAAGCGCCTCAACGGCCAGGCTTACCTGCTCAGCTATGCCTTGCCGCAGTTCTTTTTCCATGTCACCACCGCTTATGACCTGCTGCGCCACAATGGCGTGGAAATCGGCAAACGCGATTACATGGGCAAGTTCTAAGCTCAGTCGGTAAACAGCTTGTTTCGGGCACTCTCGGTAATGGCGACAATACCGGGGTGCTTGACCTTTCGTTCGACGGTAATTGCATAGAACGATTCGGTCACCGATTCTGTCTGGCCGATGATTTTCACGTCATATTGGCTTTGTACTTCATCGGCGATCACGCTGGGCGCGACGAATACGCCGCTGCCTGATTTGCCGAATGCTTTCATCAGGGCGCTGTCGTCGAACTCGCCAATGATCCGCGGCTGTATTTTCTGTTCGGCGAACCAGCGCATCAACCTGCCGCGCACCACGGTGTCCTGCCCGGGAATCAATAGCGGTGCTCCATGCATGCACTGCGGAAAGTCACCCCACAGACTTTCAGCCACGCCCTGGGTCGCGAAGAAGCTGACGCCACACTCTCCCAGTTTCTGGTTGTAGCCTTTGATGTCCAAATGTGGTGGCATAGGGCTGTCAGATATCACCATGTCCAGTTTCTGGATTGCCAGGTCGGCCAGCAGGCGTTCGAGCTTGTCTTCGCGGCAGGTAATGCGGATCGATTCGTCGAGCTCCATGGTGGGCGCGATCAGTCGGTAGACGATGGATTTGGGCACGACATCTGCCACGCCGATGCGAAACAGGATCTGTTGTTCGTCGGGCTGTGAGCGCAGCATGGTTTCCAGCTCATTGCCCAACTGGAACATCTGTTCGGCATAGGGCAGCGCCAGGCGACCGGCTTCGGTCAGCTCCAGTTGCCGGCCTACACGGCGGAAGAGATCGACGCCCAGGGTTTCCTCGAACAGGCTGATCTGGCCGCTGATGGTCTGGGGGGTGAGGTTCAATTGTTCGCAGGCGCGCACGATGCTGCCGGTTTTGGCCACGACCCAGAAATAGTGGAGTTGACGATAATTGAGCATAGAGATTGTCGATTCGGTAAAACCGAAGTATACACCTTGAAAAATCGAATTTTTCTGATGTTTCCATGTC
Source organism: Pseudomonas lijiangensis (assembly GCF_018968705.1). Classification (NCBI taxonomy): domain Bacteria; kingdom Pseudomonadati; phylum Pseudomonadota; class Gammaproteobacteria; order Pseudomonadales; family Pseudomonadaceae; genus Pseudomonas; species Pseudomonas lijiangensis. The sequence continues at coordinate 2,422,957 of NZ_CP076668.1, forward strand.
CTTAGAATGCTTCGCTGACGCCGGACCAAAGGTGATGTCCGGCCTTGCATATCGAGGGAAACATGATCAAACCCGTTTACGCCGCATTGCTGGTATCTTCGCTGGTTGTAATGGCTGGCTGTGACCAGGTAGAGACATCGACCAAGCAAATCCTGGACACCGCTGCCAACACAGCCAAACAGGCGATTGACGATACTCATGAAGCTGCAACCAAGGCGCTGGAAGATACCCGCAAGGATCTTTCGGTACTTGAACCCAAAAAACAGCCCGAGTCTCCCGAAGAGAAGTCTGGTAAAGAAATCTAACGCCCAACATTGGCTCAAGCAGGACACGATCTATGGAATACCTTTTGGAACTCGCTACAAGTCCCGCCGCCTGGATTGCCTTGGCCACGCTCGTGGTCATGGAAGTCGTGCTGGGTATCGATAACCTGATCTTCATTTCCATTCTCACCAACAAGTTGCCTGAGCATCAGCGAGCCAAGGCCCGTCGTCTGGGTATCAGTGCTGCCTTGATCATGCGTCTGGGCCTGCTCAGTACCGTGGCTTTCATTGTCCAGTTGACCGAACCTGTGCTCGACGTGTTCGGCCAGGCGTTCTCCTGGAAAGACATGATCCTGATCGCGGGTGGCCTGTTCCTGGTCTGGAAGGCGACCACGGAAATCCATCACAGCATGGACACCAAGGCTGAAGCTGAAAAGACTATCGGCTCCGCTGTAACCCTGAGCATGGGCGCGGCAATCTTCCAGATCCTGCTGCTGGACCTGGTGTTCTCCATCGACAGCATCATCACGGCTGTGGGCATGACTGAACACTTGCCGATCATGATCATCGCTGTGGTATCTGCTGTGATTGTGATGATGGTGGCTGCCAACCCGTTGGCCAAGTTCATCAATGACAACCCGACGGTGGTCATGCTGGCCCTGGGCTTCCTGATCATGATCGGTATGACGCTGATTGCTGAGGGCTTCGGTGCCCATGTACCTAAAGGCTACATCTACGCCGCCATGACGTTCTCTGCAGCGGTCGAGATCCTCAACATCCTGGCTCGCAAGGCCAAGCGTAAAAAGGCTGCTGCTGAAGCCGCCAAAGCCTGATCTCCCGATCAGCGAAGCAAAAAAATGGTCGGCCCTGTAATGGGGCCGACCATTTTGCATTTCATGAGCGCTGATCAGTGAGCGACTGCAGGCTGTCCTTTTTCCAGGCGGACCCTTGGGGTCGGTCGCACGACGCGAGGTTGGTGACGACGGGAAATTCTCAGTACTCCCCAAAGCATGGCGCCTGCAACCATCAGCCATGCCACGATCAGCATCACGATTGTCATTTCCAGGCTCATAAGTGCCTCCGTATTTACCGCATCTTCTTGCTGTCTGAATAACTGACAGTCTAGTCCCTCACATGTTTCGATTAATTGACGGCTATGACCAATTTGATCTATCCAGTCACTCTGACTGTGTCAGAAGGCTATACCCAGGCTCTGCGCGGCTCTATGATCGGTGTCCGAGTCGGGTCGTGTGGTGCCTGACACCCGTTGAAGTGAGTGAAAATGCTGCCGGTATCTTTCTTGTTCAACGCCGCCAGAATCCGGCGGCCGTGGTGGGTGGTTGTTCTGATATTGAGCCTGACCGCCTGCGCTTCTATGGTTACGCCAGAAATTCAGCGCTTGCCGGACCGGGTTGAACTCAACTCTGTGCCGTTCTTCCGTGGCAACGCCTATCAAAGCGGACCGGGAGCACTGGCGGGCATGCTGGCCAACCGTCAGGTGCTGATTACGCCGGGGCTGCTCGATAAACCCCTGCAATTGCCGGGCGGCGAGGGGAAGCTTGAAAGCACTATGCAGAATGCGGCGCGCCAGTACGGTTTCATGGTTTACCCACTCGATGGCGAGTTGCACGCTTTGCTGGAGCAGGTCTCGGCGGGCTATCCGGTGATGCTGCGGCTGTCCGAAGGCTCGGCCTGGTGGAAAGGGCCTCGTTATGGCGTGCTGGTGGGCTATAACCGCATCAAGCAGACCGTTTTGCTGCAGGTGGGCATGAATCGTCGGCAGATGATGAGCTTTGGCAGCTTCAGCTCGGCCTGGAAGGATGCAGGCAGTTGGGCGGTCCTGATTCAGGGGCCACGGCAACTGCCTGCCAAGGTGGATCAGCAGCGCTGGCTGAAAGCTGCCAATGAACTGTCTCAAGCCGGGCAGGAGCAGGCGGCCGGTGAAGCCGTGAAGGCATTGGCCCGCCAGGGTGTTAAATAAGTTTGGTCTGAAGCAGTGAAAACCCCGATCTGCAGGGTTTTCACGCTATCCATCAAAAGCCCAGTCTGTCGCGCAGGCTGTAATACCAGGCGCCCAGTGCAGTAAGCGGCGTGCGCAGCAACTGGCCGCCGGGGAATGGATAGTGGGGCAGGTCGGCGAATGCATCGAAGCGCTCGGCCTGGCCGCGCAAGGCTTCGGCGAGCACCTTGCCTGCCAGATGGGTGTAGGTCACGCCATGCCCGCTGCAACCCTGGGAGTAATAGATGTTGTCGCCCAGTCGACCGACCTGGGGAAGGCGTGACAGGGTCAGCAGGAAATTGCCGGTCCAGGCGTAATCGATTTTCACATCCTTGAGCTGCGGGAAGGCCTTGAGCATCTTGGGGCGAATGATGGCTTCGATATTGGCCGGATCCCGGGCGCCATACACCACGCCGCCACCAAAGATCAGGCGCTTGTCGGCACTGAGGCGATAGTAGTCCAGCAGGTAGTTGCAGTCCTCGACACAGTAATCCTGAGGCAGCAGGGATTTGGCCAGTTCTTCACTCAGCGGTTCGGTGGTGATGACCTGGGTGCCGCATGGCATCGACTTGGCCGCCAGCTCCGGTACCAGGTTGCCCAGATACGCATTGCCGGCCACGATGATGAACTTGGCGCGGACTTTCCCTTGTGCGGTATGCACGACCGGGTTGGCGCCTCGCTCTATGCGGATCGCCGCCGACTGTTCATGGATCACGCCGCCCAGCGACTCCACGGCAGCAGCTTCGCCCAGCGCAAGGTTCAGCGGATGAATATGGCCGCCGGTCATGTCCAGCATGCCGCCGATGTATTGCTCGCAGGCCACGACCTCTCTGATGCGACGCTTGTCCATCAGCTCAAGATGCGTATGCCCGTAGCGCTCCCACAGACGCTTCTGCGCCTCCAGATGTGCCATCTGTTTGTTGGTCAGGGCTGCGAATACGCCGCCGTCCTTCAGGTCGCATTGAATGCCGTAGCGTGAAACCCGATCACGAATGATCGCTGCGCCTTCGAACGCCATCTGGCCCAGTAATTGCGCCTGTTTTGGACCAACGCTACGCTCGATGACATCTATATCGCGGCTGTAGCTGTTGACGATCTGTCCGCCGTTTCGGCCCGAAGCCCCAAAGCCGACCTTCGCGGCCTCGAGCACTGTGACCCTGAAGCCGTGCTCAAGCAGGAAGAGGGCGCTGGAAAGCCCCGTATAGCCTGCGCCGATGATGCAGACATCGGTCTCCACTTCACCCTGCAAGGCAGGGCGTTCCGGTGCCGGATTGGCTGAGGCGGCATAGTAGGACTGCGGATAGAGCGTGTTCGCCATCCTGAAGCTCCGTTTAAAATTCTTGACGAGTGCGGTGATCCTACCCGAGTTGAAAAACCTCTGCCAGCCACCCGAGAAAACATATTCGCCCGCTCACCATTTAAAAGCGTTGCTAATTCATAGGCTTAGCTGAAAAAGAGATTGACAGGGCAGTCAGTATCCGTAGAATGCGCTCCCACAGCAGGCACGTAGCTCAGTTGGTTAGAGCACCACCTTGACATGGTGGGGGTCGTTGGTTCGAGTCCAATCGCGCCTACCAGACAAAATCCGCTCTGCTGGGCGGTGAAGAAGGGCGATCCGAGAGGGTCGCCCTTTTTTCGTTCCGCTCAAGGAAGTTTGAAAAGCGCTCGTGAAGTGCATGATGCTTGTTGCTGACGGGTATTGCGCCAGCGCTTTATGTCTAGAGTCGGATTACCACATGTACGATGCTCTGCTTCTGAATGTTGTAATCGCTCAAGGTTCTCTGGTCTTCAAGCTGTTTCCCGGAAAAGATAAGTCTTTGTGCTTCGGCGTTAATGCCCGATTTATCCTGAATCCTTTGTTTCAAGTTACTGATCGTATCTGAGGCTTCAACCTCTACCTCCCAGAGTTCTCCGGTCAGTTTCTTTGCGTAAATAATCATTTCGTCACCTGGTGTGAATGGCATAGGTGGCGCGAATAGGGTTGCCTTGAACGTATTCGTGCAGATATCTACATCCGCTTACGCGCGTTTTTACAGGTTAAAAGCGAAGGGGAATGACGGGAACTGACAGAAATGTCAGCGTCGTGCGCTTTCAGACCGTTGGCCTGATGCTCTTGCCGGACTTGCGCCTGATGGCATTTGCTGAATTCAGAGCTAAAAAATCGAATATATCAGTGGGTTAGTGCGAAAAGCCGTTGACACCTCTTTCAATATCCGTAGAATGCGCTCCCACAGCAGGCACGTAGCTCAGTTGGTTAGAGCACCACCTTGACATGGTGGGGGTCGTTGGTTCGAGTCCAATCGCGCCTACCAGACAAAATCCGCTCTGCTGGGCGGTGAAGAAGGGCGATCCGAAAGGGTCGCCCTTTTTGCGTTTGCGGGGTTGAAACCCGTCCTCTATTTGTTGGGGCGGGCAAAGGACTTGACGATGGACTTGGTCGCCGGGCTGGCCTTGAGGTCGCTGAGGTTTCCGGTGGCGAGCCACTTGCAGGCGGAAATCTCGTTGCGGGGTGAAGGTTCGCTGGAAGCCGGGATCATGGTTGTGAAGATGTGGTGAATGACCCGGTCCTTTTCATATTCATCCACGTACAGCAATTCCAGGTTCTCAAGCCCTGTTTCTTCGCTCAGTTCGCGTACGGCTGCCTGGGCGGGTGTTTCCCCCGCTTCGATCTTGCCGCCAGGTAGCGCCCATTTCGATTTTGGTTTGCGAACGTAAAGGACCTGATCGTCACGTTTGCAGATGACTGTCGCGCGTTCTTTCATCTTTCCCACCTGTTAACTAACGTCCAGTCATCCTTGATATCTGCACGACTGCCATGAAACTTGAGACTGCTACTGGAAAAGCCTCAATTCATAAAAATGAAATAAAAATGTAATCTATGCATAAGCATAATCGGTGCCAGAACGGTTATGGAAAGAATAGTCTGCTGTAAAGAAAGAGCCCGGCGCATGGCCGGGCTCTTGTCGGGTATCTGGTGCTTTACATGAAGTCGGATACGGGGATGTGTTCTGCCATCTTTCTGTAGGTGTTTTCATCGGTGGCAGCCAGCATGCTTCTGCCGTCCTTGAGCGTTGCCACGAAGGTTATTTCCTTTTCTTCGTTCGCCAGAAGCATGCCCGCTGCAGCGCCTACGGGGCCAAGCACCAGCGCGCCTGCAATGCCTTTTCCTATTGCGTCGTCCATTCTCCTGTTGGTGGCTTTACTGGCAATTTCCACTGACTTGATGTCGTCCTGCTTGAAACAGATTCCAGGCCATGGGAAGAGGGGGGTTACAAGCGTAATGGTGCCAGAGTGGAACTCTCCATTACCTTGAAGAAAATCACCCGCTAAAACATTGATCTTAGCCATATGTGTTTCCCCATCGTTTCATCCAATACCTATTGCGCGCTCCATAAAAGGGCATGTCAACCGACGACGGGTATGGATAGAGGCTTTATGACGAATGGTTTGGGGAAGTTTGCAGTTATTTGCAGCAAGATATTTCAACTATGAAACTTGATGTGCAGATGCTCTGAATCGAGACTTTCTGTCATAAGGGTTATGACTGCAAGAGCGGGCTGTCCCACAGTGGGGACAACCCGGATTCCAGCATCAGGCGGCAGAGGCTTCCTGTTTCAGAGTGGCCATGTCGATGACGAAGCGATATTTCACATCACCCTTGAGCATGCGCTCGTAGGCGTCATTGATGTCCTGCATGGCGATGATTTCGATATCCGAAACGATGCCGTGCCTGGCGCAGAAATCCAGCATCTCCTGGGTTTCCTGGATGCCGCCTATCAAGGAGCCGGCCAGGCTGCGACGCTTGAAGATCAGCCCGAAGACGGCTGGCGATGGGTGAGGTTCGGCAGGCGCGCCCACCAGGGTCATGGTGCCGTCACGCTTGAGCAATCCCAGGAAGGCGTCAAGATCGTGAGGTGCAGCGACGGTATTGAGGATGAAGTCCAGACTGTTGGCCTGTGCGGCCATTTCGTCTGCATCCTTGGAAACCACGACTTCATCCGCGCCCAGGCGCAGGCCGTCTTCGCGTTTGTTGGGTGAGGTGGTGAACAGCACCACATGTGCGCCCATGGCGTGGGCAATTTTCACGGCCATATGGCCCAGCCCGCCAAGGCCGACGATGCCCACTCGCTTGCCTGGCCCGACTTTCCAGTGATGAAGAGGGGAATAGGTGGTGATGCCGGCGCACAGCAGCGGCGCGACAGCGGCCAGATTGTCGCTGTGGGAAATCCGCAGGACGAACTTCTCCTTCACGACGATGTTGTCGGAGTAGCCACCGAAGGTGTTCTCGCCGCCAAAGACCGGGCCGTTATAGGTGCCGGTAAAACCGTTTTCGCAGTACTGCTCTTCACCTTCGGCGCAGGAAGCACAATGCTGACAGCTATCGACCATGCAGCCGACACCCGCCAGATCGCCCACTTTGAAGTTCTTGACGTCGGCACCCACGGCAGTGACCCGGCCGACGATTTCATGACCCGGTACCGAAGGGTAGAGCGTGTTGTGCCATTCGTTACGGGCGGTGTGCAGGTCCGAGTGACAGACTCCGCAGTACAGAATATCTATCTGTACATCGTCGGCACCGGGAGTACGGCGCTCAAAACGATAGGGTTTCAGGGTGTCGGTCGGTTTCTGGGCGGCGTAACTGTAAGTCTTGACCATTGCGATCACCTTTTCGAAGGGTTGAAAGAAGTCGTAAGCCAGCATAGTGGTTGAACAGGCTTCGATTATTGCAACGTGACCCGATTTGACCTGCTCAAGAACCGGATAGTGCCGATTGTGTGTCAGCTTTTCTGTCGTCTGGAGTGCTTGATGCACTTCGTAATACACACTTTCTGGCCTTCAATCACATATGCTGCTTGCCACCCTCGGGCGCTGCCGCCGAAGATAGCCGCAGCCAGTTACAGGATTTGGTGTTTCTCATGCAGGTTCCTCCTTTGTCCCCGGCTTTGTACCAATCCACTGATGATTCCGTTGCATCGCCTGCGCTTTCCAATGAAGCGCTCATGGAAGCCTTGCTGCGCGAGACTCGCAGCAGCATGCCCGATGTGGCCTGGGCGGCTTACGGTGCCGGTACGCACAAGCGCCTGCTGGGGAGTGGATCTGCACAGGCCGATTGGCCTGGCGAGATTCCCTGCGACGGTTTCGATGGTTTCTGCAACAGGCGCCAGTTGCATCGCTGGGTCGTGGGCATGGGTGAGGCACCGCTGGGCTGGCTGCTGGCGCCCAAGGCCGAGTCGGCCAATCCGGCACTGGCCGACCTGGCCTTGAAACTGGGTTATCTGCTGCAAAGTATCGCGCTGGTAAGGGCGCAGAATACCCAGCGCGTGCTGTATGAAATCAGTCATCTGGCCAGTTCGACACGGGATCGCAGCACCTTCCTCAAGGGCATCCACAAGCAACTGGCGACGCTGATCGATGCCGAGAACTTCTATCTGGCACTTTATGACGACCAGAGAGAAAAGATCACCTATCCCTATTACATCGATGTAGCCGATCACGAGGCGATGGAGCCGGAAAGTTTCGAGTACCTCGACCGTTCACGGCTGACCATGACGGGCTATGTGCTGACCACGGGCCAGCCATTGTTCGTCGATGCCACGGCTATCAAACAGGCTCAGGCTCAGGGGCTGTTCTTCTGCGAGGGGCGTCTTTCCGAGTTCTGGATGGGCGCACCGCTGAAGAAATCATCCGATGAAGTCTTCGGCATGCTGGCCATGCAGGTATACGACGTCTCGCGCATCTACAGCGTCGAAGACCGTGCGCTGTTTCTGGTGGTTGCCCGGCATGTGGCGATGGCGCTGGACCGGATTCTGCACCGGGCTGACCTTGAGCATACCGTGCTGCTGCGCACCCAGCAGTTGTCGGCTGCCAACGACGCTCTGAGGCAAGAGGTGGCCGATCGCGAAAGGGCGGAGCACCTGCAGAGTGCGCTGTTCCAGATTACCGAACTGTCCAGCCAGCCGGGTGACATGGCGGAGCTGTTCCATAGCCTGCACATGATCGTCGGCGAGTTGCTGGTGGCCTACAACTTCTATATCGCTCTGTACGATGGCTCCACTAAAGAAGTGACGTTCCCCTATTACAGTGATGAGCGACTGGCAACGCCTCCGCGGTCAAGGCGTGGTCAGCGTGGCTTTACCGAGTATGTCATCCGCCAGCGCCGTCCTTGTCTGATTGACCGTGAGGATGCCTACAGGCTGGAAAGGGAAGGCGAGATCGAGATTCAGAATGACTCCAATCGGTCCTCATCCTGGCTGGGCATACCTTTGTTCGAGGGGGATGATGTTCGCGGCGTGCTGGCGGTGCAGAGCTATTCGCAGAATGTGAGTTACACCCTGCGGGATCAGGAACTGTTGACCTTCGTCTCCCGGCATATCGATACGGCGTTGTCCCGGCGCAGCGCTGCCGAAGCGATCCATACCGCCAATCTGCGGCTGGAGGCGCGGGTTCAGGATCGGACTCGTGAACTGGATCTGGTCAATGCCCGTCTTCAGCATGAAAACTCCCATGACTCGCTGACCGGTCTGCCTAATCGCAGCCAGTTGCAGCAGAGCCTGAAGGAGGCCTGGCAGGCTTTCTGTGGTCGTGATCAACAACTGGTGGTCATGTTCATTGATCTGGACCGCTTCAAGGTGGTCAACGACAGTCTGGGTCACCACTTTGGCGACATCCTGCTGGTCCAGGCGGCAGCGCGCCTGCGCAGTTGTATTCGTGATGGCGACCTATTAGCGCGCCTGGGAGGCGACGAGTTTGCGATTCTGGGGATCGGGGCGCCGCTAGCGGTTGGAGTCGACATTGCCGAGCGCATCCTTGAAGCCTTCGATCTGCCGTTCTTTATCAGCGGCCAGGCCGTGTTTTCTTCATGCAGTATCGGCGTAGTCGGCGCTGACCGTCAGTTTCATCAGGAGCCAGCCGAGTTGCTGCGCGATGCCGATACGGCCATGTACCGGGCCAAGAATGGCGGGCGTGACAGCTTTGTGGTGTTCAATCAGGAGTTGCGCCGCGAGGTTTCCGATCAGGTCGAGCGTGAGGGCGCACTGCGCAAGGCGCTCAAGCACACCCATGAGCTGATTCCCTATTTTCAGCCGATTATCTGCATCAATACCGGCAAGCTGTTTGCCCTCGAAGCCCTGATTCGCTGGCGTCAGCCCGATGGCCGGGTCATCGCTCCGGGCAGTTTTCTGCCAGCTCTGGAAGGCTTGCGCCTTATCGGGCGCCTGGACATTTACATGTTGCAGCGCGTCATTGCCATTCTGGCCGATCCTGCCAATGCCCACTGGCCGCCGGTGCATGTGAACTGCTCCAGTTACAGCATCACTCGCCCTGAATTTGTTGCAGAGGTGCTGACCCTGCTGACGGAATATGGCGTTGCGCCTTCGCGCCTGTGCCTGGAACTCACCGAGGGGGCGCTGGTGGCCGATCCCGCGCAGGCTCGTGAGTCCATGAAACAATTGGCCGACAAGGGCATGTCAGTGGTGCTCGACGACTTCGGTGCGGGTTTCTCGTCGCTCAGCTATGTGCATCAGTATCACTTCAGCGGCCTGAAGATCGACAAATCCTTTGTTCTGGAGCTGACTACCAGCGCCAGAAGCCGGGCGATTGTTCGCGCCATCGTGCGGATGGCCGAGTCTCTGGATCTGACCGTGGTAGCGGAAGGCGTTGAGGATCACGCGACTCTGGAATTGCTGCGCGGCATGGGGGCTGGACAGGCTCAGGGCTATTACTTCGCAATGCCGTTGCCCCTTGAGCAGCTTGATCTGAGCAAGGATATCGAGCTGGGTTTGCACTGGACCCAGACCGGCAATGACTTGCCATGATCGGCAGCGTTTCTCCGTTTTCTTCAGGTCGTTGTTCGTTGCCCCTTTTTAAAGCCTTTTAAAAACAGTGGCTTGTCGGTTTTTTAGGCGGCTGGCACTGGTTTTGCTGCGTAAGGGTCGCACCCACCGCAGGAGGTGAATGATGATTATCAACAACGGCACGCTCGAAGGTCTGGTTTCCAGATTCGTCGGGCGCAAGACAGTGGATGAGGTTTCCCAGAACTCATTCAGTACTGTTGCGGCTGCTGAGAGTCTGGTTCCGGCTGTTAATCCGGTGACCGCCAGGGCTGACAGTTCCGCGTCCCAGGACAGTACCAAGAGCAACAATGGCTATGACGAATCCTTTGCCCGGATGATGTTCAACATCAAGACCCTGGCCGAGAAAACCCTCTCCGAGAAAACAGCTGACAGCGACAATGGCGTGATCGCATCGAACGGTTCGGGCAGCACGACCGGCACCGGTAGTTCGACCAGCTCGATTCAGCAGGAATTCATGGATTACATGAAGCAGACTGCCGAAGAGAAAATGCGTGAAAAACTCACGGGCGTCAGCAAGGCTGAATATGAGGCCATGAGCCCTGAAGAGAAGCTGGCCGTGGACAAGAAAGTCCAGGAAGCCCTCAAGGAGCATCAGACCGCGGCTGTTGATGACATCAATGCGAGAATCAATGGCATCAAGGCCGGGATGCTTGCGTAACCTTTTCGCGAATGAATTCGCTCCCACTCAAGGAGCGAATTCATTCGCGAAGATCACACCTTAATCCAGCTGATGCCGATACGGCAGATCCGGTCCCACTCTGGTGCAGGTCAGTGCCGCCGCCCTGACGGCAAAGCCGAGCATTTCATCCAGGGCTTCCCGTGTCAGTGAACCAAGACTTTGCGGCGTATCCAACTGGCGCTCGCTGAGAAACGTCAGCAATGCCGCCTGGAATGTATCGCCTGCGCCCACCGTGTCCACGGTCTTGACGCTTTGCGCCGCCACCGACCAGCTCCCGTGCTGCCGGGTAAAGATGCTGGCACCTTCCGAGCCCCGGGTCAGAATCACGAACTCGCAGCGTTTGCTCAGCCACTGCTGGGCAATGTCTTGCGGGTCGCTGTCCGGGTAGAGCAGGTGCAGGTCTTCGTCGCTGACCTTGATGATGTGCGCGTGTTCGGCAAAGGCGCGAATCTGGGCGCGCCAGCGTTCTATGTCCGGCTCCGGGTTGAGCCGCACGTTGGGGTCCAGGCTGATAAGCCGGTTGTTGCTTTCCCGGGCGACCAGCGCCAGCAAGGTATCGGCAATCGGTTGCACAACCAGCGAAAACGAGCCTACATGAATGCCGCGCACCTTTTCATCCAGAGCGGGCAGGTGCTCCAGACGCAGTTGCCGGTCGGCACAACCCTCGCCGCGAAAACTGTAGGTGGGTGAGCCGTCGGCACCGACCGCCACCATCGCCAGTGTCGTCGGTGCTGCAAAGTCGATCAGGTAATCGGGGTTGACCGCTTCCTGATCCAGGACGGCACGCAGGCGGCGACCCAGGTAGTCGGTGGACAGCCCGGCGAAAAAAGCGGCCTCGACCCCGAGGCGTCGCAAACCGATCGCCACGTTGAAAGGTGACCCCCCGGCAACGGCTTCAAGGCCCAGCCTGTTGAGCGAACCGTTGTCGTCCGCTCGGGTGAAAATATCGAAAAGAGCTTCGCCGCAGACAAGAAACATAAGTGCTCCGTGAAATGGCAGGGATCAGACTGCCCGCAATCGATCCTGATAACGTGCGTAGACGCGCTCGTAAGCGGCCACATTTTCTGCGACAGGCCAGGTTTCGCTGTCGGGGTCGAGCCTGACGCAGCGTTCGCAAAGTGCCTGCAGATCCTTCTCGCCAGAGTTGCACCAGGCCGCCTGAATAGCAGCGCCCAGGGCCGCCGCTTCGGCGTACTCGGTGCAAATGACCGGAGTATCCATGATGTCGGCAATCATCTGCCGCCAGATGGCGCTTTTCGAGCCACCACCGATCAGGCGGATGGTCTGGCTCTTGATACCGCTGGCCCTCAACAGGTCCAGTCCGTAGCGTAACCCGAGGCTGGTCCCTTCAACCACGGCCCGGCACAGATTGGCCTGAGTCAGGTTGGTGCTGTTGAGACCCAGAATGCTGCCGGTGGCATCGGGCAGGGCAGGGACGCGTTCGCCGTTGAGGAACGGCAGCATGAGCACGCCTTCCGCTCCGATGGGCGCTTGGGTGACGGCCTGATTGAAACCGTCGATATCCAGCGTGAACAGCTCGCGAATGGCACTGGTGGCGTTGGTCAGGTTCATGGTGCAGATCAGCGGCAGCCAGCCATCGGACGAAGAACAGAAGGTTGCCACCGAAGCCTGCTCGCTGACAAAGGGCTGATCGGCAAAGGCATACACGGTGCCTGATGACCCAAGGCTCATGGTGATCAGGCCCGGCTTGATATTGCCGGTGCCGATGGCGCCCATCATGTTGTCGCCACCGCCGCTGGACACTACCGCGTCCGGGTTCAGGTCAAGCAGGCTGGCGATTTCGCCTCGAATCGTGCCGACCTTGTGCTGTGCGGGCAGCAACTCAGGAAGCGCCTTGCCCAGACGCCCCGTCGGATCGATATGCGCCAGCAACGAAAGATCCCATTCACGGGTGCGCACATTGAAGTAACCGGTCCCCGAGGCATCGCCATAGTCTGTGCAGCAACGCCCGGTCAGCCAGTAGTTGAGGTAATCGTGAGGCAGCAGGATTCTGTCGATACGCTCGAACAGTTCCGGGTGTTGCTCCTTGGTCCATAACAGCTTGGAAACCGTATAGCCCGGCGCAATGACCAGCCCCAGACGTTGCAGCGAACCTTGCTCGCCTCCCAGATAATCCAGCAGGCGCTGGTTCTCGGGAGTGGTTTCGGTGTCGCACCATAATTTGGCCGGGCGCAGCACCTGGCCCTGGGCGTCCAGCAGCACCAGGCCGTGCTGCTGGCCGGAAACACCGATGCCCTTGATCTGCTGGCCTGAAATGCCAGCCTTGGCCAGCGCACTGCGGGTCGCCAGCGCCAGTGCATCCAGCCACTGCTGCACATCCTGTTCGCGTCGGCCATGGGCGTTGCTGATCAGGCTGTGCGGGGCAGAACCCTCGCCCAGTACCTGACCGCTATCAGCATCCAGAACGATGGCTTTTGTACCTTGGGTCCCGCAATCGATTCCAAGAAACATGGTTGCCTCTCAAAGGCCGTTGGCCAGGATTTTTTCCAGTGTGCCGCTGACTCCCAGGTCCCGCAGATTATTGACGTTCTGCTCGAAAGCGGCGACGAATTCGGCAGAGCGCGGGATTGCCAGGCCAAAGATCTCTTCCACGTCCAGCAAGCGCTGGGTCAGCAATGCATCGTCGGCGACCAGCGCCTGACAGAAGTCAGCCCGTGGGTCGGGAATCCGGTAGGTGGTGCCGTTCTCGTCCACGCCCTTGAGGTACAAGGCCCAGGCCGCCACCACCAGTGAAGCGCGCTCCAGGTTGCCTTGGTCGAGAATCAGCCGGTTGATGGTCGGAATGGTGAACTTGGGAAATTTCGAGGAGCCGTCCGAGCATACTCGTTCCAGCTGGTCGGCAATCGCCTGATTGGAAAAACGCTCGATCAGGGTGTCCTTGTAGCCCTCCAGATCGATACCCGGCACCGAAGCCAGTTGCGGGGTGACATCCAGGTCCATGTAAGTACGGATATAGCGCACGAACAGCGGATCGTTCATGGTTTCGTGAACGAAGCGATAGCCTTTCAGAAAGCCCAGATAGGTCAGGGCCAGATGGCTGCCGTTGAGCAGCTTGATCTTCATTTCTTCATAAGGCGTCACGTCGTCGGTGAACTGCACGCCGACCTTTTCCCAGGCCGGGCGACCATTGACGAACTTGTCTTCCAGTACCCATTGCACGAAAGGCTCGCACACCACTGGCCAGGCGTCGTCGATATGTTTTTCATCGGCCAGTTTCAGGCGATGGGCCGAGCTGGTCATGGGCGTGATGCGGTCGACCATGGCATTGGGGAAGCTGACGTTTTCGGCAATCCAGTCATGCAGGTCGGCGTCGCGCAGGGCGGCAAAGGCCAGCAGCGCCTTGCGGGTCACGGCGCCGTTGTGGGGCAGGTTATCGCAGGACATCAGGGTAAAGGCCGGTATGCCGGCTGCACGCCGACGGGCCAGTGCAGCACACAGAAAGCCGAATACCGTGCTCGGGGTATTGGGGTGGCTCAGGTCATGGCGGATCTGTGGCAGATGGGCCATGAACTGGCCGTTGCTGTCATCGATGCAGTAGCCGCCTTCGGTGATGGTCAGGGAAACGATGCGGATGTCCGGGCTGGCCAGTTTGTCGATCAGGGCCTGGGGATCGTCTTCGGCCAGCAGCATGCCGCTGATGGACGCAATGATCCGGGTTTCGGTGTCCGGTGTGTCGCCCAGCTCATACAGGGTGTACAGATAATCCTGGCCGGCCAGTGCATCACGCACGCTACGGTCTTCGGGACGCAGGCCGACGCCGCAGATGCTCCAGTCCAGCCCTTCGCCGCTGTTCATCAGCGCATCGGTGTAAAACGCCTGATGCGCCCGGTGAAAACCGCCGACGCCGATATGGGCGATGCCCTGGCGGGTTTCGCTGGCGGAGTAGGCGGGGCGGGCAATATCGGCGCCCAGTTGTGACAGGTTCTGTTTGTTCAGTTTCATGTCAGAGGCTCTCCAATAAGTCAGGCAGCGGCCAGGGCCTTGGCAATCACCAGCCCCTGATCGTCGAACAGATGGCAGTGGTCGCTATCGAGATGCAGGCTCAGGGTCTCGCCGTACTGGCTGGCCAGGTCGCCACGGATACGCATGGTCAGGGCTTCGCCCGAGCGCGTGCGGACATGGCAATAGGTATCGCTGCCCAGGCGCTCGCTGACATCGGCGGTGACCTGCAACTGACACTCGCCACTCTGGGCAATGTTCAGATGCTCGGGGCGAATACCCAGCGTGACCGGAGCCCCGACACTCAAGCCGGCACGGCTCACTGGCAGGGTGATGCGTGTACCGGCATCCAGTTCGACTTCGCACTCATGGCTGTCGACCCGGCTGAGCCGGCCCTTGAGGAAGCCCATTTTCGGCGTGCCTAGAAAGCCTGCGACAAACAGGTTGGCCGGGTGGTGATACAGCTCCAGTGGCGAGCCCACCTGTTCCACCTTGCCGCCATTGAGCACCACCACCTTGTCGGCCAGGGTCATGGCCTCGACCTGATCGTGGGTGACGTAAATCATCGTGGCCTGCAGCTCCTTGTGCAGGCGCGACAGCTCAAGCCGGGTCTGCACCCGCAAAGCGGCGTCGAGGTTGGAAAGGGGTTCGTCGAACAGGAAGATTTTCGGGTTGCGCACGATGGCCCGGCCGATGGCGACCCGTTGGCGCTGTCCGCCGGAAAGCTGTTTGGGCTTGCGCTCCAGCAGCGGTCCAAGCTCCAGGATGCGTGCCGCTTCATCTACTTTCTTCTTGATCTCGGCCTTGTTGCCTCCCGCCAGGTCCAGGGCGAAGGACAGGTTCTTGCCCACGGTCATGTGCGGATACAGGGCGTAGGTCTGGAACACCATGGCCAGGTCGCGCTTGGCCGGAGTGACCTGGGTGATCTCACGGCCATCGAGTTCGATGCTTCCGGAGGTGACTTCTTCCAGGCCTGCGATCAGGCGCAGCAGCGTGGACTTGCCGCAGCCCGAAGGGCCGACGAAAACCACGAACTCGCGGTCGTTCACATCCAGGTCGATGCCTTTGATGATCTGATGGCCGTCGAAGCCTTTTTGCAGATTTCTGATACTGAGATTAGCCATGCTTGACTCCGTTTTTATTCTTGAATTCGGGGCTATTTGACGGCGCCGAACGACAGGCCGCGGACCAGTTGTTTCTGGCTGATCCAGCCGAAAATCAGGATCGGTGCGCAGGCCAGGGTCGAGACGGCCGAAAGCTTGGCCCAGAACAACCCTTCGGGACTTGAATAGGAGGCGATGAGCGCCGTGAGCGGTGCGGCATTGGAGGACGTGAGGTTCAGGGACCAGAACGCCTCGTTCCAGCACAGAATCAGTGACAGCAGCGCCGTGGATGCCAGGCCGCCTTTGCAGATCGGCATCAATACCCGGAATATTTCCTGTCGGGTGCTGGCACCATCAAGGCGCGACGCTTCGAGGATTTCTCCCGGAATGTCCTTGAAGTAGGTGTAAATCATCCAGACCACGATCGGCAGGTTGATCAGCGTGTAGATGATGATCAGCGCCAGACGTGAATCCAGCAGACCAAAGGTCTTGGCCAGCAGGTAGATCGGCATCAGCACGCCCACCGGCGGCAACATCTTGGTGGAGAGCATCCACAGCAGCGTGCTCTTGGTGCGCTTGGTTTCAAAGAAGGCCATGGAGTAGGCCGCCGGGATTGCCACCAGCATGCACAGGATCGTGGCGCTGAATGAGATCAGCACCGAGTTCCAGGCAAAGTGGAAGTAATCGCTGCGCTCCTGGATGTGCAGGTAGTTTTCCAGCGTCGGCGTGAAGAACAGTTGCGGCGGTGTCGCAAAAGCGTCGATCTCGGTCTTGAAGCTGGTCAGCACCATCCAGAAGATCGGGAAGAATATCAGTGCGGCGATAAGCCAGGACAAGGCCCCGAGCAGCAGGCTTTGCAGGCGTCGTGATTGTTTGAGCGTCATCATGGCAAGGCCCTCATGACTTGTCGGTGAGGTTTTTGCCGATCATCCGGATCAGGATGATCGCCGCGATATTGGCAATGACGACCGCAATCAGGCCGCCCGCCGAGGCCATGCCGACATCGAACTGCAGCAATGCCTGGATGTAGATCAGGTATGCCAGGTTGGTCGACGCGAAGCCCGGCCCACCATTGGTGGTGGTAAAGATTTCGGCAAATACCGAGAGCAGGAAAATCGTCTCGATCATCACTACCACGGCAATCGGCCGGGCCAGGTGGGGCAGGGTCAGGTGCCAGAAAATCGCAATGGGGCCTGCGCCATCGAGTCGCGCCGCTTCCTTCTGTTCCTGGTCCAGCGACTGCATGGCGGTCATCAGGATCAGGATGGCGAACGGCAGCCATTGCCAGGAGACGATGATAATGATCGACAGCATCGGGTAATGGGCGAACCAGTCGACGGGCTCTGCACCGAAGAAGCGCCAGACGGCGGCCAGCACACCGGACACCGGGTGAAAGATCAGGTTCTTCCAGATCAGGGCACTGACGGTGGGCATGATGAAGAAGGGCGAGATCAACAGCACCCGTACGATGCCGCGACCAAAGAACTCGCTGGCTTCCAGCAGGGCGGAAATCAGCACGCCCAGGATCACGCTGATCGCCAGCACGCTGCCCACCAGCAGCAGGGTATTGCCGGCACCGGGCAGGAAACCGCTGTCGGTGACGAAGTAAGTGAAGTTTTCCAGCCCGACGAATTCGTTTTCACCGGGGCTCAACAGGTTGTAGCGAATCAGCGAGAAGTAAATGGTCATGCCCAGTGGCACGATCATCCAGACCAGCAAGAGCGCCACGGAAGGGCTGACCAGAAACCATCCGGGTTTGAACTGGCTGTTTCTGGCTTTTGGGGTCTCGCCGGATAAATCCGGGCGAGCAGGAGTGGCTGAGGTCTTCATGGGGAACTCCGAACCGGGATTTGCCTGTCAGCGGGAGTCGAGGGGCTGGCGCCCCCCGGCTTGAGTCACGCGGTCTACTTTTTCGGGTAGCCGGCTCGTTTCATGTCGCGCTCGGTGGAGTTCTGCGCCATTTTCAAGGCGTTCTCCACGGTCGACTGGCCGATCAGGGCTGCCGAGAACTGCTGGCCGACACTGGTGCCGATGGCCTGGAACTCGGGAATGGTCACCAACTGGATCCCCACGTAAGGCACCGGTTTGAGGGTTGGCGTTTTGGGTGTCACAGCCATCAGGGATTTGAGGGTGATGTCGGCGAACGGTGCGGCTTTCTTGTATTCATCGGTGTAGGTCGACGCACGTGTGCCTGGTGGCACGTTGGAAACGCCGTCTTTCTCGGCAACCAGCGCGGCATATTCCCTGGACGTTGCCCATTGAGTGAAGGCCTGTGCGTCCTTGGTGTTCTTGGCACTGGTCGGGATCGCCAGCGACCAGGAATACAGCCACGACGAGCCTTTTTCCGTCACTTGATGAGGCGCATAGGTGAAGCCGACATGGTCTGCCACCTTGCTCTGGCTCTTGTCGGTGACAAAGGAGCCCGCCACGCTGGCATCGACCCACATGGCGCACTTGCCGCTGTTGAACAGCGCCAGGTTTTCGTTGAAACCGTTGCTCGATGCGCCCGGTGGCCCGGATTGCTTCATGGTGTTGACGTAGAAGTTGAGGGCGTCTTTCCATTCCGGCTGATCGAACTGGGGTTTCCATTGTTCATCGAACCAGCGTGCGCCGTAGGCGTTGGCCACCGTGGTAATCAGCGCCATGTTCTCGCCCCAGCCGGCCTTGCCGCGCAGGCAGATGCCGTATTGCTCCTTGGACTTGTCCGTCAGCTTGCCCGCGAACTCGGCAATCTGGGTCCAGGTCGGACGCTCCGGCATGGTCAGGCCGGCGTTCTGGAACAGGTCCTTGCGGTAGTAGGTGATCGAGCTTTCCGCATAGAACGGCAGGGCGAACAGCTTGCCATCCACCGACAGCCCGTCGCGCACGGAAGGGAATACATCATCGAGCTGGTAGCTGGCAGGCAGGTCTTTCATTTCCTGCAGCCAGCCCTTGGCGCCCCAGAGTGAAGCTTCGTACATGCCGATGGTCAGCACATCGAACTGGCCGCCCTTGGTGGCAATGTCGGTGGTCAGGCGCTGGCGCAGGACGTTTTCTTCCAGCACGACCCAGTTGAGCTTGATGTCGGGATGCTGTTCTTCAAAGGTTTTGGAGAGGCGTTGCATGCGGATCATGTCGCTGTTGTTGACCGTGGCGATGGTCACGGTTCCTGCAGCAGCGGTGCCGCCGAACAGGAAACCGGCGCTGAGGACTGAACTGGCAAGCAGGAATTTTGCTGAGGTCTTCATGGGTCACTCCTCTTCCATGCTCGGAGAGCCTGGAGGGTCGGTTATTGTTTTTGTCTCTTCCGGAGGTAAGGAAGATGTGAGCTGATTACACCGGCCTTGAGGCGCGATGACAAATCCTGCGCCGCACTTCAACTGATACTTTTTTGCAGTCGGCAAGGATGTGAAAACCCACTGCAGCCGCGCCAAGGCAGGCTGCAATGCAGAAACAGCGTAGACGAGCAGGGTGAAAGCAGGACGAATCAGTACAGGTTCTGTTCGGTGAGGCGCTGGACGGCAAGGCGTCGGTAATGGGAGGGCGTCATGCCTTTGAGTTGCTGGAAACGTCGGTTGAAGTTGGAAATGTTGTTGAAACCCGACTCGAAACAGATGTCCGTTACCGGCTTGTCGCCGTCGGCCAGCAGCTCGCAGGACTTGCTGATGCGCAGGCGATTGACGAACTCCACGAAGCAGCGTCCGGTGGCCTGTTTGAATACTCTGGAAAAGTACGTGGGTTTCATCCCCAGGTACTCGGCGACCTCTTCAAGAGGCAGTTCGCGCCCGTAATGGGCAAAGATATAGTCCACCGCCCGGTTGGTACGCTCCACGCTGTGCTCGTCGGCCATGTGCGACACCGTGGTGCCTGAGAGCAACTGGAAGTCATCGCTGGCTGCCAGCAGTTCCAGCAGGATCAGAAAGTGCCCGAGCCGGGTGATGCCTCTTGAATCGGCGATCTTTTGCATCAGCTTCATGGCCTGGCGGATTGTGCGCTTGCAGCGAAACTCGATACCGTACTGAGCGCGCTCCAGCAGCGGGGCCAGGCTCTTGAGTTCGGTAAACACCTGATTGCCGCTTTCCAGCAGCTCATCGGTGAAGTTGACCAGCATGTCGCGCTTGGGCACCACTTCATCGTCCTGGATCTGGCTGATCCAGTTGTGCGGCAGGTTAGGCCCGGTGAGAAACAGGCTGCCGGGATGGAAGTTGCCGATATAGTCGCCGACGAATACCTTGCCGGAGCTGGCGACGATCAGGTGTAGTTCGTACTCCTTGTGGAAGTGCCAGCGCACCAGCGGGCAGGGAAAGCCGTGTTCGCGATAGATGATCGACAGACCATTGTGGTCGTCCATCAATTCGTAGGAAGGGTCTGTAATTCTTGCTGTTCGTGTCATGGTCTGACCGCCTCCAAAGGTACCAGCCTGTTAATGTGCCTCAATTGTTCGATTCATGCCCAGTCGTCTCGTGCAAATAGCCAGTTGGCTGTTTGCAGCGAAACCGGAGTCATTGCCTGATGAAACAGATCCTCCTGATCGGAATTGGTGCCGGAGATCCTGAACATATTACTGTGCAGGCCATCAATGCCCTGAACCGTGCCAGGGTGTTCTTTCTCCTGGACAAGGGCTACGCCGAGGATGATCTGCTGCGCCTGAGAAAAGACATCTGCCAGCGTTATATCGAGGGTGACGACTATCGGCTGGTGCAGGTTCGCGATCCGCAGCGCGAAGACGACCCTCAAGGCTATGAGCGCAGCATCGAACACTGGCATGAGCAACGGGCTGTGCTGTTCGAGCGGCTGATCGCCGATGAGCTTGAGGGCGGGGAGGTGGGCGCCTTTCTGGTCTGGGGTGATCCGTCGCTCTATGACAGCACCCTCAGGATTCTCGATCGGGTGCTGGCCCGGGGCCGGGAAATTTTCGACTATCAGGTCATTCCCGGCATCACCAGTGTCCAGGCGCTGGTGGCGCAGCATCGCGTGCCGTTGAACCGGGTTGGCGAGCAGATTCGTATCACCACCGGCAGGCGACTGGCGGGTATGGCGGCAGATGAAGTGGACAATGTGGTGGTGATGCTCGATGCGCACTGCACCTTCGAACGTTTTGTCGGGCAGGGGCTGGATATCTATTGGGGGGCTTATCTGGGGACGCCGGAGGAAATCCTGCTGTCCGGCCCGCTCGATGAACTCTGCGGGCAGATCAGGCGGCTACGCGAAGAGGCACGTAGCCGCAAGGGCTGGATCATGGATACTTATCTGTTGCGCAAGGGCTGATTCAATCCTTGCGATTCTTCGCCTCGATCCACTGCGCCATGTACTGGGTGCTTTTGTGGTGGTGATGGCGAAGCATTGCGCCGGTGAAATTGGCGATGCGATGGCGGGGCAGGTCCTGACGCAAGGTTTCGATACGTTCGATCAGGCTGTCGCAGTGCTGCCTGTGCTGGAAGCGCGCCTGCAGAATTGTCCGTCCTGCGGCCTGGGCTTCTTCCCACAAGGTCTGATCCTGATACAGGCGCACCGCCGCGTCGGCTATTTCACTGGCGCTGCTGGCAATGGTCCCCGGCCAGGGCAGGTCGCCGCTCATGGCCTCGGCGCCCACGGGAGTCGTCACCGAAGGCGTGCCGCTGAGCATGGCATCCATCAGCTTGCCCTTGATGCCGGCACCGAAACGTAGCGGTGCCAGGCAAATACGCGCGCCGGACATCACCTGCAGGGCGTCTTCAGCCCAGTTCATGATATGAAAACCCTGCGCCGCGTTATGCAGTGCGGTGGCCTTGGGCGGCGTATAAGCGCCGTAGATATGCAGTTGTGCAGTGGGCAACTGCTGGCGAATCAGCGGCCAGATGGCGTTTTTCATCCAGAGGACGGCGTCCCAGTTGGGTGCATGGCGGAAATTGCCGATGCTGAGAAAGTGCGCCCGCTGCTCGAACGGTGCCACGCTTTCCGGTACGCCATCGAGCATCAGCGGGCACCAGTGCAGCAGGGACTTCGGCACGCCAAACTGATCGCTCAGCAAGTCGATTTCGACATCCGAAACCATCAGGTTCAGGTCGCAGCGATAGAGCGAGGCCACTTCCCTCTGCGCCAGATCGCTGCTGGCGATCCGGGCAAAGAGTTTCGAGTTATCGGTATCGAAAAAACCATTTAAATCATCGGGTTCCGACGATTCGTTCAAGTGATCTTTAAGCAGTTGATGGCGCGTGTGGCGCAGGCTCTGAAAGTCGCAGGTCTCCAGAATCCGCAAGGCATCGGGGCAATGCTTCTCGACCCGCCAGCCAAACTGTTCTTCGATCAGAAACTGGTCGAACAGCACCACATCGGGCTGAAGCTCGCTGACGAAGGTATCGAAGCTGCTGCTGTTGAGTTCGATATGAACTTCATCGATACCCAGGCTCTTCAGATCGGCCCGGTGTTCGCCTTCCGTTGCCGGGCTGGCGAACGTGATGTGCCAGTCCTGTTCGAGAAAACACTGGATCAGTTGCATGACATGGCCGCTGGCCGCCGAAGAACGGGGCTCGGGCCATACATAGCCAATGATCAACAGTCGGGTTTTTGCTCGGGACGGAGTCTGGGCAGGGTGAATGTCAGTGTTAACCAAGGATGCTTTTTACCTTGTCGCGCAGATCGTCAATGGAAAACGGCTTGCCGATCACATGCATGTCATCTGGCACTTCTATGTTTTCCGAGTAGCCGCTGGCGAACAGGATCGGCAGTTGCGGGCGCAGTTGCCGTGTCTGTCTGGCCAGTTCCGTGCCGCGCATGTCAGGCAAGCCCTGGTCCGTCATCATCAAGTCAATGTGGGTGGCCTGGTTTTCGATATGAGCCAGCGCTTCCTGGGCGTCCGAAGCTTCGAGTACCTGATACTCCAGTTCTTCAAGCACATCGATAATCAGCATGCGCACGATGCTGTCATCTTCGACCACAAGAATGGTGTTGGCTGCGTCAGGCATGGTTATTTCCTAAAAAATGGTAGTGAAGCTACGCACAAGGCGCAGCCTGCGGGCTTTTATACGAAAAGTCACTGCATTTGGATCATGTTGCCTTGAAAACAGGCCAATCTGATCGATAACAATCGACTCTGTGCCCGTGTCTATCCATCAGTAAATAAAACACAACCAGAAGTTCCATCTGATTTTAGTAGGTAGCTATCCTTTGCCAGGAGGCTTTACTTGCTGGAGGTGGCGAGCTTATCGCCGATTTATGTGTGAAATTTCAATCCTCTATGCGAGAAAAGTGAGTCTTTTTCTTGCTGTTACGGCAAACTCTACCGTTTTGATATCACGCCAGGGACTTTTCATGAACCGGACGTCTGTCGTCGATGAGCAGCGCTTTCGTAAATTACTGGTCCGCAACATCAGTCTGCCGCTGGGTGTAGGCGTTTTAAGTGCGCTTTTCTTTGCCATTCTGATCGGCTATCTGCTTTCGGTCATTCAATGGGTGGAGCATACGGACCGGGTGCTCAACAGCACCAACCGTGCCATGAAGCTCTCCATTGACATGGAAACCGGCATGCGCGGTTTCCTGCTGACCGGGCAGGAAAACTTTCTTGACCCCTATGAAGTCGCCAAACCCCTGCTCAAGGCCGAGTTGAAAAACCTGGAGGAGCTGGTTGTCGATAACCCGACGCAAGTGGACCGTTTCCGCCGGTTGTCCACCTTGCAGGAGGAATGGGGACATTTCGCTCAGGAAATGATCGAGATGCGCCGTCAGAACGGTGATTTCGTCCTTGCCACTCGCGCCGGACGCGGCAAGCGCATTACCGATGAAATCCGTACCGAGTACGATCAGGTCATCTCCATGGAGCAGCAGTTGCGCCTTGCCCGCAACGCCGACGTGACCCGCACGACCATTGCGTGCGTGGTGCTCTATATGCTGTTTGTGCTGGTGGTCAGCGGCATCCTGGCTTATTTCGGAAGGCGTGACCTGCTTTCCCTGTCCACGACCTACAGCGCCAACCTGAATCAGCTTGAAGATAACGCCGAGCGTCTGCAGAAAGTCGCCTGGTTGCGCAATGGCCAGAGCGAACTGGCCGAGCAGGTGCTTGGCCAGTTGACACTCAACACCCTCGGGCAGCATATCCTGCAGTTCTTCGCCCAGTACCTGGGCGCAGTGGTGGCAGCCGTCTATGTCCGCCAGGAGCATGGTGGCCTGTTGCGTGTCGCCTCTTACGGGTTCTCCCGGGAGCATGAGCAGCAGGAACAGACAATCTTCAGTGGCGAAGGTGTCATCGGTCAGGCTGCACAGCAGAACCGCATCGTCACCCTTGATGGGGTGCCCGGCGATTACTTCAAGTACAGCTCCGGCCTGGGCGAAGGTCTGCCGGGCAGTGTCGTGATCGTGCCGACCAGCAATGACGATCAGGTCAATGGCGTGGTCGAACTGGGCTTCATGCGCGTACTCACTGAAAAGGACGTCGAGTTTCTGGAGCTGGTGGCCGCGAATGTTGGCACCTCCATTGAAGCGGCGCGTTATCGTCAGCGCCTTCAGGAAGTCCTGACCGAAACCCAGCAGCTCAACGAAGAATTGCAGGTCCAGCAGGAAGAGCTGCGCACCGCCAACGAAGAACTCGAAGAACAATCGCGGATCCTCAAGGAATCCCAGGCGCATCTGGAAACCCAGCAGGCCGAGCTCGAGCAGACCAATACCCAGTTGGCCGAGCAAAGCCAGGCCCTGGAAGACCAGCGCGATATCCTGGACAGCAAGAACGAAGAACTGAGCCTGGCTCAGGTGGAGTTGCAGGCCCGTGCCGATGAGTTGCAGCGTTCCAGCAAGTACAAGTCCGAGTTCCTGGCCAACATGTCCCATGAGCTGCGCACGCCGCTCAACAGTTCGTTGATCCTGGCCAAGCTGCTGGCAGAAAACCCGACCGAGAACCTGACCCAGGAGCAGGTCAAGTTTGCCGAATCGATCTACTCGGCCGGCAATGACCTGTTGAACCTGATCAACGACATCCTGGACATCTCCAAGGTCGAGGCGGGCAAGCTGGAAGTCCGTCCCGAGAACAGCAGCGTGTCGCGTCTGGTGGATGGCCTGCGTGGCATGTTCCAGCCATTGGCGAGCGAAAAGAATCTGGACTTCGTCGTGGAAGTGCAGCCTGGCACGCCAACCATGCTGTTCACCGACCGTCAGCGTCTGGAGCAGATCCTCAAGAACCTCTTGTCCAACGCCATCAAGTTCACCGAGAGCGGCACCGTGAGCATGATCGTCTCCCGTCAGCCGGGTTCAGGCATTGTGTTTACCGTGCGTGATTCGGGTATCGGTATCGCCCCGGAGCACCAGCAGAGCATTTTCGAGGCCTTCCGTCAGGCCGATGGCACCACCAACCGCCGTTACGGCGGCACCGGTCTGGGCCTGTCGATTTCCCGCGATCTGGCAGCCTTGCTGGGTGGCTCCATCAGCGTCACCAGTGCACCGGGGCAGGGCAGTATTTTCTCTCTGGTATTGCCAGAGCAGTACGTCGAGCAGGAGCGCGAAGAGGAGGGCGGCGAGCGGTCGGTGATCGTTTCCTCGCCTGTGGTCACGCTGCCGCTGGCCACTCAGCCAAGCCTGCCGGTTGCCGAGCCCAAGCCGATGATTCCAGTGCCAACCTTTGCCGATGATCGCCACAAGGCGCCGTTCAGCGGGCGCTGCATTCTGGTCATCGAAGATGAAGTGCGGTTTGCGCAGATCCTTTTCGATCTGGCCCACGAGCTGGGTTACAGCTGTCTTGTTGCCCACGCCGCCGACGAAGGCTTCAACCTGGCCGCGCAGTACACTCCCGACGCCATCCTGCTGGACATGCGCCTGCCGGATCATTCGGGCCTGACCGTGCTGCAACGCCTCAAGGAGCTGGCGCCTACCCGGCACATTCCGGTGCATGTGATTTCTGTCGAGGATCGTCAGGAAGCCGCTCTGCACATGGGGGCTATCGGCTATGCGGTCAAACCGACCACCCGTGAAGAACTCAAGGATGTATTCGCCAGGCTCGAAGCCAAGCTGACCCAGAAGGTCAAGCACATCCTGCTGGTGGAGGACGATGCCCTGCAGCGCGACAGTATTGCGCGCCTGATTGGCGACGATGATATTGAAATCACCGCCGTCGGCTTCGCTCAGGAGGCGCTGGACCTGCTGCGCGAAAATATCTACGACTGCATGATCATCGACCTCAAGTTGCCGGACATGCTGGGCAATGAACTGCTCAAGCGCATGTCCACCGAAGACATTCGTTCCTTCCCGCCGGTGATCGTCTACACGGGGCGCAACATGACCCGTGACGAAGAAACCGAGCTGATGAAGTACTCGCGTTCGATCATCATCAAGGGCGCCCGCTCGCCTGAGCGCCTGCTGGATGAAGTCACCCTGTTCCTGCACAAGGTCGAGTCGCAGCTCTCCAACGAGCGCCAGAAAATGCTCAAGACGGCCCGCAGCCGTGACAAGGTCTTCGAGGCGCGCAAGATCCTGGTGGTCGATGACGATGTGCGCAATATCTTCGCCTTGACCAGTGCCCTGGAGCACAAGGGCGCGGTGGTGGAGATCGCCCGTAACGGCATCGAGGCGATTGCAAAGCTCAATGAGGTCGAAGATATCGACCTGGTGCTGATGGACGTGATGATGCCGGAAATGGATGGCTACGAAGCGACCGTTGAAATTCGCAAGGACCCTCGCTGGCGCAAACTGCCGATCATTGCCGTGACCGCCAAGGCCATGAAGGACGATCAGGAGCGTTGCCTGCAGGCGGGTTCCAACGACTATCTGGCCAAGCCCATCGATCTGGACCGGCTGTTCTCTTTGATTCGGGTCTGGCTGCCGAAAATGGAACGTATTTGAGTGATGGCGGCCCAAACGATTTATTTTTCCAGGTTTTTCCATGGCACTTGATCGAAGCGCTGATATCGAGCTGCAACTGCTGATTGATGCGATTTATCTGAAATATAGCTACGACTTTCGGGACTATTCCGGCGCGTCTATCAAGCGCCGGGTGAACCATGCCCTGCGTCAGTTCGACTGCAGCACCATTTCTGCCTTGCAGGAGCGTGTGCTGCACGATCCTGCGGCGTTCATGCAGTTGCTGCAATTGCTGACCATTCCGGTCAGCGAGATGTTTCGTGATCCTTCGCATTTTCTGGCCATTCGCCAGGAAGTGGTGCCGTTGCTCAGGACCTATCCGTCGATCAAGGTCTGGATCGCCGGTTGCAGCACGGGGGAAGAGGTCTATTCGACGGCGATTCTGTTGCGTGAAGAAGGGTTGCTGGAGCGCACCATCATTTACGCCACCGATATCAACCCAAGCTCCCTGGAAAAAGCCAAGCAGGGGATCTTTTCCATGGAAAGCGTGCGCGCCTATGCCGAAAACTACCGCAAGGCCGGTGGTCAGCGCGAGCTCTCGGATTACTACACCTCGGCCTATGATTACGCGATTTTCGACAAGACCCTGCGCGACAATGTCACGTTCGCCGATCATAGCCTGGCCACTGACAGCGTCTTCTCCGAAACGCAGCTCATTTCATGCCGTAACGTGCTGATCTATTTCAACAAGAGTCTTCAGAACCGAACCTTCGGGTTGTTCCATGAGTCATTATGCCATCGCGGATTTCTGGCATTGGGCAGCAAGGAAACTCTGGATTTCTCCGAGTACAGCAATGCTTTCGAAACACTGGTGAAACCGGAACGGATCTACCGGAAAAAATGAAAACGACCTTCAGTGTCGAGTCGGCCGATTGCATGCTGCCGGCAGTGGATGCCATTGTCGTCGGTGCGTCGGCGGGCGGTGTGGAAGCGTTGCTGAAAATATTCGGCATGCTCAGGCCCGGTTTCCCTCTGCCGATCATTGCCGTCCTGCATCTGCCGGAGTCGCGGCGCAGCCAGTTGGCTCATGTATTCCAGAATCGTCTGGCGATACCGGTCAAGGAAGCGGACGACAAGGAGTCGATTGTGCCCGGCACGCTGTATTTTGCGCCTGCCGGTTATCACCTGTCGGTGGAGAACGATCACAGCTTTTCGTTGAGCCAGGAAGAGCGCGTATTTCATTCGCGGCCCAGCATCGATATTTTGTTCGATTCGGCTGCGGATGCCTTTGGCTCACGCCTTGCAGGCGTATTGCTGACCGGTGCCAATAACGATGGGGCACTCGGGTTGGCGCAAATAAAGAGATACGGTGGTTTTACCGTGATTCAGGATCCGGATCAGGCCCTGGCGCGCACCATGCCCGAGGCGGCTCTGGCGCTCCATTCGCCTGATTACCTTCTGCCTTTGAATGAAATAGGCCAACTGCTGGTCAAGCTGGAACGAATCACATGCTAAATGAAATCCAGGCAAAACTGCTCATAGTCGACGATTTGCCGGAAAACCTGCTTGCCCTCGAAGCGTTGATCAAGCGCGATGACCGCACCGTATACAAAGCCTTGTCGGCAGATGAAGCCTTGTCCCTGCTGTTGCAGCATGAGTTCGCCCTGGCCATTCTCGACGTGCAGATGCCCGGCATGAACGGTTTCGAGCTGGCCGAGATGATGCGCAGCACCGAAAAGACCAAGAACATACCCATCGTGTTTGTCAGTGCGGCGGGGCGGGAACTCAACTATGCCTTCAAAGGCTACGAAAGCGGAGCCGTGGACTTCCTGCACAAGCCGCTGGATATCCACGCGGTCAAGAGCAAGGTCAACGTCTTCGTCGAGCTGTATCGCCAGCGCAAGGCGGTGAAAATGCAGGTCGAGGCGCTGGAACAGAGTCGCCACGAACAGGAAATACTGCTCAAGCGTCTGCAGGCGACCCAGGGCGAGCTCGAACATGCCATCCGCATGCGCGACGACTTCATGTCCATCGTCTCCCATGAAGTGCGCACACCGCTCAATGGCCTGATCTTGGAAACCCAACTGCGCAAGTTGCATCTGGCCAAGGACAACACATCGGCTTTCACACTGGACAAACTGCGGGGCATGGTCGAGCGCGACGAGCGTCAGATTCAGAGCCTTATCCGGCTGATCGAGGACATGCTCGATGTGTCCCGTATCCGCACCGGCAAGCTGTCGATCCGGCCAAACGCCTTTGACCTGAGCGAACTGGTGGGCCAGTTGCTGGAAAACTTCGCTGCCCAGATTGCTGCGACCGAATCCACCGTCACCCTGTTTGCCGATGAGACGGTCATCGGAGTCTGGGACGAGTTCCGGATCGAGCAGGTGGTGGCCAACCTGTTGACCAATGCCATGCGCTACGGTGCCCGCAAGCCGATCGAGGTGCGTGTGTATTGTGCAGACGGCGAGGCGCGGGTCGAAGTGACCGACCAGGGGATCGGGATTTCCGAGGAAAACCAGAAGCGCATCTTCCAGCAGTTCGAGCGGGTAACGGCCAAGCATGCGGTGGCCGGCCTGGGACTTGGGTTGTTCATCTCCGAACAGATCGTCCTGGCCCATGGCGGCCGGATTGTCGTGGAGAGCGAAGAGGGCAAGGGCTCGACATTCCGCGTATGCCTTCCGCTGTAGGAGCGAATTTATTCGCGAACGGGTGGCCTTCGCGAATAAATTGGCTCCCACGAGGTTGTGCCGATCAATTAAGGCACAAACAACACTCGTGGGAGGCAGCTTGCTGGCGAAAAAGACCTGAAATCGACAGACATTCTGCGTCGTACGCTGAAGTCGCCAGCAAGCTGCCTCCCACAAATTGACTTCATTGACCTTAACTGATCGGCATTACTCCCACAGAGTTGTGCGAAGTTTCAGAAAGATTTGCGCAACCTCTACCAAGCGCTGTGGTCGTATTGGCAGCTATTTACAGAACAAAAGGCAGTTCCATGAGCGCTGATGCAGAAAACGTCGTACTAATCGTCGAAGACGAACCCTTGATCCTGATGCTGCTGGCTGATTATCTGTCGGGCGAGGGCTATCGGGTCTTGCAAGCCTCCAACGGCGAGCAGGCGTTCGAGATTCTGGCAACCAAGCCCCATCTGGACCTGATGATCACCGACTATCGCCTGCCGGGCGGGTTCTCTGGTGTGATGATTGCCGAGCCGGCCGTCAAGTTGCGACCTGAACTGAAGGTCATCTTCATCAGTGGTTACCCGGCAGAAATCCTCGATTGCGACAGCCCGATCACCCGCAAGGCACCGATTCTGGCCAAGCCGTTCACCATGGAAACCCTGCACACCCAGATCCAGCGTCTGCTGGCCTGAGACTTTGGCGATTCAGGCCTCGATCATCTCTCTCACCTTGGACGTCAGGTGATCGAAGGCAAAGGGCTTGGTGATCATCTGCATGCCGGTATCCAGAAAACCCGAGCGAGCGGCTGCATGCTCGGCATAACCGGTAATGAACAGCACTTTCAGCTCAGGCCTTAGCTGCCGCGCTATCTCCGCCAGTTGCCGCCCGTTCATGCCGGGCAGGCCGACGTCGCTGATCAACAGGTCGATGCGCTGATCGGACTCCAGAACCGGCACCGCACCTCGTGCGTCGCCTGCCTCTATATAGGCATACCCCAATTCGCTGAGTACCGAGCTGACCAGGGCCCGCACGGAGGGGTCGTCTTCGACTATCAGGACGGTTTCGCCTGCTTTGGCCTGAATGGTATCGCCCCGATAACTCTGTTCGTTTTCGGGCTGATCGCCCTGGAAGCGCGGCAGAAACAACTGCACGGTGGTGCCGCGACCGACTTCGCTCTGGATGGCGACATGGCCATGAGACTGCTTGCTGAAGCCGTAAATCATCGACAGACCCAGCCCCGTGCCCTGGCCGATGGGTTTGGTGGTGAAAAACGGGTCGAAGGCGCGATTGACTACGGCTTCCGGCATGCCGCAACCGTTGTCGCTGACGCTCAGGACCACGTAGTCGCCCGGCAGGAGGTTTTCATGGGCGTTGGTGAACGACTTGTCCAGCCGCTGATTGAAGGTCTCGATCTGCAACTGTCCGCCATCGGGCATGGCGTCCCGGGCATTGAGCACCAGGTTGAGCAGGGCATTCTCCAACTGGTTGGGATCGGCTTCGGCCGTCCATAGATCTGCATTGAGGTGCATGTCCAGGCGAATGCTTTCATTGAGGCTGCGCTGGATCAGTTCCCCCATGGAGCTGACCAACTGGTTCATCTCCACAGGCTTGGAGTCCAGCGACTGGCGTCTGGAAAACGCCAGCAGTCGATGGGTGAGGGAGGCTGCCCGGTTGGCGGAGGTCACGCCCAGGTCAATCAGTTTATCCAGGTCGTCGAGTCGGCCTCGCTCCAGGCGGCGCCTGATCATTTCAAGGCTGCCGATGATGCCCGTGAGCATGTTGTTGAAGTCGTGAGCGATGCCGCCGGTCAATTGGCCGACGGCCTCCATCTTTTGTGACTGGCGCAGGATCTCTTCTTTGTTGCGCAGTTGTGATGTTCGCTCTTCAACCTGCTGCTCAAGGGTTTCGTTGAGGCTGCGTAGCTGGGCTTCGGCCTGCTTGCGCTCCGTGATGTCGGATGTCACCCCCACAAGGTTACTGACCTGGCCGTTCTTGGCGCGGGTGGCCCGGGCGCGCACATCGACCCAGTTGACCGAGCTGTCGGGCCAGATATCACGGAATTCGATGATGAAATCGACGCCGGTATCCAGGCTGCGCTGCAAGGCCGATTGCATCCGAGGCTGATCTTCGGGGTGAACGGTGTTCAGCCAGTCGTCATAGCTGAAGCTTTCATGTTCTTCCCGGCCATAATGGGATTTGCTGATGGCCGAGCAGGTGAGTTCGAGAAATTCGGCTTCCAGTTGCCATGAGCCGAGGCGGCCTGCCTTGAGGGCGTTCTGCAGGCGCCTTTCGCCCTCCAGCAGATCTTCCATCCTCGCCCTGGCTTCATACTGACGCCTTCGGCCACGCACGGCCGTGGAAACCAGGCTGACCAGCGTCATGGGGTGGAAAGGGCGTTCCAGAAAAGTGACATTGCCCAGCAGGCTGCCCAGGCGGGCAGATGGCGACTGGTCCGTACCGCCATGATGGGTGAGCAGGACCACAGGCAGGTCTGACCAGGCAGGCTGGTTGGCCAGGATGCTGAGCAACGGGTTGATATCCCCGCCGCGCAGAGCCTCGACGGCAATCACTGCAAGTCCGGCACCTGCACTGAGTTCCTGAACAAGTTCATTGAGGTCGCGGGCGATCGTCGCCCGAAAGCCCGCTTCCTCAAGGATCATTACCGCAATCTGGCTGTCACGCCCTCTGGGGGCCAGAATGACAGCCCGTTCCGATAACAATCCGCTGACACTCACTCGTCTTCATCCTTGAGCAGTGGCTTGCTTTCGCCAAGGTAATCGGGCGCACCCCGCAGGATTCCCTGAAAGGCTGCCAATGGATCGCCTATTCGCAGGCCGCTCCTGCCGATGCGGTATTCGCGAATCGTCGATTCGTGAGTCCCGGTCCGTTTCTTGATGATGGATATGGCCCTGCGTATCTGGCCGAGTGCCTCGAAGTAGCGCAACAATATCACGGTGTCCGCCAGATAAGTAATGTCTACCGGCGCTTGCATGTCGCCCACCAGACCATGTTGTGCCACGGTCATGAAGGTGGAGGCACCTTGTCGGTTGAGATAAAGCAGAAGTTCATGCATGTGCAGAACCAGCGAGTTCTCTTCCGGCATCGCTGCCTGATAGCCGTTGATGCTGTCGATGACTACAGTCTTGATCTGTTTGTCATCCACGCAGCGGCGCACCCGGTAGGAGAACTCTCCCGGTGACAACTCGGCTGCATCCACCTGCTCGACCAACAGGTTGCCCGACTCCTGCAGAGCCTTGAGGTCGATACCTATCTTGCTCATCCGCTCGAACAGCAGGCCCAGCTCTTCATCGAAGACGAACAGGCCGACCCGCTCGCCACGGGCCACGGCTTCGGCAGCAAACACCAGGGCGATCAGGGATTTGCCCGTGCCGGCAGGGCCCAGGATCAGCGTACTCGAGCCCCCGTCCAGGCCACCGCCCAGCAGATCGTCGAGCTCTGTAATGCCGCTGCTGAGTTGTGTGCGGACATAGTCGTTGCGGTGTTCTGCCGCGACCAGCCGTGGGAAGACGTGGACGCCGTCCGACATGATGGTGAAGTCATGGAAGCCACCGCGATACTTCTGGCCGCGATACTTGACGATTTTTATGCGTCGCCGCTCTGCGCCGTAATCGGGCGTCAGTTCCTGCAGGCGGATCACGCCATGGGCGACGCTGTGCACGGTTTTGTCCATGCTTTCTGCTGTCAGGTCATCAAGCAGCAGGACCGTGGTTTGGTAACGCGCGAAATAATGTTTGATGGCCAGGATCTGCCGTCTGTAACGCAAGGAACTCTGCGCCAGCAGGCGAATCTCCGAAAGGCTGTCGATGACTACGCGAGAAGGCTTGATGCGTTCCACCACATCAAAGATCTGCCGCGTTGCTTCACCCAACTCAAGGTCGGAGGAATACAGCAGACTCTGATGCTGCTCTTCATCAAGCAGGCTTTCAGGGGGAGTCAGCTCGAAGATTTCGATATGCTTATCCAGCTCCCAGCCATGGGAACGTGCGCCTTCACGCAATTCCAGTTCGGTTTCCGAGAGTGTGATGTACAGGCAGACTTCGCCCGCTTGGGCTCCCGCCAGCAGAAATTGCAGCGAGACGGTTGTCTTGCCGGTTCCGGGTTCTCCTTCGAGAAGGAAAACATGATTGCGTGAAAGGCCACCCGAAAGGATGTCATCCAGACCTTCTATGCCGGTTACTGCTTTTGAATTTTCCAAGTATTGCCCTCTTGTTTCCGATTACAGGCAATGAATCTGGACCCCTTTTGACCGGTCCGGTTCAGACTTTTTCTCCCGCAGGCACTGGGGCGGGGCTGATTTGTGGTCCGGGAAATGTCACAAAAGTCGCCTTACGACAGCCGTGAAGGGCTTGGTATAGTCCGCCTCAGACAGACAATAACCACCCTGAGGATGATGCCGTGTCCGACTACCAAACCTTTCTTGTCGAGCTGACTGATCACATCGCTCATGTGCAGATTAATCGACCGGATAAGGTCAATGCCATGAATGCCGCTTTCTGGACCGAAATCATCGAGATATTCCAGTGGGTCGAGGAAAACGACGAGGTTCGCGTCGTGGTCCTGAGCGGTGCGGGCAAGCACTTTTCCTCGGGGATCGATCTGGCGTTGCTGGCCGCCATCGCGGGTGAAATGGGCAAGGATGTGGGGCGCAATGCGCGTATGTTGCGGCGCAAGATCCAGCAGATGCAGGCTTCGTTCACTGCCGTGGACAACTGCCGCAAGCCTGTGCTGGCGGCGATTCATGGTTACTGCCTGGGCGGTGCCATTGACCTGGTTTCCGCGTGTGACATGCGTTATGCCGCAGCCGATGCGCAATTTTCGATCCGCGAAATCGATATGGGCATGGCAGCCGATGTCGGCACCCTGCAACGCCTGCCACGAATCATTGGCGATGGCATGATGCGGGAACTGGCCTATACCGGGCGCACAGTCGGTGCCGAAGAAGCCCAGCGCATCGGTCTGGTCAACAGCACTTTTGCCGATGCGCCGAGCCTGCTGGAAGCTGTCTTTGCCATCGCCCGTGAAATCGCCGCCAAATCGCCGATTGCCATAGAGGGCACCAAGCAGATGATCGCCTACATGCGCGATCATAGTATCGACGATGGCCTTGAGCATGTTGCCATCTGGAACTCTGCCATGCTGCAATCGGTCGATCTGAGGGTGGCTATGGCTGCGCACATGAGCAAACAGAAGCCGGTTTTCGACAATTAAGGAGTTCTTGTCATGACACGCCCGGCGCGTTGGACAACTGCAGTTCTGGATACCTCGGCCACAGGTGGCCTGGCCGTGGTTCATAGTGATCAGGGTTTTCTGCTTGACGGCAATGGCGTCATGTTTCCCAGGGAGTGGCTCAAGCGCCAGGACCTGCCGGTGCAAAGTGAGCACGGCATCGGCCACTTCGATGGCGAGCCGGTCTATTTGCTGGTACTCGATCGCTCGGTGGAGGTCGAAGGCTGTACCTGGCAGGGACTGCGCCAGTTCATGTTGCAGGGGGATTTTGCGGTCTATCAGAAACTCGGCTATGCGGCGCAAGTCAGCACCTGGGCGCGCGAGCATCGATTCTGTGGGGCCTGTGGCCGCCCGACGGTGCAGATTGCCGGTGAACGGGCCATGTACTGCGAGCATGACAACCTGCGTCTCTACCCTCGCATCTCGCCAAGCATGATCGCGCTGATTACCCGTGGCGATGAAATCCTGCTGGCGCGTTCACCGCGTTTCGTGACCGGCGTCTACAGCGCTCTGGCAGGCTTTGTCGAACCCGGCGAGTCGGCCGAGGACTGCGTGCGTCGGGAAGTGATGGAAGAGGTGCAGATCCGCATCCGCAATATCACCTACGTGGGCAGCCAGTGCTGGCCGTTTCCGCATTCGATGATGCTGGGGTTCCACGCCGAATATGAAAGCGGCGAAATCGTGCCGCAGGTCGATGAGATCGAAGATGCGCGCTGGTTCCATATCGACGATCTGCCGCCGTTACCGGCCAGTCGTTCCATTGCGCGTCATCTGATCGACTTGTATCTGGCTCGTCGTTCAGGCGCCCCCGAACCAGTGTTGCCAGGCTAGGCGTACGGTCAGGCCGAGTACCACGATGATGAATACCGGACGAATGAATTTGGCGCCGCCCTTGATGGCGGTGCCTGCGCCAAAGTAGGCACCGAGCATCACCGACAGGCCCATGCTCAGGCCGATGACGAAGTCCACCTGGCCCGAAAAGATGAATATCGACAAGGCCACGGCATTGCTGACAAAGTTCATGCTGCGTGCCACGCCGCTGGCCTTAACCAGATCCACCGGGTACATCATCAGCGTGCTGACGGTCCAGAAAGCGCCGGTGCCCGGGCCAGCCACGCCGTCATAGAAACCCAGCGACAGGCCTTGGGGCAGTTGCCATTTCTTCCTGACCGGTGCATTGCTGTCCAGTGGAGCCTTGGGGGTGCCGCCGAACAGCAGATACAGACCGCAACCGAACACAATCACGGGCAGCATCTGATTGATCCATTCGGCAGGCAGGTAATGGGCGATCACCGCGCCGATTGCAGCGCCCACGGCAGTGCCCACCAAGGCATGAGCCCATTGCCGGGGATGGAAAAGCTTGCGACGGTAGTAGGTGAAGCTGGCGGTTGCCGAGCCGAAGGTCGAGCTGAGTTTGTTGGTGCCCAGCACCAGATGCGGCGGCAGGCCGGCCGTCATCAGGGCAGGGGTGGTCAACAGCCCGCCGCCTCCGGCAATGGCATCGATGAATCCGGCAATGAAGGCAACAACGATCAGAATGGCGAGGGTGGCAAGGTCGACACTGAGTTCAAAAGGCATGATCGGTACGGCTTATAGGGCAGGGGGCAGAATGGCTGCCCGAAGGCGCGCATTCTACTCCCCTGTTTGCCCTGTGTCAGACAATGGTCGAAGGCGTTTTTCAGATTTCACCCAGTCCGACCCAGCGCTGTTCGCGTGCTGCAAGACGAATCGCGGCTGCCAGGCGTTCGATCTGCCAGGCCTCTTCAAAGTCCGGCCCTCGCTTGCCAACGCCGCACACGGCCTGAATCAGTGAATGCACTTCCAGCGCCTTGAGCTCGTTGTACCCCAGTTGATGGCCGGGCGCAGGGCAGAAGGCGGCATAGCCTGCCTGGGCTGGTCCTGCGAGTATCCGCTGGAAACCATCGCGCCCGGTTGCGCCGCTGCGATAGATGCGCAGCTCGTTCAAGCGCTCCTGATCGAAGGCCAGAGTGCCGCGGGTGCCGCTGATTTCAAAGCTCAGATGGTTCTTGTAGCCGTGCTTGAGCCAACTGCTGCTGAAAGTGCCGCGTGCGCCACTGGCAAAGCGCAGCAGGGCGTGGGTCTGATCATCCACTGCAATCGGACGCAGCTCGTTGCTGCCACGGGTGGCGGGGCGCTGGCGATGCACTGTGCTTGAATCGGCGCATACCGCTTCGATATCGCCCAGCAGGTAGCGGGCCATGGCCAGCAGATGGCTGCCAAGATCGGCCAGTGCGCCACCGGCATGCCCGGCTTCACAGCGCCAGGACCATGGCGATGCCGGGTCGCCCATGAAGTCTTCGCTGAACTCTCCCTGGAAACTGATGATTTCCCCCAGCTCACCCGCTTCGATCATTTCTCTTGCAAGGTCGATCATCGGGTTGTGCTGATAGTTGTAACCCACTTGCGTCACGACGCCTGCGGCCTCGGCACTGCGGCGCATTTCATCCGCCTGGGCCAGGCTGACTGCCAGAGGCTTTTCGCAATACACTGCTTTTCCTGCGGCGATGGCAGCCATTGCCATGGGGAAGTGCAAATGATTGGGCGTGGTGATCGCGACGATCTGTACCTGAGGATCGTCGATCAGTTGTTGCCAGTCACTGTGGCTGCGCTCAAAGCCCCATGCCTGAGCACATTGTTCGGCGCGGGCACTGTCTGCATCGGCCAGGGCTGCGAGGTGAATAGGGGCAGGTAATTCAAAGGCAGCACTGACATTGCGAAACGCCAGGGCGTGGGCACGGCCCATGAAACCGGTGCCGATCAGACCGATACCCAAGGGTGCGGCGAGGGGGTTTTTCCGCATGACAATCTCCGTGATGGATTATTGTTTTCGGAAAATATATTCCACAAATTATAATTATGGAAATTTAATTCTTGAATTTATGCTGATCAGTTAAGGTGCACGGAAACTTGTGGGAGGCAGCTTGCTGGCGAAAAATATCTGAAAACCGGCAGATATTCTGCGTTTGTACGTGAAGTCGCCAGCAAGCTGCCTCCCACAAAGTGATTAATCCTGTCTCAGGAAAGAAACCCGCCATCCACATTCAGCGCAACGCCGGTGGTGTAACTCGACGCTTCACTGGCCAGATACAGCACCGCGCCCGCCATTTCACTGGGAGCAGCCACGCGCTTGAGGGGGATCTGGGCCAGTGCCATGTTGAGGATGGCGTCGTTCTTGACCAGCGCCGAGGCGAATTTGGTATCGGTAAGGCCCGGCAGCAGGGCGTTGCAGCGGATGCCGAACGCTGCGCATTCCTTGGCGAACACCTTGGTCATATTGATGACCGCCGCCTTGGTTACCGAATAGATGCCCTGGAATTGCCCCGGCGAGACGCCATTGATCGAGGCCACATTGATGATGCTGCCGCCACCGTTGTCGCGCATCAGCTTGCCGGCTTCCACCGACATGAAGAAATACCCGCGAATGTTCACGTCCACGGTCTTCTGAAAAGCCCCGAGGTCCGTATCCAGCACATTGCAGAACTGCGGGTTGGTGGCTGCGTTGTTGACCAGCACGTCCAGACGCCCGAACTGTTGGCGAATCTGCTCGAACACGCTTTGAATCTGTTCCATTTCACCGATATGACAGGCGATGGCTGTCGCCTTGCCACCTTCGGCAACAATGGCATCTGCAACCTGCTGGCAGCCCTCGATCTTGCGGCTGGAAACAATCACGTGTGCGCCTTGCTGGGCCAGCAGTCTGGCGATGGCTTCACCAATGCCGCGACTGGCGCCGGAAACGAAGGCGACTTTGCCATCAAGGTCGAATAACTGGGTTCTGGACATGGTGGTTTCCTTGGGTCACTGCACTCAAAGGCTGGATTTTTCGATCACTTGCAGGCTCATGCGCTCCAGCAGCAGGTTCATCTGGATGAACTGTGCGAAACGTTTGTCCTGGGTCTGGCCATGGAAGAAACGATAGTAGATCTGCTGCACGATGCCCGCCAGACGGAACAGGCCATAGGTGTAATAGAAGTCGAAATTATCAATACGAATGCCTGAGCGTTCGGCGTAGTAGTCGACAAACTGCTGACGATTCAGCATGCCTGGGGCATTGCTGGGCTGGCGACGCATCAGTTGCACGGG
The DNA here is from genome assembly GCF_018968705.1 of Pseudomonas lijiangensis. Classification (NCBI taxonomy): domain Bacteria; kingdom Pseudomonadati; phylum Pseudomonadota; class Gammaproteobacteria; order Pseudomonadales; family Pseudomonadaceae; genus Pseudomonas; species Pseudomonas lijiangensis. The sequence continues at coordinate 2,461,586 of NZ_CP076668.1, forward strand.
CGCAGGGTCGTCGGCCTGAATCCAGTAAGCCAGGGTGTTGCCCAGGTCCATCAGCGGATCGCCCAGCGTGGTCAGTTCCCAATCCAGCACACCGATGATGCGCATCGGGTTGTCGGGGTCGAGAATCACGTTGTCGAAACGGTAATCGTTATGCACGATGGCCGGTTTCGGATGGTCGGCGGGCATTTTCGCTACCAGCCAGTTCCTGACCTTTTCCCAGGCGGGAGCATCGGGAGTCATGGCTTTCTCGTAGCGCTCGCTCCAGCCCAGAATCTGCCGTTCCACATAACCCTGCGGCTTGCCCAGGTCCGCCAGGCCGCAGGCCTGATAGTCGACCTGATGCAGCTCCACCAGTTTGTCGATGAAGCTTTTGCACAAGGCTTCGGTCTGCCCGGCATCCAGGTTCAATTCCGGCGGCAGGTCCGAGCGCAGGATGATGCCCTTGACCCGCTCCATGACGTAGAAGTCGGAGCCGATCAGGCTTTCATCGGTGCAGTGTGCATAGGCTTTCGGGCAGTAGGGGAACGCATCCTTGAGGCCGTTGAGAATGCGGTACTCGCGGCCCATGTCGTGAGCCGACCTGGCTTTTTGCCCGAATGGCGGGCGGCGCAGAACGAACTCCTGTTCGGGGTAGCGGACCAGATACGTGAGGTTCGAGGCACCTCCCGGAAACTGGCTGATCTGCGGCAAACCGCTGAGACCGGGAATCCGGGTTTTGAGGTAGGGATCGATGAGATGTGCGTCCAGCTCTTCACCGGGACGAATATCCGTGGACTGGTCGGTTAGCGCCATGCTTATTCCTGCTTATTATGGTCTGTCAGGATCATTGGCTAATCTAATGAACGACGTCTTTGCGAACAACCCTGGGCGAGCCTTATAGGCTAGCGTGTTGCCCGTCGATCAGCCGGTTTGATTCAGGCGAAAAAAAAACCGAAGCCCTGAAGCTTCGGTTTTTTGTGCATGGCAAGAAGCAACTCCGGATCAGACCGGAAAGAGGTCGCTCAGCTTCATGGCCAGCATCATGTCGCCTTCGGCGCGCAGCTTGCCGCCCATGAAGGCCTGCATGCCATCGGTTTCGCCGCTGACGATGCCTTTGAGGGTTTCGCTGTCCATGATCAGGGTCACGTTGGCGTCAGGGTTCTCGCCTTCCTGCAGTTCGCAGGTGCTGTCCTTGACGATCAGGGCGTAGTGCTTGTCTTCGTCAGTGATGTTGAATCCGAAAACCAGGTCCAGGCCCGCAGCGGCGCCTGGGTTGAACTTGGCTTTCATGGTTTGGACAGCTTCGGCTACTGAGGTCATGGTTTTATCCTTTTATGGTTGGTTCTGGCGCCGGTCAGGGCGCGATTGGCCGGACTCAGCGGTAAGTGATGAGTTCCGGCGCCTTCAGCAGTTGCAGGTGTGTGTCACTGTTGAAGGAAGCCAGGGTCACCTTGCTGCCACTGAATTCCAGCCGGTTCAGCGAGGTGTTGACGATATGCCAGTTAAGCTCGAATGCCTGCTGTGCGGGCATTCCGGTGACAAGGTGCAGCAAGGCCGTAATGGTGCCGCCGGAAGTGAACACGGCGATGCGCTCACGTTTGCCGGCAGTTTCGATGATTCTGTCCAGGCCAGCCTTTACGCCAGCGACGAATGCCAGCCAGCTTTGCATGCCCGGTGTGTCGTGTTTGCCGCCCAGCCAGCGGCTGACGATCTGCGCAAACAGGCGCTGGAACTCGGCCGGGGTATGGCCGGCATTGCGCAGGATGTTCAGGGCGTCGGGTTCATCGGGCAGCATCGCGGGTATAAGGGCACGCACGACACCTTCGGCATCGAATTCATTGAAAGCGCTGTCGATTTCCAGTGCGGGCGGTTCAAGACCGGCCTCGGCCAGTTGGGCCAGGGCATTTTGCGCGGTGTCTTTCTGGCGTCGCAGACTGCCGGACAGGCAACGGTCCAGGCGCAGGCCCAGCTGTGCCAGATGCGCGCCCACTACCTGAGCCTGACGAATGCCGACAGGCGACAGCACGTCGTAATCGTCTGCACCGAATGAAGCCTGGCCATGTCGTATCAGATAAATGCTGCCCACGTCCGTGTCGTCTCGGTACGTTGAAGGTCCGGCGAGGTTATGGGGGATCGCCGGGGGCTGTCAACGAAAAAACATACGCTCGTTTGAAATTGCTGTTTTAACTATTTGCAATATGTAGCGCGCTGGTGAACCTCCTGGCTCGTCGGTATGCTGGAGTCATCGCAGCCCTTGACTGGAAAGGGCGCAACGCAAGTGAGGAGTATCTGTGGATTTTGTCGCTGATTACGCAAGTTTTCTGGCCAAGACGGTTACGCTGGTCATTGCCATCGTCATCGTGCTGGTGGCTATTGCGTCAGTACGTGGAAAAGGCCGTCGCAAGTCGGCAGGACAGCTTCACGTCACCAAACTCAACGAGTTCTACAAAGGTCTGCGCGAGCATCTGGAACAATCGTTGCTGGACAAGGATCGCCTCAAGGCCTTGCGCAAAGAGCAGGCCAAGGCTCTGAAGAAAGAGAAGAAACAGGTCGAGCCCGAGGTCAAGCCACGGGTCTACGTTCTGGATTTCGATGGCGACATCAAGGCTTCTGCCACCGAAAGCATGCGTCATGAAATCACCGCATTGCTGACCATGGCCACTGAAAAGGACGAAGTGGTCCTGCGCCTGGAAAGCGGCGGCGGCATGGTTCACAGCTATGGCCTGGCTTCATCGCAACTGGCGCGTATCCGTCAGGCGGGGATCCCACTGACCATCTGCATCGACAAGGTCGCGGCCAGCGGCGGTTACATGATGGCTTGCATCGGCAACAAGATCATCAGCGCACCGTTCGCGATTCTCGGTTCCATCGGCGTCGTGGCGCAGTTGCCCAACGTCAACCGTCTGCTGAAAAAGCACGATATCGATTTTGAAGTGCTGACCGCAGGCGAGTACAAGCGCACTCTGACCGTGTTTGGCGAAAACACCGAGAAGGGCCGCGAGAAGTTTCAGCAGGATCTGGACATCACCCATGATCTGTTCAAAGGCTTCGTCGCCAGCTATCGCCCGCAGTTGTCCATCGATGAAGTGGCCACCGGTGAAGTCTGGCTGGGCATGGCGGCTATTGAGAAACAACTGGTCGATGAGCTGCAGACCAGTGATCAGTATCTGGCCGGGCGGGCCAATGAAGCCGAGGTCTTTCACCTGAATTACGCCCAGCGCAAAAGCCTGCAGGAGCGGGTAGGGCTGGCGGCTGAATCATCGGTGGATCGACTGGTGACCGGCTGGTGGAGTCGGTTGACCCGGCAGCGGTTCTGGTGATGCCTTCGCGAATGAATTCGCTCCCACGGCAGGGGTGAATTCATTCGCGAAACACTGCCCGTCAGCGACGACGGAACAGCGGCAGAGGCTCGTCGGTGGCGGCCTGGTAAGTCACCGAGAAGTCCTTGAGGCCTTCGAGGGCGTCGTACGGGTCCTTGTCGGCGCGCACGGCAAAAGCATCGAAGCCACAGCGACGCAGGTAGAACAACTGGTCGCGCAACACATCGCCAATTGCCCGCAATTCGCCCTTGTAGCCATAGCGATCACGCAGCAGGCGTGCATTGGAGTAGCTACGGCCATCGGTGAACGCCGGGAAGTTCAGGGCAATGACCTGAAACTCATCGACGTGTTCGCCGATTTCCTCGGCTTCTTCATCACTGTCCAGCCATACGCCCAGGCCGCCATCGCGGGCCTTGAGTGCATGGCCGTGTTCACGCCACAGTGCCAGAGGGACGATCAGGTCATCGCAGTTGGACAGGCTGTCAAAGGTCGTTTCCTTGGGCAGCAGGTGCCAGGTCTCGTCGATGACTTCGTTGTTCTTAATGATTCGCTGCATAGACGCGCTCCTTGAAAGGGTCAATGCCAATACGCTGGTAGGTGTCGATGAAGCGTTCGTCTTCGGTGCGTTTCTCGACGTAGACGTCAATCAGCTTCTCGATCACGTCCGGCATCACGTCCTGAGCGAAGGACGGGCCGAGGATCTTGCCCAGGCTTGCATCACGGCTGGCACTGCCGCCGAGGGAAACCTGATAGAACTCTTCGCCTTTCTTGTCCACGCCCAGAATGCCGATATGACCGACGTGGTGGTGACCACAGGCGTTCATGCAGCCGGAAATGTTCAGGTCCAGTTCACCGATGTCAAACAGGTAGTCCAGGTCATCGAAGCGGCGCTGGATGGATTCGGCGATCGGGATCGACTTGGCGTTTGCCAGGGAGCAGAAATCACCGCCAGGGCAGCAGATGATGTCGGTCAGCAGGCCGATGTTCGGTGTGGCGAAGCCGCTTTCACGCAGTTCGTTCCAGAGAGTGAACAATTCCGATTGCTCGACGTCGGCCAGAATGATGTTCTGCTCGTGAGAGGTGCGCAGCTGGCCGAAGCTGTAGCGGTCGGCCAGGTCGGCAACGGCGTCCAGCTGTTTGTCGGTCAGGTCGCCAGGGGCAACGCCGGTTGGCTTGAGTGACAGTGTCACGGCAACGTAGCCCGGCTTTTTGTGGGCCAGGACATTGCGGGTACGCCAGCGGGCGAAGCCGGGGTGTTGAGCGTCCAGGGCAGCCAGCTCATCGTGCTGGTCGCTGAGCGCCTTGTATTGTGGATCGACGAAGTGCTTGGCGACACGCTGTACTTCGGCTTCGGTCAGAGTGGTCTGGCCGCCGCGCAGGTGAGCCATTTCGGCCTCGACCTTTTCGGCGAAGACTTCAGGCGTGAGTGCCTTGACCAGAATCTTGATCCGGGCCTTGTACTTGTTGTCGCGACGACCATAGCGGTTGTAGACCCGCAGGATGGCGTCCAGGTAGCTCAACAGATCCTGCCATGGCAGAAACTCGTTGATGAAGGCGCCAACCACCGGGGTGCGGCCAAGGCCACCGCCGACAAGCACGCGGAAACCCAGCTCGCCGGCAGCGTTGTATACCGGCTCCAGGCCGATATCGTGCACTTCAATGGCAGCGCGGTCGCTTTTCGAGCCGTTGATCGCGATCTTGAACTTGCGCGGCAGGTAGGCGAATTCCGGGTGGAAGGTGGTCCACTGGCGAACGATTTCACACCATGGACGCGGGTCGATCACTTCGTCGGCAGCAACGCCGGCGAACTGGTCTGTGGTCACGTTGCGCAGGCAGTTGCCGCTGGTCTGGATGGCGTGCATCTGCACGGTAGCCAGTTCGGCCAGAATATCCGGCACGTCTTCCAGGGCTGGCCAGTTGAACTGTACGTTCTGGCGGGTACTGATGTGCGCATAACCCTTGTCATAATCACGGGCTATCTTGGCCATCATGCGCGTCTGACGCGACGTCAGCTGGCCGTAAGGCACGGCAACGCGCAGCATCGGCGCGAAACGCTGGACATAAAGACCGTTTTGCAGGCGCAACGGTCGAAACTCTTCTTCGCTCAGTTCCCCCGCCAGATAGCGTCGGGTCTGGTCACGGAACTGCTTGACGCGGTCCTCGATGATCCGCTGATCGTACTCGTCGTATACGTACATATAGGTCCTGTTCTCAGGCTTCGTAATGAAGCAAGGGCTGCTGCGTCAGACACGACTGTTGTCAACACAGTCAGCCTTCGCCTGCCAGGCCTTGCGCCATCCAGACAATTCTGCGCGCACGGTCGCGCACTCCCTACGGAGCGCGGCGAAGATAACAGTTTGCAGATATCGGTAAAAGTGATGTTTATATATATGCAAATCGTTAAAAGCGATAAGCAAAATCCGCTGGCCCTATGACCTTGCTTGCCGTGTGGGAAATTATCGACTTTACTCAATGCCTATCGATGCCTGATGAGGGCGCGACCTGATTTTTTTCATATGCAATCACCTATAAAACCGACAAGAGGCGATGCGATGAGCAAGCACCCGAAGACCACCCGGTCCGATAGTCATGTGGATGCCTGGGCCATTTCTTTCATCATCCTATTGGCAGTAGGCGCTGCTGTTTTCTGGGTCAGCGGGCAATAACCGCAACCTGACTTCCTGAAAGGCGGATTGCGCGACTCTCCAGTATTTGGAGAGGGTGGCCGATAACCATTCATTGCTTGGTTGTTCCAAGGCTTTGTGAATATGAATGGTTTTATCTGTCGCTGCCTGATCATTCTCGCCTGTACATGGAGCGGTTCGCTTCTGGCCGCTTCCGTCATTTTTCTCAGCCCGGGCTTTGCGGCCGATGGCTACTGGCAGAGTTATGCCCGTGTCATGCAATCGGCTGCCGAAGGCACCGACATGTCGCTCGAAGTGCTTTACACCGATCGCGATACCCGGAAGTTGCTGTCCATGGCTCGAGAAGCGCTGCAGGGCGCTGGTGAGCGTCCCGATTATCTGGTGTTCTCCAATGAGCTGAATGTGGCCCCTGAGGTGCTGCGTCTTTCCGAGGGCAGTGGCGTCAAGCTGCTGGCCGTCAACAACACATTGACCGAGGATCAGATGCGGATTCTCGGTGATCTTCCCGCGCGATACCCCAATTTCCTCGGCAGTCTGGTCGGTAATGACGAGGAGGGCGGCTATCTGACGGCAAAACGGCTGATCAGCCAGTATCCCGGGCTCGCCGACGGTAAGCCCGTCGAGATGCTGGCATTTTCCGGCACCAACTCCACCCCGGTTTCCCTGGAGCGTGAGCGTGGTATGCGCCGTGCGCTTGCCGAGTTTCCGCAGGTTCATCTGCGCCAGATCGTGCTGGGTGGCTGGCGTCGGGACAGGGCGCAGGAGCAGGCTCGTGTACTGCTCAAGCGTTACCCGGATATTCGCCTGATCTGGTCTGCCAATGAGCAGATGGCTTTCGGTGCCATGGATGCGCTGCGCGAACGTGGTGGCGAACCGGGCAAGGACATCCTCTTCAGTGCGATCAACGGCACGAAGATTTCGTTGCAGGCACAGTTGAATGGTCATCTGAGCGTGGTGGCGACAGGGCATTTCACCATTGGCGGCTGGGCGATGCTTCTGTTGCATGACTATGAGATGGCTGACGTACAGACACGCAAGCGAATCGGCGACCGCTGCGTCCGCGTGCTGGAGCTGGTCGAGCGACATGATGCCAGGCGTTTTCTGGAGGCGGCCAAAGTCGAACGCTACTACCTGGACAAACAGGCATTCAGTCGTGAGCCGGTGGACGATAATTCGCCGTTTGCCCTGAGAAACATGCTGCCGCTGGCTCATCCCGAGGCGAAATAAAGCACCAGTTGCACGATGCCGAACAAGGTCAGGGCGAAGAAAACGGTAAACAGCAGTCCCAGCAGCAGAAAGTGGGAGGGTTTGCCGTGGGTAAAGTCGCGCTGGCGATTCCTGTTGCTTTGCACGCCAAAGGCTGCAGCCATGATGCTGTGCAGCATTTGCCAGAAGGTTGGCGGTTTGCCCTGGTCTTTTGGCGAGTCATCGGATGGATCGTCCATAAGCCCTCGCTGACCGGCATTCAAGTGATCGGGTCACTTGCAGCATAGTCAATGCCGCCTTTCCATGAACGGCGATGCGTCCATGAAAAGGCGGCAGGCGACGGATTACTCGTCGTAACCCAGGTTGGGTGCCAGCCAGCGCTCGGTCACGCTGAGGTCCTGACCTTTACGAGCGGTGTAGCTTTCGACCTGATCCTTGTCGACCTTGCCCACGGCGAAGTATTGCGCCTGCGGGTGAGCGAAGTACCAGCCACTGACAGCGGCTGCCGGGAACATGGCGTAGTGCTCGGTGAGGAATACGCCGCTCTTGCCCGGAGTATGGATCGGCGTGCCTTCAGGCAGCGGGTCGAGCAGGGCGAACAGGGTGCTTTTCTCGGTGTGATCCGGGCAGGCCGGATAACCCGGTGCCGGACGGATACCCACGTATTGCTCCTTGATGAGCGCTTCGTTGTCCAGGTGCTCGTCCTTGGCGTAACCCCAGTACTCCTTGCGCACCTGCTGGTGCAGCCATTCGGCGCAGGCTTCGGCCAGACGGTCGGCCAAAGCCTTGACCATGATCGAGTTGTAGTCGTCGCCCTTGTCCTGATAAGCCTTGGCCACTTCTTCGGCACCGATGCCTGCGGTGGTGATAAAGCCACCTACATAGTCGGTGATGCCGCTGTCCTTGGGCGCCACGAAGTCGGCCAGGGAGAAGTTCGGCTTGCCATCGGTCTTGATGATCTGCTGGCGCAGGTGATGCAGCTTCGCCAGTGGCTGGCCGTCGTCGCCGTAGACTTCCAGGTCATCGTCATTGACCTGATTGGCGGGCCAGAAACCGAATACCGCACGGGCGCTGATGAGTTTCTCGTCGATGAGCTTGCGCAGCATCTGCTGGGCATCGGCAAACAGCGTGGTCGCAGCCTCGCCAACCACTTCGTCGGTCAGGATGCGCGGGTATTTGCCGGCCAGGTCCCAGGAAATGAAGAACGGCGTCCAGTCGATGTATTCGGCCAGCACGTCCAGATCGATATCTTCAAGAATGCGCGTGCCGGTGAAGGTCGGTTTGGCCGGCTCGTAGCTGCTCCAGTCGAACTGCGGCTTTTTCGCTACGGCCGCGCCATAGCTCAGGCGTTCGGTGCGGGCGCTGCGGGCCGAGGTGCGTTCGCGGACTTCGACGTACTCGCGGCGGGTCTTCTCGATAAAGCCGGCTTTCAGTTCCTTGGACAGCAACTGGGTCGCAACACCCACGGCACGTGAGGCGTCGGTGACATACACCACGGCGTCGTTGCTGTACTTGGGCTCGATCTTGACAGCGGTGTGGGCTTTGGAGGTGGTGGCGCCGCCGATCATCAATGGCAGATGGAAGTCCTGGCGCTGCATTTCCCGGGCAACATGGACCATTTCGTCCAGCGACGGGGTAATCAGGCCGGACAGGCCGATGATGTCGCACTTCTCGTCGCGGGCCACTTGCAGGATCTTCTCGGCAGGCACCATGACGCCCAGGTCAACGATGTCATAGCCGTTGCAGCCCAGTACCACGCCGACGATGTTCTTGCCGATGTCGTGCACGTCGCCCTTGACCGTGGCCATCAGGATCTTGCCCTTGGCTTCGGGCTTGTCGCCTTTTTCCAGTTCGATGAACGGGATCAGGTGCGCCACGGCCTGTTTCATCACGCGGGCGGATTTCACCACCTGCGGCAGGAACATTTTCCCGGAGCCGAACAGATCGCCCACCACGTTCATGCCGGACATCAGCGGGCCTTCGATCACTTCGATCGGGCGCGAGAAGGACAGGCGGGATTCTTCGGTGTCTTCGACGATATGGGTGGTGATGCCCTTGACCAGCGCATGTTCCAGACGCTGGTTCACTGGCCAGGTGCGCCATTCTTCGGTTTCGGCTTCTTTTACGCTGCCGTCGCCCTTGAAGCTGTCGGCAATGGCCAGCAGTGCATCGGTGCCTTCAGGCGTGCGGTTGAGCACCACGTCCTCGACCCGGTCGCGCAACTCGGCGGGGATCTGGTCGTAGATTTCCAGCTGACCGGCGTTGACGATACCCATGCTCAGGCCGTTGCGGATCGCATGCAGCAGGAACACCGAGTGAATCGCTTCGCGCACCGGGTTGTTGCCGCGGAACGAGAACGACACGTTGGAAACGCCGCCGGAAGTCAGGGCGTAGGGCAGTTCATCGCGGATATAGGCGCAGGCGTTGATGAAGTCCACAGCGTAGTTGTTGTGTTCTTCGATACCGGTGGCGATGGCGAAGATGTTCGGGTCGAAGATGATGTCTTCCGGCGGGAAGCCCACTTCGTTGACCAGGATGTCGTAGGAGCGCTTGCAGATTTCCTTCTTGCGCGCTTCGGTATCGGCCTGACCGGCTTCGTCGAACGCCATGACCACCACTGCCGCACCATAGCGCTTGCAGAGTTTTGCATGGTGAATGAACTGCTCGACGCCTTCCTTCATGCTGATGGAGTTGACGATGCCCTTGCCCTGGATGCATTTGAGGCCGGCTTCGATCACGTCCCACTTGGAGGAGTCGATCATGATCGGCACGCGGGAGATGTCCGGCTCGCCTGCGATCAGGTTGAGGAAGGTCACCATGGCCTTCTTCGAGTCCAGCATCCCTTCGTCCATGTTGATGTCGATCACCTGGGCACCGGCTTCGACCTGCTGCAGGGCGACTTCCAGGGCTTCGGTGTAGTTGTCTTCACGGATCAGGCGGGCGAAACGGGCGGAACCGGTGATGTTGGTGCGCTCGCCGACGTTGACGAACAGCGACTGCCGATCGATGGTGAACGGCTCAAGGCCCGACAGGCGGCAGGCCTTCGGAATATCCGGGATCTGGCGCGGCGCGTAGCCCGACACGGCTTCGGCAATGGCCTTGATGTGCGCAGGCGTGGTGCCGCAGCAGCCGCCGACGATGTTCAGGAAGCCGCTCTGGGCGAATTCCTCGATGATTTTTGCCGTCTGGCTGGGCAGCTCGTCGTATTCACCGAAAGCGTTGGGCAGGCCTGCGTTCGGGTGCGCGGAAACGTAAGTGTTTGCCTTGGTAGCCAGTTCCTGCAGGTAAGGCCGCAGGTCGCTGGCACCCAGGGCGCAGTTCAGGCCGACGGAGATCGGTTTGGCGTGGCTGATGGAGTTCCAGAAGGCTTCGGTGGTCTGGCCCGACAGGGTGCGGCCCGACGCATCGGTGATGGTGCCGGAAATCATGATCGGCAGCTCGAAGCCGATTTCCTCGAAGACGCCCTGCACGGCAAAGATCGCTGCCTTGGCGTTGAGGGTGTCGAAGATGGTTTCGATCAGGATCAGGTCGGCGCCGCCCTCGATCAGGCCGCGAGTGGCTTCGGTGTAGTTTTCGACCAGTTCGTCGAAGGTCACGTTGCGGTAGCCGGGGTTGTTCACGTCCGGCGACAGGGAGCAGGTGCGGCTGGTCGGGCCAAGCACGCCGGCGACAAAACGCGGTCTGTCCGGGGTTTCGAGGGTTTTTGCATCGGCGACCTTGCGCGCCAGACGTGCACCTTCAACGTTCAGCTCGTAGACCAGCGCTTCCATGCCGTAATCGGCCTGGGAAACCTGGGTGGCATTGAAGGTATTGGTTTCCAGAATGTCTGCGCCGGCATCCAGATAAGCCTTCTCGATGGCACCGATCACATCGGGGCGCGTCAGGACCAGCAGATCGTTGTTGCCTTTGACATCGCTTGGCCAGTCGGCGAAGCGTTTGCCACGGTAATCCTCTTCCTCGAGCCTGTAGCTCTGGATCATGGTGCCCATGCCGCCATCGAGGATCAGGATCCTCTGTTTCAGAGCATTGAGAAAGGCTTGATGGCGGGCGCTGCGGTCAGACATGGGATTACCCTGGAAAGGTCGATACAGAAAGGTCGAGATAATACCAAACCGGAGCGCTTTTGGTGTTGGTGGCGGCTTTGCATGAAAATAGCTCATGTTGAAACCCGCTATACGCTGTAGAATTGCGCGTTTTTTCCTTTCAAGGCCCCGGATATGCCGTACCGCTTGCCAAGCCTCTTGTTGCTGTTGTGGTGCTGCGCTGTCCAGGCCCAGGGAGCGCCTGCATCACCTGTACCGAATATTTCCTATGTACGGGATATCCAGCCGATCCTGACCCAGAAGTGCGTGGCCTGCCACGCCTGCAATGACGCGCCTTGCCAGTTGAACCTGGGCAGCGGCGAAGGCATGAGTCGCGGGGCCAACAAGACGCCGGTCTATCAGGGCGAGCGCAGCGCTGCGATGACGCCGACCCGGTTGTTCTACGACGCCAGCGGTACTGATGCGTGGCGGAGCAAGGATTTCTATTCGGTGCTCGATGCCCAGGGCAGCCAGGCTTCCCTGATGGCACGCATGCTGGAGTTGGGCCACAGTGCGCCATTACCGCCCAACAGCAAGATCCCCGACGATATCGTGCTGGGCCTGAACCGGGAAAACCTCTGCCCGTTGCCGGGGGAGTTCCCGGCTTATGCCAAGGCGCATCCCACCGGTGGCATGCCGCTGGCAGTGGCCGGGCTGAGCGATGCCGAGTACCAGACCCTGCAACGCTGGCTGGCTGCCGGTGCGCCGGTGGAGCAACAGCCCATCATGCCCAATGTCGCCGAAGCGGCTCAGATTGCCGAGTGGGAAGCCTTGCTCAATCGTCCGGGCTCCAGAGAAGCGCTGGTAGGCCGCTGGCTGTACGAGCACCTGTTTCTGGCACACGTCTATTTTGAAGGCGGCGATACCGGGCATTTCTTCCAGTGGGTTCGCTCGCGCACCCCGAGCGGTAAGCCTGTGGATCTGATTGCCACCCGGCGCCCCAACGACGATCCGGGCAATGACTTCTATTACCGGTTGATTCCCGTCCAGGGCGTGATCGTTCACAAGACCCATATCACCTATCCGATGAGCCCCCAGAAGCTCAAACGGGTCAAGGACCTGTTTTACGGCTCCAACTGGAGCGTGAATGCAATGCCGGGCTACGGCCCGGGGCATCGTGCCAATCCGTTTCTGACCTTCGAGGCGATTCCGGCGCAGGCGCGTTATCAGTTCATGCTCGATAACGCCGAATACTTCGTACGCACCTTCATTCGCGGGCCGGTATGCCGCGGCCAGATTGCGACCGACGTGATCCGCGACCATTTCTGGGTGCTGTTCCAGGAGCCGGGGCATGATCGTTACATCACCGATGCCCAGTATCGTGGGCAGGCTACGCCTTTGCTGGCCATGCCGGGGCAGAACGATCAGGTCGGCAGTATTCTGAGTTTGTGGCTTTCCTACCGGGACCGCCGCAACGCCTATGAAGACCTGCGTCGTGACAGCTACGCCAGCATGACGCCACCGAGCTGGTCGACGCTGTGGGCCGGCAACGATAACTCGCTGCTGACGGTGTTCCGCCATTTCGACAGCGCTTCTGTGACCAAAGGACTGATTGGCGATGTGCCGCATTCGCTGTGGTTATTCGACTATCCGCTGCTGGAGCGCACCTATTATCAACTGGCGGTGAACTTCGACGTTTACGGCAACATTTCCCATCAGGCCCAGACCCGGCTCTATTTCGACCTGATTCGCAATGGCGCAGAAATCAACTTCCTGCGCCTGATGCCGGCCGACAAGCGCGAGAAGATGCTGGGCGACCTGTATCAGGACTCCGGCAAGTTCAAGATGTGGCTGGACTACCAGCGTATTGATGACGATACGGCCAGCGGCCTGAAGCTCGATGGGCATCATCCTCGTCAGGACTTCGCACGGCAGTTGATTCAGCGCTCCGGCACGCTCAATGCTGCGCCGGACCCGATCAACCGCTGCCAGGGCGCCTATTGCTCACGGTCCGGCATCAGCCCGGTTTTTGCCCAGGCAGAGCAATCCCTCAGTCGACTGGTTTCACGGCCTGCTGCGGGCCTCAAGGTCATCGATCAGTTGCCCGAAGCGACCATGTTGCGCGTGGAGGACGCCAGCGGCAAACGCATGATGTACAGCATGCTGCGCAACCGTGCTCACAGCAACGTGGCCTTCCTGCTGGGCGAGTCGTATCGCTATCAACCGGGTCTGGACACCCTGACCATTTACCCGGGCGTGCTCAGCAGCTATCCGAACTTCATGTTCAACATCCCGGCTGGTGAAGTGCCGGTTTTCGTCGATGCCATGCAACAGGTCAAGGATCAGGCCGGGTTCGAGAAAATCGTGGAGCGCTGGGGCGTCAGGCGTACCCATCCGCTGTTCTGGACCTACTTCCATGACATCAATCGTTATATTCAGGAGACCGAGCCGCGAGAGGGCGGTGTGCTGGATATGAACCGCTACGAAAACCTCTAGAAGTCGACGCAGGCCACGTAGGTCGTGGCCTGCGGCCACTACTGTTTCCTGAACGAAACAGGATTTTCCTGATCTTTTTTGTCATCTCACTGTCCGACCCCATGCGCGTCCGGCTCACTTCGAGTGTCGGGCTTGGTTGAAAAGGCAGGTGACAAGAGGTTTTGTGGATGTTGATTTCGGTTCAGGCTTTACGGGCTTTCGCCGCGTGGGTTGTTGTGTGTCATCACTTCATGCAGATTTTTTTCGATTTCAAGGCCAGCGGTCCCGTTGGCGAATTCTTTGTTTCAAAGGGCGCAGTGGGCGTCGATATCTTCTTTGTCATCAGCGGGCTGGTGATCTACCTCTCGACCCATAACAGCGACATGCCCGCCGGGCGTTTCATCCTGCACCGTCTGATCCGTATCGTTCCTGCCTACTGGCTGTACACCGCCGCCATGGGGCTGTTGCTGCTGGTTGCGGCTCCCTGGCTGCCTCATCAGGTGATCGGCTGGCAGAACTTCCTGCTGTCGCTGTTCTTCATTCCTTCGGAAAACCCCGGCGGTTACGGCCTGTATCCCACGCTGAATGTCGGCTGGACCCTGAACTACGAGATGCTGTTCTACGTGCTGTTCTCCATGGTGTTTCTGTTCGAGCAGCGCCATCGGCCCTTGATCATCGCGGCAGCACTCTTTGCCGTGACCGAGATTCTGGCTCGCAGCGGCCTGATCAGCCGGTTCTACGGTAACGACATTGTCTACGAGTTCCTGTTGGGGATCGGTATCGGCATGCTCTATCGCCGTGGCTGGATCAAGGAAGGGTTATGGATGCCATTGGCGGGGATAGTGGCTGCCATGCTGGTGATTCATCATCTGACCAACGAGCAGCGCCTGCTGAACTGGGGGCTGCCAAGCGCACTGATCGTGTTCTGCGCCATCTCGCTTGAACCCTACCTGCGCGGCAGCCGTTTGCTCAAGACCATGGGCGATTGTTCCTATTCGGTCTATCTGCTGCATGTGCTGGTGCTTTACGGCGGCCTGCTCATGGCCCAGCGCTTTGCCTTGAACCCGTATCTGGTCTTTGCCTTCTGCGTGCCGATCATAGCCATCGGAGCATGGTGCAGTTACGAGTGGATCGAGAAGGGCTTGTATCAGCGGATGCGTCGCAGCCTGGATGCTCGTCAGGAAGGAAGAGGCGCCGCTGCGCTTTCCTGACAAAAATACTAGGACTTTGTATGCGCATCCGATTGGCGTAAACTGCCGGCAAGTCTGCGAGGAACGTTCATGACCGCTATCACTATTACCGATGCTGCCCACGATTATCTGGCCGATCTGCTGGAAAAGCAGAACACTCCAGGTATCGGCATCCGCGTGTTTATCACCCAGCCTGGCACTCAGTACGCTGAAACCTGCATTGCCTACTGCAAGCCGGGCGAAGAAAAACCTGAAGACAAGGCCATTGGCCTCAAGAGCTTCACGGCCTGGATCGATGGTTTCAGCGAAGCCTTTCTGGATGACGCCGTGGTCGATTACGCCACTGATCGCATGGGTGGCCAGTTGACCATCAAGGCACCAAACGCCAAGGTGCCGATGGTCAATGCCGACAGCCCGATCAACGAGCGCATCAACTACTACCTGCAAACCGAGATCAACCCGGGGCTCGCCAGCCACGGCGGTCAGGTGACCCTGATCGACGTGATCGAGGAAGAAGAGCGCAATATCGCCGTCCTGCAGTTCGGCGGTGGTTGCCAGGGTTGCGGTCAGGCCGATGTCACCTTGAAGGAAGGTATCGAGCGTACCTTGCTGGAGCGTATTCCTGAGCTGTCGGGTGTGCGTGATGTAACTGACCATACCCAGAAAGAAAACGCTTATTACTGAGTGGTTTTCTTCGCGAATGAATTCGCTCCCACCCCCCCCTGTGGGGGCGAATTTATTCGCGAACATCATCAAGGCCTGAACAAATGTGCATGCCCGGCGCGATACAGCGATGACTCGCCAAACGTATCGTCAGCCAGTACACGCCCGACCAGAATCAGCGCCGTACGCTTGAATCCCTTCTCCAGCACCTTGTCGTGAATGTCGGCCAGGGTGCCCAACACCCAGTCCTGATCCGGCCAGCTTGCGCGATGGACCACGGCTGTCGGGCAGTCCGCCCCGTAATGCGGTGTCAGTTCTTCCACGATTTTCTGCAGATTGTTGACCCCCAGGTGAATGGCCATGGTGGCCCGATGCTGGGCCAGGCTTGCCAGTTCTTCGCCTGCCGGCATCGACGTCTTGTCGGCGTAACGGGTCAGGATCACGCTCTGGGAAATGTCCGGCAACGTCAGTTCGGTACCCAGCAAGGCGGCGCAGGCAGCCGTGGCCGTTACACCGGGAATGATTTCAAAGGGAATGCCCAGCTCACGCAGGCGACGAATCTGTTCGCCAATCGCGCCATACAGGCTCGGGTCGCCTGAGTGCACCCTGGCTACATCCCGGCCCTGTTCATGAGCAGATTTCATCAGGGAGATGATCTGTTCCAGATGCAGCTCGGCACTGTTGACCACCTGAACGGCATGATTGCCATCCAGTACGGCCACCGGCACCAGTGAACCGGCATAAATGATGACCGGGCAGTAATGGATCAGTCGCTGCCCCTTGACGGTGATCAGGTCCGGATCGCCAGGGCCTGCGCCGATGAAAAAGACGGTCAATGAAATCTCCTGAATCAAACGGTATTAATGAGCCGCGTATTATCGACACGGCTCGCCAAGGCAAAGGTTGCCCGGGCGTTCTTCTGGCGTGCGATCACCAGTGTTGCCGGGCTTTTGCCCAATTGGCTGGCCAGTGCCAGCGCTGCGCTTTCGGCAACCCCGTGGCAGCCCGTGTGCTGGAAGGCCGTTGGCGAGCGGTGGGTCAGTTGCGGTTCGTATTCTGCCATTTGCGACGCGCTGAAGAAGATCAGCGGCACGGACAGTTGTTCGGCCAATTCCAGCAAGCCCGGTTCGTCCTGCTTGAGGTCGATGGAGGCGAGGGCAGTGATGGCGCCGATTTCCAGGCCATGGGCTTTCAGGCTGCTTTCGATGAGCTCCAGCAGGCTCGCGGCCGGGCAGCCGCGCTGGCAACCCAGGCCTGCCACAAGGGCAGGGCCGGATTGCCCGGTGCCGTGATCAGGCGTGCAGGTCGGCATTGCTGCGACGGAACAGCCAGGCGCTGATCAGGCCCAGAGCGACCCAGAACAACGCATTGGTCAGCAGCGAAGCCAGGATGAACTGCGATTCCAGCGCTTCGGGAGCCAGGCTCTCATGAGTCAATGGCTGTGGCGCGCCAATCAGATGCGGCACAACCACAATGGCCGCGCCCAGCACCTTGAGCAGCCCGTTCTGGCCGAAGGCGATCAAGGCCAGACCGGCAGCCGTGGAGGCCGCCGTTCCGATCCACCAGTACTGGCGCAGGTTCAGGTCGGCAGCCGCAGTACCCGGCAGTTCAGGCGGCAGGCCCAGTGTCGGCGCCAGGACGAAGACCGCAAAACCGGCCAGCCCCCATAATGCGCCCTGAGAGGTGCGGCCCGGTGCGCGCAGCGTGTAGAGCGCCACCAGCATCAAGGCAAAACCCACCGCGACCACCAGATTGCCGCCGGTCGTGGAGAGAATGCGCTGCCAGCCGTCTTCCGGCTCCCAGGCTTCTTCGTCGTGGCTGTGCCCTGCGGCGGAAGCATCGGCGTGGTCATGTTCATGCACGTGCTCGGCGGGTGCCTTTTCGAAGGTTTCGGCCTGAAGAATCAGGGGCGAGACCCAGAAGCTTTGCAGCAGGGTCAGCAGCAATGCCGCTAGCAGACCGCTGAAACCTGCCGTCTGAATGATTCGCTTGAACATGGCGTCAGGTCTCAATGGCAAGGGAAGGCGGCGCTGTGGCGGGTGTCGTGAGCAGCGTTGTGAACGGCGGCGATGTGCGAGAAACCGGCGAAGTACACCAGGCAGGCGCCAAGAATCGCAGCGCTGATGGCGGCTGTCAGGCGCTGGGCCTGGGTGGACGTGGTGGTGTTCGACTGGCTGCTGCTGATGGTGGACATGGCGCTTCCCTCTGGTTTCGACAGGCAGGCATGCGCACAGGAACCTGCTGACGGACGTCAGAAGGCTTCAACTGCGCCCGCCCACCGCGGGTGTGTCATTGAGTCAGTATCGGGCCGGTCTCCGGGCTCGCGAGGGGTGTCGATATTGTGCCTCGACGCCTTCAGGATCACCTTCCCATGCCGTGGCACAGTGGTTCTGATCCTCTCTCGCTTACCGTTGCGGGGGCAGCACCGGACTGACTCATGGACAAATGAGCGCACCGGTTTCCCGTTTCACCCCGTGAGGGGCACCCGTAACAAGTCGTGTAGGAGAGCATGGCGGCCCGTGAACGTCAATCTGAACGATTGACCTGCCTTCGACCTCTGCGTAGCCTTGCGCACTTGAGGTTCTCGACCTTGTGCAAAAGGTCGGGCTAAGACGGGAATGCGGTCCAAGCCGCAGCTGCCCCCGCAACTGTAAACGGTGATTTCATTGCATGGCCACTGCGCGAGCGGGAAGGCGCGATGAATGCCTGTCCTGCCGACACGCCGCCGTAAGCCAGGAGACCTGCCTCGAACCGGGCCACAGGCCCACGAATTCTCACTACAACCGGGCGGGGTGATCCGGTGGCGAATCGATCCGTGCGCAGCGCACGGTTCTCGTCCTGCTTGCCCGCCGTATTGCCAAAGGGCATCCGATGAAAACACTGGCCAAACTTCCCGTCACCATCGTTACCGGCTTCCTGGGCTCGGGCAAGACCACCCTGTTGCGGCACATGCTCGATAACGCCGAAGGGCGTCGCATCGCAGTGATCGTCAATGAGTTCGGCGAGCTGGGAATCGACGGCGAAATCCTCAAGCAGTGCACCATCGGCTGTACCGAAGAAGAAGCCAACGGTCGCGTCTATGAGCTGGCCAACGGCTGCCTGTGCTGCACGGTGCAGGAAGAGTTCTTCCCGGTGATGCGTGAACTGGTGGCGCGTCGCGCTGATCTGGACCATATCCTCATTGAAACCTCGGGCCTGGCACTGCCGAAACCTCTGGTCCAGGCGTTCCAGTGGCCGGAAATCCGCAATGCCTGCACCGTCGATGCCGTTATCACGGTGGTAGACAGCCCGGCCGTTGCAGCCGGTACTTTTGCCGCCTTCCCGGATCAGGTGGATGCCCAGCGCAAACTCGATCCGAACCTGGACCACGAATCCCCGCTGCATGAACTGTTCGCTGACCAGTTGGCCAGTGCCGATCTGGTGATTCTGAACAAGGCCGACATGATCGACGCCGAAGGTCTGGCTGCTGTACGCGCCGAAGTCGCCGAAGAGCTGCCGCCCGCGGTCAAGGTCATCGAGGCCAGCAATGGTCGTCTGCCAATCAATGTACTGCTGGGCGTGGGGGCCGAGTCGGAGCT
Source organism: Pseudomonas lijiangensis (assembly GCF_018968705.1). Classification (NCBI taxonomy): domain Bacteria; kingdom Pseudomonadati; phylum Pseudomonadota; class Gammaproteobacteria; order Pseudomonadales; family Pseudomonadaceae; genus Pseudomonas; species Pseudomonas lijiangensis. The sequence continues at coordinate 2,480,664 of NZ_CP076668.1, forward strand.
GCATATCGACGGTCGCAAGACTCACCATGACCATCACGACGATGAGGATCATGACGACCACGATCATGATGTTTTTGATTCGATCTCTATCAAGCTGCCCCCAGCCGAAGAGGCTTTTCTCATGAACGTGCTGAACCGTATGGTGGTCCAGCACGGTATCCTGCGGGTCAAGGGTTTTGCCGCCATCCCCGGTAAACCGATGCGTCTCTTGATTCAGGGTGTAGGGACCCGTTTCGACAAGCACTTTGATCGTGCATGGAAGGCTGATGAAGAACGTGCCACCCACTTGGTATTGATCGGCCAGGAGCTGGATGCTGTAGCGTTGGAAAAACAACTCTACGATGAGCTAGAGCGTGAAGTTTATGTTGCTCTGGAAGCGAAGCTCAATGCTGCGACTGCCGGCTGATTCATGCATTTACTGAGAACCCAGCCGGGCGGTTTCGTACCCGACGACAGCATTGCCGACCTGGGGCAGACTCCGGCCGAGCTGGTGATTCTCTGCAGCGGCGATTCGAGCCTGGCCCTGCTGGCCGAAGCCGCGCAGCAACTGCCCGATGACTACCCGAGCCTGCGTCTGGCCAACCCGATGCAGGTGCAGAATCACGCCTCGGTGGACTTGTACGTCGATGAGGTGTTGCGCCACGCCAGGGTCATTCTGATTTCCCTGCATGGCGGTATTGGCTACTGGCGCTATGGCGTCGAGCGCTTGATGGAGCTGGCAGCCCGTGGCGTGCAGGTGATTCTGGTGCCGGGGGATGATCGTCCCGATCCGGAGCTGAGCGACCTGAGCACCGTGCCTGCCGAGGAGCGCGACCGACTCTGGCAGTTCCTGCGTCAGGGCGGCTTGCAGAATGCGCTGGACCTTTATCGTTGCATGGCCAGCAGCTGGCTTGAGCGCGATTACTCATGGGCTGAGCCCCAGCCACTGCCACGCACGGCCATCTATCACCCGCGCAAGGCGACGGCCACGCTGCCGGACTGGCAGGCAGACTGGACACCGGGGCATCCGGTGGTCGCGTTGCTGTTCTACCGCTCCCACTTGCAGGCAGCCAACACCGGTTTCATCGATGTGTTCTGCGAGCGCTTGCAGGCTCAAGGGCTCAATCCCTTGCCGATTGCGCTGGCGAGTCTCAAGGAGTCGGGTTGCCTGACCATGGTCGAGGACTGGCTGGATGAAGTCGAAGCCGAGCTGATCCTCAATACCACGGGCTTTGCCCAGTCCAGCCCCGAAGCGCCGCATCTGCGACCGTTTCGTCGCAATGTGCCGGTGATCCAGGCCATCTGCGCCCAGGACAACCAGCCCGCCTGGCAGGCCAGCGAGCAAGGCCTCGGGGCGCGGGATCTGGCGATGCACATTGCCTTGCCGGAACTGGACGGGCGCATCATCAGCCGGCCCATCAGTTTCAAGGACCTGGCCTGGCGCAGCGAGCGCAGCCAGTCGGACGTGGTGTGCTATCGCGCCCATCCCGAGCGCATGGACTTCGTCGCGCAACTGGCACGACGCTGGATCGAACTGGCGCGACTGCCCAATGCCAGCAAGCGGGTAGCGCTGATTCTGGCCAACTACCCGACCCGCGATGGCCGGATCGGCAACGGGGTAGGGCTCGACACGCCTGCGGCGGCGCTGAATATCCTGCGCGCCATGCAGAGCGAGGGCTATCCGCTGGCGCTGTTGCCTGAAAGCGGCACTGCGCTGATTCAGCAACTGCTGGGCGGCGTCACCAACGATCTGGAGAGCATCGACCTGCGCCCTTGCCAGCAAAGCATGGCGCTGGACGAGTACCTTGATGCCTTCGATGACTTGCCCCAGGCCAGCCGCGATGCGGTGAATGCCCGCTGGGGTGCGCCACAGAACGACCCGATGTTCCGCAGCGGGCGGATGATGATTGCCGGTATCCGCTTTGGCCTGACCTTTGTCGGCATTCAGCCTGCCCGTGGTTATCAGGTAGACCCCAGTGCGGTCTATCACGACCCCGATCTGGTGCCGCCTCACGGTTATCTCGCGTTCTACTTCTGGCTGCGCAAGGCGTATGGCGCCCATGCGGTGCTGCATGTGGGCAAGCATGGCAACCTGGAGTGGCTGCCGGGCAAGGGCGTCGGTCTTTCTCAAGACTGCTGGCCCGATGCAGTGCTGGGCGCGATGCCGAATATCTACCCGTTTATCGTCAACGATCCGGGCGAGGGTGCCCAGGCCAAGCGCCGCACCCAGGCGGTCATCATCGATCACCTGATGCCGCCCCTGACTCGCGCCGAAACCTACGGCCCGCTTCGCAATCTGGAGCTGCTGGCCGACGAATACTACGAGGCGCAACTGCTGGACCCGCGCCGGGCGCAGGAACTGCAACGGGACATTCTCAAGCTGGTGCGCGAAACCCGCATCGACCGGGAGCTGGCGCTGGACGAATCCATCGACAGCGACGCCGATGCCGCCATCTGGCTGCCGCGTCTGGACACCTATCTGTGTGACTTGAAGGAGTCGCAGATCCGCGATGGCCTGCATGTCTTTGGTCAATCCCCGCAAGGCCGTCTGCGTATCGACACGCTACTGGCACTGCTGCGCATTCCCCGTGGCGATGGCCGTGGCGCGCAGTCGAGTTTGCTTCGGGTGCTTGCCAAGGCTCTGGCGCTGGACTTTGACCCGCTGGATTGCGAGCTGGCCGAGCCCTGGAACGGTCCGCGTCCGTCCGTCTTGCTGGCAGTGAGTGGCGACCCATGGCGCACCACGGGCGATACCCGGGAGCGGCTTGAGCTGTATGCCGCGATTCTGATCGAACGCATCGTTGAGGCAGAGGCGATCGACGATCTGCCGGATCATCCTGAACTGGTGCTGGTTCTGGAAAGCCTTCGCGAGGTGGTCGCTCCGCGTCTGGATGCCTGCGGTCCCGAAGAGATGCGCGGTCTGCTGGATGCCCTGAATGGTCGTTTCGTACCTGCCGGGCCGAGCGGTGCGCCGAGTCGCGGGCGGCTGGACGTGCTGCCCACGGGCCGCAACTTCTTTACCGTGGATGTGCGCAACCTGCCGACCACTACGGCCTGGCGAATCGGTTTTCACTCGGCCAATCTTTTGCTGGAGCGCCATCTTCAGGATCATGGCGACCACTTGCGCCAGCTCGGCCTGTCGGTCTGGGGCACGGCCACCATGCGCACCGGTGGCGACGATATCGCCCAGGCCATGGCCTTGATGGGCGTGCGTCCGGTCTGGGCGACCGGTAGCCAGCGGGTCGATGACTTCGAGATTCTGCCCCTGAGCCTGCTGGATCGCCCCCGTGTTGACGTGACCTTGCGTGTATCCGGGTTCTTCCGTGATGCCTTTGCCAACCTGATCCGTCTGTTCGATGCCGCAGTACAGGCCGTTGCCGCTCTGGATGAACCGGACGATCAGAATCCGCTGGCGGCCCGTGTCCGTGAAGAGCGCCGCAGCTTTCAGGAGGCCGGCCTGAGTGAAGACGAAGCGGCGCGTCAGGCGGGCTGGCGCATTTTCGGCGCCAAGCCCGGTGCTTATGGCGCGGGTGTGCAGGGTGCCATCGATGGACGTCTGTGGCAGAGCCGTGAGGATCTGGCCGAGGTCTATCTGAACTGGGGTGGTTATGCCTACGGCGCGGCTGATGAAGGCACGCCTGCCCGGCAGAACTTCGCACAGCGCCTGTCCCGGGTTCAGGCCGTGGTGCAGAACCAGGATAACCGCGAGCATGACCTGCTGGATTCCAACGATTACTACCAGTTTCAGGGTGGCATGCTCGCTGCCGCCGAAAGCCTGAGCGGCCAGAAAACCGCCAGTTACCATGGCGACAACAGCCAGCCGGATCTGCCCAGGATTCGTACCCTGAAGGAAGAGCTGAACCGTGTGGTCCGCAGTCGTGCGGCCAATCCGAAATGGATCGAAGGCGTCAAGCGTCATGGCTACAAAGGTGCGTTCGAAATGGCTGCGACCGTGGACTTTCTGTTTGCGTTCGACGCCACCACTGAACTGATCGACGACCACCAATATGCATTGCTGGCCGATGCCTACCTGCTTGATCCGTCGACCCGCGACTTCATTCGCGAGCACAACCCCGATGCCCTGCGCGACATGACCGAGCGTATGCTCGAAGCCCAGCAGCGCGGCCTCTGGCAGGAGCCGGGTGACTATCGTGAAGCGCTGGAAGACCTGTTGCTGGATATAGAAGAGAGCTGATGACAAGCATGACCGATACCCCGCATTTTCCCCTGGCAGCAGTGGTCGGCGCCGATGACTTGAAACTGGCGCTGTGCCTGACGGCCATCGACCCGAAAATCGGCGGTGTGCTGATCGAAGGGCCGCGTGGCATGGCCAAGTCGACCCTGGCCCGTGGGCTGGCGGACTTGCTGGCCAGCGGTCAGTTTGTCACCTTGCCGTTGGGTGCCACTGAAGAGCGGCTGGTCGGCACTCTGGATCTGGATGCGGCGCTGTCCGAAGGTCGTGCGCAGTTTTCCCCCGGCGTTCTGGCCAAGGCAGACGGTGGCGTGCTGTATGTGGATGAGGTCAACCTGCTGGCTGATCATCTGGTGGACCTGTTGCTGGATGTCGCCGCCAGTGGCACCAATCTGGTGGAGCGCGATGGCATTTCCCACCGTCACGCGGCGCGCTTCGTGCTGATCGGCACCATGAACCCTGAAGAGGGCGAGTTGCGTCCGCAACTGCTGGACCGTTTCGGTTTGAATGTGGCCCTGAGTGGGCAGACGTTGCCGACCGAGCGCAGCCAGATCATCCGCCGTCGTCTGGATTTCGATGCCGACCCTCAGGCTTTTTGTCTGGCGTGGCAAGATCAGCAGCAGGCTTTGCAGCAACGTTGCGAGCAGGCCCGTGCGCTGTTGCCTGCCATCGAGCTTGATGATCGTTCGCTGGGTCTTGTGACGGAGCGCTGTTTTGCGGCGGGCGTCGATGGCATGCGTGCCGATCTGGTCTGGCTGCGTGCTGCGCGAGCCCATGCTGCATGGCGTGGCGTGGGTGTGATCGAAGAGCAGGATATCGACGCGGTGGCCGAGTTTGCCTTGCGTCATCGGCGTCGCGATCCAGCGTCCTCGGCACAGAATCCCGAACCGCCAGCGCCCGGCCAGGCCACACCACAGGAACCTCAACCTCAGAACGGGCAGGGCAGTTGGGGTGAATTGCCTGCCCGGCCTGTGCCCACCGGTGCGCGCCGCGAAGTGCCGAGCTGGCCAAAAAAGCCCTAGGCATCCGCCCTCGTTCGGCAAAGGGGGCGGATGCCAGTCCCCGTCCTGGCAGGCTGACTTCCGGGCGTCATGGTGCGGCGCGTTCAGGCATCGATGGTGCGATTGCCTGGCTGCCGACGCTGTTGCGCGGTCGTCCACAAAGCCGCCGCGACCTGGTACGCCAGCCTCGCAGCAGTCGGCCGACCGAGTTGTTGCTGGTGATTGTCGATGCCTCGGCCTCGACACGTCGTCATCAGGCATTGAGTCAGGCCAAGGGCGTGCTGGCTCAGGTCTTCGACGAGGCCTATCGCCGTCGTGCCAGACTGGCGCTGCTGACTGCCAGTGGCAATGTTCCCCGGTGGAAACATCAAGGCCTCAAGGCTTCGGCGGCATTACGGCCATGGCTGGATGCGTTGGGTGCGGGGGGCGGAACGCCGCTGTTCGCAGCCATCGAGCAGGCAAAAGACTGGTTGAAAATGCGACACCAGCGTTATCCCGCTGAACATTTGCGTGTGCTGATCCTCACCGATGGCCGGGTCAAGGATATGCCTCCGTGTTCAGGGTTCGACTGCGAGAGTCTGCTGATCGATATAGAGAAAGGGCCTATCCGGCTTGGCCGGGCGCGGGAACTGGCGCTAAGGCTGGGAGCCGGTTACCGGCATCTTGAAGAGCTTCGCGAATAAATTCGCTCCCACAAATCCTGTTGGAGCGAATTTATTCGCGATAAAGGATCAGGCCGGCATGGTCCACGGCTGAAGGCTGTAACCTTCATTGCTGATTTCTTCGCGAGCTTCTTTCAGAACACTGGCAAGTTGTGCAGGGTCGGAGTAAGCGCTGCTCGGGATCTGTTTACGACCGATAAGTGCGCAGGTGCGATCGATCACTGTAAGGCTCAGTTCTCCGCTTCCGGCCTGGGCTGCCCAGGCAACACACTGGAAAGGTGCAAAAGCGTTTCCAGCGATCAGAAGTGCATCGTTGAAGCGCAGTGGGGCGTTCATTTTCAATTCCTCAAAATGCCCATATCAGTCCAGGCACGTCGGCGGGCTTTACCGTTCGGCTGGTTACCTGTGTTGATGCCGAACAGGGTGGGGTGAGTCACACCGCTTGCCGGATATTTTCAATTTTTTTACATCCGTGCCGTATTCGGCTTGATCTGAGGCAACTTTTACGGTGTTCGGTTCAATGACCGGCAGAATTTTCTGACTGTAAAAACGTTACAACCTGTTTAATTACTTTTCGTTATGACCGATATATTTAAACGGTACAAGGGTGTGTCAAATATTTGCTAACGTAACATTCGGGCTCGTCAACTTACTGTTTATAAAAAGATTTTAATAACTCCACTCCATGTCGGGCGCCAAGGGAATCTACTATGCATGAAGCGGCCCAAACACGACGTTTATTGATTGTTGACCCCAGTGACGATTGTCATCAGTTGATCCCTGTCTTGCAGGCTGCCGGGTGGGCGGTGGACAGCAATACGCTGGAAGCGGCGCTTAACCAGCGTTGCGATGTCGGTCTGATTCGTCTCATGCCTGAGCATTTCGAGCACCCCGAAGCGGTCAAGGAGCTGATTACCCGCAGCAACACACAATGGATCGCCGTGCTTGCACCCAATGATTTGCGGCGCGAGAAAATCGGTGATTTTGTCTGCGAATGGTTCTTCGATTTCCATACCCTGCCTTTCGATGTGGCTCGCATGCAGGTCACTCTCGGGCGGGCTTATGGCATGGCGCGTCTGCGTGCGCAGGGTGCTAACCAGGTGTCCAGCGGCGATCACGAGATGCTGGGCGAGAGTCGTCCTATCCGGGAGCTGCGTCGGCTGCTGGGCAAGCTGGCACCTACCGAGTCGCCGGTATTGATCCGCGGCGAACGGGGCACAGGCAAGGAACTGGTGGCGCGTACCCTGCATATGCAGTCGCAGCGCCGTAACAAGCCCTTCGTTGCGGTCAATTGCGGGGCCATTGCCGAGCATCTGTTGCACACCGAACTGTTCGGCTATGAGAAGGGTGCCTTCAATGGTGCTCTCGAGCGCAAGATCGGTCGCATCGAGGCGGCCAACGGCGGGACGCTGTTTCTGGACGATATCGGTGATCTGCCACTGGAAACCCAGGCCCATCTGTTGCGCCTGTTACAGGACCGGCATATCGAGCGCTTCGGCGGCAACGAGGCCATCCCCGTGGATGTCCGGGTACTGGCCGCGACCCATGTGGACCTTGAAACAGCCATTCGCAAGAAGCGATTTCGAGAAGATCTGTACTATCGCCTCAATGTCCTGCAGGTCGGCACCGCACCACTGCGGGAGCGGCACGGAGATCTGGCCATGCTGGCCAACCATTTTGCGCATTTCTATAGCCAGGAAACCGGTCGACGCGCCCGCAACTTCAGTCAGGACGCGCTGATTGCCATGGGCAAGCATGACTGGCCCGGCAATGTGCGGGAACTGGCCAATCGGGTGCGGCGCGGGTTGGTGCTGGCCGAAGGGCGGCAGATCGAAGCGGCGGATCTGGGGCTGCTCGGTGAAGAAGACATTGCCAGCAGCATGGGGACGCTGGATGACTACAAGTCACGGGCCGAGCGTCAGGCGTTGTGCGATGTATTGACTCGCCACAGTGACAACCTCAGCGTTGCGGCCAAGGTTTTAGGTATTTCGCGGCCGACTTTCTACCGACTGTTGCACAAGCATCAAATCCGCTGAGTCAGCCAGTAGCTGCGTGACGGCCTCCAGTGCCTGTTCGCGGCGTGCCTCCCAGTTACCTCCGATAACCTGATAGTTCTGTCCATGGCGCTCCAGCCATTGTCGACTGTCCTCGAAGAATGCCTGCCGCTCGCTCAGTTGCGGCTGGCAGCGCTGTCCGTCACTGATCCAGTCGACGCCCTCGGGAGAAAGCAGCAGATGCAGGTCATAGTGCCTGTTGAGCAATTGCTGCTCGATCCACTGCGGGCAATCGCCGAACAGGGTCTTGCTCCAGAGCATATTGCTCAGCAGATGAGTGTCGAGGATCAGCAGCGGCGGGGCGGTAGCGCGGGCCGCGTCCTCCCAGGCCAGTTGGCCCCGGGCAATGTCGGGAATATCGCTGTAGACGGTGTCACGGCCTTGTTGCTCGATGAAGTGGCGCACGTACTCGCCCACCACCAGACCGCCGAAACGTTTGTGGATTTCGCCGGACAACCAGCTTTTGCCGCTGGATTCGGGGCCTGCCAGAACCAGTACTTTCATCGCGCCAGCGCCAGATCGTTGCGCCATTCACGCCAGCCTTGCACGGCCAGCAGGGTAAAGAGCCCATACAGCGCCGCAGTCAGGTACAACCCTTTGTAGATGAACAGGCCGACGAAGATGACATCCAGCACGATCCACAAGGGCCAGCACTGGAGCCGCTTTTGCGCCATCCACACCTGAGCCACAAGGCTGAAACCGGTCAGCGCGGCATCGAGCCAGGGCTGGGCAGCATCGGTCAGGTGAGCCATGAATGCACCGAGCACCAGGCTGATCAGCGCGCCGATTGCCAGGCCGCTCATGACCGGAACGCCCGGCAGAACCGTGACTGCCCGCACCGGCAGGCCATTGCCGTGGCGGGTCCATTGCAGCCAGCCATACACCTGCAGGCCGGCGTAGATCACTTGCAGCAGCATGTCCGAGTAGAGCTTTACGTCGAAGAAGATCCAGATATAGATCACCACCATCACCAGACCGATTGGCCAGCACCAGGGGTTCTGCTTCACTGTAAGCCAGACTGCTATCACGCCGAGGGCGGCAGCGAAGAGTTCAAGTCCGGACATGGCGGCTCCCTGAGAGTGGTCGAGATGAGTGGGCGCGCGATTGTAAGCGCTTCTGTGCAAGACCGGGAGACTCATCGACAAGTCGCGTGAGGCTTTACCTGCGCAGGTCTGCTAGCATCTCGGCGCTTTTACGCATCCTCTTCAAGAATTGTTCAGGTTCGGGTGCCCATAGTTACAACCTTTTTGCAAAACAACACGAATGAGCGAGCCACTGGCAGCGCTTTATGGGGGAATGATGGATCTTTGGACCGCCGCTCAGGCGTTGATATTGGGTATTGTCGAGGGGCTGACGGAATTTCTGCCGATTTCCAGTACGGGGCATCAGATCATCGTCGCCGACTTGATCGGCTTTGGTGGCGAACGGGCCATGGCGTTCAATATCATCATCCAGCTCGGTGCCATTCTGGCCGTGGTCTGGGAGTTTCGGCGCAAGATCATCGACGTGGTCGTTGGCTTGCCCAAACAGCAACAGGCGCAGCGTTTCACCATCAACCTGCTGATCGCTTTCCTGCCGGCCGTGGTGTTGGGGGTGATTTTTGCGGACCTGATTCACCACTACCTGTTCAACCCCATCACCGTCGCGACCGCTCTGGTGATTGGCGGCGTGATCATGCTCTGGGCCGAGCGTCGCCAGCATGTGGTACGTGCCGAAACAGTTGACGACATGACTTGGGTCGATGCCTTGAAAGTGGGCTGCGCCCAGTGTCTGGCAATGATTCCGGGGACTTCGCGCTCGGGCTCGACCATCATCGGTGGCCTGCTGTTCGGCCTCTCGCGCAAGGCTGCGACCGAGTTCTCGTTCTTCCTGGCCATGCCGACCATGGTCGGTGCTGCCGTGTATTCGGGCTACAAGTACCGTGAGCTGTTCCGCCCCGAAGACTTTGCAGTGTTCGCGGTAGGTTTCGTTGTCTCGTTCATCTTCGCCATGATTGCCGTGCGTGGCCTGCTCAAGTTCATCGCCACCCACAGCTATGCCGTGTTTGCCTGGTATCGCATCGTCTTTGGCCTGCTGATCCTTGCCACCTGGCAGTTTGGCTGGATCGACTGGGCTGCGGCCAAGGGATGACCTTGCCACGGCAGCGCTCTTCGACTCAGAGACCGAACCGGGGCGGTGCTCCGGTTCAGAACCTGAATCTCAAGGTGTGCATCCTTGCGCTGTTGTGTGTGATGCCTGCCTATGGCGCAGGCATGTCCTGGTTCAAGTCAGGCATGCCAATTGTGCTTGCAGCTTATGTGCTCGTGAGTCTGCTGGCATTCCTGATTTACCGGCATGACAAACGTCAGGCCGGTAATGGCGGCTGGCGTACTCCCGAAAACGTTCTGCACCTGACTGAACTGTTGGGTGGCTGGCCCGGTGCTTTGCTGGGCCAACAGGTGTTCCGGCACAAGACGCGCAAAGTGTCTTTCCAGCTGGTGTTCTGGCTGATCGTGCTGGGGCATCAGTTGTTCTGGATCGATCAGCTGTTTCTCGACAGTGGCTGGTTCAAACCCTGGTTTTCACAGCTTGAGCGCCACTTGCAGGCGCTTCGGTAGCTTGCTGACCACCAGTTGATGGGAGCGGGTCAGCAAGTCCCTGATTTCTTCATCGCTCAAGGCATGGGGCTGCTGGACACTGATCCAGTGGGCCCGCGCCAGATAAGGTGCCGGGCGAATCCCCGGGCGATCCACATAGCCCAGGAACAGATCCGGATTGACCTTGAACGACAAGCCCTGGCCTGCAAGGTCCATCACCGCGAACATCTTTTTCTCGGCAATGGAGAACACGCGTACGCCACCCCATTTGTAGTCTTCACGGGCTCCGGGCAGGCTCAGGCAGAAACGGGCGATATCTTCGGTTTGCATGGTTCGGGCAGCCTCCATTTCTAAATTGTTCGATAGTCGCACGAATAATCCCCGAGTGGATTGTCTGCCCGTGCGGCTGTGTCTACTGTGCATCTTTTGTCTTGTCGGGAGCCTGAAATGTCTACTGTGCAACTCTCTGAAGGTGAACTCAATTATCTGCTGGAAGGCCCGACCGATGCGCCCGTGCTGGTGTTGTCCAACTCACTGGGCACCGATCTGCACATGTGGGATGCGCAGATGCCGGCATTCACCCGGCATTTTCGCGTACTGCGTTACGACACTCGCGGCCATGGCCGCTCTCTGGTCAGCGAAGGCCCTTACAGTATCGAACGCAATGGTCGTGATGTGCTGGCGTTGCTGGATGCGCTGCATATCGACAAGGTGTCTTTCTGCGGTCTGTCCATGGGCGGGCTGATCGGTCAATGGCTGGCGATCAATGCGCCCGAGCGTCTTGAGCGTGTGGTGCTGTGCAACACCGCATCGAAGATCGGCACGCCTGAGGTGTGGAATCCACGCATCGAGACCGTACTGCGCGATGGCAAGAACGCCATGATCGCGCTGCGGGATGCCTCGATTGCGCGCTGGTTCACGCCTGAGTTCGCTGTGGCCGAGCCTGAAAAAGTCGAAAGCATCGTTGGCATGCTGGCGCAGACCTCGCCCCAGGGTTATGCCGCCAACTGCGCCGCTGTGCGCGATGCCGATTTCCGTGACCTGATTGCCTCCATCGGCCTGCCGGTTCTGGTGGTGTGCGGCACTCAGGATGCCGTGACCACACCGGCAGACGGGCGCTTCATGATCGAGCGTATTCAGGGCGCACAGATGATCGAGCTGCATGCGGCGCATCTGTCGAACGTCGAGGCAGGGGAATTGTTCATGCAGCCCGTGCTGGCATTTCTGACTGGCGAATGACTCACGCTGTCCCCACCCCCGTAGCGCTGCCATAATCGCCACTCAGAATGCGAGGGTGGCGCGGTGTTTGATCTCAATGATCTGTTCTATTTCGTTCAGGTGGTCGAGTGCCAGGGATTTGCGGCGGCCAGTCGCAAGCTGGGTATTCCCAAGTCCAAGCTCAGTCGCCGGGTGGCAGGGCTTGAAGAGCGCCTTGGGGTCAGGCTGATTCAGCGCTCCACACGCAAGTTTGCCGTCACCGAAAGCGGCCGTGATTACTACGGCCACTGTGTCGCGATGATGGTCGAGGCCGAGGCTGCCGAAGAAGCCATCGCCCGTTCCAGGGCCGAGCCTCAAGGGCGAGTGAGCATCAGTTGCCCGCCGGGGCTGGCAGCCATGGGCGTCAGTGAAACCATTGCCCGTTTCATGGTGGCCCATCCCAAGGTTCAGGTGCATGTCGAAAGCTCCAATCGGCGCGTCGATCCCTTGACCGAAAACATCGATATCGCCTTGCGCGTTCGCTTTCCGCCTCTGGAGGATGACGGGCTGGTGGTCAAGATTCTCGGGCACAGTGCCCAGCGTCTGGTTGCGCATCCGGCACTGGCCAGCCAGTTGTCCGCCACGCCCACTTTTGAAGAGCTGTCGGCCATGCCCAGCCTTGATTTTCCGTCATCGACTCACGAGCATCGCTGGGTGCTGATTACCGGGGCTGGCGAGTATGCCGAGGTGCGACACACGCCCAAACTGATCTGTTCCGACCTGACAACCATTCGCGAGGCTGCGTTGCATGGAGTAGGGGTTGCGCAACTTCCGGAGATTCTCGTACGGGAGGCTTTGCAGGATGGTCGGCTGGTGGAGCTGTTCGCCGGGTCCCCGCCCAAGTGTGGCATCGTGCATGCCGTATTCGCATCGCGTCGTGGCTTGCTGCCCGCAGTCAGAGGGTTGCTGGATGCGCTGGATGAGGATTTCAAGGTATTACAGGCCGACCTGGGAGATGCTCGCTGTCCTATAAGTGGAACGAAGCATCATGTTTTTGCCGACTAATTGATAATTGGAATTGCATATAGGATGACCGCCATTGATCGCCCGATGGCGATTCTCATTAGGGAAGTCCGTTATGACAATTCTGCACATCGATTCCAGCATTCTTGGCGACCATTCCGCTTCACGTCAGCTCAGCCGTAGTGTTGTCCAGGCTTATCAGGCCATCAATGCCGATAGCCAGGTGATCTACCGCGACCTGGCCAGCGATGCCCTGAGCCATTTCTCGGCTGCCACTCTGGCTGCTGCAGGCACTCCGGCTGAAAGCCGTGATGCCGCACAACAGCAGGAAGTCGATGCAAACGAGGCGATCTTGCAGGAGTTTCTGGCTGCTGATGTGTTGATTCTGGGCGCACCGATGTACAACTTCACCATTCCCAGCCAGCTCAAGGCCTGGATCGACCGGATCACCGTTGCCGGTCGCACTTTCCGCTACAGCGAGGCTGGCCCCGAAGGCCTGTGCGCCGGCAAGAAAGTCATCGTCGTTTCCACCTCCGGTGGTTTGCATGTCGGCCAGCCAACGGGCGTCGGTCATGAAGAGCTGCTCAAGGCTTTGTTCGCCTTCATCGGTGTGACCGATCTGCAATTCGTACGCGCCCATGGCCTGGCTTATGGCGAAGAGCCCCGCGCCAATGCCATGAGTGCCGCACAACAGCATATTGAAGAGAGCCTGTTCGCAGCGGCCTGATCGCCACGATTTGCTCTTGAACCCGACAGCCCGGCGCATGGATTTGTGTCGGGCTGTCGGGTTTTTGCTGTCTATACGCTGCAACCCGAAACCTTGACAGCTTCCTTACAGGTAAGCGGAACTGTCCGGCAGTAATATGGCCCTCAGTCGGAACGCAGACGTCCGATAAAATAGTCTGGCCCGGCTTATGCACTATTTAGTGTTTAAAGACTCTCATTTCCTGTGAGAGCCGGGTGGCCGGGGCATGAAGCCCGATATCGGCGCAGAAACGGAATGTTCGGGACTACAAAGGATGAGTCTTCAAATGGTACGTCTTTGTGCAGCGATGCTGGTTATTCTGCTCAATGGCCTGATTTCAGTGCAGGCGCAGGCAGATGAGGAGTGGAGCGCAGGCTTTCATGAGCTGAGCTTTCCCGACCCTCTGGATTCGCAACTGATGCAGGCTTTTGCTTTCTACCCGTCCACGGGGTCAGAGCAGGTGAGCGTGCTGCAGGGGTACAGGGTCGAAGCCGGTGAAGATGCACCGATTGCCATGGGGCGTTTCCCCTTGCTGCTGTTGTCTCACGGCAACACCGGTAATCCGCTGGCACTGCATGATCTGGCGACGTCTCTGGCCCGTCAGGGTTTTGTGGTGGTGGCCGTGATGCATCCCGGCGATAACTATCGCGATCACAGCCGTCTTGGCAGCCTGAGCAACCTTTACGGTCGCCCGCTGCAGATTTCCGAAGCCATCAGCGCAGCCTTGCTTGATCCCATGCTGTCGCCTTATCTCAATTCCCGTCAGGTCGGTGTGATCGGTTATTCGGCCGGTGGCGAAACCGCGTTGATCCTGGCCGGAGCCCAGCCCGACCTCAAGCGCCTGCGCCAGTACTGCGTGGAGCGCCCCGACGATCGCGATGCCTGCAAGACTCAAGGGGAACTGGTGGCTGATCGGGATGACCTGCATGCCCAGGCCGATCCGCGAGTGGGTGCGCTGATGCTCATGGCACCCCTTAGCCTGATGTTCGGTCGTCACACCCTGAGCGATGTGCATGTGCCGGTGCTGATGTATGCCGGAGACGACGATCAATTGCTGCCCATCGACAAGAATGCCGAGGCGCTGGCGCGCAAACTGCCGCAAGTCTCGGATTACAAGTTGCTGGCGGGTGCAGGGCACTTCGTGTTCATGGCGCCGTGCAGCGATGAGCAGCGGGCAACCATGCCGCTGCTGTGCACCGACCGTGAAGGCGTGGATCGCGAAGATATCCATCGCACCCTCAGTGCCGAAGCGGTGCGGTTTTTCAGCAGCACGCTGGGCTCATCCGATGAGGATCGTTCCGGTATGCAGACAGCCCATCATCAATGGCCCGACTCGCTGCTGCCTTCTGCCAGCGATCTCAGGTAGTCGCCAAAACCGCCTCTGGCCCGTGGGTCGAGGCGGGTGCTGGTGGTGACTCTTGGTCTGCAACTCCAGGCGATGCGGGCACCGCTGAGTTCCAGCTGGCGGACAAGGTGAACATCCTCATGGCAGGCCAGCAAGGGAAAACCTCCGGCCCGCAGATAGGCAGCGGCACTCACGCCCAGATTGGCACCATGAATGTGCCGATGCCCGTCGCGATGCTGATAGTGCTGCTCAAACAGCGTCTGCACGGCGGCTGACAGGCCATTTTCCTGCACGGGGAGTGTGATGGTGCCACAGACGGCGTCGGCATCCAGTGCCAGTTGTTCCACCAGCCAGTCGGCGGCCACGTTGCTGTCGCCATCGGTGCTGGCCAGCCAGCGGGCACCTTTTTCCAGCAGATAGCCTGCGCCTGCCGCGCGTGCCTGCCCGACATTGCGTGCGGCCAGATCAAGGGTGATGACGCCATGCTTCAGGGCGATATCGGCCGAATGATCGGTGCAACTGTCCAGCACCACCAGGATGGTGACCTGCTCGCCATTCAAGCCCGGGTGCCTGCTGGCCTGGAGCAGGCTTTCAAGGCAGGCTCCGAGCAGTTTTTCTTCGTTGTGTACCGGGATCAGAATACCTATCAACGGAGATTTTCCCGAGTGGCCACTGAGACTGGATCGTGACTCCAGAGGTCCAGCAGAAAGTCATCTTCGTGATGACTGAACAAGCGGTGCATCTTCAAGCGCTCGTCCAGCACCTCATGAACCCGCTCGGCATTCAGGGGGCAGTCTTCTATGTCGGGTCGCCAGTGACAGGCCAGTAACTGGCCGCCGGACTTGAGTGAGGCCAGCGCGCAGTCGATCCAGCGCTGCAGGTCTTCGAGATCCAGGTAGTAGCCCAGTTCGCTGAATACGATCAGGTCGAACTGCCCCTCTGGCCATTGTTGCGGAAGCCTGGCGTGCAGCACCCGGGCGTGCTGGAAAGGTGCAAGGCGTTCACGGGCAAGGTCCACGGCCAGGGCCGAAGTATCGCAGCACAGTAAATGGTCGCAGCGCCCGGCCAGTCCGGCGCTCAGTTCGCCATTGGCGCAACCGGGTTCGAAAATCGCGGTATATCGCTCGCGGGGCAGGGCGGCCAGGGTCAGGGCGCGTTTGCGGCGCTCATACCAGCGTTGCCGGAAAGCCCATGGGTCGTTGTTGTCGCGGAAAATTTCATCGAAGTACTGCTCCGTGACACTCATATGAAAACCACCTCGAAGGGTTGCAACAATCGTTCAAGAATCCCGGCAGGCAGTATCGGCGAGAGGCCGATGTCCGGGTCGCCCTGCAACTGGCTGGCAAAGGCATGGGCCGCATGACGCTTACGGGCAATGGTCATGGGGTCAAGCAAGACCTTGCGGGCGCGATCCCAGGGCAGGCGGTCATCCTCGGGACTTGCCCAGTGCCAGGCCCAGACCGGTACTTCATTGAGGCTGGCGCCGACCGTGGCGCAGGCACGTGCGCAGGCCCGACCGACCGCCTCATGATCGGGGTGACCATCTTCGGCCCAGGTGGTGAACACCACATCGGTGGGCAACAGATAGCGCTCGATGAACTTCTCCAGTTTTTCCTCCTGGATGGCGACAGCACCGTCAGGGAAGCCGCCACGAATCCATTGCAGGCGATGCAGTGGCAGGTCGAGACGGCGCAAGGCTTCGGCGCTTTCCTGAGGACGGATTACACTCAGGCGCTCGCTGGGCCACAGTTGCGAGCCGGGATGGCTGGCACTGCCGTCGGTGACTGACAGCAGCTTCAGACTCCGCTCCAGTTGCGCCAGCTGGCACATCAGGCCACCGCAGCCCAGGACTTCATCATCCGGGTGAGGAGCGACAATGACGGCCCGTGAGTGGGGCGGTACCAGCAAGTCGGCACTGATGACGGGTACTGCGGCCAGTTTCTGTGAGGCATTCCAGGCTTTGAGGCTGGTGCCGCGACCGGCTATCAGTTTTTTCTTCATGGTTACCAGGCTGCACCCCATGGGCTGTTCAATGTCTTGCCTGCCAGTTGCCCGAGCACCGCCAGGTCTTTCTCGGCGTGGCTCTGGCGCAGGAAGACCGGAAGGTCGGCCATCAGGCGGGCGAAATGGGCGTCCTTGCAGTAAGGCGTTGCTCCCAGCGCACGCCCTACATGATGGATGACCTGTTCGGCGGTGTTTTCAACATGGGCACGGCAACGTCGGGCCAGTTGTTCGGCATTCTCGGCTGGTGCCCGATCCAGACTTGCAGCGGCTGCCTCGAGAAGTTGGCCAGCACTGTACAAAGCCACATCCACTGCACCCAGATGGGCGAGGGCATGGGGTTCTTCCTTGCCGGCCTGTGATAAAAGCCGCTGCGCCAGTGCGCCCGAAGCGCCATACCAGCAAGCTGCAATGCCGATGCCTCCCTGCCAGAAGCCTGGACGTGACAGGTACGCACCGGGCGTGCCGACCAGCGAGACCCTGGCATGCTCGAATTGAACGTCGATACTGCCCGTTGCTCCCATGCCGACGGCGCGCCATCCGGCGGCCGCGATATGAATGCCGGGTTGGTCGAGAGCAACGGCAACCAGTTGCTGTCGATTGTCCTCATCCCAGGCGGTGATCAGAGCGTGGCTCAAGACTGCTGCGCCCGAACACCAGGCCTTGCGTCCATCGAGTCGCAACGAATCGGCCTTGCCGCTGAGGTTGACCCTGGCATTCGGTGGCTCTGCAGCCCACATGCCCCAGGTGGTGCCGGGACCGGGCGGCTCGGCACCCAGTTCCTGCATGATCGCCAGTGCATCGGTATGGCCTTCGTAGAGTTTGCACAACCCCAGATCATGAGCGGCTACACACGCCAGCGCCTGCCAGCGCTCCAGGGTCCTGCCACTGGCGGGCATCGGCAGACGATCGAGACCTTCGTTCACCAATGCCCGCAGGCACTCGCCCAGCGCCTGCGTATCGGCATAGCCGTGCCTGCGCCAGTCGAGAAACTCCTTGAGTGCCTGGGTCATGACTGATCTTCACGTTGCAGCTCGAACAGCAGCAGCGAGCGTGGGGTCACGGTGTAGCGGGAACCGAAGTCGAATTGCTCCTTGCTGCGCAGGTCCTCCTGATTGGTATCGATCAGGCAGGTGAAGTGCGTGCCTTCCGGGACTTGCGGGAAGGTGAAGTCCACACCTTCATGGTGAGCGTTGACCATCAGCAGCAGGGTGGCATCGGCACCCGGGCGACGAATGCCGGTTTCCTGGGCGCGACCATCCATCAGCATGCCCAGGCAGCGGGCGTTGCTGTCATGCCATTGCTCGACGCTCATTTCATTGCCGTCCGGTGCCAGCCAGGTGACATCCTTGACCCCGATTTCCTCGTTGTAGTCACCCACCAGGAAGCGACTGCGGCGCAGGATCGGGTAGCTCTGGCGAAGCTTGATCACACGCTTGACGAACTTGAGCAGCGCCTTGCCATCGGAATCCAGGTCCCAGTTGACCCAGCCGATCTCGCTGTCCTGGCAGTAGGCATTGTTGTTGCCATGCTGGGTGCGGGCGAATTCGTCGCCGGCCACCATCATCGGCGTGCCCTGGGCCAGCAGCAGCGTGGCGAAGAAGTTGCGCATCTGGCGCAGGCGCAACTGGTTGATTTCAACGTTGTCCGTCGGGCCTTCGACACCGTGGTTCCAGGACAGGTTGTTATTGCTGCCGTCCTGATTGTTCTCGTCGTTGGCTTCGTTGTGCTTGTCGTTGTAGGACACCAGGTCATGCAGGGTGAAGCCGTCGTGGGCAGTGATGAAGTTCACCGAGGCCTGAGGGCGACGTCCGCGCTGATTGAACATGTTGCCCGAGGCGGTCATACGCCCGGCAAAGTCGGCAAGCTGATTGTCGTCGCCTTTCCAGAAAGCGCGCACGGTGTCGCGGAACTTGTCGTTCCATTCCATCCAGCCCGGCGGGAAGCCACCGACCTGATAACCGCCGGGGCCGCAGTCCCAAGGCTCGGCAATGAGTTTGACCTGACGCAGGACCGGGTCCTGGCGACAGGCGACCAGGAAGCTGTGGCGCTCATCGAAACCGTCGTGGTAGCGGCCCAGAATGGTCGCCAGGTCGAAACGGAAACCGTCGACATGCATCTCCGACGCCCAGTAGCGCAAGGAGTCGGTGACCATCTGCAAAACGCAAGGGTGGCTCAGGTCCAGAGTGTTGCCTGTGCCTGAATCGTTGATATAGAAGCGCTTGTCGTCCGGCATCAACCGGTAATACGAGGCGTTATCGATGCCGCGCATGGACAGGGTCGGCCCCAGCTCGTTGCCTTCTGCGGTGTGGTTGTAGACCACATCGAGAATGACCTCCAGCCCGGCATGGTGCATGTGGGCGATCATTTCCTTGAACTCGGCGATCTTGCCGTGTGCCAGGTATCGCGGGTCCGGGGCGAAGAAGGCGATGCTGTTGTAGCCCCAGTAGTTGGTCATGCCTTTTTGCAGCAGGTGCTGGTCATTGACGAAGGCATGCACCGGCAGCAGCTCGACCGCAGTCACCCCCAGCTTGCGCACGTGATCGATGACTTCCTCGACCATCAGCCCGGAGAAGGTGCCGCGCAATTCTTCCGGTACGGCAGGGTGGCGCATGGTGAAACCGCGTACGTGGGTTTCATAGAGAATGGTCTTGTCCCAGGGCGTGCCGACCCGCTGGTCGCGGCCCCAAGTGTAGGCCGGGTCGATGACTTTGCTCTTGGGCACGAAGGGTGCACTGTCACGCTCATCGAAACTCAGGTCGCCATCCGGGTGGCCGATGGTGTAGCCGAACAAGGCTTCCGACCATTTCAATTCGCCGACCAGTTGTTTGGCATAGGGGTCGATGAGCAGTTTGTTATGGTTGAAGCGATGGCCATTCTTCGGGTCGTAAGGGCCATAGACCCTGTAGCCGTAGATCAGGCCGGGATGCGCGTCGGGAAGGTAGCCGTGAAAGATTTCATCGGTGTACTCCGGCAGCTCGATACGCTCCAGCTCCACCTCGCCGCTGGAGTCGAACAGGCACAGTTCTACCTTGGTCGCGTTGGCGGAGAACAACGCAAAGTTGACCCCCAGACCGTCCCAGCTGGCGCCGAGGGGGAAGGGCAGTCCTTCACGAATGCGTGAGGTCGAGCCGGCCGGTGTTTCGTGAGTCGTCGAAGTATCGCTTTTCACGGTTTTGGACTTTGTATTCATGATTCCTTCCTGACTCGATGATGACTTTGCAGGCAGCCGAAACCGCTATCGAAACCTGACAGCTTCAATACTGCTGAAGAGAGATGCCGGGGTTGCCGCAGGTCACGTCTCGATCTGGCGCGACATCTGCGGCAGTGGGCAGGTACTGGACCTGTAGGGTTTCAGGTTGTCGGTGGCTTGCGGGGTTTCTTCGCCGCAGGCTTGGGCGGTTGCTCTGCCTGTGCGGGGGTGGACTTGGGTTTTGCAGCGGGTTTTGGCTTGGGTGCTGCTGCCGGCTTGGCTGCAGGTGCTGCCTTGGCGGCCGGTTTGGAAGGCGCAGTCTTCGGTGCTGCGTCTACCTTGGGCAGCTTGGGCTTGTTGGCTTTGCTGGCACTGGTTTTATCCGGAGCCAGAGCTTCGGCTTCTGCCAGTTTGCGTGCCATTTCCCAATGGCGCTGCTCATGCCCAACAGGCTTACCTTCCGATTCCCATATCTGATAGGCAAATTCGCGGATTCTTTTTTCGTCGGCACTCATCTCGACACTCCCAGGTATCACATAGTTTGAATAAGCAGGTTTACAGAAAATTCCTTGAGCGCTGCACTGAGCTGTATTTCCCTGTCATTTATGGCTACGACGTCAGAAAAGAGGCCCTTCCAGTCTGGATGTGAATCAGCGAATGGCAGAATGATTCGTGTATCGCCCCAATTGGCAGCATTAATGAATGGAGTTTGCGCAGTGCCCAATAGTTCACTGCTTGTGCGTGGAACAACAACGATGGCGCGCTCGCCCTCCCATACACGAGCGAAAGCCACTACATGCTCTGCCTGACTGCCCGTTACTTTCAGGGGCAGATACTCCCCGTGACTGAACAGCTCCGAATGTCCGGCGCGCAGATTCAGCACCTGCGCGATCAATGCCTGTTTGACTCTGCCGTCCTGCCAGTCGCTCAGCAGGTCGCTGGCTTTTGCAGACTCGGCCAGTGCCTGTTCGCGGGCCTTGTAGTCCACCGGACGACGGTTGTCCGGGTCCACGAGGCTGAAATCCCAGAACTCGGTGCCCTGATACAGATCCGGCACGCCTGGCACGGTCATGCGCAGCAAGGTTTGCGCCAGGCTGTTGAGGGCTCCGGCGGCTGCGATACGATTGGCAGTGGCGCCCAGAGACTGGCGCAGCGCCAGGGCTTCGGGTGCCAGCAGCAGGCGTTGCAGGAATTCCCGGCAGGCACTTTCGTAGGCCTGATTGGGTGCGCCCCAACTGCTTTGCAGTTTGGCTTCGCGCAGGGCTTTTTCCTGCCACTGAACCATACGCCGGGCATAGGCTTCGTGAGCTTCTTCGCCTTCCAGTTCCAGCGGCCAACTGCCCAGCAGGGCTTGATAGAGCATCAGCTCGTCGCCCGCGCTGATGGTCGGATCCTCACCCTTGAGTGGCACCGCCAGTTGCCGCCAGCGCTCCACCTGTTCGGCATACCAGCCCGCACATTCACTGAGCACGGCCAGTCGTGTGCGGGTATCTTCCCCACGTTTGTGGTCGTGGGTCGCGGTCGCCAGCAGGTTGTTGGCGAACTTCTCATGGCGTTGCTGGCAGGCCTGATGGAAGGCTTCCACCGGGGCACTGAAGTGTTGGGGATGAAAGCCCACGTCGTTACGCGACAGCAGCACTGCCGAGCGATAGAACGCAGTGTCCTCCACGGACTTGGCAGCCACGGGGGAGGTGAGTTGCTGAAAGCGTACGCAGGCCTTGCGGTGCAGATCGCGCAGGCGTCCGCGTGGCAGCTTGCGCCAGGGTTCGCCACCCAGCCAGCGTTGCAGGTAATCCAGCACTGGCCAGTCGCCTTCGTTGAGGCTGGTGCGTGCGCCCTGCATGGCTTGCTGGAAGAAACGATCGTCTTCTGCCGAGCGCCCGCAGGCGCTGATGTAGGTCCGGTAGATCGGGAAGTTCACCACCAGCGCCAGCAGCGCACGGCGAATGGCTCCCAGCGTCAGGTCGCGACTCATCAGGTCGCTGCGCGCCACCTGTAGCAGTGCCTGGGCAAGATTCTCGAAATCTCCGGCAAGGGTGCCATGCAACACAAGATCACGGGCCACCAGGACTTCCTGATCGAAGTCGGCCGTGCGCTCCGTCAGCCGGTTCCAGAGCTCGGCCAGAGGGGCCTGACCCTTGGGATCGTGCTGGAGCAGAGACACCTGATTCATGAACTCGTAACCAGTGGTCCCGTCCACGCTCCAGTCGTCGCGCAATGGTTCATCGGGGCCGAGGATTTTCTCGACGAAAATCGGCAGGTGTTCCAGTTGCGCATGGGCAGGGCGATGTTTGAGCAGCCCTTGCACCCGGCGATGGAGTTTTCGGCCATAGCCGCGAGGGTCGGCGAGCCCGTCGATATGGTCGATACGCAGGCCGTCCACCAGACCTTCTTCGATCAACTGGAAAATCTTGCCGTGGGTGGCCTCGAAAACCATGGGCCGCTCGACCCGCAGGCCGCCCAGTTCATTGATGTCGAAAAAGCGCCGCCAGTTGATGTCATCGGCAGCGGTGCGCCAGCTTGCCAGTCGGTAATGCTGACGCTCCAGCAAGTGATGCAGACGCTCGAAGCCTTCTTGCTCTTTTGAATCGAACCGGGCAATCCCTTGTTCGATGGCTTGAAGGATCTCCGGGACTCTGGCCAGTTCCGCCAGTTCGGCCTTGGCCTGCCGGGCGCGTTCGTAGGCCTGGGGGTATTGATTCAGTGCGCCGAAGCGCTGGCCCAGTTCGGTCAGTTGCGGGTGGCCGCTGGCATGCAGCAGTGGACCGTAGGTGGTGGGTGTCACCGGAAAATGATGCTGATAGTGTTCGATGTGAAACGAGCCGTGCTTCGCATCGAAGCGCAACGGAATCTCACCGGCCTGTAGCACCGCGCCATAATCGCTGCTCAGGAAAGGCAGCAGCAACTGGCCTTCCAGCAACGGGTCGGGAGAGTTCCACTGAATATCGAAGAAGCTGGCATAAGGGCTGCCGCGTCCCCATTCCAGAAGGTCGAGCCACCAGGGATTGTCGGCGCCACCGACGGCCATGTGGTTGGAAACGATATCGAGGATCAGGCCCATGCCGTGGGCGCGCAGGGCTTCCACCAGACGGCGCAGCGCCGGTTCTCCACCCAGTTGCGGGTTGATGATCGTCGGGTCGACCACGTCGTAGCCATGCATGGAATCGGCACGTGCCTTGAGCAGTGGCGAGGCGTAGATATGGCTGATGCCCAGGCTGGCAAAGTAGGGCACCAATGGCACGGCGTCGTCGAGGGTGAAGTCCTTGTGGAATTGCAGGCGCTGGGTGGCGCGCAAGGGTTGAAGGGTCATGCTCATCGGTCACGCTCCGCAGCTTGCAGCCGGGATTGGGACAGCAATTCCAGTCGTCGTGCAGCGTCTTCATTGTCGAGCAGGGCGGCGCTTTCTGCATTGAAGCGGCGCCGCCAGTTTGGATGACTGTCGATGGTGCCAGGCAGATTGGCCTGTTCATGAACGCCCAGTGCATCTTCCATGGGCAACAGCACCAGCGGCGCCCGGGTATGACCCAGATAACGGATCCCGGCATCGATGATGCGGGTGAAGTCCTCGGTATCGGCAGGCAGGTTGTCGTTGTTCTGGCTCAGGGCGCGGCGCAGGCCGTCATATTCACGGGCGCGCTCTTCACGCCAATGCCGCTCGCTCTGCTCGTCGAGATGACCGAGGCGCGAATGCCACTCGATGTCCAGTTCGCTCAGCCAGCCTGACAGGGTTGGCAGGTCGTGGGTGCTGGTGGTTGCCAGTGCTTCATCCGACCAGTCGAGGATAGGCTTGAAATGGCCGTTATTCTGCTCGAACAGCAGGACGCGCATGCCCAGAATCGCCCGGGCCGAGAGTTTTTCATGCAGGCCTTCAGGGACCGTGCCCAGGTCTTCTCCGAGTACGATTGCCTTGTGCCGCCAGGATTCCAGGCTCAGCAGGCGCAGCATGTCGTCCAGGGGATAATTAAGGTAGGCACCTTCGCTGGGAGGCGAGCCCAATGGCACGACCCACAGGCGTTGCAGGCCCATCACGTGGTCGATTCGCAGGCCGCCGGCATGGGCGAAGTTGGCCCGCAGCATCTCGATGAAGGCCCGGAAGCCGTTGCGCTTCAGCCCTTCGGGAGAAAAGGCCGAGATGCCCCAGCTTTGTCCCGAGCGATTGAGAATATCCGGTGGTGCGCCAACGGTCAGCGCCGACAGCAGTTCGTCCTGGCGACTCCAGGCCTGACTGCCGGCGCCGTCCGCGCCCACTGCCAGGTCCGCGATCAGGCCGACACGCATGCCGCTGCTGCGTGCAGCCACCTGCGCACGTTCCAGGCTGCGCGCAATCAGCCACTGCGCGAAGGCATGAAAGCTGATCAGCGGACCATGGGCGGCAGCGAACAGGGCAATGGCTTCACTGCGCGGCTCTTTCAGCTCGTCCGGCCATTCATGCCAGTTGTCACTGATGCCCATGTTCTGGCTTTCAGCGCGCAGGGCTTCGAAGCGGCAATGGTTTTCCAGGGCTTCACCGCCGGTATGGCGGAAACTGTTGAAGTCTTCATGCAGCGGATGCGCACCGGTGCTGAACGCTTCATAGAGTGCGTGAAGGGCTTTCCATTTGGCACTGGCGGCGGCAGGCCAGTCGATCAATTGCAGATCTTCCAGGCGCTTGAATTCATCGCTCACACCGGCGTCTTCAATAGCCTGTCGCCAGGCCCGTTCGCCAAGGATCATGCCTGGCGAAGCGTAAAGACTGTTGAGGAACAGGCGGCTGGAAGGGGAATAAGGACTGTAGCGTTGCGGGTCGCTGGCGAACATGGCGTGGATGGGGCTGATCGCCAGGGCATCGGCGCCTCTTTCGCCCGCCGAACGCACCAGGGCTTCAAGCGCCTGGGTGTCGCCGAATCCGCCATCACCTTCACGACGCAGACCGTACAGCTGTACCGTCAGGCCCCAGGTGCGAGGCGTCTTGACATCGGTGGCCATGGACATGCTGAAGCAAGTGTCTGGCGCGACAGCAATGGTCAGGTGCTGACCGGCTATCTCCAGTTGTTGATAGCCGACGGTTGCCAGGGCCGGTAGTTCGGCGTTGGAGGTGAGTCTGGCGGCCAGTCGCGAACCGTCTTCCAGGTGCAGGACAAAAGGTGTCTCGGGCTCGAACCACTCCGACAGGTCCAGATTCTTGCCATGATCCACAGTCAGCAGCGGCGGGGCGCTGGCACCGTGGCGGGCGGTCTGCAACTGCAGCATGCTGGCGTCGATGGCTTCGCTGCTGTCTGCCCGATAACCGAGGGCTTCAAGAACCTTGCGCAAGACCTGAGGGCTGACCGTCTGCGGGCGAGCGTTGGCATCGACCCAGTGCACCGACAAGCCTGCTTCAGTGGCAAGTCTCTCCAATTGCTCATTGCTCATCCTGTTCCTCCAGAACATCACTTGCTGTCAGGCTGACAATGGCCATGTAAGGATTGAGGGTGCCCTGTGGGGAAAGTTCTACCGGATGTGACTGAGTGGTAAAGAGAATCGTAGCGCTCTTCTGTTCAGGCGCCAGTACCGGGTGTTTGCCCAGATTCAGATCGATGCGCAGGACACTGCCGTCGCCCATTCGCCACCGGGCACTGACTGCACCATCGCCCAGCACTTCGCAGCCCAATGGGCGTGTGCCCGGCAGGCGAGGAACGATCTCGCGATGGCGGATGCTCAGCAATTGCCTGTAGAGCTGCAGCCAGTTTCGGTGCTCGCTGCCTTTATCGGTTTGCGGTTCGATGGCCTCGAAGTCGGGACGCGAGGCCATGAAGGTCTGCGGATCGTTGGGATCGGGGATGTGCTCGCGGCGTTCTTCATCGGCAAAGGCTGCGAAAGCGGCGAACTCTTTTCGTCGTCCTTCGCGAACGGCGTCGGCCAGTTCGCCATGGTGGCTGGTGAAGAACAGAAAAGGCTCGCTGGCTCCCCATTCATCGCCCATGAACATCAACGGGATCATCGGGGACAACAACAGCAGTGCGGTTGCCGCCTTGAGCGCTGGGGCAGGGCAGAGCTGAGTCAGTCGCTCGCCCAGGGCGCGATTGCCGATCTGGTCGTGATTCTGCAGAAACAGGACGAAGGCGCTGGGTTCGAGGTGCCCGCTGGGCTCGCCACGGTTGTGGCCATGCTGGGTCGCTTCGCCCTGATAGACGAAACCTTCGCTCAGCAGGCGCGCCAGCTTGCGGGTCGGTTCCTGGGCGAAATCCGCATAATAGGCATCGGTTTCGCCGGTCAGCAGGACATGCAGCGTATTGTGCCCGTCATCGTTCCACTGGGCATCGAAGCCTTGTTGAAGCAGCTGTGCCTGATTGAATTCGTTTTCCAGATTCAGCCAGACATGCCGGTCCTTGCTGATCTGCTGGCGTACACGACGGGCAAATTCGGGCAGAAAGGTGTCGTCCTTGATGGCATGCACCGCATCCAGTCGTAGCCCGTCGAAACGGTAGTCGAGCAGCCACATCAAGGCGTTATCGATGAAGAAGTCGCGAACTTGTGGCCGACGAAAATCGATGGCATCGCCCCATGGCGTCTTTACATCGCTGCGAAAGAAGCTTTTGGCGTAGCTGCCCAGATAATTACCGTCCGGGCCGAAATGGTTGTAGACCACATCAAGAATCACCATCAGACCAAGGCCGTGGGCCGTGTCTATCAGGTGCTTGAGTTGGTCCGGGGTGCCATAGGACGACTGGGGTGCATAAGGCAGTACGCCGTCGTATCCCCAGTTGCGATCACCGGGAAACTGCGCCAGCGGCATCAGCTCGATGGCGGTGACACCCAGCTCTGCAAGACGTGCCAGATGGCTCTCTGCTGCGGCATAGCCGCCCAGTGCGCCCACATGAACTTCCTGGATGACGGCTTCATGCCAAGGCCGACCCTGCCAGTGGTTGTGTTGCCACTGGTAGGCCTGATGGTCGATCACGATGCTCCGGGAGTGCACATCATCGACCTGGGCGCGGGAGGCCGGGTCGGGCACCTCCAGCTTCCTGTCGATCCTGTAGAGGTACCGAGTGCCCGCTGTACAGCGGGCCTCGACGGCAAACCAGCCGTCCTCCTGTGCTTCCATGCTCAAGGATCGCCCATCACCCAGTTCGACACTTACATCCTGGGCATCCGGTGCCCAAATGGCGAACCGGGTGTGTTCGGGGTTCAACAAAACGGCGCCGTGGCGCCCGCTATCGTCTGTACGCACAGGCATCCAGTAACCCCTTCTCCTCAATAATAAGTTGCAACACCTGCATTCTTTTTCAGCAGGTCCTGATAAAGCTCCGCATAGGGTTCCACAGCCTGTTGCCAGTTGAACGGCGCTGCCATGGCACGGCAACGCATGGCATTGAGCAGTGCTGTGTTGGCGAACACCTTGAAGGCACGATTCAGGGCTTCGGTGTAGCTTTCTACGGTGGAATCATCGAAGAGGAAGCCGGTCACTCCGTCTTCAATCGTGTCCGCCAGACCGCCGGTATTGCGTGCGACCGGCAGTGAACCGAAACGCTGGGCGTACATCTGGCTCAGGCCGCAAGGCTCGTAGCGGGATGGCATCAGCAGGAAGTCGCTCCCGGCGAACATGCGGCGGGCGTCGGTTTCATTGAAGCCGATACGTACACTGATCCGGCCGGGGAAACGTGCCGCCAGGGCGCGCATGGCTTCCTCTTCCTCAGGCTCGCCACGACCGATGATCGCGATTTGCCCACCCTTATTGACGATGTGCTCGGCCACGCCAATGGTCAGGTCCAGTCCCTTCTGGTACACCAGCCGCGAAACCACGGCGAACAGCGGACCTGTAGACGGGTCGAGCTCGAACAGCTCGCGAACGTAGTCGGCGTTGATTTCCTTGCGCAGCCATTCATTGGGTGCGAAATGGCAGATCAGGTGCTCGTCGGTGCTGGCATCCCAGCTGGCGTCGATGCCGTTGGGGATCCCGCTGAGCTGACCTTTGTCGGCCTTGCTTTGCAGGAAGCCTTCCAGGCCGCAGCCGAAGTCGGCGGTGGTGATTTCCTTGGCGTAGGTGGCGCTGACCGTCGTGATATGGCTGGCGTAGGCCATACCGGCCTTGATGAAGGACAGCTTGCCGTAGAACTCCATGCCGTTGCTGCTCAAGGCTTCGTCCGGAATCCCCAGTTCACGACTCGACGCAGTACTCACGGTGCCTTGGTAAGCCAGGTTGTGAATGGTGAAAATGCTTGGCGTGGTCTGTCCGCGCCAGCGCATATAGGCTGGAGCCAGACCGGCAGGCCAGTCGTGGGCATGGACCAGTTCCGGGCTCCACTGGCTTTTTACTGCGCCAGCGGCGAAATCGGCTGCTGCCAGGCCCAGGCGGGCGAAACGGATGTGGTTGTCGGACCAGTCGCGGCCGTTGGCGTCACCGTAAGGGGTGCCTTCGCGTTCGTACAGTTCGGGGCAGATCAGTACATAAATGACCAGACCGTCCTTCATGTCCATGCGACCGATCTTGCAGGCTGGCAGGGCGGCATAGCCTCCCAGTTCGCTGATGACGTGGATCGGGTTGCCACTATTGAGCACTTGCGGGTAGCCCGGGATCAGCACGCGCACATCATGAAGATGACGCATGGCCCGTGGCAGGGCAGCAGATACATCGCCCAGGCCGCCGGTTTTTACCAGATCAGCCAGTTCAGAGGTCACGAACAGCACTTTGCGTCTGTTGACCGGGGAGATCATGGGCTGTGCGGTTGAAGTGGGTAGTTGGAGCTGAGGAACAGTGGTTGTAGCAAATGATGGTAGATGAGTCAGCTCGTTGGCCAGCTGATTAAAACTCTCTCCCTTCTGGGTTTTGACCGCGGCGCTAATCATCGTTTTCTCCCATTCAACACAGTGTTGGTACGGCATTGGCGTTTTATGAGCCATTTCCTATGGCTGGCGTTATTGCACTACGCAAAATCAGTACCTGTTTTGCAGCTTGCGCAGTGATGGAGCATTGGAAGCAGGCCCAATGCTTATTGGTCAGCCAATAGCATAGGCGCTCTAAGCAGATGACCCGGCCGTTTTGGAGAAGTTTCGACTTTTTTATGGCGAAATGTCTGGCATGGGCGTCAGGCGTAGATAACGCTCGTGTCTTGGGAGCCCGCAAAGGCAGGGGTGCGTCTTTATGGTGCGGATTCTGGAGGGAAAAAAGCCCTGATGACCGGTCGTCGGATAGCCTGATGGCGGGTGCAGAATCGAGCGAATTCAATGACAGATGCCATTATTTTGCGCAATTTTCCGGCAGCAAACAGGTTGTATGCCTCTTCCGGGTGCGTCAGGCGTTTTATCTTTGGGCGTCTGAAGAAATTTCCTACGTTAAGGCTGGAACATTTTGGGGTGATGCGCGATAGAATCTGCCCTCTTTGGCTTGCCTTCCTGCGTGCTCGCCATATGGAATCAAACTGTGTTGTCGTAATGAAGAGGTTGGAAATGGAAGCCCCAGAGGTGCTGGTACTGCAAGCGAGCTACACCAATCCTGTGCATGCCGAAGCGATTGGGTTCGTCTTGAATCACTATGCCGAAGATGTCATGGGCGGTGGCGAGTCACTATCGGTCGATACTCGTCAGCAACTGGCAATCGAACTGGCCAAGCGACCTCATGCTTTCAGTGTGCTGGCTTTTATCGCTGGGGAGCCGGTAGGACTGATCAACTGCTTTGAGGGTTTTTCGACTTTCGCCTGCCGCCCGCTGGTCAACATCCATGACGTGGTCGTGCTTGCCCAATACCGTGGCCGAGGCATCTGCCAGAAAATGCTCGCCAAGGTCGAAGAAATCGCTCGTCAGCGTGGCTGCTGCAAGCTGACACTCGAAGTGCTGGAAGGTAACGCGGCGGCGCAGGCCGTCTATGCAAGGCAGGGATTTGGCAGCTATGAGCTGGATCCGAAAATGGGACGTGCCATGTTCTGGCAGAAAACGCTTTAAGCTACGCTCATCGCGGGCAAGCCGGATATCAGGCTTGCCACTGAGCGTTGGGGCGGGGTATGCAGGTCAGGCTTGCAGGGCTGTGCCAGGACCGGCCAGTTGTGCTTGCTGCAGAAGCAGGCTCAAGTGGGCTACCTTGCTGAGCAATTGTTCACGCTCTTCTTTGAGGGCGCGCAGTTCGTCGCGACGGATAGTGACGTACAGGGTTTGTGGTGCAAGTGCTGGTAGTACAGTGCCCATTGCTCACCTCGCAAATGGCGGATTCAACGTCGGAAAGACCTCTGCATTGACAATCACTCCTTGAATCGCCACTGCTTATCTCTCTATCGGCTCCGATTTTGATTTCTTTTGCACGAAATTGGAACTTTTTTATTTTTAATTGTCGCGAACCTTTCGCGTTAACGCCAAAATGCAGTACCGGGCGGATGTAAATGCTGCTGTCCCTACCTTGGGGAACCGATGCCAGAGCTTTCTTGACTAACCAGCATGTGTCACTGAATCAAGTGCTGGAACCGAGAAAGTGAGGCACCTTTTTACAGATTGAGGAGCACCTTTTCATGCAACTTGGGATTGTTGGACTGGGCCGCATGGGCGGCAATATTGCACGGCGACTGATGCTCGATGGCCACAGCACTGTGGTCTATGACCGCGATGAAGCCTCTCGCAATACCCTGGCCAACGAAGGTTCGACGGCTGCCGACGACCTCGCGTCACTGGTCGCCGCGCTCGAAAAACCACGTGCTGTCTGGGTCATGCTCCCGGCCGGTGCTCCGACCGAAGACACCATTCAGGTGCTGAGCCAGTTGCTGGAAGCCGACGATGTGATCATCGATGGCGGCAACACCTTCTACAAGGACGACATCCGTCGCGCCAAGGAGCTGACCGAAAAAGGTCTGCACTACATCGATGTCGGCACTTCCGGCGGTGTGTGGGGCCTGGAACGCGGCTATTGCATGATGATCGGTGGTGAAAGCGCCATCGTAGAGCGTCTGGACCCGCTGTTCGCCACTCTGGCTCCGGGCTATGGCTCCATCGAGCGCACCAGGGACCGCAAATCCAGCGATGATCGTGCCGAGCGCGGCTATATCCACTCGGGCCCGGCCGGTTCCGGTCACTTCGTGAAGATGATTCACAACGGCATCGAGTACGGAATGATGCAGGCCTTTGCCGAGGGCTTCGATCTGCTCAAGCAGAAGAACTCCGAGCACCTGCCGCCCGAGCAGCGTTTCGACCTCAACACTGCCGACATCGCCGAAGTCTGGCGTCGTGGCAGCGTGGTTTCGTCCTGGCTGCTGGACCTGACCGCCGATGCCCTGGCAACTGATCCTGATCTTGATGCATTCTCCGGTTCCGTGGCCGACAGTGGCGAAGGCCGCTGGACCATCGAAGCCGCCATCGAGCAGGCCGTGCCGGTTCCGGTGTTGTCCAGCGCGCTGTTTGCCCGCTTCCGTTCGCGTCAGACCAGTTCTTACGCTGACAAGATGCTTTCCGCCATGCGCTTCGGGTTCGGTGGTCACAAGGAACCCAAGTAATGGGCCTGTCACGCGGCAAGGCCGCACACAAGGCTGAGGTTGCTCCTGCTACGACATTGTTTCTGTTCGGTGCTCACGGTGACCTGGTAAAGCGTTTGTTGATGCCGGCGCTCTACAACCTGGCGCGTGACGGACTGTTGGATGAGGGGCTGCATATTGTCGGTGTCGATCACAATGCGATCAGTGACACCGACTTTGCCCTCAAGCTGGAAAACTTCATCCGCCAGGAGGCCTCCAGCAAGGTCTCCGAGGCGGGTGGGGAAGCCCTGGACCCTGAGCTCTGGGGCAAGCTGGCCAAGCGCATCAGCTATGTGCAAGGCGACTTTCTCGACGATTCGACCTATCAGGACATTGCCAGCAAGATCGAGGGCAGCGGCACGGCCAATGCCGTTTTCTATCTTGCTACGGCGCCACGCTTCTTCAGTGAAGTGGTTTCGCGACTCGGTTCCTCGGGCCTGTTGACGGAGGCCGAGGGCAGCTTTCGCCGGGTGGTGATCGAAAAACCGTTCGGTTCGGATCTGGCCAGTGCGGTTGAGCTCAATGCCTGCCTGCTCAAGGTCATGACCGAAAAGCAGATTTATCGCATCGACCATTATCTGGGCAAGGAAACGGTACAGAACATTCTGGTCACCCGTTTCTCCAACGCCTTTTTCGAGTCGTTCTGGAACAACCACTACATCGACCACATCCAGATTACGGCAGCTGAAACCGTGGGTGTCGAAACCCGTGGCAGCTTTTATGAGAATACCGGGGCATTGCGCGACATGGTGCCCAATCACCTGTTTCAGTTGCTGGCCATGGTCGCCATGGAACCACCGGCAGCGTTCGGCGCCGATGCGGTGCGTGGCGAGAAGGCCAAGGTCATCGGCGCGATTCGGCCGTGGAGCAAGGAAGAGGCACTGAGTAACTCGGTGCGCGGCCAGTACACCAAAGGCCGGTCGGGTGATCGTGACGTTGTCGGCTATCGCGACGAAGAGCGCGTTGATGCTGACAGCACGACCGAAACCTATGTGGCCCTCAAGGTGCTGGTGGATAACTGGCGTTGGGTCGGGGTGCCGTTCTATCTGCGCACCGGCAAGCGCATGAGCTCCCGTGATACCGAAATCGCTATCTGCTTCAAACCGGCGCCTTATGCCCAGTTCCGGGATACCGAGGTCGACCGGCTCAAGCCCAATTACCTGCGAATCCAGATTCAGCCCAATGAGGGCGTCTGGTTCGATCTGTTTGCCAAGCGTCCGGGGCCGACCCTGGACATGGAAGACATCGAACTGGGTTTTGCTTACAAGGACTTTTTCGAGATGCAGCCATCGACCGGCTACGAAACCCTGATCTACGACTGCCTGACGGGCGACCAGACGCTGTTCCAGCGCGCCGACAATATCGAGAATGGCTGGCGCGCCGTGCAGCCGTTTCTGGATGCCTGGGCCGACAAGCCCGAAGTGCAGTTTTACAAGGCCGGTGAAGACGGGCCTGAGGCTGCGCAAGACCTGCTGATCCGTGATGGCCGCGAGTGGCGCCAGATCGATGACTGAGCGCTCGAAGTTACTCATCCGCTTCCTGTTGTCCGATATCGATGGCACCTTGCTGCTCCCCGATCACAGCCTCACTTCGGCTACTGTCGAGGCCGTGGGGCGGCTGCGCGATGCCGGGATTCACTTCACCCTGGCCAGCAGTCGGCCGCCACGGGCCATGGGGCAGATCATCGAAGCATTGGGCGTCGATCTGCCGACCGTCTCTTTCAACGGCGGCACTATCACTCATCCCGATGGCAGCCTGCTGGCGGCCCATCGAATCGAGCCAGAGGCTGCGCGCACTTGCCTGGAGCTGTTCGCCACTGAAGAGGTCGCGGTCTGGGTCTTTGCCGATGACCAATGGCTTCTGCTCGATCCTCACAGCGCTTATGTCGATCACGAGCGTCATGCGCTGGGTTATGAGCCGCTGCTGGTGGACAGCTTCGAGCCGTATCTGGATCGCATCGACAAGATCGTGGCCTCCAGCACTGACTTCGATTTGCTCGAAACCCTGGAAAACCGGCTCAACCCCTTGATTGAAGGGCAGGCCCTGGCGGCGCGTTCGCAATCCTATTACCTCGATGTCACGGCTTTGGCGGCCAACAAGGGCACGGCCCTGATGACGCTTGCCGAGTATCTGGGTGTCGAACTGGTGAATACGGCTGCCATTGGCGATGGTGGCAACGATGTCGCCATGTTCCAGGTGGCTGGGCTCTCCATTGCCATGGGTCAGGCCGATGCGAGTGTGCGAGGGCAAGCCTATATCGTCACCGAAAGCAACCTTCAGGACGGTGTGGCTCAGGCCATCGACCGTTATATCCTGCCGCGCTGAGGTCTGCTGTTCCCGGCGCGGCTTCACGATAGGGACGGACATTCTCGAATGGCTGCACTGATTGAAGACTACGCATTGCTGGGTAATTGCCGGACTGCCGCTCTGGTTGCCCGGGATGGTTCACTGGATTGGCTGTGTTTTCCGCGTTTCGATGCACCTGCCTGTTTCGCGGCCTTGCTGGGCGACAGTGATAATGGTCGCTGGAAGATTGCACCGGCAGAAGAGGTCATATCGGTCGAGCGTAGCTATCGCGACGGCACTCTGATTCTGGAAACCCTGTTCAGGACAGCGAGCGGCCGTGCAATGCTGATCGACTTCATGCCCATGGGGGCTGACAATCAGGTGGTGCGGATCGTGGTCGGCCTTGAAGGGAAGGTCCGGTTCAGCATGGACCTTGCCATTCGTTTCGATTACGGCAGTACGGTGCCGTGGGTCGAGAGAAAAGACCCTCATACCCTGACCGCTGTTGCCGGACCTGAAATGCTGGTGCTGCGCAGCCCGGTTTCCCTGCAAGCTCATGATCACCACACCGGCAGTGACTTTGATGTGGCTGCTGGCGAACGCAAGGTCTTTACCCTGGCTTACCAGCCTTCCTACGAGCCGATACTTCCCGAAACCGATGCCGGGCAGGCGATGGTCCGCACCGAAGCTTTCTGGCGAGCATTTTCCGATCGCTGTCCTGATGTCGGGCCGTGGACGGCACAGGTCAAGCGCTCGCTGATTACCCTCAAGGCCATGACTTACCAGCCTACGGGCGGCATCGTTGCCGCAGTGACGACTTCGTTGCCCGAGCAGTTGGGAGGTGAGCGCAATTGGGATTACCGCTATTGCTGGCTACGGGATGCGACCATGACGCTGCTGGCGTTCATGAACTTGGGCTATTTCGAGGAAGCGACAGAATGGCGTGACTGGCTGCTGCGTTCGGTGGCGGGTAATCCCGACCAGATACAGATCATGTACGGGCTGGGCGGTGAGCGGCGGCTGCTGGAGTATGAATTGCCCTGGCTGAGCGGTTACAAGGGATCGCAACCGGTGCGCATCGGCAACGGTGCCGCAACCCAGATGCAGCTGGATGTCTACGGCGAAGTGGCCGATGCCATGATCCAGGCCCTCAAGGGCGGCATGCCGCGACACCCGCGCAGCATTGCCATTTCCAAGGTGGTGATGCCGTTTCTGGAGACGGTCTGGCATTTGCCGGATGCCGGTATCTGGGAGATTCGTTCCGAACCCCGGCACTTTACCCATTCCAAGGTCATGGCCTGGGTGGCGTTCGATCGCAATGCCACGCAGATTGCCCAGGCTGCGGACAACGACGAAGACCGGGCGCTGGCGCGGCACTATCGGGATGTGGCGGATCGCATCCATGCCGATGTCTGCCTCAATGGCTTCAATGAGCAACTGGGCTGTTTCGTGCAGACCTATGGCGCCACCGAAATGGATGCCAGCCTGTTACAGATTGCCCTGACCGGATTCCTGCCTGCCACCGATCCCCGGGTGGTCGCTACCGTGGACAGGATCGAGCGCACCCTGATGCAGGACGGCCTGTTGTTGCGTTATGACAATGAACGCAGTGTCGACGGCTTGTCGGGAACCGAAGGGACTTTCCTGGTGTGTTCGTTCTGGCTCGCCGATGTGTACGTCCTGCAGGGCCGTGCGCGGGAGGCCAGAGAACTGTTCGACCGCTTGTGCGGCCTGTGCAACGACGTAGGACTGCTGGCCGAGCAATACGAGCCCCAGGGCAAGCACATGCTGGGTAACTTCCCCCAGGCGTTCAGCCATATCGGCATCATCAATACCGCGCTGAACCTGCACCGTGCGGAGTGCCCGCTCAAGGCGCGTACATCGGCTGGTTTTGAAAGCATTGCGGGGTAGCTTGTTCGCGAATAAATTCGCTCCCACAGGATGGCTGTGTGCGAATTCATTCGCGAAAAGGAAGTGAGCGATGGCTGGCAATCGATCCCGCAAAGAGGCTGCTACGGTTAAAGAGCCTTGCTGACTTTCACATCGCTGATCTGGTCATCGCTCTGGCCGTGCATTTTTTCCAGTGCAGCCCTGGCTTCTTCTACCGAGGCCGATTGCAGTTGTGCGAATTCGAAGCGGCGCTCGCCATTGAGTTTGTAGCTGACGGCGTACTTGGTGGTGCTGGCAGGGTTGTTCACATTGGCTCCTTGGGCATCAGCTCAGGCGAGAGGTCGAACGGCGGACGATCTTGATCGAGTGGGTGAACTGCGGTTTTCGGCCAGGAGTCGCGCTCGGCTTGCGGCCGGTGGTATCGATGGTGATATTCCAGAAACCGGTGCTGGGCGCTGCGATCTTGGCCGGGAACTTGTCGAAAGCACCGCCGTGGTAGGTATGGCGTCCGCCGTTCTTGAAGCTGCGAAAGTTGGCATCGTTCATCAGGCGAATATTGCACGTTTGCGAGCATTCGATGACGACCAGATCGTCCTCGTTCAAGTGCTCACGCTGGTGTACGAATTTCATGGGTGTCTCCGAAAGCAGTGGCTTTTTCTGAAAAATCAAAACGATAGCATGCGGGGCGTGCCATTTGCCGTTGTTTGGGCGTCAATTGCGCTCTTTCTGGTAAAAAGTGTCCCGTTCGGGATCTAATTGCGCCTGTGCTTGTCGTAGCACCTTTAAATTGGAGGGGATTGTATGAAACTGGCCGTTGTAGTCATGGCTTTGGCGATGAGCGGATGTGCGACCGTTGCTGATATCGAGCACTCGCCTGCAACCCTGAACGTGATTTCCGGCAAGACGCCTCAGCAGTATGCCGACTGTTTCGCCGGCAAGATCAGCGAGAGTCGCAAGCCCCCGCTCATCGAGCCTCATCGTGACGGCCTGCGCCTGATCGTTGCGCAAAGTTTCAGCAGTGACCCCGCAGCGGTGATTTATGTCGAGAATCGCTCCGGAGGCAGCACGATCAAGGTCCATGAACGTCTTTCCAACCTGCCTTTGCGTTTCAAGGATGTGCGCAACGCTGCCGAGGCCTGCATTTCAGGCTGATCGCCCTCTATTTGCACACCACCAGAACGCTACGGCTCTTGTAGTTGCCCACGTCCAGGCCAAGGGTTTTCTCGCTCTCGGCGGGGCGGGGCGTGCCATCGGTGCCGACGATCTCGTAACCGGTGCCCGCACAGGAAGCATCGGCCTTTTCATAGCAGCTGGCCCATGACATCGCTTCACCCGAGCAATCGATGCTCAGGCCTTGCTTGCCATTTTTCAGGTAGGTGTTGGAGGCGGTGGCGCAGCCAGTCAGGCCCAGTACAGCAATAATGGACAGAACTCTGATCATGTTTTTCGCTTCAAGATAAGGCCGGGGGAAGTTTGCAATACGAGGCTTGGACTGATCGCCGGTGCCATCGTTCCGCCATGTGATCCATGATAATTCTTCTGTCATGTGTCTGTCGTCATGTCATCACCGTGCTGCAATCGGTTTGCGTTGCAATCGTCGCAAATCCGAATGGAGAGGCGACTCATGCGACTGTGCATAATCGGTGCCGGATACGTGGGGCTGGTAACGGCGGCCTGCTTTGCCGAAATGGGCAATCAGGTGCTGTGTGTCGAAACCCGCCTGCAGAGAATCGCCGCCTTGCGGCGTGGTGAGTGTCCCATTTACGAGCCAGGTCTTGAGCCCATGCTCAAGGAACATCAGGCCAGCGGGTTGCTCAGGTTTACCTCAAGCCTGGAGGAGGGCGTACGCCAGGCCGAGATCATTTTCATTGCCGTGGGCACGCCGGGCAACGAGGACGGTGCGGCGGACCTGTCCCAGGTACTGAAAGTCGCCGATCAGTTGGGGCAATACCTGAATCGGGCTTGTCTGGTGGTCAACAAGTCAACCGTACCGGTGGGCACTGCCGAAGCGTTGTCCCTGCGCATCAACGGGCATCTTTCGCGACGCGGTCTGACAGCTCGTGCAAGGGTGGCGAGCAACCCCGAGTTTCTCAAGGAAGGCGCGGCCATCGAGGACTTCATGAGGCCGGACCGGGTGATTCTGGGCTGTGCGGAGGCTGAGTCCGCGCAACTGTTGCAACGTTTGTACGGGCCGTTTCTGCGCAACCGCGAGCGCGCGCTGGTCATGGACATACGCGCCGCAGAGTTCAGCAAATACGCCGCCAATGCCTTCCTGGCGACAAAGGTTTCCTTCATCAACGAAATGGCCGGCCTGTGTGCTCATCTGGGCGTGGATATCGAGCAGGTGCGGCGCGGTATCGGCAGTGATAAACGCATCGGTACGCATTTCATCTACGCCGGTTGCGGCTATGGCGGTTCGTGTTTCCCCAAGGATGTGCGGGCACTGATTCGAACGGCCGAGCAGCAGGGGTTCGATCCGCAGATTCTGCGTGCCGTTCAGCAGCGCAATGCAACCCAGAAGACCTTGCTGTTCGAGGCCTTGCACCAGCATTTTGGCGGTTATATGCAGGGGCGGGTGGTTGCGTTGTGGGGGCTGGCCTTCAAGCCCGGCACGGACGACATTCGTGAAGCGCCAAGCCTGGTGCTGATCGATGCCTTGCTGGCGGCGGGTGTCAAAGTGCAGGCCACGGACCCGGCGGCCATGGGACCGGTGGCCGAATATTATTGCGGCGCAGTGCAAAGTGGTCAGCTACGCTTGAGCGAGTCGCTGTACAACTGTGTCGAAGGCGCAGATGCAGTGGTTCTGCTGACCGAATGGAAGCAGTTTCGTCAGCCGGATTTCATCCGCGTACGGGGCCTTATGCGCATGCCCGTGATTTTCGATGGGCGCAATATCTATGATTTTGCGGAACTATCTGCTCATGGATTCCTCTACCATGGCATCGGACGGCCAGTGGCGGGGCATTGTAAGGTGACCGCCGCCTGATTAGACTGCGCCGCTAACACCAACAGCCCTTACCAAGGACTTTTATGATCAAGAAATGCTTGTTCCCAGCAGCCGGTTACGGCACTCGCTTTTTGCCAGCGACCAAGGCCATGCCCAAGGAAATGCTGCCGGTGGTCAACAAGCCACTGATCCAATACGGTGTGGAAGAAGCGCTTGCAGCTGGTCTGAATGAGATCTCCATCGTCACCGGTCGCGGCAAGCGCGCACTGGAAGACCATTTCGACATCAGCTACGAGCTGGAACACCAGATCAAGGGTACGGATAAAGAGAAGTACCTGGTTGGTATTCGCAAGCTGATCGACGAGTGCAGCTTCTCCTACACTCGCCAGACCGAAATGAAAGGCCTGGGTCACGCGATCCTCAGCGGTCGTCCTCTGATCGGCAAGGAAGCGTTCGCCGTTGTTCTGGCGGACGACCTGTGTGTGAACCTCGATGGCGACGGCGTACTGGCCCAGATGGTCAAGCTGCACAACCATTACGGCTGCTCGATCATCGCGATCCAGGAAGTCGATCCGCAGGAAACCAACAAGTACGGCGTCATTGCCGGTGACGAAATCAAGCCGGGCCTGTTCCGTGTCACCGACATGGTCGAGAAGCCGAAGCCTGAAGACGCTCCATCGAACATGGCGATCATCGGTCGTTACATTCTGACGCCGGACATCTTCGAGAAAATCGAACAGACCGCTCCAGGCAAAGGCGGCGAGATCCAGATCACCGACGCCCTGATGAAGCAGGCTGCCGAAGGCAACGTGCTGGCCTACAAGTTCAAGGGCCAGCGTTTCGACTGCGGCGGCGCAGAAGGCTATATCGAAGCAACCAACTTCTGCTTCGAGCACTTCTACAAAACGGGCAAGGCTTACTGATTCACGCTCGCACGCTTCAAGACAAGGCCACCTTCGGGTGGCCTTGTCGTTTTCTGACTGACCGTTTAGCGGTTATGCTGGCCCATCGCTAAGGAGACAGTAATGGCTTACGACTTCGATCTTTTTGTAATTGGTGCCGGTTCCGGCGGTGTCAGGGCGGCGCGTTTTGCCGCCGGTTTCGGTGCGCGAGTGGCCGTGGCCGAAAGTCGCTATCTGGGCGGCACATGCGTCAATGTGGGCTGCGTGCCCAAGAAGCTTCTGGTGTACGGTGCGCATTACTCCGAAGATTTCGAGCAGGCCAAAGGCTTTGGCTGGTCGCTGGGCGAGGCGCAATTCGACTGGGCCACGCTGATCGCCAACAAGGACCGCGAAATCAATCGCCTCAACGGCATCTACCGCAATCTGCTGGTCAACAGCGGCGTCACGCTGCTGGAAGGTCATGCCCGTATCACCGGGCCGCAGCGCGTTGAAATAAACGGCCAGAGCTACAGTGCCGAACGCATTCTGATTGCGACCGGTGGCTGGCCACAGGTGCCTGACGTGCCGGGGCGCGAGCATGCCATTACCTCCAATGAAGCCTTCTATCTCAAGGAACTGCCCAAGCGCGTGACCGTGGTCGGCGGTGGCTACATTGCTGTCGAGTTCGCTTCGATCTTCAACGGTCTGGGTGCCGACACCACGCTGCTCTATCGCGGCGATCTGTTCCTGCGCGGTTTCGATGGCGGCGTGCGTGCTCACCTGCATGAAGAGCTGGTGAAGCGAGACATGAATGTGCGTTTCAACAGCGATATCGAGGGTATCGAAAAGCAGGCCGATGGCAGCCTGTTGTTGTCCCTCAAGGATGGCAGCAGCCTGGAGACGGACTGTGTGTTCTACGCCACGGGTCGCCGCCCCATGCTCGACAATCTCGGGCTGGAAAGCGTCAACATCAAGCTGGACGAGCGCGGCTACATTGAAGTCGACGAGCATTATCAGAGCAGCGAGCCTTCGATCCTGGCCATTGGCGATGTAATCGGTGGCGTGCAACTGACGCCGGTTGCGCTGGCCGAAGGCATGGCCGTGGCCCGTCGCCTGTTCAAGCCTGAGCAATATCGCCCGGTGGATTACAACCATATTCCGACGGCGGTCTTCAGCCTGCCGAACATTGGTACTGTTGGCCTGACCGAAGAAGACGCCATCAAGGCCGGGCATCAGGTGCAGATTTTCGAGAGCCGTTTCCGCCCCATGAAACTGACCCTGACCGACGTTCAGGAGAAGACGTTCATGAAACTGGTGGTCGACGCCCAGACCGACCGCGTGCTGGGTTGCCACATGGTAGGGCCGGATGCTGGCGAGATCGTTCAGAGCCTGGCAATCGCCCTGAAGGCAGGCGCGACCAAGCAGATCTTCGACGATACCATCGGCGTACACCCGACCGCCGCGGAAGAGTTTGTGACGATGAGGACGCCGGTTTCGCGGGCGCTGTAACACCTCTTGCAGCTTGGAGCTTGTAGCTTGGCGCCCGCTACAAGCCGCAAGCTTCAAGCTGCAAGCTGCAAGCGATTTTGCGGCGCGCCTAATATTCGCATTTTTCATAATTAGCTTATAAGAAAATGTGCTTTTTAATGATTTTGTTATGCGCTTAGTCTTGTCTGACAGGTTTCAAGTCATTCAGGAGCAATACCATGAGCAACGTCAGCGCTTTGCCAGTCCAGCAAGGGACTCCAGGCCCGGAAAAGTCAGGCAGTGTCCGGGATCGGGTTTCGCCAGAGGAGTGGGAAGTGCGGGTCAAGCTGGCGGCGGCTTATCGTCTGGCAGCCCTCAAGCGCTGGACCGATCACATCTACACCCATTTCTCCGCACGGGTTCCAGGCCCGGACGAGCACTTTCTGATCAATGCATTCGGTCTGTTGTTCGATGAAATCACGGCCTCGAATCTGGTCAAGGTCGATCTCGATGGCACCATCGTCGACGATCCCACAGGACTCGGCATCAACTACGCCGGTTACGTGATTCACAGCGCAATCCATGGCGCACGCCCCGATCTTCAGGCGGTGCTGCATACCCATACCCGTGACGGCATTGCGGTGTCTGCACAGAAGGACGGCCTGTTGCTGATTTCCCAGCATTCGCTGGCTTTCTCGGGTCGAGTGGCTTATCACGGTTATGAAGGCATCGCCTTGAACCTGGACGAGCGTGAGCGGCTGGTGGGCGACCTGGGCGACAAGAGCGTGATGATCCTGCGCAACCACGGTTTGCTGACGGCCGGGGTGAGTGTCGAGCATGCCTTTCAGCAACTGCACTCCCTGGAATACGCCTGCAATATTCAGATCGCCGCCCAGGCCGCAGGCAATGCGGAACTGGTCTTCCCGCCCGCAGAAGTGATCGCCACCGTCGAGAGTCAGGCCAAGGCCATCAAGGATGGTAACGGGCCGGGTGTGGCCAGGCACTGGAATGCGCTTATCCGTCAGCTTGAGCGCACCGATACCGACTACAAGACCTGATGTCGTGTGCTGACTGCAAATCACGGGACATTGCCCCTCTTGGGTGATGCTCGTTTTCAATTGTTGGTGTAGTGTGCGCACCCAAAACAAGGGGCGCATGCATGCAAAACCTGCTGAACGAAATTCTTGATGAAGTCAGACCCTTGCTCGGCCAGGGCAAGGTCGCCAATTACATTCCTGCGCTGGGTGAAGTTCGCCCCGATCAATTGGGTATCGCGGTCTATAGCAACAGCGGCGAAGTGTTCCATGCCGGTGATGCTGCCACGCCGTTTTCGATCCAGAGTATCTCCAAGGTCTTCAGCCTGGTGCAGGCCATCGGACATTCCGGCGAGGACATCTGGAAGCGCCTGGGGCATGAGCCTTCCGGTCAGCCTTTCAACTCGCTGGTCCAGCTGGAGTTCGAGCGGGGCAGGCCGCGCAACCCGTTCATCAACGCCGGGGCGCTGGTGATCTGCGATATCAATCAGGCGCGCTTCGCTGCCCCCGCGCTGTCCATGCGTGACTTCGTGCGACGTCTGTGCGGCAACCCGACCATCATTTCCGATGCCAAGGTCGCGGAGTCCGAATACCAGCACCGTTCCCGCAATGCGGCTGCGGCCTACCTGATGAAGTCCTTCGACAACTTCAATGGCGACGTCGAAGACGTGCTGCGCAGTTATTTCCATCATTGCGCCCTGAGCATGAACTGCATCGATCTGGCGCGTGCCTTCGGTTTTCTGGCCAATCAGGGTTTCTGTACCCACAGCGGCGAGCAGATTCTGACGGCACGCCAGGCCACGCAACTGAACTCGATCATGGCCACCAGCGGTCTTTACGACGAAGCCGGCAACTTTGCCTATCGGGTCGGCCTGCCGGGCAAGAGTGGCGTGGGTGGTGGTATTGTTGCCGTGGTGCCGGGACGTTTTTCTGTTTGTGTCTGGTCCCCGGAATTGAACGCGGCGGGCAATTCGCTGGTCGGTATGGCAGCGCTGGAAAAGCTGAGTGCGAGGATTGAATGGTCTGTGTTCTAGACCTGTATCGAGAGAGGTAAGCAATTGAAGGGAGTGAAGTCTGGAACGCTCATGATGAGCCTTGCATTGGCGCTTGCCGGATGCAGCAGCCAGCGGGTTCAAGAGCCGGAATTGAGCCCTGATCAGGCGCGGGCGCAGATCGTGCGCCTGATGCCGCCCAAGACTCCGGATCGTCAGGAGTGGGCAGGCGATATCTATGCCGCGTTCGTGGCGCAGAGAATCGATCTGACCCCCGAGAACCTGTGTTCCGTGCTGGCGGTGACCGAGCAGGAATCCACTTATCAGGTTGATCCGACAGTGCCGGGAATGGCGAAGATCGCCCGTGCCGAGATCGATCGGCGTGCCTCGCGGCTGCATATTCCGGCGGC
The DNA here is from genome assembly GCF_018968705.1 of Pseudomonas lijiangensis. Taxonomy (NCBI): domain Bacteria; kingdom Pseudomonadati; phylum Pseudomonadota; class Gammaproteobacteria; order Pseudomonadales; family Pseudomonadaceae; genus Pseudomonas; species Pseudomonas lijiangensis. The sequence goes on from NZ_CP076668.1 coordinate 2,523,986, forward strand.
GCTGGTCAACGCAGCCCTGCGGATCCGTTCGCCCAGTGGCAAAACCTATGGCGCGCGGCTGGATGCGGCTCGTACCGAGAAGGAACTGAGCGCCATTTTCGATGACTTCATCGGCATGGTGCCCCTTGGGCAGACCCTGTTCGGCAATTTCAATCCGGTGCGCACGGGCGGGCCGATGCAGGTCAGCATTGCCTTCGCCGAAAAGCAGGCGGCCAATTATCCCTATGCGGTCGATGGTTCCATTCGCCGGGAAGTCTTCACCCGTCGCGGCGGCATGTACTTCGGTATCGCCCATCTGCTGGGTTACCCGGCCAGCTACACGCAGTCGATCTACCGTTTCGCGGATTTCAATGCCGGCTGGTACGCCAGCCGCAATGCCGCTTTCCAGAATGCGGTCAGCCGTGCCACGGGGATCGAGCTGGCGCTGGATGGCGACCTGATTCGCTATGATTCGACGTCTCCGGGCGCTACGGAGCTTGCGGTTCGCACGTTGGGTGATCGCCTGGACATGAGCAATTCGGCCATCTGGAATCAGCTCAAGCAGGGCGACACGTTCGAGTTCGAGGAAACCCGGCTTTATACCCGTGTCTTCGAGCTGGCCCAGAAGACTCAGGGCAAGCCGCTGCCCCGCGCCGTATTGCCCGGCATTGTCCTGAAAAGTCCGAAGATTACCCGCAAGCTGACAACGGCCTGGTTTGCCGAGCGCGTCGATGAGCGACGCGAACGCTGCATGCAGCGTTCTTCGGCAGGCGTTTGAAGCGTTCAGGGAAAGGCTTGCAGTTTCTCAATGGTCATGGCGTCCGGCTCACCCTCGAAGAAGGTGTCCAGCACCTCCTGGAACAAGGGATGTTCCGGTGCCGCGGCTGCAAACAGGGTCATGCTTGAATGCAGCTTGAGATCATCCGGGGAGCCGAAAATCTGTCGGGCCGAACGCTGCACCTGAGGTGCGATGGTTTTTGCACACAGCTCCAGACGCGGCCCCAGCAGCGGGTGCCGCAAATAGGCCCGGGCTTCATCGAGGCCGCTGATGGCATAGCGCTGCGCCATGGCGCTGTGTCCAAGGCCCCTGATCTGCGGAAATACAAACCACATCCAGTGACTGCGCTTTCTGCCGGCTTCGAGTTCGGCCAGTGCCTGCCGGAAAACCGGCTCCTGAGCGTCGACGAAGCGTTGCAGGTCGTAAGCATCGTGCATGATGTGCCTCTTTTTCACGTTGGGCCGGGGCCGTTTTGTGATATCAGGCCTGCTCTCAATCCATTCCTGTTTCAAGAGTTCCTGTACGCATGTCCCTTGTCCCTCGTTTGACTTCCTTCCTGCAACAGGCCGTCCGTGCCATGCAACTAGTCTGGACCACTTCACGAGCCTTGTCCCTCGGGCTGGTGCTGGCGACTCTGATTGCCGGTCTGCTGCCTGCACTGGCCGCCTGGCTGGGCCAGCGCATCGTCGACTCGGTGCTGGCTGCCATCGAACTCAATACGGCCACCGGCGATGCGCCGCTGTGGCCGGTCTTGCGTTATGTCTTGCTTGAGGCGGGCGTGCTGGCGCTGCTGGCCGCTGCTCAACGGGCGTTATCGGTTCAGCAGGCCTTGTTGCGGGTGCAGCTTGGGCAGAAGGTCAACACCCTGATTCTGGAGAAGGCCCAGACCCTTTCGTTGTTGCAGTTCGAGGATTCGGAGTTTTACGACAAGCTGGTGCGGGTCCGGCGCGAGGCGTCGGTGAGGCCGCTGGCGCTGGTTACCAAATCCCTCGGGTTGATGCAGAACCTGATTGCCCTGATGGGCTTCGCTGTGTTGCTGGTGCATTTCTCGCCCTGGGCTCTGTTGATTCTGGTGCTGGGCGCATTGCCGGTGTTCTTTGCCGAGGCGCATTTTTCGGGCAATGCCTTCCGGCTGTTTGCGCGCCGCGCCCCTGAAACCCGCAAGCAGAATTACATCGAAGCGCTGCTCTCCAATGAGGTTCACATCAAGGAGGTCAAGCTGTTCGGTTTTGCGCCGCTGCTGCTCAAGCGCTACCGGGATACCTTCGAGCGCCTGTATGCCGAAGACCGACAACTGACCATCCGCCGCGATGGCTGGGGTTTCCTGCTGGGATTACTGGGCACCGCAGCTTTTTACCTGACGTATGCCTGGGTGATTGTCGATGCCGTGCACGGGCGTATCACGCTTGGGCAAATGACCATGTATCTGGTGCTGTTCAAGCAGGGCCAGACTGCTGTGAGCAGCAGCCTGATGGCAATCAGCGGTCTGTACGAGGATGGGCTGTATCTGGCGGACCTCTACGAATACCTGGGGCAGCCGGTCCAGCCAGCTTCCGGCAGCCTGACCCAGGGCGTTTTGCCCGGCGATGGCCTGCGTTTCGAAGCGGTGAGCTTCAGCTATCCGGGTGCAAGTCAGGCGGCGCTGGAGAATATCGATCTGCACCTGGCGCCCGGTCGCAGCGTTGCGCTGGTGGGGGCCAATGGTTCGGGCAAGACTACGTTGATCAAGCTGCTGACTCGCCTTTATCGACCGGATCAGGGCCGCATCCTGCTCGATGGCAGCGATTTGCAGGAGTGGGACGAAGATGCCTTGCGTACCCGTATCGGGGTGATCTTTCAGGATTTCATCCGTTATCAGTTTCTGGTGGGCGAAAACCTTGGCGTGGGCGATATCACGGCCTTCGATGACGAGAGTCGCTGGAAGGAGGCGGCCTCTCAGGGAATGGCGGCCTCTTTCATTGCGCAGCTCGACAAGGGGTATGCCACCCAGTTGGGTCGCTGGTTCAAGGGCGGTCAGGAGCTGTCCGGAGGGCAATGGCAGAAGATCGCCTTGTCCCGCGCTTACATGCGGCGCGATGCCGACATTCTGATTCTCGATGAGCCGACCGCCGCACTGGATGCCGGAGCGGAAGCCGCGGTATTCGATCGTTTTCGCGAGTACGCCAAAGGGCGCATGACGCTGTTGATCTCCCATCGTTTTTCCAGCGTGCGCAACGCCGAGCATATCGTGGTGCTGGAGCAGGGGCGTGTGCTGGAACGTGGCGATCACGACAGTCTGATGGCGGCCGGTGGTCACTACGCAACGCTGTTCGATCTGCAGGCCGAAGGCTATCGCTAAGCGCTCTGCCATGCAGGTGTTGGCCGGCGGACACCAACAAAACACTTGCAGCGCCTGGGCTGAGGGCGTTTTATAGGGCCTCTTTGCCAGGCGCCGGAGCGCGCTCGTTTTTATCTGAACCAGACGGAGACATCGATGCAATTTCGTTCATTGGGCAAGACCGATATCTCGGTCAGCGCCATCGCGCTGGGCACCATGACCTGGGGCGAGCAAAACACCGAAGCCCAGGCTTTCGAGCAGATTCAGCTGGCCAAAAAGGCTGGCGTCAACTTCATCGACACCGCCGAGATGTACCCGGTGCCGCCACGCGGGGAAACCTACACCAAGACCGAAAGCATCATCGGCGAATACTTCAAGAAGTACGGTGATCGCAAGGATTGGGTGCTGGCCAGCAAGGTGGCCGGTCCTGGCCGCATGGAGCATATCCGCAATGGCAACCCGCGCCTGGATCGCGCCAATATCACCGCAGCGCTGGAGGGCAGCCTCAAGCGTCTGAACACCGATTATCTGGATCTGTACCAACTGCACTGGCCGGATCGCAAGACCAATTTCTTCGGCGTGCTGGGCTATCAGCATGACCCGGACGATTCGGCGGTGGAAATCGAAGAAACCCTGTCGGTGCTGAACGACCTGGTCAAGGCTGGCAAGATCCGTCATTTCGGTCTGTCCAACGAAACCCCGTGGGGCACCCAGCGGTTCCTGCATCTGGCCGAAACCCATGGTCTGCCGCGTGCCGTTTCCATCCAGAACCCGTACAACCTGCTTAATCGCAGCTTCGAAATCGGCCTGGCGGAAATCGCGATTCGCGAGCAGATCGGTCTGCTGGCCTATTCGCCACTGGCGTTTGGTGTGCTTGCAGGCAAATACCTCGACGGCGCGCGTCCGGCTGATGGTCGTCTGACGCTGTTCGAGCGTTTCCAGCGTTACAACAATCCGCAGGCCGTGGGTGCTACCGCGCAGTACGTGGCACTGGCTCGCCAGCATGGCCTGGACCCGGCACAAATGGCCCTGGCCTATGTCACCAGCCGCCCGTTCGTGACCAGCAACATCATCGGTGCGACCACGCTTGAGCAACTGGCCGTCAACCTGGCGAGCATCGATGTCTCGTTGTCCGATGAGGTTGTTGCCGGTATCGAAGCTATTCATGTCGGGCAACCCAACCCGGCACCGTAACATTCAGCCCCCTCCCGGCCTGTGGAAGTAATGCCGATCAGTTAAGGCAATAAATCACTTTGTGGGAGGCAGCTTGCTGGCGACTTCAGCGTATAGACGCAGAATATCTGCCGGTTTTCAGGCCTTTTTCGCCAGCAAGCTGCCTCCTACAAGTTTGTGTGCGCCTTAACAGATCAGCATTGACGATTCGCTTGTGCGCGTGAAAACGCATTTGTAGCTTCTTATGCATTAATGGTATTTAAAAACTTACAGTTAATGGCATTAAGCTATAAGGCATCGGACCACCGGAGAACCTAATTACGTATCGATGAACGCTACCGTCCGCCGCACGGATCGCTCGTTGTTACCCGGGCAGAGAGGCCCGGGTCAGGGATTTAAAAGGGGAGCGGTATGGGGAGCTTTAAACGACACGTGCTGGGGACGGCCATTTTGTCAGCCAATTTGCTGACTGCCGGAACCTGGAGCGCCGCAGCACTGGCCGAGGAGGCCAAGGAAGAAAGCAAGACGCTCGATGCCGTCATCGTGACCGGTACGCGGGCTCAGGAGCGTACTGCAAGCGCTTCGTTGTCACCCATCGATGTCATTTCCGGCGACAGCCTGCGCAATTCCGGTTCTGGAGAGCTGGGTGCGGTACTGGCTCGTCTTATTCCTTCGATCAACTTTCCACGTCCCAGTCTGGTGGATGGCGCCGAGCTGACGCGTCCTGCGCAATTGCGTGGCCTGTCGCCTGATCAGGTGCTGGTGCTGGTCAATGGCAAGCGTCGTCATACATCGGCCTTCGTCAACCTGGGTGGCGCGGTCGGGCGCGGTTCGGCGCCGGCCGATCTGAACGCTATTCCTTTGTCGGCCATCGATCACATCGAAGTGCTGCGTGACGGTGCCTCGGCACGTTATGGCTCGGATGCCATCGCCGGGGTTATCAACGTCATCCTCAAGGAAGGCGACCATGGCGGTTCGATTTCCACTCAGTACGGCCAGTACAAGAAGGGTGACGGGATCAAGCGCAATATCTCGGGTAACACGGGTTTCGCCCTGGGCAGCAATGGCTTCCTCAACCTTTCCGGTGAGGGCGCAAACAACGACTATACCGACCGTGCCGGCAATGACCTTCGCCCTGCAAGCGTCGGCTCTACCACCTACGGCCAGCATGTCTTCCGTCAGGGTGAGCCGGAAACCGAAGAGGGCAAGATCCAGTTCAATGGCGGCTACAGCTTCAGCGATGCTGCCGAGTTCTACAGCTTTGGTGGTTACAGCAAGCGTCGCGGAGAAACAGCGGCGTTCTACCGGGCCAGTAACGCCTCGAACAACATCCCTGCCATTTTCCCCAATGGTTACCTGCCGCTGATTCACGGCACTCTGGAGGACACTTCTCTGGTGGCGGGCCTGCGTGGCGAGCTTGCCAATAACTGGCATTACGACCTGTCCGCCAACTACGGCAAGAACTCCTACGAGTTGCGCACCAAGACCATCAACACCTCTCTGGGTCTGGCCACTCCTCGATCGTTCTACAACGGCACGCTGACCAATGACCAGAAGCAGCTCAGCCTGGATCTGTCCCGTGAGTTCAGTGCGGCTTGGTTGCCATATCCGGTGTCGGTGGCATTCGGTGCCGAGTATCTGCATCAGGGTTATCAGATCGAGGCGGGGCAGGCCGAGTCCTATTTCCAGACCGGCAGTTCCGGGCTTGGCGGTTTCCGTGCGGCGGATGCGGGCAGCTATTCGCGGCATAACTTTGCCCAGTACCTGGACCTGGAAACCAATATCACCGAGAAGCTTGGCGTTTCGGCGGCCGTACGTCGCGAGGACTACAGCGACTTCGGCTCCAATACCAGCGGTTCGGTTTCGGCGCGTTATGATTTCACGCCGCAGGTCGCATTGCGCGGCAGTATTTCGACAGGGTTCCGTGCGCCGTCGCTGGCTCAGCAGAACTTTACCTACACGTCGTCACAACTGATCGGTAACACCATTCAGGAGGCGGGAACATTCCCGGCCAGCAGCAATGTGGCGCAACTTCTGGGTGCCGAAGACCTCAAGGCCGAGAAGTCCCGCAACTACAGCCTGGGGTTGGTGCTCAAGCCGCTGGACAACCTGACCGTGACGGCGGACGTCTACCGTATCGACATCCGTGACCGTATCTCGCTGTCCTCAAACCTGGTCCTCAACAACGCTGCAACCAGCTATTTGCAGGCCAATGGCGTCACTGACATCAATTACACCAGCGTTCGCTACTTCACCAATGCCACCGACACCAGCACCGATGGTGTCGATCTGGTTGCCAACTACCGCTACCAATTCGATAACGGTGTGGATTGGAACAGCACCCTGGGCTACAACTACAACCACACCAAGGTCACCAGCGTAAAAGCCAACCCTTCGGTGCTGGACCAGTTGGGTGTCAACCTGGTGCGTGTAGACCGTCGCGAGCGAATCGGTCTGCTGGGGGATACCACGCCGGAGCACAAACTCACCCTGGCCAACGATTTCACGATCGGCAACTGGACGCTGCACTCCAACCTGGTGCGTTATGGCGAGTTCACCAGCTATCAGGCTGCTGAAGTCAACGACCAGACCTTCAAGGCGGCCTGGCTGCTGGATCTGGCAGTGGATTACAAGCTCAAGAACTGGGTCTTCACAGTGGGTGGCGACAATGTTACCGATGAATACCCCGAGAAGCTGAACGAGTTTGCGTCCAGTGGCGGCAACCTGGCTTACAGCACCTTTTCACCTTATGGGTATAGCGGCGCGTTTTACTACGCACGTGCCACCTACAACTGGTAACAGTTGAGTTGTAAAAAAAACGCTCCCGCTTATGGCGGGAGCGTTTTTTTGTAAGGGATTTACCCCTGCCGGACGACAGGGGAACGTGAAGGCTGTCAGCTACCTTGAAGCGGCTTGGCATCCTGGAAGAAGTAGTCTTTCCACGACTCCGGCTTGTTCTTGATCGCACCGACGCGATACAGGAATTCGGCCAGCGGATACGTGTTCTTCGGGGTGATGGTGAACTGGAATTCCGGTTTGTCGATGATCTGCAGCAGTTCTGCACGATCGATCTTTGCCTTGGTGACGCGGATGTAGGTATCGGCCGCAGCGCCGATGTCCTTGCGAACGAATGCTTCGGCTTCCGACAGGGCTTCAATGAAGGCCTTGTAGGTCTTCGGGTTTTCCTTGCGGAATTTCTCGGTGGCGAACAGTACGGTCGGCGAGTTGGGCCCCAGCAGGTCGTAGGTGTTGAGTACGACATGCACGCCGGGGTTTTTCAGTTCCTGTTCCTGGAAGGGCGGGTTCGAGAAGTGTCCGGTCAGTTCGGTGCCTCCGGCAATCAGGCTGGCAGCGGCGTCTGGATGCGGCAGGCTGACGGTGTATTTGTCCAGGCGGGCGTATTCCTTGTCACCCCATTGTTTGGCGGCTGCATATTGCAGGTAGCGCGACTGTACGGAAACGCTCACGGCCGGCACGGCAATGCGGTCCTTCTCCGTGAAGTCGGCGATGGTCTTGACTTTGGGATTGTTGCTGACCAGGTAATACGGGAAGTTACCTAGCGAAGCGACGGCCTTGACGTTCTGTTTGTCTTTGGTGCGGTCCCAGATGGTCAGCAGCGGGCCGACACCGGCACCTGCGATATCGATGGAGCCTGACAGCAAGGCATCGTTTACCGCCGAGCCACCGGAGAGCTGGGTCCAGTCGACCTTGATCTCCAGACCTTCTTCCTTGCCGTGCTTCTCGATCAGGTTCTGGTCGCGCACGACGTTGAGCAGCAGATAGACGATGCCGAACTGCTCGGCGATCCGTATTTCACCTTCGGCCTGCGCGGTGGCAGGCATTATCAATGCGCCGGACATCAGTGCTGCACCCAGGCCGATGGCGGTTGCCAGGCGAGACAGGCGTTTCGTGGGTTTGTGCATACAAGGCTCCAGCTTCCAGGGATTTATTCGGATGTGGAGTGAGCTTATATGCATAAAAAATGTTAATTAAATAACATTTAAGAATAATTATATGATGAATAAATAGTGGCTATTTATAATCGTTGCGCATGTGGTCCGGTGTTTTTCATTGACCTGGCGACGGCTTGCCCGAAGCCTTCTTCGGCTTTGGTTTTTCGCCGGGCTCGCGCAGATGTTCCAGCGCCGCTTCCTTCTTTATCAGCAGCAATTCCAGCATGCGGTTCTGTTGGCGAGTGTCCGTGAGGCTTTGCTTGAGTTCGGTGTTCTCGTCCTGACTGGTGCGCAGCCGTTCTTCGAGCAGGGCGCATTGGGTGTGTGAGTGTCGGTACTGCTCGCTGGTGCTGGCAACTTGTTGGGTGGCCTGGCTCAACAGGTCCTTCTGGTCGTTCAGTGCCCTGGTCACGTTGCGGCTTTCTGTCAGCAGCCTTTCGTTGTCCCGGTTCAACAGGGTGATTTCTTCCTGACGCATTGCCAGGCTCTGCTGGGCCTGGCGCAGCTCCATCTGGACCTGTTGGAGCTGGCCTTCGTGGCGTTGTTGCTCGCGGGTGCGCTGCTCCATGATCGAGTTGCGATAGTGCTCCAGCGCTTCCCGGGCGTGCCGGTGTTTTTCTTCCAGTGACTGAATCTGCGCGTCCTTGTCTTGCAGGCGCGCTTCCAGATCGCTGTTGGCCTGTTGCAGCCTGGCATTTTCCGTCTGCTCGCCTTGCAGCGCTTGTTGGGTGTGGAGCAGGGCGGCGCTCTGTTGTTCGAAGGCTTCGGTCTGGCGTGTCAGTCGCTCTTGCAGCTCATCGATGCGCTGCTGCGCTGTGGCGAGGTCCTGCTGCATGGCGTTGCGATGAGCGTCGTGCTCGTCGCGGGCCAGATCGATACGTTCCTGGGCCTGTTCCTGCAGGCGCTGGGCAAGCCTGCTTACCAGATCCGTCAGTTCATCGTTGATGGCGGGCGGCGCGGTGTCGGTCTCATCCAGCTCCCTGAGATAGCGGTGGATGGTGGTTTTCGAGCCGGTATTGCCCATTTCAACCCGTACAGCATCGATGCTGGGGTTTTCCCCGCGAGAGAGCAGGGCAAGCCGTGCCTTGTTCACCAGCGCTTTGTTTACACCGCCGCGAGCCATGCTGTCTCCTACGATTTCGTACTGTGGTATGTATCCTGTAATTACATACTATATGAGATTGAAAATCAGCGTTGAATTTGTAATCAATTAACCCGTGATATTGGCGTATTATCCCTTGTCATACGCTTTTCTGGCCGGAAAAGGCAGCATGCGCAGTACACAAGGGGGTAAAGCCATGAATGACGTTGATCGCTACATCGAGGCGGCGACCCGGGACAACACCCGGCGCAGCTATCGAGCGGCCATCGAGCATTTCGAGGTGACCTGGGGCGGGTTTCTGCCGGCCACCAGTGAGAGCGTGGCCCGTTATCTGGCGGCCTATGCCGCGACCCTGTCGGTCAATACCCTGAAGCTGCGCATGTCGGCACTGGCGCAATGGCATAACAGCCAGGGTTTTGCCGACCCGACCAAGTCCGCGATGGTGCGCAAGGTGCTCAAGGGCATACGCGCCTTGCATCCCGTTCAGGAGAAGCAGGCCGAGCCTTTGCAGTTGCAGGATCTGGAGCGTGTGGTTGCCTGGCTTGAAGCACAGGCGAATGAGGCGCTGGCCCGGCACGATCAGGCGCAGTTGCTGCGCTGTCGTCGCGATGCGGCGCTGATCCTGCTGGGATTCTGGCGAGGGTTTCGCAGTGACGAGCTGTGCCGCCTGCAAGTCGAAGACATCAAGGCGATCCCCGAATCCGGGATCAGTCTCTATCTGCCGCGCAGCAAGGGTGACCGGGATAATATCGGCAAGACTTACCAGACCCCGGCCCTGCAGCGCCTGTGCCCGGTGCAGGCTTACATCGAGTGGGTCAATTGCTCGGCGCTGGCACGTGGCCCGGTGTTTCGCTCCATCGATCGCTGGGGCAATCTGGGCGAGGAGGGCCTGCATGTCAGCAGTGTCATTCCCTTGTTGCGTCAGGCCTTCGAGCGTGCCGGCATCAGCGCCGATCAATACACCAGTCACTCGTTGCGCCGCGGGTTTGCCACCTGGGCGCATCGCAACGGATGGGACCTCAAGTCGCTCATGGCTTACGTGGGGTGGCGGGACATGAAGTCTGCGATGCGTTACATTGAGCCGGTTTCGTTCAGCAGTCCTTCCGGGGACCTGAGCGACGTGAAGGTTTCTTCTATTAATAAGCTTCGCCGATAGGCAAAACTAATAAGCAACATCAGGTTTGCCAATGAGCCTTTGTCATCAATCGTGCGTAAGCTTCACTCCATCGAATTCACAACCCATCAGGAGATTCACCGATGCCTATTATCAACAGCCAAGTAAAACCGTTCAAAGCAACCGCATTCAAGAACGGTGCTTTCGTCGACGTTTCGGAAGCTGACTTCAAAGGTAAATGGTCTGTCGTATTCTTCTACCCAGCCGACTTCACCTTTGTCTGCCCAACCGAGCTGGAAGACCTGGCTGACAACTACGCCGAGTTCCAGAAGCTGGGCGTCGAAATCTACAGCGTTTCCACCGACACCCACTTTGCCCACGCTGCATGGCACAACACTTCGCCAGCAATCGGCAAAATCCAGTACACCATGATCGGCGACCCGACTCTGCAGATCTCCCGCAACTTCGACGTGCTGATCGAAGAAGCCGGTCTGGCTGACCGCGGTACTTTCGTGGTCAACCCTGAAGGCCAGATCAAAATCGTTGAACTGAACGATGGCGGCGTTGGCCGTGACGCTTCCGAGCTGCTGCGCAAGATCAAGGCTGCTCAGTACGTTGCTGCTCACCCGGGCGAAGTCTGCCCAGCCAAGTGGAAAGAAGGCGAGGCTACTCTGGCTCCGTCTCTGGACCTGGTCGGCAAGATCTGAGTCGTATGAAACGGCTAGGGGCTTTGAGCTCTTGAGCAAGTAAACCGCATCGCCCCAAAAAACGCCCGGGCGGTCATCGCCTGGGCGTTGTTTTTTCTACCTTCGTAAAATAGGAAGTCGCCACATGTTGGACGCCAATCTTAAAGCCCAGTTGAAATCCTACCTGGAGCGGGTTACTCGCCCCATCGAGATCGTTGCGTCCCTTGATGACGGCGCCAAATCCCAGGAAATGCTGGCTCTGCTGAACGATGTACTCAGTGTTTCCAAAGACATCACCCTGCAGGACAACGGCACCGATGCACGCAAGCCATCGTTCTCGTTGAACAGCCCTGGCCAGAATATCAGCCTGACTTTTGCCGGTATTCCCATGGGGCACGAATTCACCTCGCTGGTCCTGGCGTTGCTGCAAACAGGCGGCTACCCACCCAAGGTCAGCGCGGAAACCATCGAACAGGTTCGCGCCCTGCAAGGCGAGTTCCATTTCGAAACCTATTTCTCGCAGTCTTGCCAGAACTGTCCGGACGTCGTTCAGGCCCTGAACCTGATGGCGGTCCTCAATCCGAACATCAAGCACGTCGCCATCGACGGTGCGCTGTTCCAGGATGAAGTGACTGACCGCAAGATCATGTCGGTACCGAGCATCTACCTCAATGGCGAACTGTTCGGCCAGGGCCGCATGGGCCTGGAAGAAATCCTCGCCAAGATCGACACCGGCGCCAGCGCTCGTCAGGCTGAAAAACTCAATGCCAAGGACGCCTTCGACGTTCTGGTCGTCGGCGGTGGTCCAGCCGGTTCGGCCGCTGCGGTCTACGCAGCCCGTAAAGGCATTCGTACCGGTGTTGCGGCAGAGCGCTTCGGCGGTCAGGTGCTGGACACCATGGCGATCGAGAACTTCATCTCGGTACAGCACACCGAAGGCCCTAAACTGGCCGTTGCGCTTGAAGAGCACGTCAAGCAATACGACGTCGACATCATGAACCTGCAGCGCGCCGACAAGCTGATTCCCGGCAAAGAGGGCGAGCTGCATGAAGTGAAGTTCGCCAGCGGTGCGAGCCTCAAGGCCAGGACCGTGATTCTGGCCACCGGTGCCCGCTGGAGGGAGATGAATGTCCCTGGCGAGCAGCAATACCGCAACAAGGGTGTTGCCTACTGCCCGCACTGCGATGGCCCGCTGTTCAAAGGCAAGCGCGTTGCAGTGATCGGTGGTGGTAACTCGGGCGTTGAGGCAGCCATTGACCTGGCGGGTATCGTGTCCCACGTGACCCTGCTGGAATTCGATGTGCAATTGCGTGCCGACGCAGTCCTGCAGCGCAAGCTGCACAGCCTGCCGAACGTCACCGTGATCACCAGCGCCCAGACCACTGAAGTGACTGGCGACGAGCAGAAGGTCAATGGCCTGCGCTACAAGAACCGTGTGAATGGCGAAGAAGTGACTGTCGAGCTGGAAGGTATCTTCGTACAGATCGGCCTGCTGCCTAACAGCGAATGGCTCAAGGGCGCCATCGAGTTGTCACCACGTGGCGAGATCATCGTCGATGCACGCGGCGAGACTTCGGTTCCAGGTATCTTCGGTGCCGGTGACGTGACGATTGCTCCTTACAAGCAGATCATCATCGCCCTGGGCGAAGGTGCCAAGGCTTCCCTGAGCGCCTTCGATCACCTGATCCGCACATCTGCTCCGGCCTGATTGGCGGTCGGATACAAAAAAGCCCCATGAGTGATCATGGGGCTTTTTATTGTGCTTGCGGGTCAATGCCAAGGCATACCTGTCACTTGTGGGAGGGGCCTTGGCCGCGACGACTTACTTACAGGCAACCCATTTTCAGCGTCTGTGAGCTTGCTGTCGCGGCCAAGGCCCCTCCCACGGATAGGGTGCAGCCAAATGGTTGTAGGTTACAGCGGCGTCGGCTGGATGATTTCCACCCAGTAGCCATCCGGGTCCTTGATGAAGGCCAGGTTGTTCATGCGGCCATCGGCCAGGCGTTTCTGGAAGTCCACACCGAGCTTTTCAAAACGTTCGCAGGCTGCATGCACATCCGGTACGGAGATGCAGATATGTCCGAAGCCACGCGGGTCGCTGTTGCCGTTGTGGTAGCTGAAAGCCGGATCTTTTTCAGTGCCGTGGTTGTGGGTCAGTTCCAGGATGCCGGGGATGGATTTCATCCACTCGTGGCGAGCCTTGTCGTCGGCAGGGATCTGGGACTTGTCCACCAGTGCCAGGAAGTACAGGCTGAACTCGGCTTCCGGGAAGTCGCGCTTTTCTACCAGGCTGAAACCCAGTACACGGGTGTAGAAGTCCAGCGAGGCGGTGACGTCCTTGACGCGCAGCATGGTGTGGTTGAACACGAAGCGCTGGGTGGCCGCTTCGGGTTCAGCGGTCACGCCAGGGAAGGTATTGAGTTCTTGCAGGCTCATGGGGATCTCCAACAGAGTGTTCAAAAATTGCCAAATGATACGGGGCAGGGCGGCCAGTGCCAAACCTTGCGCTGATCAAAAAGTGCTTCGGCCCTTGCTCGTGGCGGGCGACAGGCTCAGAATTTCCAGTTTCCTGTACTGAGTAGCTCCGATCATGACGTTCTTGCCATGCAGATCCTTGTTCATCAGCCTGTGCCTGGCTGCAGCAGGTGCACATGCCGCCGATGCAATGATCATCTGGCCGGCGGGCTGGGAGGTGGAATCGCTGCCGGCAGCGGACCCCGCCACTCAACCGTCCGTGCAAGTCAGACAACGCGCAGTCAAAAACGATCAGGCCGGTAATCCGAGCATGGTGATGGAGCTGACCCAGTCACGTCTGGTGCCTGGCCATGAGGTCAATGTTCAGGCTGTTTTGCTGGAGATGCGCAAGTCGATTCAGGTCAATTTCGCTCGTAGCGGCATGCAGAGTGTGTGCACCCATGTGCGCGAAGGGCAGCTTAGTGTGATTCCGTCGCTGGAAACCACCTGCACGGTGACCCAGAACGGCGTGCATGTGATGACCCAGACCCTGGTGGCAGCAGCGAACAAGGAGATGGCATGGTCGTTGTCCTATGCCGGATCGGTTGATGGTTATGCGGCTAACAAGGATGAGGTTTTGCGTATCAGGGAAGGGCTGAAGCTCGACTCTGCGCCTTGATGCTTTCCTGCAGGCAAAAAGAAGCCCGCCGAGGCGGGCATGGGGCGCTATTCCTTTAGCGGCCTTCATCTTGTAAGAAGACGTGTGAAAAAAATGTGAAGTCCTGACTTGATGCTTATTGCCTCGAGGGCAGGGTGCAAATCATTTGAACCGGTCTTTTGCACAATCCTGTCGGACACTATTCGCGACTCGTCAAAAAGTTAGCGTTTTTGCGTGGTCACTGCTGAAAAGGGGCATGACTCTTCGGTGAAACGCAGGTGTAGTGGTGCGAGCAAAATGATGCACTTCATATTGAGTTACACATCGTAATGAAGCTGTCGGAATGCTGAACGAGGGTGTGGATTTCTCAAGTTGCAAGAGTGACTGCTATGTTGGGTTGCGGAGATTTTATTGGCGTCATTATTTTAACGTGAGCAGGGTCTGCGGTATGTCATCAGGTGTTATATGCAAATCGTGCCGAAGTAGGCGCCTTGTATATGAATTACTCATGCTTCCCTATTCATATATATGAGTGGTGCCTGTGCAATAAAAAGCCCTGCAGATGCAGGGCTTGCCTTGACGACAAAGTACGATCAGGCGCGCAGCCAGGAATCGACAGTCTCGACGCCGTATTGCTCTTTCCAGGCTTTGAGGCCGCGGTGGTTACCGCCTTTGGTTTCAATCAGCTCGCCTGTGTGCGGGTTCTGATAGACCTTTACAACCCGCGCGCGACGGCGTTTCGGGCCGGGGGCCGGGGCAACCAGGGACGTGGAACTGACAGGGTCGAGGATGGCAATGATGTCGCGCAGGCTTTTGCCGTAGCTGCCCATCAGGTCCTGAAGCTTCTGCTCGAATTCAATCTCTTTTTTCAGTCCGGCATCATTCTTCAGGGATTCCAGCTGTGCAAGCTGTTCTTGAAGGGCTTTCTCTGCTGCGCGGAACTCGGCAAGTCTGGACAAATAAAATACTCCAACGGTGTAGTGGCTGTTGATAGCCCGATAAAGCGATATGACAAAAACGTTAGGCCGACTCGCTCATTTGGTTTCCTACCCGGCCCCGCATTTTGAATGATGAAACTAAAGGTTCCGTCAGGCGTGCGGGAGTAGTGGGTAGTTATAATCAGTTGCCCGTAAATAATGCACGTTTTTTACGAGTTAGAAAATAGTAATCTTGAAAATGATTAAATGAAACTGCGTTCATCAGTTGGCGGTTTCTATCACTGCTTGTGATATCGGACGAAGCACGTTGTAAGTTATTTCCGATATTAGGGTTGGCGTGAAGAAGTGTGAAATATGTCGGAACAGGTTAAAAAAAGACGCGAAATGCTTACTTTCAGGCAGGTAAAAAGCCTGCCTGCCAAGCGTCTAGAGCCCCTGCTGAAGGGCTGGATCATCGGGATTCTGCTGCTCCAGCTCAGCCAGCAATACCTGTACGTTCTGCAATTGGCCGTTTTCTTTCCAGTACTGGATCAGTAAAACCCGGGCCCGTCGGTTGGCAGGCTGATTCTGGAGTATCTGGGCCAATTGTTTTTGCGCGGCTTCCAGTTGATCCAGATCATGCAGCGCTACTGCCAGGTCATAGCGGTAATCATTGTTCCCCGGTTCAAGTTCTACCGCTTTGGCCAGGCTGAGCAGTGCGTACTCGCTCTGTCCATGGTGCAGCAGCCACATGCCTAACGCGTGTTGCAGCACGGAGGAGTCCGGGTTGCGTTCCAGTAACTTCGCGAAAAGGCTGCGGGCCTGATCCGCCTGGCCCTTCTTGTCCAGCAGTTCGATATGCGCCAGGGCGGCTTCGATGTTATCCGGGTCCAGGGCAATGGCGTTCTTCAGGGCTGAAAGCGCAGGCTCCAGATCTCCGGTCTGCAGATAGAGCTTTGCCAGTTGTAACTGGTTCTGCGCTGTCTGTGGCTGGGTTTTCAGGGCTTCCTGCCAGGTTTCGGCGCTTTGTTGCAGAACAGCGAAATACAGGCCCAGATCATCCGCAGAGAGCCCCAGCAATGCGCGGGTGGCGCTGAATCTCACGGATTGTTCGGCATCTTCCAGCAGGGGGCCCAGCAACAGGCTGCGCTTGTTGTCGGGTATCAGATCCACACTGGCTTCGATAGCTGCCTGACGCACCTGGGGTGATGAGTCCTTGAGGCTGGCATTGAGTAACTTGAGTGCCTGAGGGCTCGGATAATTGCCCAGTTCGGCCAGCAGGGCCATGCGATGGGTGGGTGAAAGGTCCGTACGCGCCAGTTGCTGATAAAGCATGCGCGCTGCGCCGGGCTTGCCGTCATGGGCCTGTTGCATTGCCTGAGCGTAGGTGTGATTCAGTTTTGCGGCGGGTTGGGCAGGTGGACTGCGCCATGACCACACGACCAATGACAGCGCCACCAGCATGGCTGATGCAACTGCGATACCGACCAGCCTGCGGCGTCGGGTGCCAGGGTGGGGCGATGAGCCCTGTAAAGGCATTTTGGGCATACCGTGTTCCAGTTCCAGACGGCATGAAGCTTCGGGCAGTGACTGGCTGCTGTCAAACCTCAATCGTGTATAGCCTGTAAATACGGGACGGAAAAAAGCCCCGCGCTCAGAGAACGCAGGGCTTTCAGGGCTTGTCAGGCGATCAGGCCTGGGGTTGCCACCCGCCGCCCAATGCCTTGTAGATGGCCACGATTCCGCGATAGGTCTCGATTTCTGCCTGGGCCTGGGAGTCTTCGGCTGCCAGGCGCTCCCGCTCGGCATCCAGCAGAACCAGGAAGTCTGCCGTACCTTCGCGGTACTGGATGGACGCCAGCCTCGCTGCGGCACGACTCGATTCACTCTGGCGAATCAGGGCCAGCAGGCGTTGCTGGCGTTTGTCGTAGTCGCTGAAAGCGTTTTCCGATTCTTCGAGGGCCAGCAGTACTTGCTGTTCATAGTTGGCCAGCGCGCCTTCGGCATCGGCATCGGCGCTGCGGATCCGGGCACGGACGCTGCCCAGATCGAAAGCGGCCCATGTGATGTTCGGGCCCAGCGCCCAGGCTCGGGCAGCCGAGGAGCCTATCTGCGAGCCACGTCCGGCCGTAAAGCCCAGGAAGCCGCTGAGGCTGACCCGTGGGAACAGATCGGCGGTCGCCACCCCGATACGGGCGGTGGAGGCGGCCAGTTGCCGTTCGGCTGCACGGATGTCAGGACGTTGGCGCAAGACCTGCGCCGGATCGCCAATCGGCAAAGCCTTGGCAATGGCGGGCAGTTTTGCCGGACTCAGGTCCACGCTGAGACTTTCGGGGCGTTCGCCCAGCAAAGTCGCGATGCGGTTGCGCTGACGCACCTGCTCGGCCTGCAATTGCGGCACGCTGGCTTCGACAGCGGCGAGGCGGGCGTCGGCGCGTACCACGTCCAGTTCGTTGCCGACACCGGCATCGCGCAACTGGGTGGTCACGCCTCGGGAGTCCTGCTGGTTTTTCAGGTTGTCCCGGGCAATGGCCTCACGCAACTGAGCGCCACGCAACTGGCCATAGGCATCGACCACTTCGGCAATCAGCGTCACCTGAAGCTGATACAGGTCGGCTTCGGCGGCTTCCTGATCGGCTTCGCTGGCTTCCAGTTGCCGTTGAATGCGTCCGAACAGATCCAGCTCCCAGGCCATGTCCAGACCCAGGTCATAGCGTTCCGTGTTGACCCGGCGCTCGGTGGTGCCTGGTTGCTGGCCTTTGCCCAGATCGCTGCTGGCACGGCTGGTGATCACGGGCATGGCGTCGTTGCTGACGTCATCGCGAATCGCCCGTGCCGATTTCAGGCGGGCAAAGGCGACGCGCAGGTCACGGTTGCCTTCCAGGGAGCGGCTGACCAGCGTGTTGAGGGTCGGGTCGTCGAACTGCTGCCACCACAGGGTATCCACCTTGCTGCGGTCGTGGTTGCCCAGTGATGCCGAAGCGAGTTTTGCCGGGGCCGTTTCGGGGGCCTTGTAGTCCGGGCCGACGGCACAAGCCGCCAGCGCCAGAACCAGCAGGCTCGGAGCGAAAAGTTTAAGCGCGCTCATCAATGCATCTCCGCAGGCAAGGTGTTCAGTTTCTGTGCCCTGGCTGCCTTGCGGGCTTCCTGGCGCTCGACATAGTTACGGATCAGCACATAGAACACCGGCGTCAGCAGCAGACCGAAGAAGGTCACCCCGAGCATGCCGGAGAACACCGCCACGCCCATGGCATGACGCATCTCGGCACCGGCACCGCTGGACAACACCAGTGGCACGACACCCATGATGAAGGCGAACGAGGTCATCAGGATCGGGCGCAGACGCAGGCGGCAGGCTTCCAGTACCGCATCCAGCGGGCTCATGCCTTCTTCCTGTTTATCCTTGGCGAACTCGACGATCAGAATCGCGTTCTTGCATGCCAGGCCCACCAGTACGATGAGTCCGATCTGGGTAAAGATGTTGTTGTCGCTACCGGCAATGATGACCCCGGCGATGGCCGACAGCAGCGTCATCGGTACGATCAGGATCACGGCCAGTGGCAGGCTCCAGCTTTCGTATTGGGCCGCCAGTACCAGGAAGGCCAGCAGTACGCAGAGCGGGAAGACAAAGAGCGCAGTATTACCCGAAAGAATTTGCTGGTACGTCAGGTCTGTCCACTCGTAGACCATGCCGTTGGGCAGTTCTTCCTTGAGCAGTTTCTCGATGGCAGCCTGGGCTTGACCGGAGCTGTAGCCCGGCGCAGCAGCACCATTGATCTCGGCGGTGATGAAACCGTTGTAGTGCATCACACGGTCGGGGCCGGCGGTGTCGCTGATCTTGACGAAAGTCGCCAGCGGGATCATTTCACCCAGATTGTTGCGCACCTTGAGTTGCCCGATCTGGTCAGACTCCTGACGGAACTGCTGCTCGGCCTGGACGTTGACCTGGTAGGTACGACCGAAGCGGTTGAAGTCGTTGGCATACAGCGAACCCAGGTAAACCTGCAGGGTGTCGAATATGTCGCTGATTGCAACGCCGTGTGTCTTGGCTTTTTCACGGTCGATGGCAGCATCGACCTGCGGCACGTTCACGGTGTAACTGGTGAACAGGCCTGCCAGTTCCGGCACGCTGCGGCTCTTGGCGATGACGTTCTGGGTTTCCTTGTACAGCTCGTCATAACCCAGGTTGCCACGGTCTTCGACCTGCAGACGGAAGCCGCCGATGGTGCCCAGCCCCTGTACCGGCGGTGGCGGGAAGATCGCCATGTAAGCATCCTGAATGGAGGCGAACTTGCCGTTCAGTGCGCCAGCGATGGCATTGGCCGACTGACTCGGATCCTTGCGCTGGTCGAAGTCCTTGAGGGCAACGAATACCACGCCATTGTTGGGGCTGTTGGTGAAACCGTTGATCGACAAGCCCGGGAAGGCGATGGCGTTTTCCACGCCTGGCTGTTGCAACGCCAGATCGGACATACGCTTGATGACATCTTCGGTGCGATCCAGGCTGGCGGCGTCCGGCAACTGAGCGAAGGCGACCAGATACTGCTTGTCCTGGCTCGGTACGAAACCGGTCGGCGTGCTGGAGAAGCCCATCCAGGTCATGACCATCAGACCGGCGTAAACCACCAGTGCGATACCGCTGCTGCGGATGACGCGGGCGACGGTGCCGACATAGCCATGGCTGGCTTTCTCGAAGAAGCGGTTGAACGGACGGAACAGCCAGCCACCGAGTATCCGGTCCAGGAACAGTGAGAACCTGTCTTTTGGCGCACCATGAGCCTTGAGCAGGACAGCTGCCAGAGCGGGCGACAGGGTCAGGGAGTTGAATGCCGAGATCACCGTCGAGATGGCAATGGTCAGGGCGAACTGTTTATAGAACTGACCTGTCAGCCCGGAAATGAACGCCGCCGGTACGAAGACCGCACACAGCACCAGCGCCGTGGCGATGATCGGCCCGGTCACTTCGCCCATGGCCTTGTGGGTCGCCTCCATGGGCGACAGTCCCAGCTCGATATTTCGCTCGACGTTTTCCACCACGACGATGGCATCGTCCACCACGATCCCGATGGCCAGTACCAACCCGAACAGCGACAGGGCGTTCAGGGAGAAACCGAACATGTGCATGACCGCGAATGTACCGATCAGCGAAACCGGTACGGCCACCAGCGGGATGATAGAGGCGCGCCAGGTCTGCAGGAACAGGATCACCACCAGAACGACCAGGATGAGCGCTTCGAACAGGGTATGGATGACCGCTTCGATGGAGCCGCGCACGAAAATGGTCGGGTCATAGACGATGCTGTAGTCCATGCCTTCGGGGAAGCCTTTTTTCAGCTCGGCCATTTTGCTGCGCACGTCATTCGAGATATCGATGGCGTTGGAGCCTGGGCGCTGAAAGATCGGCAGGGCGACCGCGGGCTTGTTGTTGAGCAGCGAGCGCAATGCGTACTGGTTGGAGCCCAGCTCTACACGGGCGACATCCTTGAGGCGAGTGATTTCACCATCGGCGCCAGCGCGAATGACGACGTTTTCGAACTCTTCTTCACTGACCAGACGGCCCTGAGTGTTGATCGACATCTGGAAGCTGGTGGCGCTCGGGGAGGGCGGTGCACCCAGTTGGCCGGCCGCAACCTGGCGGTTCTGCTCACGAATGGCATTGACCACATCGGTGGCGGTCAGATTGCGTGAAGCAGTCTTGTTCGGGTCCAGCCAGACACGCAGCGAGTAGTCGCCCATGCCGAACAGTTGCACATCACCGACACCGCCCAGTCGTGCCAGCTCATCCTTGATGTTGAGCACAGCATAGTTGGACAGATACAGCATGTCGTAGCGGTTGTCCGGTGAGGTCAAGTGCACAACCATGGTCAGGTCGGGAGACGCCTTGTCCACGGTGATACCGATGCGCGTCACTTCCTCGGGAAGCTTGGGTTCGGTACGGGTCACGCGGTTCTGTACCTGCACCTGAGCGTTGTCCAGGTCAGTGCCCAGTGCAAAGGTGATGGTCAGGGTCAGCTTGCCGTCGGCCGTGGACTGCGAGGACATGTACAGCATGTTCTCGACGCCGGTGATGGCCTGTTCCAGTGGTGAGGCAACGGTTTCACCGATGACCTTGGGGTTGGCGCCGGGGAAGCTGGCACGTACCACGACTGTGGGCGGAACCACTTCTGGGTATTCGCTGATCGGCAACTGGAACAGCGAGATGGCACCGGCGATCAGGATCAGCAGTGACAGCACTGCCGCGAAGATCGGCCGCGTGATAAAGAATTTGGAGAAGTTCATCGGACGAGTCCCTTAGCCACGAGGCGCAGTTGCGCTGGCGATTTTGACGGCCGCCTTGGGCGCCACTTGTGACAGATTGCTGGCTTCGAGGGCCTGGCGTTGTTTGAGCAGTGCAGCCAGTGTTTCGCTGGAGGCCATTGGCGTCACTTCAGGGTCTACAGGCTGTCCAGGGCGAACGCGCTGCAAGCCTTTGACGATGATGGTGTCGTCCTTGCCCAGGCCGCTGCGCACGATGCGCAGACCTTCAACCTTGGGGCCCAGCTCGACGAAGCGATAGGTCGGCTTGTTGTCCTTGTCCATCACCAGTACGAATTTCTTGCCCAGATCGGTGCCCACGGCTTCGTCGTTGATCAGCACGGCCGAATAGGTGCCGCTGCCCACCAGCTTGAGGCGTGCGTACAGGCCTGGAGTGAAGCTGCCGTCGGTGTTGTCGAACACGGCGCGACCGCGAATGGTGCCGGTACGCGGGTTGACCTGGTTATCGACGAAGTTCATCTGGCCCAGGTGAGGGTTGCCCGCTTCGTTGGACAGCCCCAGATAGACCGGAGTGGTCTGGCCACGCTGGCCCTTGCGTGCCAGTTCGGTGTACTTGAGGAATACGCGCTCGTCGGCGTCGAAGTAGGCGTAGACCTTGTCGGTGGAAACCACACTGGTCAGCGGCGTGACATCGGCAGTCACGATGTTCCCGGCAGTGATCTCGGCACGGCTGACGCGCCCGCTGATGGGCGCAGTGACGCGGGTGAAGCTCAGGTTGAGCCTGGCCACGTCCAGTTGCGCCTGAATCGCCGCGACGCCGGCTTTTGCTTCCTGGGCCGAGGTGGTGCGCGAGTCGGCCAGTTCGGCGGAAATCGCATTGTTGGTGCGCAGGCGCTCACCGCGTTCGGCTTCGTTTTCACTGCGGTTGGCCACGGCGCGAGCCTGTTGCAGTTGAGCTTCAAGACGACGGACTTCGGCCTGGAAAGGACGTGGGTCGATCTGGAACAGCAGGTCGCCTTTCTTGACCAGTGAGCCATCGGTAAAGGCCACCTGATCGATCTGGCCGGAAACCCGTGGACGAACTTCGACGGTTTCCGGCGCTTCGAGGCGACCCGTGAATTCATCCCATTCGTTGATCGGTTGTTCCAGCACTTTGGCGACGCTGACTTTGGCCGCTGCTGGAGCCATGATGGCCTCTGGTGCGCGTCCGCAGGCACTTATCAGGACCAGTGCCAGGGCGGTTAGGGGATAGCGCAAATGAGAGAGAGACTGAGACATGGGAAATCCGCCGATAGTGTGAGATGGACGGATTCTGTTGCGAGGGGGTTCTATTAACGAATCGAATAAACCGAAGGTTATTATCAGCAGGAATGATAAATGGAACCTTTGCCTCTTTCAGGGTTCGTTCCATTCGTTGCAGGAGCCGTGGAGAGGGGGCTGCGGGGTAATGTTTATCAGTGAAGTCTTGTGGGAGGGGCCTTGGCCGCGACAATTGACTGTCGCGGCCAAGGCCCCTCCCACGGATTGTCTATCAGGTCTTGAACTTGCGTACCAGGGCATCCAGCTCGTTGGAGAGGGTAGCCAGGCTGTGGGAGTCATTGCGGGCAGAGTCGGACAGTTCGGCAATCAGTTGCGCATCGCCATGGATCTGGCTGATGTGGCGGTTGATGTCTTCTGCCACCTGATGCTGTTCTTCGGCCGCCGTGGCGATCTGGGTGTTCATGTCGCGGATCACGTCCACCGATTCGCGGATCTGCCCGAAGCTGCTGCGAGCCTGACCGATCTTGGTGACCGATTGCTGCGAGACATCCAGGCTGGCGTGCATCTGTTGCGCCACGGACGCGGTGCGTCTGGCCAGGTTGCCCAGCAGCGTATCGATCTCGGCCGTTGAGTCGGCCGTGCGTTTGGCCAGGGCGCGAACTTCGTCGGCTACTACCGCAAAGCCACGACCCTGTTCGCCGGCACGAGCGGCTTCGATGGCGGCGTTGAGCGCCAGCAGGTTGGTCTGTTCGGCGATGGAGCGAATGGTGTCGAGGATCGACTGAATGTCGTTGCTGTCTTTTTCCAGGTCCGACATGTCCTTGGCCGAGCGGGCGATTTCCGAACTCAGCTTGTCAACGCTGCTCACCGCGTCGTCGATCTGCCGCTGGCCTTCGCGGGCCTGCTGTTGACCGTTGTCGGCCGATTCCGCGGCCTGGCTGCAGGAGCGGGCGACTTCGTTGGCAGTGGCAACCATTTCATGGAACGCCGTTGACACCATATCCACCGCTTCACGCTGACGGCCTGCCGCTTCGGCCATGTCATTGGAGACACGGGTAGAGCTTTGCGAGGTGTCGAGAATCTTGTGAGCGGCTTGCCCGATATGCTGGATCAGGTTGCGGATCGCGGTCAGGAACTGGTTGAACCAGCCAGCCAGTTGAGCCGTTTCGTCCTTGCCACGTACCGCCAGGGTTTGCGTCAGGTCGCCTTCGCCCTGGGCAATGCCTTCAAGGCCGCTGGACACGCTATGGATCGGACGCACGATCACGCTGGCGAAGCTGGCGCCGACGATGGCGAAGACGATGGCCAGTACCGCAGCGATGATGCCTATCAACCAGGTCAGGCGAGTGGCCGAGGCCATGACTTCATCCTGTTTGATCAGGCCGATGAAGTTCCAGCCCAGTTCTGGCGACGGATAAACGTTGGCCATGTAGCGCTCACCGTTGAGCTGCACTTCAACCAGGCCTTTTTCGGTCTTGGCCAGTTGCGCGAAGCCATCGCCCAGGTCACCGAGCTTCTTGAAGTTATGCTCCGGCTGCTTGGGATCGACCAGCACGTTGCCGTTCTTCTCCATCAGGATCAGGTAGCCGCTTTCACCCAGCTTGATTTCCTTGACGATGCTGGTCAGTTGCTTGAGCGATACGTCGATGTTCACGACACCGCCGGGGTTGCCCAGGGTGTTGGGGATCGCTCGGATGGTACTGACCAGCACGGCGTCATCGTTGGCCCAATAATAGGCATCGCTGCGCACGGTCTTGCCCGGATTAGCCATCGCGGTCTTGTACCAGGGGCGAACGCGGGGGTCGTAGTTGCTCATCTTCGGGTCTTCCGGCGTCATGACGTAGCTGCCGTTGATCAGACCGTAGGAGACGTAGGAGTAGGCGGGATGGCTCTTGGCAATGCTGGCAAAGAGAGCGGTGGCCTGTTTGTCGTTTTCCGACTGTGGCGTAGGGGCGGCACCCATGTAGTTTCTCAGGTCGTCACCGGCCCCGGCGATCAGCGGATGCGAGGCGATATAGTTGACGTTCTGGGTGATGCCATCAAAGAACAACTGCATGGCGTTGTCGACCTGACGAATTTCGCGGCTGCTGCTGTTCACGAAGTTGTCAGTCGCATTTTCTCGCAGGTTCACGATAACGATAATTGCAACGACGACGATGGGCAGGCATGCAATGACTGCAAAAGCCCATGTCAGTTTTTGTTTGATGTTCATCCATGCTCCAGATTTTTTTATAAATCGTTATCTGACGACAGCACGCACAAGCAGAACCCGCGCTAAAAACCAGCCGCAACTCCTGTCTCATGGCATACCGAGACTTTCGGCCGTCCCGGGATAATCTTTAGCAAACGCAATGCCATCATTTTCATGAGGGGTCTGTGTCACTTTTATGACCGAGTTCGCGGCTGATGGTGGAACTGCACTCAAGCAACAAGGCCTGAAAACGCTCTTTTGCACCTTCCGGGTCCATGACTGCATCCGGACCTGAGAGGTTGATCGCGGCGGTGACTTGCCCCGTGTGATCCTTGATCGAAGTGGCAATTGCTGTCGAATAATCGGAGCGATGCAACACCCAGCCACGCTCCCGATCGCTCTGGATCAGGGCTTGCAGCTCGGGCAATGTGCGCGGGGCAGGTGACGGGTAATCGTCCAGGCGGATGTGCTGATAGAGTGCGCCCAGTTGCGCTTCGTTCAGGGCTGTGAGCAACATGCGCCCCATTGCGGTGCAGTGGCAGGCGATGCGGGTACCCACCGGGATATTCACCGACAGGCGTTGCGCCGCGAAGGCGCGGTACAGGTACAGGCTGTCGGTCTGTTCGCGAATGCTCAGGTGACACGACAGCGAAGTACGGTCGCGCAACTCGTTCAGGTGCGGCATGGCGACCTCGACGATATCGCGGCTGGCCAGGTAGCTGAAACCGTCGCTAATGACCCTGGCGCCCAGCTCGTACTGGCTGTTGACCTTGTTCAGGTACCCCATGTCGGTCAGGGTAAACAGGATTCTGTAGACCGCCGAAGTGCTCACTTCCAGGCGTTCGGCGATCTCATTGATGCTGAGCGAGCGCGTCCTTGCGTTGAACATGCCCAGTACACTCAGGCCCCGGGCGAGAGCCGGGACGTTGTAGTCGGTGTCCTTATTAAGGGGGGCAAGATTCTTCATGAAAGGTTAACCATTGAACTCGTTCATGGCATCCAGCACTGCGCCCTTGAAATATTCCAGTGAAGCGCGGTCGCAGAGAATCTGGAAACAGGGCGTCGTGCCCAGGCCGGTATTGATCACGATCACGTTGATACGCGCCGCCGACGTCTGGGCCACCGCACCCTGGCCGAAGGCCTGAGTGCGCAGGTCAACACCACACAGTTTGGCCATCACCTCTGCAATGCAGGCGCCGCTCAGTTGCAGCCAGGCGTGGCTGTCCTGGCGCGGCAGCAGGTAATTGGCGCTATGGTCCAGTTCCCAGCGGGCTTCTTCGTCGGCAATCCGTTCGCCCCGATCGTTGAGGCTGCCCAGGATCAGGTATTCGGTCTGCGACAGGCGTGCGACATGGCTGCCGTCCGCCTGGGGTACTGCCCGGTTCGGTACATCCGGCAACGTGAAGCCACGGGCCTGAAGGTACTCGGCGCTTTGGGTTCCGCGAAAGCCCACACGCGGGGTATCGGTCAGGTCCACCAGCGTGCACAACTGGACAGGGGGATTTTCGATGTTGAGGCTGGACATGATCAAAGCTCCTGGCGCTGGTTTTCAGGATCGAAGAAAGGCAGTTTCACCACGGTGGCCTGGACCACGACGCCGTCCTCGACCCGGATCGGAATCTGCTGGCCGGGCGTGCTCTGATCAAAGGCGGCGTAGGCCAGGCCAATAATCTTGCCCAGGCTCTGTGAGTATTCGCAGGAGGTCACGTTGCCGCTGATGTCCGGCCCCTTGAGTACCAGATGGCCTTCCAGTGGTTGCGGGCTGGCCTTGGGCAGGGTGAAACCCACCAGCTTGCGGGTCTGTGGCTGGGCTTCAAGGATGTCCACCGAGCGGCGGCCGACAAAGAATGGCTTGGTACGGCTCACCGCCCAGCCCATGTCGATCTCGCCGGGATGGGTCATGCCGTCGGTGTCCTGGCTGATGATCACGTGGCCTTTTTCCAGACGCAGCAGGCGCTGGGTTTCGACCCCGAAAGGACGTATGTCGTAAGCCTTGCCGGCCTCTATCAGGGCGTCCCAGAGTTGCAGGGCATGGCGCGCCGGAACGTGGATTTCATAACCCAGCTCACCCACGAAACCCACTCGCAACAGACGGGCCTTGATCCCGGCCACAGTGCCTTGACGCACTGCCAGATACGGGAAGCCTTCGGCGGAAAGATCCAGGTCGGAGCAGACTTTTTCCAGGACCTTGCGCGAGTCCGGCCCGGCCACGTTGACGGCTGAAATCGCCGCAGTGACGTTGGCGATATCAACGTTCAGACGCCATTGGGCGTTCCACTTCAGCATCTGCTGATAGATACGATCCACGCCGCTGGTGGTGGCGGTGACGTAGAAATGGTTGTCGGCGAAACGTGCACAGACGCCATCGTCGATGACCACGCCATGCTCGTTGGTCATCAATGCATAACGCGAACGGCCCACCGGCTGCTTGAGAAAGGCAAAGGTGTACATGCGATTGAGCAGTTCGGCGGCGTCCGGGCCGCGTACATCCAGCCCGCCGAGCGTCGAGACGTCGATGATGCCGACCTTGTTACGCACGTGCAGGGCTTCTGCCTGCATGCAGGTGTCACGTTCGTTCGGCTTGCCGTAGTACGCGGGACGCTGCCAGATGCCAGCGGGCATCATCTTCGCTCCCGCTTCTACGTGCCGTTTGTGCATCGGTGTCTGCCGGTACGGATCGAAAGCCCGCCCTGCGACGTGGGCCAGCTTTTCGGCCTCGAAAGGCGGGCGGGCAGTGGTGACGCCGGTTTCGCTGATACTGCGTTGTGTCGAAGACGCGACCAGACGGGCTGTCGGCAACGCCGAGTGCCGACCTTGGGACGGCCCCATGCCGACCGTGGAATAGCGCTTGACCAGTTGCACATCGCGGTAGCCGATGCGCGTGGCATTGATGATGTCGCGCACTTGCAGGTCTTCGTCGAAGTCGACGAAATCCTTGCCCTTTGGATGAGGAAAGATAGGCCAGGCAAAGTTGACGCGGGCTTCGGTGCGCAGAGGCTGCGGGCTGGTGTCGAGTTCCAGGCCCAGCGCGGCAACCACTTCGGCGCTGGCATGGATGGCATCGGCCAGCACGTTGTCCAGCGCATGATAGCCATGCACCGAACCGGCGACATTCAGGTTTTTCGGCAGGCCGCTCAGGGTGAATTCCGACAGTTGATCGTCATAGCTCAACTTGCCGCCTGCCTGGCACAGCAACTGATAGACCGGCATGTAGCCGCCGGACATGCACAGCAGATCGCACTCGACGGTCAGGCCGTTATTGGCGACCTGACCCTGGCCGGTGATTTTGCGCAGATCCGCGCCGCTTACATGGCGCATGCCTTTTTCATGCAGCGCTTCATAAACAGTTGTGCTGGGGTGGCAAGGGATACCGCGTTTTTTCAAGGCATCGAGAAGGGCTCTGTCTACAGGGTTGGCGCGCATGTCGGCCACGGCGACGACTTCCACGCCCTGATCATGCAAGTCCAGAGCAGCCAGATAACCGTCATCGTTACCGGTCAGGATCACGGCGCGTTTGCCGGGTTTGACGGCATACAGCTTCATCAGGCGCTGGGCGGCGCTGGTCAGCATCACGCCGGGCAGGTCGTTGTTGCGGAAAATCACCGGCTGGTCGAACGAGCCGCTGCACACCAGGCAGTGGGTCGCCCGTACTTTGTACATGCGCTTGCCCTGAATGACCGGCAGGTAGTTATCGGTGAACCAGGCGTTGCAGGTGGCTTGCTTGAGCACGTGAATATTGGCGTGACCTTCCACCGCATCGACCAGGTTGCGCCGCAGCTTTTCGCCACGCTGGCCTTCGATGTCAAAGCGGGCATAGGTCAGCGAGCCACCGAGAATAGGCTGCTGTTCGATCAGCAGGACTTTGGCACCGGCATTGGCGGCAGTCAGTGCCGCCTGCAGGCCAGCCGGACCCGCGCCGATAATGGCCAGATCGGTGAACAGGTAAGCCTTGTCGTAATACTCGGGCTGGAATTCAAGGTCCAGCACACCCAGCCCGGCTTTCTTGCGGATGATCGGCTCCCAGACCTTCCACATGCCCCTGGGCTTGTAGAACGAACGGTAATAGAAGCCCACCGGCATGAATTTCGAGAACTTGCCCAGATAGGCGTCCTTGTCGTTGTCCAGCGAGCCGTTGAAATTCTGCCCGGTCACTTGCAGGCCGGCTTCGAGTGCATGGGTATCGGCCAGCACGTTGGGTTCGCTGGGCAACTGGATCAGCGTATTGGCATCTTGGCCGGCCATGGTCAGCGGGCCACGCGGGCGGTGGTATTTGAACGAGCGCGACAGCAGGAAGCGACCGTTGGCGAGGAGGGCGCTGGCGATGCTGTCGCCTTGCAGGCCCTGATAGGACTTGCCGTCAAAGCTGAAGGTCAGCGGCTGATTGCGATCGATCAACAGGCCCATGGGGGCCGGCAGGCGGGTCAGGGTGCTCATCCTGCGATCTCCTTGGACGGGGCCGGTGTGAAATCGACACGGGCAGTAAAGATTTCCCGTGGGTCGAAGGTGCGGATGATTTCGTCACTGGCGGTATGGCGCTCGGCCAGGAACCAGTAGCTGGACGGATTGTGCATCCACCATTCGCGTACCACGCCCAGGGTGTCCTCGCTGTTGAAGACGTAATCGGCCCATTCGGCATCGGTGCAGGTCTGGGGATCGGGCATGAGCTTGAACTCGCCACCGTAAGTGAATTCGCTGATATTGCGTGGCCCGTTGAGCGGGCATGTCATGACTTTCATGTATCGCTCTCCGTCAGTGGCTGGCCGCTGTCGCGCCCATTTCGTTGACTTGCCGGAAGGTCGAAAAACGTTCCAGGCCAAAGGGTTTGATCAGGTCCGGCACCTTGCCGCCGCTGGCCACGAGTTCGGCCATGGTCTTGCCGCAGATGGGCGTGGCCTTGAAACCCCAAGTGCCCCAGCCTGCATCCAGGTAATAATTTTTTACCGGCGAAAGGCCCATGATCGGGCTGTAGTCCGGGGTCATGTCGGTGATCCCGGCCCATTGGCGCATCAACTTGGCATTGGCCAGGAACGGGAACATCTCGATGGCGTGGGCCAGCAGGCTTTCCTTGAGGTCCAGGGTGGAACGGGTGTTGAACAGCGGATAAGGATCGGAGCCGCCGCCAAACACCACTTCGCCGCGACTGGTCTGCTGCACGTAACAGTGCAGGGCCGAAGAACTCACCAGCGGGTCGAGGAAGGGTTTGAACGGTTGGGTCACCATGGCTTGCAGCGGAAAGGTCTGGATCGGCGAGCGAATCCCGGCCTTTTTCATCAGTTGCGAACTCATGCCCGCCACCGCCTGCACCGCGCAGCCGCATTTGATGGTGCCGCGATTGGTCTTCACGGCAGTAATGGTGCCGTTTTCGATGACCAGTTCCTGAACCTCGGTGAGCTGATGGATCTCCACGCCGCGCTTGGCCGCCTGCTTGGCGTAACCCCAGGCCACAGCGTCGTGCCGGGCGGTGGCGCCGTCGATGTGCCACAGACCGGCGATCACCGGCAGATGGCCCGGATCGAGGTTGAGGGAAGGCACCAGCTCGCGGATCTGCTGGCGGTCGATCATCTCGGTACGACCGCCGAAGTGCTTGTTGACCTCGGCGCGCTGGCGGAACGAACGCACGGTCGCGTCGGTATGCGCCAGGGTCAGTTGCCCGCGATGGGAGTACATGATGTTGAAGTCGAATTCGTTGGACAGGCCTTCGAACATCCGCACCGATTCGGCGTAGAAACGCACGCCTTCGCTGGTGAGGTAATTGGAGCGGATGACGGCTGTGTTGCGCGCGGTATTGCCGCCGCCCAGGTAGCCTTTTTCCAGCACGGCGATATTGGTGATGCCGTGGTACTTCGACAGGTAGTACGCAGTGGCCAGACCGTGCCCGCCACCGCCGATGATCACCACGTCATAAGAGGGCTTGAGTTCCTTGGGGGCGGGCAGATCCACCTCGACCGGATACTCCGAGCTGAGCCCGTACTTCAATAGATTGAAAGGCATACGGCCTCCGATTGGCTACGTTGCGCTTGGGCCTGCTGACGGGCAGCGGTCACGGTGTTTTTCATGAGAAAAGCAATGGTCATGGGGCCGACGCCACCCGGCACGGGCGTAATGGCCGAGACTCTGGACAGCGCGCTGTCGAAATCCACATCGCCGACCAGGCGGCTGCGGTCGTTGTCCTGGATGCGGTTGATGCCGACGTCGATCACCACGGCACCGGGCTTGAGCCAGCTGGCATCAATCATTCGCGGGCGACCGACTGCGGCGACCACGATATCGGCCAGTTGACACAAGGCCTTGGCGTCGCGGCTGCGCGAATGCACGACCGTGACCGAGCAATGAGCCTTGAGCAGCAGGGCGGCCATGGGTTTGCCGACGATATTGGAGCGGCCGATCACCACTGCATGCTTGCCGGTGAGGTCACCGCAGGCGTCCTCCAGCAACTGCATGCAGCCGCTGGGCGTGCAGGGCGTCAGCACATCCCGGCCCTGACTCAGGCCGCCGACGTTTTCACTGTGAAAACCGTCCACGTCCTTGCACGGATCGATGGCCTCCAGGGCCAGGGTTTCTTCTATATGGGAGGGCAGAGGCAATTGCAGCAGAATGCCGTTGACCTTCGGGTCTGCATTCAGCTCGGCGATCAGCGCCAGCAAGCGTGCCTGCGAGCTGTCCGCAGGCAGCCGGTATTCCAGCGAGTGAATACCGGCTTCCTCGGCACGCAGGATCTTGTTGCGCACATAGACCTGACTGGCCGGATCTTCACCCACCAGAATCACCGCCAGCGCAGGCTCGATGCCCTCGGCCTTGAGTCGCAGGACATCGGCTTTGACCTGTTGCAGCACCCGACCTGCGGCGGCTTTGCCATCAATCAGTTTTGAAGTGTTCACCGGAAGATCACCGTTCTGTCCGTGTTGAGGAACACACGATGCTCAAGGTGGTATTTCACCGCCCTGGACAGCGCAATGGTCTCGGTATTGCGGCCGGCGGCCACCAGATCGTCGGGCAGGTAGACGTGATCCACACGTTGCACTTCCTGCTCGATGATCGGCCCTTCGTCCAGGTCGCTGGTGACGTAATGCGCGGTTGCGCCGATCAGCTTCACGCCACGCTCATAAGCCTGGTGATAAGGCTTGGCGCCCTTGAAACCGGGCAGAAAGGAGTGATGGATATTGATTGCCCGGCCCGACAGTTGCTGGCACAGGTCATCGGAAAGGATCTGCATGTAGCGGGCGAGCACCACCAGTTCGGTACCGGTTTCATCCACCACTTTCATCAGCGCCGCTTCCTGCTGGGCCTTGGTTTCCTTGGTGACCGGCAGATAGATGAAGCGAATGCCTTCGCGCTCGGCCATCGGGCGCAGGTCCAGGTGGTTGGAAACGATGGCGGTGATGGTCATGTCCATCTCGCCTTTGTGGTAGCGATACAGAAGGTCGGTCAGGCAGTGGTCGAACTTGCTGACCATCAGCAGTACGCGCATGGGTTGGCGCGTGTCGTGCAGTTCCCACTGCATGGAAAAGTCGCTAGCGACGGCATCGAAACCGTCCTTGAGCTGCTGGATATCGCCTTGATGGCCATCGTTGAAGCGAAACACCGCACGCATGAAGAATTTGCCGCTGAACTCGTCATCGAACTGGGCCATTTCACCGATGTAGCACTGGTTGTCTGCCAGATAGGAAGTCACCGCCGCGACAATGCCCGAAGTCGCCGGGCAACTGATCTTGAGGATGAAATGGTTCTTTTCGTGTTGCATGGCTTGTCCTCTGGAAAGTGGCGGCAGCTCAGCGCAGGGCGAAATATTTGGGGGTGAACATTATTTTTGCGGGTGAATAAAATTTCCTGATGGGAATTAAATATTCACGATTGGCGTTTTATAGGCGAAAGGATTTGCAGCGTCCAGAGATTTCTGGAAACTTTTTTTACTGATAGGAAAATTTTGTGGAGGGGGTTCGCGAATGAATTTGCTCCTACACCGATCCTGGTGGGAGCGAATTTATTCGCGAAAAGAGATCACTCGCCCTGCGCCCCATAGTTCATGATCGACAGCAGACGAATCGGCACTTGCACCAGTTGTTCCGGCCCATGAGGAATTTCGCCGTCGAAGGTCAGGCTGTCTCCAGCCTCCATGCGATACACCTGATTGCCATGGCGATAGATCAGCTCACCTTCCAGCAGGTGCAGGAATTCGGTGCCGGGGTGGGAGAAGGTCGGGAACTCTTCGCTGGCGTCGTCCATGGTCACCATGTATGCCTCGAAGCTCTTCTTCGGCCCGCGGGTATGGTTGAGCAGGTGGTAGGTGTGGCCTTTCTCGGTGCCGCGCCTGACAACTTCAAGCCCGTCATCGGCCTTGACCAGCAGTGCGCTGCTGCCTTGCTGGTCGTACTGGCTGAACAGCTTGGACATGGGCATGCCCAGCACGTCGCACAGGCGGCTGAGGTTATCCAGGCTGGTGGAAACCTGGGCGTTCTCGATCTTGCTCAGCATGCCCTGGCTGATCCCGGCGATACGGGCCACGTCGGCCAGTTTCAATTCCTGGGCCTGACGCTGGCGCTTGATCTGGATACCCAGGTATTGCTCCAGTTTCAGTTTGGGCTGTGGTTCGTTCGGCGTATTCATCGGCTTTGCACGGTTTCCGCTCAATAATTTTTATTTCGCACCACGAATGTGCGATGTCCATCTCTCCGCAGGCAGTGGCGGCGGATTATTCCCTGAAGGAAATCGAGTTTCCCATATATACAGAGGAAATTCCGCCTTTAGCTGAATTCGACTTTTGGTATACCAAGCTGGCAAGCGCTTTGCATTCCTGTTGAGAAAGTAATTTTCCTGATCGGAATAAGTGTTCCGGCAGGAAGTGAACAGCGGTCCCCACCTCAACGTTTTGCTTTCGCCAGGAGACAAGTCTCATGTTGCCAACAGAAACACAGCGTCTGATCGAGGAGCACGGCATCAAGTACGTGCTGGCTCAGTTCGTGGATATCCATGGCTCCTCCAAGACCAAATCGGTTCCTGTCTCGGGCCTGGAGATGGTGATCGAAGATGGCGCCGGCTTTGCCGGTTTCGCCATCTGTGGCATGGGCATGGAGCCTCATGGCCCGGATTTCATGGCCAAGGGCGATCTTTCTTCGCTGACGCCGGTGCCCTGGCAGCCGGGTTATGGCCGGGTGGTGTGCATCGGCCACGTCGAAGGCAAGCCCTGGCCTTATGACAGTCGCTACGTGTTGCAACAGCAGGTCGAGCGTCTCAGCCAGCGGGGCTGGACCCTCAATACCGGCCTGGAACCTGAATTCAGTCTGTTCAAACGCGATGCGGCGGGCAGTCTGCAACTGGTGGACAACAGCGATAGCCTCGACAAGCCGTGTTACGACTACAAAGGCCTGTCACGTTCTCGTGAGTTTCTTGAGCGCCTGACCGAAGCCTTGCAGCCAGTCGGTTTCGACATCTACCAGATCGACCACGAAGACGCCAACGGCCAGTTCGAGATCAACTACACCTACAGTGATGCCATGGAGTCGGCGGACCGTTTCACCTTCTTCCGCATGGCGGCCGGCGAGATTGCCAATGACATGGGCATGATCTGCTCGTTCATGCCAAAGCCCGATCCCAAGCGCGCCGGTAACGGCATGCACTTCCACCTGTCGATCAGCAGCGCGACCAACAAGAACATGTTCCATGACGCCAGCGACCCGAGTGGCATGGGGCTGTCGAAAATGGCTTACCACTTCGCCGCCGGTCTCCTGGCCCATGGTCCGGCCTTGTGTGCCTTCGCGGCGCCGACGGTCAACTCCTACAAGCGTCTGGTGGTGGGCAATTCACTGTCCGGCGCGACCTGGGCACCAGCCTTTATCGCCTTCGGTGCCAACAACCGCTCGGCCATGGTGCGCGTGCCTTACGGCCGCCTCGAATTCCGTCTGCCGGATGCCGGCTGCAACCCGTATCTGGTCAGCGCCGCGATCATCGCCGCAGGCCTGGACGGCATTGACCGCAAGCTGGAAGTCGATCAGGTCTGCAATGAGAACCTCTACAAACTGAGCCTGGAAGAGATCGCCGCACGGGGCATCAAGACCCTGCCGCAATCCCTCAAGGAAGCCTGCGACGCCCTGGAAGCCGACCCGCTGTTCGCCGAAGTGCTGGGCAGCGAAATCGTCGGCGAATTCATCAAGCTCAAGCGCATGGAATGGGTGGAATACAGCCGCCACGTCAGCGATTGGGAAGTGAAGCGGTATACGGAATTTTTTTGAATTCAGCTGCAAGTTTTTAGCTGCAAGCTGCAAGTAAAAGCAGTTTGGAGTGAATGCAGAATTTGTCATCAACGCAGTCAGCTTGCCGCTTATAGCTTGCCGCTTGCTACTGCCGAACAACGTGAGACTGCCCTTATGTGCGGAATTGTTGGTTTGTATCTGAAAAACCCTGCGCTGGAATCCCAGCTTGGCAAACTCTTCGAGCCCATGCTCGAAGCCATGACCGACCGTGGCCCGGACAGCGCCGGGTTTGCCATTTATGGGGATGAAGTGACCGATGGCTGGGTCAAGCTGACCTTGCAGGCCACCACCGAAGGGTACGACTTCAAGGCGCTGATCGCGGCGCTGGAAGGCAAGCTCGGCGCGTCGCTGGACTGGTTTCAGAATGCGAGCGCCGTGGTGCTGAAGGTCCAGGCTGAAGAAGCCGTCGTGCGTACGGCACTGGGTGAGCTGGCACCGACCGTGCGGATCATGAGCGCGGGCAAGAGCATCGAAATCCTCAAGGGCATGGGTTTGCCGAAAGAGATTTCCGAGCGTTTTGGCCTGGGCAACATGAAAGGCAGTCACATCATCGGCCACACGCGCATGGCCACTGAAAGTGCCGTGACCATGGAAGGCAGCCACCCGTTTTCCACTGGCGCCGACCTGTGCCTGGTGCATAACGGCTCGCTCTCCAACCACTTTCGTCTGCGTCAGGAACTGCGCCGCGAAGGGATCAACTTCGACACCGAGAACGACACGGAAGTCGCCGCCGGTTACCTGGCCTGGCGCCTTCAGCAGGGCGACTCCCTGAAGACCGCGCTGGACAGTTCGCTGGAAGCGCTGGATGGCTTCTTCACCTTTGCCATCGGTACCCGCAACGGCTTTGCCGTGATCCGCGACCCGATTGCCTGCAAGCCGGCGATTCTCGCCGAAACCGACGATTACGTCGCCATGGCTTCGGAGTATCAGGCGCTGTCGAGCCTGCCGGGGATCGAGAAGGCCAAAGTCTGGGAACCTGTTCCCGCCACCATGTACATCTGGGAACGCGAGTCGGCTTAAGGAGCACGCACATGAAAACCATCGATCTTTCCACTGCCAGCGTGCGTGACCTCAATCAGGCGCTGCACGATCAAGTCAGACAACTCGAAGAACGTGAGTGGGTCGTGACCCATCCCAACGGCGCTCACAACCTGGCGGTCGGCGTCAACGAAGCGGTGTCCGTGGACATCCAGGGGCACGCTGGCTATTACTGCGCGGGCATGAACCAGAAGGCCTCGATCACCGTGCACGGCAACGTCGGCGTCGGGTGCGCCGAAAACATGATGTCCGGTTATGTGCGGGTCAAGGGCAGCGCCTCACAAGCTGCGGGCGCGACGGCTCACGGCGGCTTGCTGGTCATCGAAGGCGATGCGGGTGCCCGCTGCGGTATTTCCATGAAGGGTATCGATATCGTGGTCGGCGGCAGCATTGGCCATATGAGCTGCTTCATGGGCCAGGCCGGTCGGCTGGTGGTCTGCGGCGATGCGGGCGATGCACTGGGCGATTCGCTGTACGAAACGAAGATTTTCGTCAAAGGCAGCGTGGAGTCCCTGGGCTCCGACTGCATTGAGAAAGAGATGCGCCCGGAGCATCTGGAAGAGCTGCAAGAGCTGCTCAATCGCGCCGGTTTCAATGAAAAGGCCGCCGATTTCAAACGCTACGGCTCGGCCCGTCAGCTCTACAACTTCAAAGTCGATAACGCCTCCGCGTACTGATCCAGGAGCATCATCATGAGTGACAAACCAACTCCAGTCCTGCGCGAGTCCGCGACTTTCGACCGCCTGACCATTCAGGAAATCCAGCGCGCCGCGGAAACCGGCATCTACGACATTCGCGGCGGCGGCACCAAGCGTAAGCTCCCGCATTTCGATGACCTGCTGCTGCTCGGCGCCAGTGTTTCCCGCTACCCGCTGGAAGGCTATCGCGAGAAGTGCGGGACCGATGTCATCCTCGGCAACCGTTTCGCCAAGAAGCCGATTCACCTGAAGATTCCGGTGACCATCGCGGGCATGAGCTTTGGTGCCTTGTCGGCCAATGCCAAGGAAGCTCTGGGGCGTGGCGCCACCATCGCGGGCACCAGCACCACCACCGGTGACGG
Organism: Pseudomonas lijiangensis; assembly: GCF_018968705.1. Classification (NCBI taxonomy): domain Bacteria; kingdom Pseudomonadati; phylum Pseudomonadota; class Gammaproteobacteria; order Pseudomonadales; family Pseudomonadaceae; genus Pseudomonas; species Pseudomonas lijiangensis. Next base: position 2,561,168 of record NZ_CP076668.1, read on the forward strand.
CGGCATGACCCCGGAAGAGCGCGGTCAGTCCCAGCATCTGGTCTATCAGTACCTGCCATCGCGTTACGGCATGAACCCGGACGATCTGCGTAAGGCCGATGCCATCGAAATCGTGCTGGGGCAGGGCGCCAAACCGGGTGGTGGCGGCATGCTGCTGGGCATGAAGGTCACTGAGCGCGTCGCGGGCATGCGGACGCTGCCCATCGGTGTCGACCAGCGTTCGGCCTGCCGTCACCCGGACTGGACCGGCCCGGACGATCTGGCGATCAAGATTGCCGAGATCCGCGAAATCACCGACTGGGAAAAGCCGATCTACGTGAAGATCGGTGCGAGCCGCCCGTATTACGACGTCAAGCTGGCGGTCAAGGCCGGGGCCGATGTAATTGTGCTCGATGGCATGCAAGGCGGTACGGCGGCGACTCAGGAAGTGTTCATCGAACATGTGGGCATTCCGATTCTGCCGGCGATTCCTCAGGCCGTTCAGGCGTTGCAGGAAATGGGCATGCATCGCAAGGTGCAACTGATCGTGTCCGGCGGCATTCGTAACGGTGCCGACGTGGCCAAGGCCATGGCACTGGGTGCCGATGCGGTTGCCATTGGTACGGCGGCGCTGATTGCGCTGGGCGACAACCACCCGCGTCTGGACGAGGAATTGAAGAAGATCGGCTCGGCGGCCGGCTTCTACGATGACTGGCAAAACGGCCGCGACCCGGCAGGTATCACCACTCAGGACCCGGAACTGTCCAAGCGTCTGGATCCGGTCGAAGGTGGGCGTCGCCTGGCAAACTACTTGCGTGTCCTGGTGCTGGAAGCCCAGACCATGGCCCGCGCCTGCGGCAAGTCGCACCTGCACAACCTCGATCCCGAGGATCTGGTGGCGCTGACGGTGGAATCTGCAGCCATGGCGCGAGTGCCATTGGCCGGAACCAGCTGGATTCCCGGTCAGCAGTACTGATCATTTAAGGCACACACAAACTTGTAGGAGGCAGCTTGCTGGCGAAAAGGCCTTAAAGCCGACAGATATTCTGCGTCTGTGCGCTGAAGTCGCCAGCAAGCTGCCTCCCACAATAATTCGTGATGCCCCTATAACGAGGCCGCAAAGGCCCGCAGTTTCAAGCCACTCTGCTTTCTGCCCGACACTTTCCATTCCCATGCAGGAGCTTTGATAATGGTTAATCGTCCTATCGGCAAATCCCTTCTGGCGTTACTGGCAGTCGGCGCTTTTTCTCCTCTGGCCCTGGCGGCCGAAACCCCTGTTCTCAATACCGGCAGCACCGCCTGGATGATCACCGCCGCCGTGCTGGTGCTGTTCATGTGCCTGCCTGGCCTGGCGCTGTTTTATGGCGGTCTGGTGCGGGCCAAGAACATGCTTTCGCTGTTTACCCAGTGTTTTGGCATTGCGGGGCTGGTGGGTGTGTTGTGGATCATCTACGGCTACAGCATGGTGGTCGACACCAGCAACATGGTTGAAGGTGAAGTGACCTTCAACAGCTTTGTCGGCGGCCTGAGCCGTGTCTTTCTGGCGGGCATGACGCCGGACAGTCTGGTGGGCGAGATTCCTGAAGGGGTGTTCGTGACCTTCCAGATGACGTTCGCCATCATCACCCCGGCGCTGATTGCGGGTGCCTTTGCCGAGCGCATGAAGTTCTCGGCGGCACTGCTGTTCATGGCGATCTGGTTCACCCTGGTTTACGCGCCGGTTGCGCACATGGTCTGGGGCGGAGCGGGGGCCTTGATGCATAACTGGGGTGTGCTGGATTTCGCGGGCGGCACCGCGGTGCATATCAATGCCGGTGTTGCGGCACTGGCGGCTTGTCTGGTGCTGGGCAAACGCAAGGGCTATCAGAACACGCCGATGCCTGCGCACAACCTGAGCCTCACCATGGCGGGCGCGGCGATGCTGTGGGTCGGCTGGTTCGGTTTCAACATCGGTTCAGGCGGCGGCCTGAGCGGCACGTCGGGCATTGTCATGCTCAACACCCAGGTAGGCGCTTGCGCCGGTATTCTGGGCTGGATGTTTACCGAGTGGTTCAAGGTCGGCAAGCCCAGCGCACTGGGTCTGGCCAGCGGTGCATTGGCCGGTCTGGTGGGGATTACGCCGGCTTGCGCCTATGTCGGTGTCGGCGGAGCCCTGGCAATCGGCTTGTTGTGTGGCGTGTTCTGCTACCTGAGCGTGACCGTCCTGAAGAAGCGCCTGGGCTATGACGACAGCCTGGACGTATTCGGCTTGCACGGTGTGGGCGGCATGATCGGTGCGGTACTGACCGGTGTGTTCTGTGTACCGTCGATGGGCGGTCTGGTGCCGGATGTGAGCATGGGCGCTCAGGTCATCGCGCAGATCAAGGGCGTGCTGTTCACCACGGTTTATTGCTTCGTGGTCAGTTGGGGGATTCTCAAGCTCGTCAACGCCCTGATCGGCTTGCGTGCTCATGAATCGGTGGAAGAGATGGGGCTGGATCTGGCCGAGCACAATGAGCGTGCCTATAACCATTGAGTGAAACTTTGTCGCGGCCAAGGCCCCTCCCACATTGACCGTGGGAGGGGCCTTGGCCGCGATGCCTTCATCAACGAAACGCTGGCACTACATGCTTGATAAACAGTTCCAGCGATTTCTTCTTCTCGGCGTGTGACAGGCTGTTGTCACACCAGAAGCTGAACTCGTCGACCCCAAGCTCCTGGTAGTAACGGATGCGCGGAATGATTTCTTCCGGGGTGCCGATCATGGTGTTCTTGCGGATGTTTTCCAGCTCGAACTCCGGGCGCTCCTTGAATTTCTCTTCCGGGCTTGGCGCCAGAAAGCCATTGACCGGTGTCTGCTTGTTGCCGAACCAGGCATCGAAAGTGCGGTAGAACTTCGAGATCGCGGTCGCGCCCACTTTCCAGCCTTCGGGCTCGTCGGCGGTATGGACGTGGGTGTGGCGCAGCACCATCAGTTGCGGGCGAGGGACGCTTGGGTTGTTGTCCAGCGCGGCCTGGAACTTGTTCTTCAGGTCCAGGACTTCTTCATCGCCTTTCATCAGCGGCGTGACCATCACGTTGCAGCCGTTCTGCACCGCAAAGTTGTGGGAATCCGGGTCGCGGGCGGCGATCCACATCGGTGGCGTCTTGACCGGTTTCGGCACACAGGTGGAGGTGGGGAATTTCCAGATATCGCCGTCGTGCGCATAGTCGCCTTGCCACAGGGCCTTGACCACGGGGACCATTTCACGAAGGGCCTTGCCGCCTTCAGAGGCTGGCATGCCACCCGCCATGCGATCGAACTCGACCTGATAGGCGCCGCGAGCCAGACCCACTTCCATGCGCCCATTGCTGATGACATCCAGCAGCGCGCATTCGCCGGCTACCCGCAACGGGTGCCAGAACGGAGCAATGATAGTGCCTGCGCCCAGGTGGATAGTGCTGGTTCTGGCAGCGAGATAGGCCAGCAGCGGCATCGGGCTTGGAGAAATGGTGTATTCCATTGCATGGTGTTCGCCGATCCAGACGGTGCTGAATCCGCCTTTTTCGGCCAGCAGCGTCAGTTCGGTCAGGTCCTCGAACAACTGGCGATGGCTGACTTGCTCATCCCAGCGTTCCATGTGCACGAACAACGAAAATTTCATGACACTCACCTCGGTTCAATCGTGGCGCCTCAGAAGGGCGGAGCCGATATTTTTTTTGGTATACCGCAATGCTGTGTGGTGATGCAGCTCAGACGTGTGGGTTAGCTTGTTCTGTCTGATGGTATACCGTAATACTTTCTGTGCAAGTATTTTTTGGTGAGGGTCGGCTTCTCCACCAGGAAACTCACTTCATGTGCAGCGTATAGCCTGGCGTCCAGCTTTCCAGCCGGTATTGCTCGGCAATCATGGCGCAGTAGCTCAGGCGGGTCAGGTACGCGCCGCGGGCGTCGAGGTAGGAATGGATCTGCGCGGCTTCACTGCATATCGCCAGTTTGCGCCCGCGCAGCAGGCCGAATGACTGGGCCGAACGCATGGCACCCATGGGCTCTGGGTCGGCAATCAGCAATGCGCCTTCGGGCACCGAGGCTTCATAGACCCGCACGAAGCGCTCGGCGGATCGATCCGGCAGGTAAGGCGCCATGAAGTAATGAATGTCATCGCGAAACGGCAGCGCCTCGATATGCGTCGGCAAGCGGATCAGGCCACTGCTGTAGAGAAAGTAGACGAACAGAATCACGATGGGTGAGGTCAGTGTCGACAGGTTCAGCAGGGCAGTTCTCATGCGACAGCGGGCCAGTAGCGCCTGAAGCTGAATCACGCCCAGGATGCTGAACAGCACCACGCCCGGCAGGAAGAAGACAAAGCGATCGGTCACGTTGTATGAAGCCGCGAACACCAGATTCAGCAACCCTGCGCTCCACAGCAGTCGCAGCCTTTTGCCACGGGGAAAGACGAGCAGCCCCAACAGTTGCGGCCCCAGCAATGAGAGCAGCAACAAGCCTACGGATTTTTTCTCGTACCACATGATATCGAAGCGCAGCAGACTGCCTTCCCGGTTGATGTCACCCACAATGGCGGACGAACCGGTGAAGTAGCGGCGGCCTGTTTCCAGCATGCTCATCGGGACCTGCAGGTCATGGACGATGGCTGGCATGGCGACAGCGATACCTGCAATGAAACCTGGCAGGGTCATCAGAATGCGCAGCCTGTGCCGGTACAGCAACTGGATGTAGAGCGGCAGCAGCACCACAAAGGTCAGTTGGTGAGTCGCCGCACCAAGCCCGGTCAGCAGGCCGATCACAAGCAGCTTCCTGGAATCGCCCAGGCGCGGTCCTGCACTGAACTGCACCCAGTAGGCCATCAGCATCAGCAAGGTATGCAGCACATACACATCTGCCTTGGTCGATACCCAGAACACGGCATGGGACAGCACGCTGACCACGGCGGCGAGCATGGCCTGCCGTGAGGTGGCGCCTGCGCTCGTGGCCAGCCGATAGATGATCCAGGCCAGCGGCAGCAGAAGCATCGAGTTGAGCAGGCTCAAGGTCTGAGGGCCGAATAACTGGAAGAACAGCGTCGTGACGAACCGATAGAGGGGATGTTCCACCGGGCCAAGTGACTGGCTGAAGTACTGACCCTGACTGGCATCGACCAGCAAAAGGCCGTTGTCCCGCCACTGGATCGGGCCGCTGGAGGCGACAAAGCTTGCGGCAATCGCGGCACATACCAGCAGCAGGGGAATGATAGGGAGCAATGACGAGGCGCGCTGGTTTTTGTCCGGGCTCATGGAGGGTTCTCGGGGGCAAGTGAGGGATGGCGCTTGAGTTACAGATCGAGCCTTTTGAACAGTGGCTGGGGAATCGAACGGATCACCCACATGAGCAAGGCCCAGAAACCCGGTGCATAGAGGACCGTCGTCTTGCGCTCGATACCGCTGACGATGCGTTCAGCGACCTGTGCGGGTTGCGCGACCAGTGCCGCAGGTAGCGACATGCCACGGGTCATGGGCGTATCGACAAAGCCTGGTTTGATGATCATTACATGCACGCCGACCTTGAACAGGCGGGCCTGCAGACCTTCGCTGAATGTCGAGACGGCTGCCTTGGCCGAGCCGTACAGATAATTGGAAGGCCGGCCCCGGTCACCCGCCACGGAAGAAATCACCGCCAGACTGCCGTTGCGCTGCAATTCGAATTGCCTGGCCAGCAAGGTCAGCAGGGCAATCACCGTCGCGGCATTGGTGATGAACTCCTGGAGCATCAGCCCCACATTCTGCTCGCAGGCTTGCTGATCGGGCAGGGTGCCATGGGCAATCAGGGCCACATCGATCTGGCCCAGCGCCGTGAGGCAGTCGATGAGCATTTTCGGGTGTTCGGCAAAATGCGTGGCGTCCATTTCATGCAGCGTGATGTTCTTTGCGCCTCTGGTTCTGAGGTCGGCTGCGGTGGCGTGCAGCTTGCTGACATTGCGTCCCACCAGAAAGAAATCACAGCCTTGTACGGCCCATAGCCGGGCGCAGGCAATGGCGATGGAGGATGTAGCGCCGATAATAAGGATTCGTTTCATAGAGCCACTCGTTTCCAGAGGCGGGAGATCAGCGGACATGGCAAAGCAACGCCTGATTTAATAAAGCGCTCTTCAAGATCCATAACTAAAGGCGTAACTAGCAAGGGGTCGCCCTTGAATGACGGGCATGGAGAGCACTTTGTTAAGCTTTGTGAACACTATGGAACTAAAGTGAACGAATGCCACTTCAATAAAGTTAAAGGGGGTATAGCCATTTCGTCATCGGGCTGGCGTCAGAAAATCCTGGAGAAAAATGGCCTGGTATAACGGCTGAACTGTTTCAGCTATTTAACATTTATTCCCATCCATAGACGTTAGTTGTAAAGGGAAAGAGACGTCCTGTTATGGAATATAAATGGCGCATTAACACTGCGAGGAGTCATAATGACCCGTTTTCGGCCATGGTTCAGGAGTCGTAATGACCAATCTCTTGCTGTCGGCGTTGGTGCCTCTGGTGGCCGACCTCACCCGCGAGCTGCCGCAAGAGGAGCGCTATCGACGCCTGTTGCATGCCTTGCGCCAATGGCTGCCTTGCGATGCCGTGGCATTGCTCAGGCTTGAAGACGATGTACTGATCCCGCTGGCTGTCGATGGTTTGAGCCCTGACACCCTGGGGCGCCGGTTCCGGGTGCAGGAGCATCCCCGGCTCCGGATCCTGCTGGAAAGCCCGGGACCGGTGCGTTTCTCCATGGATTGCGACCTGCCTGACCCTTATGACGGTCTGGTGGAAGGGCATGGCCAACTGGAGGTGCATGATTGTCTGGGATGCGCGCTGTATTTTCAGGACAAGCCCTGGGGGCTTATCACGCTGGACTCTCTGGACCCTTCCAGTTTTGGCAGTGTGGACCTTGAGAATCTGCAGGCATTTGCCAGCCTGGCTGCTGCAACCGTCATGGCCAGTGACCGAATCAGCCAGTTGGGCCGCAACTATGAAGAGCAGCGGCAACTGGCCGAGGTCTACAAGCGGGCAGCAGGCGGTCGGGCTCCGCGTGAACTGATCGGCCAGAGTGCTGCGCACAAGCGCATGCAGCAGGACATCCAGGTAGTCGGCAACAGCCCGCTGACCGTGCTGGTCACCGGCGAAACCGGGGTCGGCAAGGAACTGGTCGCCGAGTCGATCCACATGCATTCCTCCAGGGCGCACAAGCCCTTGATCAGCCTCAACTGTGCGGCCTTGCCTGAAACTCTGGTGGAGAGCGAGCTGTTCGGGCACGTCAAGGGCGCGTTCTCCGGCGCGGTCAATGGTCGTAGCGGCAAGTTCGAGCTGGCTGATGGAGGCACGCTGTTTCTGGATGAGGTGGGCGAGTTGCCGCTGTCTGTGCAGTCAAAACTGCTGCGCGTGCTGCAAAGCGGCCAGTTGCAGCGGGTCGGTTCGGATCAGGAGCATCACGTGGATGTGCGCATCATCGCCGCCACCAACCGCGATCTGGCAGGGGAAGTCCGAGCAGGGCGTTTTCGCGCCGATCTCTACCATCGGCTGAGCGTCTATCCCCTGCATGTGCCGCCTCTGCGCGAGCGAGGACGCGATGTGTTGTTGCTGGCCGGTTTTTTTCTGGAAGAAAACCGCATGCGTATGGGCTTGCGCAGCCTGCGGCTCAACGCCGATGCCCAGAAACTGCTGCTTGCCCATACATGGCCCGGCAATGTGCGTGAACTGGAGCACCTGATCAGCCGTGCGGTTCTCAAGGCCTTGTCCTCCCACCCGGACAGGCCGCGCATCCTGACCATCGAATCCCATGCCCTGGGGCTCGATGATCAAGTGCCGGCCACACCGATGCTCAGTGTGCCGGACGCTGGCCTTGCGATCACCGCAGGGCAGGGACTCAAGGAGGCTGTGGACGCTTATCAGCGAGCATTGATTGTCGACGCTCTGGAGCGGCATCAAGGCAAATGGGTCGAGGTGGCGCGGGAATTATCGGTGGATCGGGCAAACCTGAGTCGTCTGGCCAAACGTTTGCGAATTCGCTGAATACCCTCTCGATAACAGGCGATATGTGCTCACTGGTCGGCTGTTATTAAAAAAGAATGAATTTTTTGGCGTGCCGTTGTGTCATCTCTAGTCCATGGACACTACTCAAGAGGTATAGCCTAATAATGGCACTGCCCAAGCACTACCGCATTGATTACTTATTAAACGGATCGTTCAAAAGTTTCTATATCCGTGCCGATAATATGGACAACGCTGAGGCCTGGCACTACGCAAGTGTTGATGCCGGTCTGGCTCGTATTCCCAAATACCGACTGGAGAAAGTACCCCGTGTAACGAAACCACATGCCGAGAACTTTGGTATTACCAATGTTGAGTGGGTAAAAACCTGACAGCCGCTTAGTTCTCGTTAGTGCAGCATCGGGCGGGCTCTGATCCTGCCTGATGCGATCATCCGATGCCTGATTTTCCTTGAGTGAAACCGGCCATGAAGACCATTGAGCCATTCCAGCAGGGGCGTGTCTTCGAGACGGACCTGCCTGCACGACTGGATCGGCTGCCGTGGGGCCGTTTTCATACTCTGCTGGTAATAGCCCTGGGGATCACCTGGCTGCTCGACGGTCTTGAAGTGACCCTGGCCGGTTCCGTCGCGGGCGCTCTGAAAGACAGCCCGGTTCTCAACCTCTCCAACAGCGATATCGGCCTGGCAGGTGCGGTGTATATCGCCGGTGCGGTGCTGGGAGCGCTGTTCTTCGGCTGGCTGACCGACCGTCTCGGGCGTCGCAAACTGTTTTTCATCACCTTGCTGCTGTATGTAGGGGCCACAGCCGCCACAGCGTTTTCATTCAACCTGTGGAGCTTCCTGCTGTTTCGCTTTTTGACCGGCATGGGCATTGGCGGTGAATACACCGCGATCAATTCGACCATTCAGGAGTTCACGCCCGCGCGCTATCGAGGCTGGGTGGACCTGAGTATCAACGGGACGTTCTGGCTGGGCGCAGCCCTGGGGGCCGGCGGTTCTATCCTTTTGCTGGACCCGCAGTGGCTGGGTGGTGAAGCGGGCTGGCGGCTGTGTTTCGGCATTGGCGCCATTCTGGGGCTGTTTATCCTGCTGATGCGTCTCTGGTTGCCGGAAAGCCCGCGCTGGCTGCTGATTCATGACCGGCCCGAGGAAGCCAGGCGTATCGTCGAGCAGATCGAGGCCGATATGCGTCGTCAGGGGCATGTGCTGCCCGAACCGCAAGGCCCTCCGTTGCGTCTGCAGGCACGGGATCACACGCCGCTGAGGGAAATAGCCCGAACCCTGCTGGTGACCTTCCGCCAGCGTTCGCTGGTCGGGCTGACCCTGTTGACGGCCCAGGCCTTTTTCTACAACGCGATTTTCTTTACCTACGCTCTGGTGCTCACCGAGTTTTATGGCGTCCCGTCAGCACAGGTGGGCTGGTATGTGTTGCCCCTGGCCCTGGGTAATTTCTGCGGGCCGTTGCTGCTGGGGAGGCTGTTCGATGTCATCGGTCGGCGGATCATGATCAGCTTCACTTACGCAATTGCCGGCGTACTGCTGACCATCAGTGGCTATCTGTTCGCAGAGGGGCTGCTGGATGTAAGGCAGCAGGCCATTGCCTGGATGGTGATTTTCTTTTTTGCTTCGGCCGCTGCCAGCTCTGCCTACCTGACAGTGTCGGAAACCTTCCCGCTGGAGATTCGTGCCCTGGCCATCGCGGTGTTCTATGCCTTCGGCACGGGCCTGGGAGGCATCATCGGTCCGACGCTGTTCGGCCAGTTGATTGAAACTCAGGATCGCGACAATGTGCTGATCGGCTATCTGATCGGCGCGGGCCTGATGATGATCGCCGCTCTGGTGCAGGCCATCTGGGGCGCTGCCGCTGAGCGCAAGTCGCTGGAGGAGGTGGCCCGGCCTCTGTCTCAGGTCAGGGGTTAGGGGATGTCTGATCGATCAGCCTGACGACGCCGCGCAGATCCTGGACCGAAGCCTGCAAGCCTTCGATCTTGGCACTGACTTCCTGCATTTCAGTCGGGCGAAAGGTGTGCTGCAGGTACATGACGTGGCCTGCCAGATTCATTGACACCTGTTCCAGATCGTTCGCTGTCCGTTGCAAATACTCCTGAATGTCTTTCAGTGGTTCGATTTGCACCAGCTTCTACTCCGGCAGTTTCGTGCCAATGGTTTGATTGAGCCCTGTTCCCTGGAATGTGTATGGTCCTTATATCGGCAATGGTGGCATTGTGCTTTAGTTTATTTGTCAAAAACTTACTGCTCGTCGGATTCCGAATAAGAATCCAGTAATTGAGCCAGCGCACGGGTGCGTTCCAGGCCACTGGTGGTGGACATGATCTGTGCCACGGCTTCAATGGCGTCTGCTTTGGCAGCAGCGCGCTCGGCATCGGTGTTATTGGGCGTGGCGTCCTGCGCGGCTTCAATAATCGATTGCTCAAAGGTGTTCATGGTTCTCGCTCTTTGGGGGCAGATGTCTTTGATACCGACAGCGGTCCGTTATTTCAAGTTGCACGCTGGCTCAGTCTCCCTCGTAGGGGAAATCCTGCAGGGTCTGTACCAGCGACACGTCGTCCGGTCCCTGAAGGTTGTCCAGTACCCAGCATTGGCCGCCCGGGTTCCTGGCCAGCAGCAGGCGAGTGCTCTGGGTGCTTGCGCCGAGCGGATAAACCATCTCGACCACGGCCTGTTTGTCTGAGCTGGACACCAGCTTCCACTCGGTCGCCTGGATGACCTCGTTATCCTGGGTTCCGGTCCACGGATCGGCGCTGATCGCGCATTGATCGCCCGGCTGCTGGCAACTCCAGTCCTTCTTCAGCAGGCCCAGCAAGTTCTTGGACAGATACTCCGGTCCACCTTTGCCACTGACATAGAAATCATGGTGATTGGTGTAGATCCAGCGTGCCGTATCGACCGGAGTGCCAGCAGGGCAGGCGGCCTGAACGGCGGTTGAAAATACACAGGCAAGAACGATGGCAAGCGATCTGGACATGGAACGAAACTCGGTAAATGGGCAGTCGATGAAGATGTAACGCTGATGACACACATTTGGAGGCCAAGCGCGGGAAAAAGCAATGGTTTTGGCTGCCCAAATGGCTATCGGGCCCAGATTGATCCGGTCCGATCATGTCTGTGGGCTTAGCGGGCCAGCATCGATACGGCGGCCATCACCATGATTGCCGCTGCACCGCGAAACAGCTTTCGCTGAGCGGACTGGCCTGAGAGTAAATGGCGGATTCGGACGGCTGCGAGAATGAATAGCGCTCCGACAGCCAGCAGCACCAGGACGGTAAGCGGAACCAGCACCAGCGCCCAGGTCTTTAACGAGACAGCGTCCAGATTGATGGCCAGCGGCAGAAGCGCCAGGTAGAAGGCGATGGTTTTCGGATTGCTCAGCGTGATGGTCAGCCCGGAGAGGGCTGCGGACAGCAGCTCCTTCTTTGCGGTTTTCTTGTCTGGCGCCATGGCCTGATGGTCGGCGAACCAGAACTGCCAGGCCAGATAGCAGAGATACAGGGCCGCGCCCCAGCGCACCAGCTGAAACAGCGCGTTGAAGTGCTCGGCGATGAGTGCCAGCCCGAAGACTGCAAACGACAGGTAGGTCAAGTCACCCAGGATCAGCCCGCACAGCAGGCAAAAGCCTGAAAGCGTGCCGCCACTGACACTGCGCGCTACCAGCGCTGCCATACCGGGGCCGGGAATGGCGGCGGCAATGCCCAGGGCGGCCGCATAAGTCAGTATTTGGGTCATATCCAGCATGTTCATCTCCTGAAGGGGGCGTGCCTGTAATCCGTTCCTCGAAGTCGTGTCGCTTCGAGGTCGAAAAATGCTACGTCCTTCACTCAGGGAAAACTTGTCTGTTTTTATTGCGTGTTACGCTGAAACAGGTAGAAGCTACCTGTTTGATATCAAAATGTGGAATTTATGACCGATCAAGCGCTGAGTCTGACTGATGCCCGAATTCTCACGGCTTTGCAGCAGGATGGCAGGGTCACCAACCAGACCCTGGCCGATCAGCTCGGTATGTCGGCTTCACCCTGCTGGCGCCGGGTAAAGCAACTGGAAGAGCATCGCTACATCCTGAGTTACAAGGCGGTGCTTGACCGACGCAAGATCGGGCTTGGTGTCATGGTGTTCATACGGGTCAGTATCGACTGCCATGGCGAGCCCGAAGCGAAGAGGTTCGAGCAGGAGGTCATGCAACTGGAGGATGTGGTGGCGTGTTACAGCATCGGTGGCGATGCGGATTTCCTGTTGCAGGTGGTGGCGCGGGATCTGGATTCGTTTGCCGACTTTGCCATGACCACCATCCGGCGGTTACCTGGCATCAAGGAAATGCAGAGCATGTTCGTGCTCAAGGAGATCAAGCCTTTCGTATCCTTCCCGGTCAAAGGCCCTCAAGCCTGAGGGCGTTTGCTCTGACCGTTTCATCTCGGTGCTTCGACAATCTCCAGGACTTTGCCGGTACTGATCTGCACAAGGGCGTATTTGTCCTGAATGCGTACCCACTGGCTATTGGTGCCCGGTGACTTCAGGCCTTTGGCTTTCCAGTCGTCCATGGCGGCCTTGGAACTCTGGAATCGTTGAGGCACCAGTGAGCCGACGTCCAGTTCCTGGTAGGTGGTGCTGGGCGCTTCTACCCGTTGTGCCGCCTGAGCGGGCAGGGTAGTGATGGCGAAGCAGCCCAGCAGTGCCATGCAGGCGGTCAATGATTTGCTGTTCATGTCAGGCTCCCGGTCCGTTGAATGGTGGTTTTATGCACCGGGAGTCTCTACATTGCAAATCATTCGTTGGGTTACTTCTTCGAGACAGGAACGATATCGACGATCTGCCCATTGGTGATCTGCACGCGGACATATTTGTCATTGATCCGCACCCACTGGCTTTCTTTGGCGGGCTCGGCGAGGCCTTTGCTTTTCCAGTCGGTGATGGCAGCGTCGGGGCGCTGGAATTGCTGCGGGGCCCGTGAGCCCAGTTCCAGTTCGTGCATGTTGTCTGCGGACTCTTCGACTTTCTGCTCCGCCTGTACAGGCAGGCTGGTGAAAGAGAAGCAGCCCAGCAGGGCCATGCAGGCGATCAACGATTTGCTGTTCATGTCAGAGACTCCCAGTCTATTGATTCATGGCTTTATGCCGGTTGCATAGACTGGGACCCTGAGTGCTGCAAAACATTCGATTGGATATGACGCCCCGATTATCCAGCCAGTGCAGCTGCAATGCTGACCGACACCGGCGTGGTGGCGCGGCCTATGAGCGTGCTGAGCTGACGGCTGTCATCGTAGAGTGCGCCTTTGGATGCGCCGCTGTCGGAGTCGGCCAGCAAGTGAGCAATCGGTTGGGGTAAACCGGCGTTTTCCAGTGCGCCTTGATAATCGGCCTGTGTGAGGTTCACGTAAGGCAGGGTTTTGCCACTCTGTTGCGACAGCTGTGCGGCGAAGTCGGTCAGGGTGTAGGACTCATCGCCAGCCAGCTCGTAGACACGGCCTGCCTGGTTCTCGTTTGAAGTCAGCACCACTGCGGCGGCTTCTGCGTAGTCCTGGCGGCTTGCCGAACTGATGCGGCCATCGCCCGCGCAACCATAGACCGAGCCGAGGCCCAGGGCTGCAGGGATGCCTGCGGTGTAGTTTTCGTGATACCAGCCGTTGCGCAGAATAACGCTGGGTACACCGCTGTCGCGCAAGGCGCTTTCGGTTTCGGTGTGCTCTTGTGCCAGACCCAATACGGAAGTATCGGCATGGAGAAGGCTGGTGTAGGCTAGCAATTTGACATCGGCGCGTTTGGCGGCTTCGATCACGGCCTTATGCTGTGGCAGACGTTGGCCTACTTCGCTGGACGAGATCAGCAGCACCTTGTGCGCACCGGCCAGGGCAGCGTCGAGCGTAGAAGGCTGCGAATAGTCCGCATGGCGGATCTGCACGCCCAGTGCCGCGAGGTCGGCGGCTTTTTCCGGGCTGCGTACAGCCGCGACGATCTGTGAAGACGGAACGCGCTTGAGCAGTTGTTCAATGACGAGGCGGCCAAGCTGGCCGGTAGCACCTGTGACGACGATCATGAGTGGACCCTTTAAGCTCATTGAATTGAAGTGAAAGGCCAGCATAAACTTGAAGCTAACCTTTCGTAAGTACTAACAAAAAGGTAAGTATATGAGCCATCTTTTGAGCGGGCCCGGAACAGACTCCGAAATACCGAGCGCCGTCCCTGGGCGTCAGGGTGAGCTCATGGCCGCCGAGTGCCCGTCACGCAGTGTACTCAGTCATGTGTGCAGCCGCTGGGGGGTATTGGTGCTGGTGGTGTTGCGCGATGGAACCCATCGTTTCAGCGAGATCCGCCGCAAGATCGGTGGCGTCAGCGAAAAAATGCTCGCTCAGACCCTGCAGAATCTGGAATACGATGGCTTTGTGGATCGCAAGTCCTTGCCGGTGGTGCCGCCTCATGTCGAGTATCGCCTGACGCCCATGGGCGAGGAGATCGCCCTGCAGGTCGAGACCATGGCGCGCTGGATAGAAGGCAACATGCCACGCATCATTCAGGCCCGTGAAGCCACGGCCGAGCCGCTGCTGGAGTAGTCTCTTCAATGGGGCGTCTTGCTTCCTCTCGGCAGACAATCCCCTGCAACCCTCAACTTCTTGGTATCGTGCGCGCCGAAATATTTACTTACATGTGTCGCCCGCGCCGTTTGTCATTACCGAGAAGCTGTAGAAATGCCCAATCCCATTCCTCTGAAGGATCATGAAACAGAGAGTCGCCTGGTCAATTTGCGTGTAGCGGCCTGTGCGTTGCTGGTCATTACATTGAGTTGTTGCCTGATTGCTCGCATGTACTTTCTGCAAGTCATCGAGTTCGACTATCACTCCACCATCTCCGAAAACAATCGGGTGCATGTGCTGCCGATTCCGCCCGAGCGCGGTTTGATCTATGACCGCAATGGTGTGGTGCTGGCCGACAACCGTCCCAGCTTCAATCTGACCCTGACCCGCGAGCGCGCCAACGACTGGCACAAGGTCATCGACGAGTTGATGAGTATCCTGTCGCTCCCTGACGAGGACCGCATCCTTTTCGAGAAAGAGCTGAAACAGGTGCGTCACCCGTTTGAGCCCGCCACTTTGCTCTACGAATTGACCGAAGAGCAGATCGCCTTGTTGGCGGTCAATCAGTTCCGCTTGCCGGGTGTCGATGTGGCGCCACAGTTCATTCGCCACTATCCCCTGGGTGCGCACTTTGCTCATTCAATCGGCTATGTCGGGCGGATCAACGAGAAAGAATCCAAGCAACTGGACACCGATTACCGTGGCACCCAGTCCATAGGCAAGACCGGCATCGAGCGTTTCTACGAGTCCGAACTGCATGGGCATGTGGGCTATGAAGAAGTCGAGACCAATGCCCAGGGTCGTGTATTGCGGGTGCTCAAACATACCGATCCGACTCCGGGCAAAAACATCACCCTGAGCCTGGATGTGCATTTGCAGGAAGCGGCCGAGAAGGCTCTGGGGGACCGGCGTGGTTCGGTGGTGGCGCTGGATCCGGCCACGGGTGAGGTGCTGGCGATGGTCAGCAAACCCAGCTTCGACCCCAATCTGTTCGTGACCGGCATCAGCTTCAAGCAGTACGCCGCGCTGCGTGATTCCATCGACCGGCCATTGTTCAACCGGGTATTGCGCGGCCTGTATGCGCCCGGTTCGACGGTCAAGCCCGAGGTGGCGATTGCCGGGCTTGATACAGGCGTGGTCAATGCTTCGACCCGGGTGTTCGATCCCGGGTATTTCCAGTTGCCGGATTTCGATCACAAATACCGTAACTGGAACCACAGCGGCGATGGCTGGGTGGACATGGACACCGCGATCATGCGGTCCAACGACACCTATTTCTACACCCTGGCCCACAAGCTGGGCATCGACCGCCTGCATGACTACATGGCCATGTTCGGCCTGGGCCAGAAAGTCTCGCTGGACATGTTCGAGGAATCTGCAGGTCTGATGCCTTCGCGGGAGTGGAAGCGGGCGACGCGCCGTCAGGCCTGGTTCCCCGGCGAAACGGTGATTCTGGGCATTGGCCAGGGTTATATGCAGGTTACGCCGCTGCAACTGGCTCAGGCGACTTCACTGATTGCCAGCAAGGGCGTCTGGCATCGTCCTCACCTGGCCGTCGAGGTGGGGGATGTGGCACCGGTGGATGAACATCCGATGCCCAATATCGTGCTGCATGACCCGAACGAATGGAATCAGGTCAATCTGGGCATGCAAATGGTCATGCACGATCCGCGTGGCATTGCCCGTGACGCGGCCAAGGGCGTGCAGTATCACATCGCAGGCAAGAGCGGCACCGCGCAGGTGGTTGCGATCAAGCAGGGCGAGCGATACAACCGCCTCAAGACGCTGGAGCGCAACCGGGACAACGCCTTGTTCGTCGGCTTCGCCCCGGCCGAGCATCCGAAAATCGTGGTTTCCGTCATGATCGAGAACGGCGAGGCGGGTGGTCGGGTTGCGGGGCCGGTGGTCAGGGAAGTCCTCGATGCCTGGTTGCTGGACGATGCTGGCAAGCTCAAGCCGCAATATGCAGCGCCGGGCAAGGCTGAAGGTCCTCCCCATGCGTGAGGATGTTCATTTGCCTTGCGGGCCGGTTTCTCGCAGGAAAACCGCCAGCACCATGGCGATCACGATACCCGCCAGCAGGTAGCTGCCAGCCTGCTGGAAGACCGAAAGGGACAGCTCGCCACCTGCGGCAATTCGGGTCAGCAGATGGCCGAATACCGGTGTCAGCAGGGCGCTGAAGGTAAATACCAGGAAGTTGATGGCACCGGTTGCGCTGCCTTTCACGTTGTCCGGGTTGACCTCCTTGATGATGGTGTAGGGAATCATTGCGGCTCCCGAACCAATGCCCAGCAGCAGGCCGAACAGGTAAGGCGGGGCGATGCCGGCGGGCAGATACAGAATCCCGGTACATGACACCAGCATCAGCAAGGCACCGGCCAGCATGACCGGCTTGCGCCGACCCATCCGGTCCGAAATATAGCCCAGCAACGGACAGCCTATCACCCAGCCCAGCGGCACCATGCTGCTGCGATTCACCGCCTCGGCATAGTCAATGGACAGGCCTTCGCGCAGGAACGGAACACCCCAGATCATGTCGCCGATGGTGGTCGGCAGAAACAGCAGGCCCGCGCTGAAACCACAGAGATAAGACTGAGGATTGCTCAGTACCTGCTTGTATGGCGTGAGCAGCGAACCTGTCGCACCACTGCTGTTGACCGGTCTTGGATCATGACCTTTGGGCGTCGCGATCAGCACCAGAATCGCAACCACCGCCAGGCAGGCAGCGGAAATGAACCAGAACTGCTCCCAGAGGATCGTGCCGTGAATCAGCGGCCCGACCCCGAACTGCCCGGCAAAACCGCCCAGCATGCCGAAGCACTGAGTAAACCCCACGGCGGTTGCCAGGTAGCGCGACGGAAAACCGTGAGTGGCCAGATAGACCGCTCCGATAAAGGAACAGGCCGAGCCTGCGCCTTGCAGCAGGCGCCCGATCTGCGCGGCCTGCAATTCGCCGAGGCCGAACAGGGCGGCACCGAGGGCAACCATGAGAATGCCCAGAGGAATCACATACTTGGCACCCAGGCGATCCAGCGCAGCGCCCGCGAGGATCGAGAACACCGAGTAGGTGTAGTAATAGAGCCCGATCAGTGCGCCGATGGCCACCACATCCTTGCCGAATGCCTGGGTCAGCTCCGGCATCATCACGCCGGGCGCCGAGCGCAGCGAATACTGAATGAAGTAGAACAGGACGCAGAACAGCCAGGCAATGACAAAGCCCGTATGCAACCGCTCGGAGCGTATGGACAAGGTGGCGGAGGAGGCGGGTGGCATGGTGTGGGCTCGCTTACAACAAATGGAGATTCCCAACCATAGCCCGCTTTGGCGAGCAGGGCCTTGCAGCAGGTCAATAAAAACGCTGTAACACCTGATGCAGAGCGATGCCGCATAAATCACTCTGTGGGAGGCAGCTTGCTGGCGACTTGTAGCTGTCGCGGCCAAGGCCCCTCCCACAAGTGACAGGTATGCCCTAGGTTTCCCGGCCGATCATCTAAAGGCACAGGCATACAAGGCTTGCGCAGACCGCTCATGCCTACTGTGGGGTTTGCATCTGGCAGCCTCTGGAAACTTCACATGAATCGCAATGATCTGCGCCGCGTCGATCTGAACCTGCTGGTGATTTTTGAAGCCTTGATGTTTGAGCGCAACCTCACCCGTGTTGCCGAGAAGCTGTTTATCGGTCAGCCAGCGGTCAGTGCCGCGCTGGGGCGCTTGCGCGATCTGTTCGATGATCAACTGTTGATGCGCAATGGCCGGGCCATGGAGCCTACAGCCAGGGCTCTGGATATCCTCAAGGAAATCCGGCCTGCGCTGGATACCATTTCCGGCGCGGTCAGTCGGGCCAAGGAATTCGATCCTTCCACCAGCAGCGATGTCTTTCGCATCGGGCTTTCCGATGATGCCGAGTTCGGCTTGTTACCGCCGTTACTCAAGCAGCTTCGTGAAGAGGCTCCCGGCATCATCGTGGTCATTCGCCGGGCCAATTACCTGCTGCTGCCTGCCTTGCTGGCCTCAGGGGAAATCTCGGTAGGTGTCAGCTACACGGTGGATCTGCCCGCCAACGCCAAGCGTAAAAAATTGCGCGAAATCGGCTGCAAAGTGATTCGTGGTGATGCCCGTCCGGGTGCCTTGAGTCTGGATGATTACTGTGAACGACAGCATGCGATGGTGTCGTTTTCCGGTGACCTGAGCGGCAATATCGATCTGGACCTGGCCAGAGTCGGACGTGCGCGCAAGGTGGTATTGGCCGTGCCCCAGTTCAATGGCTTGCGCGCCTTGCTGGCCGGTACCGAACTGATTGCCACCGTCCCGGATTACGCGGCCTGTGCGCTGGTGGAAGGAAGCTCATTGCGTGCCGAAGATCCGCCATTCCCCATCGTGCCTGCCGAACTGTCGATGGTCTGGAGCGGCGTGCATGACAACGACCCGGCCGAGCGCTGGCTGCGCTCGCGCATTGCTCACTACATGGCTGCTCCGCTGGATGTGAAAGCCTGAGGTGCAAGACAGCACATACATTCAATTTCCGGCCTGTAATCAACGGCACTATCTCCCTCGGTCAAGCACATCGTCTGGCCTGGAGATTTTCATTCTGTGTTTACGGAGCTGCCGGCCATGTCCGATCCCATTCGTCTCGATGCACAAGCAGGTGTCCTGAACAGCGCGGTCTTCAATGAAGTCGTCACCCTGGTCATCAAGCACCGGATCAAGGCCGGACAAGAGTCGGCTTATGAGGCCTGGCTGCGCCGCATCGTCACCATTGCCGGTGGCTATCCGGGACATCTGGGTGTGGATGTGATCCGCAGCAAGTCCGGCGGCCTGCATCTGTTTACCTGTGTCCTGCGTTTTCACTCCACCGAAGCCATGCAGAGCTGGCTGGAATCCGATGAGCGCAAGCAACTGGTCCAGGAAGCCGCGCCTATGCTTGCCGATGGCGACCAGACGCAGGTCAACCCGCACAACGAGTTCTGGTTCACACCGGTGACGGATGAGGCCGGGCCTCCACCTCGCTGGAAGCAGGCGTGCGTGACCTTTCTGGTCATCCTGCCGCTGAGTCTGTTGATTCCTCTGCTGTGGAAGCCGGTCTTTGCGTTCAGTCCATGGCTGTCGGGTTATCTCGTCAGCAATGCGCTGGTGACGGTGACCATCGTTCTGCTGGTGGTTTATCTGCTGATGCCAGCAGCAACCCGTCTGTTTGCGCCCTGGCTCAAAGCCTCACAAGGAAAGTGATCCCATGAGTGATGAGAAAACCGATTTGCAGCGCAGGCGCTTCATCGCCAAAGGCTCATTGCTGAGCGCCGCTGCGGCGATCCTCCCAGTCTTGCCGTTCGCCGGTCATGCCGGCGCTTCCCAAACGTTTGCCAAAGGTGCTGCGATGAATGTCGAACTGATTCTCTTCAATGGTCAATTTCATACGGTCGATCGTGAAAAGCCCAAGGCCAGTGCCGTGGCAATCAGTGGCGGACGTTTTGTGGCCGTGGGCACCGAGGCCGAGGTGATGGCGTTGCGCGGCAGCGCCACTCAGGTCATCGATCTGCAGAAGCGTACGGTGATTCCCGGTCTGAACGACTCACACCTGCATCTGATTCGCGGTGGACTCAATTACAACCTGGAACTGCGTTGGGAAGGCGTTCCGTCCCTGGCCGATGCCTTGCGCATGCTCAAGGAACAGGCCGACCGCACGCCGACGCCACAATGGGTGCGTGTCGTGGGTGGCTGGAATGAATTCCAGTTTGCCGAAAAGCGCATGCCGACTCTTGAAGAACTCAATCAGGCGGCGCCTGATACCCCGGTATTCGTGCTGCACCTCTATGACCGAGCCTTGCTCAACCGCGCCGCCTTGCGAGTGGCAGGCTACACCCGCGATACCCCCAATCCGCCCGGTGGCGAGATCGTTCGGGACTCGCAGGGCAACCCCACTGGCATGCTGGTGGCCAAACCCAATGCCATGATCCTGTATTCGACACTGGCCAAGGGGCCGAAGCTGCCGTTGGAGTATCAGGTCAACTCGACCCGACAGTTCATGCGCGAACTCAACCGCCTGGGCGTCACCAGTGCCATCGATGCGGGCGGCGGCTTCCAGAACTATCCCGACGATTATGCGGTGATTGAACAGTTGGCCCGGGAAAAGCAGCTTACGGTGCGTATTTCCTACAACCTGTTCACCCAGAAGCCCAAGGAAGAACTGGCCGATTTCAAGAACTGGACCAGCTCGGTCACTCTGCATCAGGGCGACGACTTCCTGCGGCATAACGGGGCAGGGGAGATGCTGACCTTCTCGGCTGCCGACTTCGAGGATTTCCTTGAACCACGCCCAGACCTGCCGCCTGGCATGGAGCAGGATCTCGAGCCTGTGGTCCGGCATCTGGTCGAGCATCGCTGGCCGTTCCGTTTGCATGCGACCTATGACGAATCCATCAGCCGGATGCTGGATGTCTTCGAGAAGGTCAACCGCGATATCCCGTTCAATGGCCTGCCGTGGTTCTTCGACCACTGCGAAACCATTACTCCCCGCAATATCGAACGGGTCAGGGCGCTGGGCGGTGGCATTGCGATCCAGGACCGCATGGCGTTCCAGGGCGAGTATTTCGTCGACCGTTACGGTGCCAAGGCTGCCGAAATGACGCCGCCGATCAAACGCATGCTGTCCGAAGGCGTGCCGGTGGGGGCGGGCACTGATGCTACACGGGTTTCCAGCTACAACCCCTGGACGTCGCTGTACTGGATGGTCAGCGGGCGCACGGTGGGCGGGCTTGAGCTGTATCCCGAAGGCTTGCCTCGTGAAACCGCCCTTGAACTGTTCACCCACGGCAGCGCCTGGTTCTCGTCCGAACAAGGCAAGAAAGGCCAGATCAAGGTTGGCCAACTGGCGGATCTGGTCGCCTTGTCGGCGGACTACTTCAGTGTCGAGGAAGAGTCCATCAAGTGGATCGAGTCGGTGCTGACCGTCGTTGATGGCAAGGTCGTCTTCGGCTCCGGCGATTTCGAGAAACTGGCTCCAACGAGTCTGCCTGTGCTGCCGGACTGGTCGCCGGTTGCAAAAGTCGCCGGGCACTGGCGACCTGCATCGCCGGCACTGGCCCAGGTTCACCAATGCAGCGGCCCTTGCGCCGTGCACTCCCACAGCCATGAGCGCGCACGGCTTTCCAGCGTGCCGGTCAGCGACTTCCAGGGTTTCTGGGGCGCGTTTGGCTGTTCATGTTTTGCGTTCTGATTGTTTCACCCTTGCATGCAAACACCGGATGTCGATAAAAAACCAAGGAGTCAACCATGAGCACCCCGTACAAACGCTTGAACAAAGATGACGCAGCCGTTCTGTTGGTCGATCACCAGACTGGCCTGATCTCTCTGGTCCAGGACTTTTCGCCCAACGAATTCAAGAACAATGTCCTGGCTTTGGGCGATGTAGCCAAGTTCTTCAACCTGCCGACCATCCTCACCACCAGCTTCGAACAAGGCCCCAACGGCCCGCTGGTGCCTGAACTCAAGGAAATGTTCCCGGATGCCCCGTACATTCCGCGTCCAGGACAGATCAATGCCTGGGACAACGAGGATTTCGTCAAGGCCGTCAAGGCGACCGGTCGCAAGCAGTTGATCATCGCAGGTGTGGTGACCGACGTTTGCGTGGCATTCCCGACCCTTTGCGCTCTGGCCGAAGGTTTCGAAGTGTTCGTGGTGACCGACGCTTCCGGTACTTTCAATGAAACGGTCCAGCAGGCCGCGTGGGCACGCATGACTGCTGCGGGTGCGCAACTGGTCAACTGGTTCTCGGTGGCCTGCGAACTGCAGATCGACTGGCGCAACGACATGGAAGGTCTGGCCAATCTGCTTTCCCAGCGCATCCCCAACTACCGCAACCTGATCAACAGCTACACCGCTTTCACTGCCCGCTAAAACCGGCAGCCCCTCTACGTCGGCAGTGACCGGATAGTCACTGCCGACGCTTCTTTTGCGGGTTTCAAAAAATTATGTAGTGATCAAAAATAATCACTACATATTGGTTGACGCCTGCCTTTTCCTTTTGCATTATGCAGCTGTCTCCCTGATCGGGAGCGCTGGAAAAGATGTACTGAACAGGCTCGGCAAGCCGTCGAGATGTTCCCCGGATGCAGGCTGCCCACAAGGCAGATTGATGAAGCTGACCCGGCATGGCCCGTCCGACAGGGCGAGCAGCTGGCGAAACGTCCTCATGATACTTGTGGCAGACCTTGTAACGGTCGCCAGCCAGGTCTTTGGCTTTCGCTACGCTCTCCTTCCGTGACGCCTCCCTGTTGTAGTGGCTTTATCACAAGGCTACCTGCATGTCCTCTGGGTCGGGTTGCAAGACGTGAACATGACGCACTGTCTCTCACCCGACAGGCAAGTTTATCTATCAATGGTCTTAAACAGGTTAACGAGCGAAGGAGCATCAACATGAATATCAACAATCATCCAACTATTGATGAACTGGCTCGTCTGTTTGCAGCGCGCAAAGATACTCTGGACAGCCATATCCTCTGGATCGAACACTCGGGTGAGGTCCATATCGACCCCATGTCGCCCTGCACGGCAGAGAGCGAATTCCAGGAAAACCACCCGCAAATGCTCGCCAGCCTGAAGATGTTCCGCAGAGGGCAGGGCTACGTCGGCAAGAAGGCTGCCGCTGATACCGAGTTCATGAAAGGTCTGTTGCAGAACCTGAAAGATGAATGGCAAAACGCTAAAAAACAACAGCGTTTTGTTCGGGTCGCCTGATAGAAACGACAACTAAAAAATACACGACTATTAAAATATGCCCTCTTATTGAGGGCATTTTTTTAACAGCGTTATTAGTCTTTAAAAGATAAAACAGCTCCACACTTTCTTGCCGCTTGCCGCTTGCCGCTTGCCGCTTGCCGCTTGCCCGCGTACCAAACCCGACACACGGTCGACACAGAAATTTGACGTCATAATGATGTCAATCTACAATCGCGCCGAATTTGATATCAATATGATATTGCAAGGATGCGCGCCGTGTACCTATCCGCCCAAAGACGGCTTCGCCAGTCCTTCACGCTGCCACTCCTCTGGTTTCCCCGACCATTCCCGCTCCCGCCTCCGGTGAGCAGAACCTGATCTGCCGATCGGTTTTCGCTTTGAACTGCTTTTCAAAATCTTTCCAGACTTTCTGATCCCCGCAGGAATACTTCCGCATGGACGCCAAGCATCTCGCCTTCCTGGCCCGTCAACCGTCGGCCCGTGTCCAATCGCGTGAACATTTCTGGGGCCTGCCCAAACGCGGCATTGCGCTGATCCTGGCCAATGCCATGTTCTGGCAGCCGATGTGGGCACAGGCCGACGGGATTGTGGTCAGTGGGTCGGGGACCGGCCTGGCGCAGGCGGGCAATGGCGTGCCGATCGTCAATATCGCGACGCCCAATGCCACGGGGCTGTCGCACAACCAGTTCCAGCAGTACAGCGTCGACGCCCAGGGCCTGATCCTCAACAACATTGCCCAGCAGACCGGCGCGACCCAACTGGGCGGGATCATCGTCGGCAACCCGAACCTGAACAATGGGGTGGCGGCGCAGGTCATCCTCAACGAAGTGGTGGGCGCCAACGCCAGCCAGCTCAAGGGTTACACCGAAGTGGCCGGGCAGGCGGCGCGGGTGATCGTGGCCAACCCGTACGGGATCACCTGTAATGGCTGCGGCTTTCTCAACACTCCCCAGGTGACCCTGACCACCGGCAAGCCGGTGCTCGACAGCAACGGCGGTCTGGTGCGTTTCAATGTCCAGAACGGCAGCGTGGCCATCGAAGGGTTGGGCCTGAACGCCGATAACGTCGATCAGTTCGACATCATCACCCGCAGCGCGAAGATCAACGCCGAGCTGCACGCGAAAAAGCTCAACATCATTGCCGGTCGCAACGACGTCGATGCCCAGACCCTCAACGCCACGGCGCTGGCGGACGACGGCAGCGCCAAGCCGGAACTGGCCATCGACAGCTCGGCGCTGGGCGGCATGTACGTCGGGGCGGTGAAACTGGTGGGCACCGAGGCGGGTGTCGGGGTTCGGCTGGCGAGTAATGTGGCGGCCAGTGCCGGTGATATCCAGATCGATGCCAACGGCAAGCTGACCCTGAATCAGGCGGTTGCCAGCGGTGCGGTGGCAGTGAATGCCAATGCGGTCGAGGTGAAGGGGCCACTGTATGCGGGGACTTCGCTGTCGGTCACCACACCGGGCGATCTTGCGATTCAGCAAAACGTCGCCGCACGCGACGTCGTCACACTGTCCAGCACCGGCCAGTTGACCAACACCGCGATCATCGAAGCGGGCATCAATCCCGACAACAGCCGCAACACCACCGGCGATGTCGTGCTGTCGGCAGGCAACCTGACCAACACCGGCAGCGTCGTGGCCAGCCGTGCCCTGCAGGCGACGGCCAGCCAGACCCTGAACAACCAGGGCGGGACCCTGAGCGGGCAGGCCAGTACCCGGATCACGGCCACGACCCTTGATAACCGCCAGTCCGGACGCATCCTGAGCCAGGGTGGCAGCGTCGAGGTCACGGCCAGTGGCGTGTCGAACGGCCAGAAGGGCCTTATCTCCAGTGCGGGCGCGCTGACGATCAATGCTGCCTCGCTGGATAACCAGCAAGGCGTGGTGCGCAGCACGGGCGCCTCGACCCTGACCGTCACCGACGCCGTGGTCAACCAGGGCGGCGAAGTGCTGAGCGAGGCGGGCCTGACCCTCACCAGCGGGCGTCTGGACAATAGCCGCAGCGGGCGAATCACCGGCAAAGGCGTCACCGTCACCACCGGCGCGTTCGACAACCACCAGAGCGGTCGCCTGACCAGCACCGAGGCCTTGCGCCTCACCGCTGCGCAGGTCAACAACAGCGAAGCGGGGCGTATCGCCAGCGCCATGGCCCTGACCGCCGTGGTCACCGGTCTGGACCAGCACGCCGACGGTCGCCTGTACAGCAATGGCGACGTCAGCCTGGACTTGGGCAACGGCCACCTCAATAACCAGGACGGCCTGATCACTGCGCCCGGTCAGTTGCTGCTGACCCGTCTGGGCACCGTGGATAACCAGCGCGGCGAAATCTCCAGCGCCAAGGGCTTTACCCTGGCGGCCACGTCGCTGGACAACACCGACGGCACGGTGCTCAGCGACGAGGCGTTGATCGTGCGCATCGACAAGGCGCTGACCAACCTGCGCGGGTTGGTGTCCGGCAAAGGCGTGGACCTCACGGCCGCGACCCTGAACAACGACAGCGGCGAGGTGAGCAGCGAGGCGAGCCTCACGCTGGACGTGACCGGCGAGGTCAGCAACCGTCAGGGCCTGCTGAGCAGTGCGGCGTCCACCACCCTGGAGGCCCAGAGCCTGGACAACGCCGAAGGCCAGGTCATGGCTGACGAGGAACTGACGGTCATTCTGGCTCAAGCCCTCGACAACCAGGCCGGGACCCTGGGGGCCGGGCTGGGGCTGGACCTGCGGGCCGCGAGCCTGGACAACCGCCTGGCCGGTGCCGTGCTCACCGATGGCCAACTGGACATCACCCTGACCGGCACCCTGGATAACCGCACCGGCGGGCAGGTGCAGGCCAAGGGCATGCTCACCCTGACCAGCCAGGTCCTGAACAACCAGGGCGGCCGGGTGGTGGGGCAGGACCTGCTGACCGTGCACAGCGACAGCGCCCTCAACCGGGGCGGGGTGATCCGCGCCGACCAGCTGATGAAACTGTTCATCGGTGACCTGGATAATAGCCAGACCGGATTGACCGCTGCCCAGAAGGGCGTCATCACCAGCCAGGCCGGACTGGAATTCATCGGCCAGCGACTGGACAACCAGAACGGCCTGCTCAATGCCGTGGGCGTGATGACGTTGCAGGCCGACACGCTGCTCAACGGGTCGGGCCGCATTGCCAGCCAGAGTGACCTGACCGCCACGGTCGACACCGTGTCCCAGCAGGGCGGTGAACTGGTGGCCCAGGGTACCCTGACCCTGACCGGCCAGCGCCTGGATAACCGGGCCGGTGGCCTGGTGGGCGCCACAAAAGCGCTGAAACTCACCGTCGACGACATCGATAACCGGGCCGGTGAAGTGTCCAGCCAGGTGGGCGTGGAACTCATCGGTGATCGGCTCGACAACCGCGACGGCGGCAAGGTGCTGGCCGGGACCGCCCTGCAACTGCTCGTCGAGCGGGTGATCAACGAGAACAAGGGCCTGCTGTTCGGCCAGACCCTGACCCTGGACGGCCAGCGCCTGGACAACGCCGGTGGCACCCTGGCCAGCCAGTTGGCCCAGATCCTGACCCTGACCGGTGCCCTCAACAACCGCGCCGGCCTGCTCAGCAGCGAAGCGGCGCTGACGGTCAAGGCCGCGTCCCTGGACAACACCGGCGGCACGCTGTCCAGCGCCGGTGCGCTCAAGGTCACCACCGACGACGCACTGATCAACCAGAGCGGCTCGATCACCACCGATGCGGCCCTGACGGTGGTCAGTGGCAGCCTGGACAACAGCCAGAAAGGCAAGCTGTCCGGCCAGGGCGCGACCAAAGTCACCACCGGTGCCTTTGACAACCGCCAGGGCGGGCAACTGACCAGCCGCGACACCCTGGAACTGATCGCCGGTCAGGTCATCAACCAGAGCGCGGGGCGCATCGCCAGTGCGCTGGCCCTGACCGCCAGCGTCACCAGCCTGGACCAGCAAGGCGGCGAGCTGTTCAGCAACACCACCCTGAGCCTGGACCTCAACAACGGGCAACTGAACAACCAGGGCGGCCTGATCAACAGCCCGGGCGCGCTGCTGCTGAAAAACCTCAAGGCGGTGGACAACCAGGGCGGCGAAATCTCCAGCGCCCAGGCCTTTACCCTCAAGGCCCAGTCGCTGGACAACAGCGGCGGCAAACTGCTGGGCAGCCAGGCCCTGACCCTGGACCTGGTCGAGTTTTTCCGTAACCTCAAGGGCACCGTGTCGGCCACCGGCCTGACCCTCGACAGCGACAGCCTGACCAACGACGAAGGTCTGATCAGCAGCCGGGCAGGGATGACCCTGACCGTCGACCAGGCCCTGAGCAACGTCAAGGGCAGCGTGATTGCCGATGGCGATCTGGATGTCAGCGCCGCGACCGGCAACAACGCCCAGGGCGAGATCTCCAGCCAGAAAGCCCTGACCGCGGTGATCGGCAACCTGCAACAGCAGGGCGGGCAACTCTTCGCCCTCGGCTCGCTGAGCCTGACCGGCGATACCTTGAACAACCGCCTCAAAGGCTTTGTGGGGGCCGGTGAGGCCCTGACCCTGACGGTGGAGGACATCGACAACCAGGGCGGTGAGATTTCCAGCCAGAAAGGCATCACCCTGACCGGCCAGACCCTGACCAACAGCGGCGGCCAGGTGCTGGCGCAACAGGCCCTGACCCTCGCCATCGCCAAGGCCACCACCAACCGCAACGACGGCGTCCTGTCCGGCAAGACCGGCCTGACCCTGACCGGCGCTTCACTGGACAACACCGGCGGGGTGATCAGTGGCCTGCAAGGCCTGGGCCTCGACCTCTCGGGCGCGCTGGACAACAGCCAGGGCCTGATCAGCAGCGAAGGCACGCTGAGCCTCGAAGCGGGCAGCCTGACCAACACGGCGGGCAGCGTCTCCAGCGCCGGCCCCCTGACCCTCGACATCGCCGGCACCCTCGGCAACCAGGGCGGTGAACTGGTCACCGATGACGCCCTGACCCTGACTAGCACCGGCCTCGACAACAGCCTGCAAGGCACCGTCAGCGCCAAGGGCCGGGTGACGATCGACACCGGCGACCTGGACAACAGCCAGAAAGGCCGCATCAGCAGTGGCGAGCGCCTGGACCTGACCGCCGCCCGACTGACCAACCACGGCGGCAGCATTGCCAGCCAGCAGGCACTGGTCGCGAGCGTCAGCAGCCTGGAACAACACAAGGGCAGCCTGACCAGCGCCACCGCCCTGAGCCTGGACGTGAACCAGGGCCTGCTGGATAACCAGGGCGGCCTGATCAACGCCCCCGGGACCCTGTTGCTGAAAAACCTCAAGACCGTGCTCAACCAGGGCGGTGAAATCTCCAGCGCCCAGGCCTTTACCCTGACAGCCCAAAGCCTGGACAACAGCGGCGGCACGCTGCTGAGCAACCAGTTGCTGACCCTGCGCATCGCCCAGGCCCTGAACAACGTCAAGGGCATGATCGCCGCCGCAGGCGTCGATGCCACGGCCGCCAGCCTGGACAACACCGGCGGTACCCTGACCAGCCGCAACGCCCTGGACCTCACCGTCACCGGCCTGCTCACCAACCGCGACAAGGGCCTGATCAACGCCGCCGAAACGTTGAAAATCACCTCCGGTGACCTCAACAACCGGGCCGGGCAACTGCTGGGCACCACCGCGCTGACCCTCGACAGCGCCGCCCTCGACACCGGTGCCAAAGGCCTGATCAACAGCCAGGGCACCCTGACCCTGACCGCCGACAGCCTGAGTGCCGACACCGGCGGTGAAGTCTCGGCCCTGGGCACCATGACCCTGGTCCTCAAAGCCTTGTCCCTCGATGCCAGCCGCCTGATCGGCAACGCCGGACTGAGCCTGGACCTCAACGGTGCGGACCTCGACAACCGCGCCGGCCTGATCACCGCCAAAGGTCCCTTGACCGTCAAGCAGGTGCGGGACGTCAACAACCAGGGCGGTGAAATCTCCAGCGCCCAAGCCTTCACCCTGACCGCCCGGACCCTGGACAACAGCGGCGGCCAACTCATCAGCAGCGACCTGCTGACCCTCAACGCCGACAGCCTGCTCAACCAGAACGGCCTGATTTCCGGCTGGCAAGGACTGGACGTGACCGCCACGTCCCTGGACAACCGCAACCGCGGCACCCTGTCCAGCCGCAACGGCGCGGTGGAGGTGGACCTGAGCGGCGCGTTGCTCAACAGCGGCAATGGCGCGCTGGTGAGCCAGACCGCCCTGACCGTGACCGCCGACAGCCTCGACAACCGCGGCGGCATCCTCTCCAGCGGCACCGGGCAGACCCTGACCGTCACCGGCCTGCTGAACAACAGCCAGAGCGGCCTGATCGACAGCGGTGCGGACCTGACACTCACCGCCAACGCCCTCGACAACAGCGCGGGCACGCTCATCAGCACCGGCAAGGCCACCCTCGACCTGATCGGCGCCCTGACCAACACCGGCGGCAAGCTCGCCAGCGGCGGTGACTGGCTGCTCAAACGCAGCAGCGCCGTGCATAACCAGGGCGGGCAACTGATCAGCCAGCGCCTGATGACCCTCACCACCGGGCTGCTGGACAACAGCACGACCGGCACCGTCGCCGCCAACGGCACGCTGCTGATCACCGCCACCGGCAAGGTCCTCAACCACACCGATGGCCTGATCTACAGCCAGAACGCGGGCGTGGAACTGGACGCCACAAGCCTGGACAACACCCGGGGCGCGGTGCAAGCCCAGAGCACCCTCAAGGTCGAAGTGGGCGAGGGCGTCGATAACCTCAACGGTCGCCTGATCGCCCAGAACGGCGACCTGACGGTAGAAGCCGCCAGCCTCGACAACCGTGGCGGCCTGCTCTCCAGCCTCAAGGGGCTGTTCACCGCACAGATCAGCGGCGTGCTGAAAAAC
The DNA here is from genome assembly GCF_018968705.1 of Pseudomonas lijiangensis. Taxonomy (NCBI): domain Bacteria; kingdom Pseudomonadati; phylum Pseudomonadota; class Gammaproteobacteria; order Pseudomonadales; family Pseudomonadaceae; genus Pseudomonas; species Pseudomonas lijiangensis. Next base: position 2,591,304 of record NZ_CP076668.1, read on the forward strand.
GGCTACGACCTCGCGGCCAACCGCCAGGGCGGCGTCATCCAGGCCCAGCGCCTGAGCCTGACCGCCCTGGGCGGCTTCGACAACTACGGTGGCCGCGTCTCGGCCAGCACGGGCGAAGCCCTGCTCACCACCGCCAACCTCGACAACCGCAACGGCGGTATTTACGCCAAAGGCCTGGTGCGGGTCATCGCCAAGGACCTGGACAACAGCGGCGACAACGACGGCCAGATCGCCGGGGGCCAGGTCGACCTCAGGCTGACCGGCGACCTGAACAACCGCCTGGGCATCATCGAAAGCGACAGCACCCTGGCCATCAAGGCCGCCAGCCTCGACAACCAGACCGGGCAGATACGCTCGCTCGGCACCCTTGATGCCGCCGACTTCCAGATCGGCACCCTGTTCGACAACCGCCGCGGCACCGTGGAAGTGGCCAACAGCAACCTGATCCTCAACGCCGCGAGCTTCCTCAACGCCAATGGCAGCCTGCTGCACGCCGGCGCAGGGACCTTCGGCCTCTCCACCGCCAACCTCATGCAGGCCGGCGGCAACCTCGTGACCCGCGGCGGCCTGACCGTCACGGCCGATAGCTGGACCAACAGCAGCGTGATCCAGGCCGGTCGCCTGACGGTCAACGTCGGCACCTTCAACCAGACCGCCAGCGGGCAGTTGCTGGCCTCGAGTGCGTTTGTGGGGACTGGGGGAAGCTGGACGAATGAGGGGGTGATTGCGAGTGACGGGACGCTGAGTCTGAACCTGACCGGGGGGTATGGGGGAGGTGGGCGTACGAGCAGCCTGGGCACTCTGGGCCTGACCGCCAGCCAACTGGCACTGACCAGTACGGCCAGCCTTACGGGTGGCGCTCGGACCGAACTCAACATCACCGGTCTGGCCAGCAACTACGGGCGTATCACGTCGGCGGCCGATTTGATCGTCAATGCCGGGAGTGTCACCAACTACGGCACCTTGGGCGCGACTCAGAACCTCACCTTCAATACCGCGAGCCTGCTTAACAGCCAGGGGCTGATCTTCAGCGGTGGGGATATGCAGGCCAATGTGGGGAGTTTGAGCAACCTGAAGGGCGACTTTTATGCACTGAATAACCTGACCATCAAAGGGTATGGCGCTGAGCGGGCCAATCAGGTCTCGAATATATCGGGTTCGATGGAGAGTGGCGGCAACTTTGCGATCAGTGCGACGGCGTTTGAGAACCGCACTGAGGGTTCGGATGGTCAGCAGGCTTCTACTGCGGGTCGGACTTTGGTGAAGGGGGTCATGGCGATAAATTGTCTCGATTGTGGTAGGGGGTTTTTAGTTGATCACGTTGTAAGGGAGTACTTTGAAGGGGGGCAGGATACCGATGTCACGGCTTCTGCTTTACTTGCTTCTGGCCAGAATTTTACTTTTGATGGTGGTGGTTTTTTAAATAGTAAGAGTACGATCAGAGCTGCCGGTAATATTGTCATAAATGCTGATAGTTTTAAGAATGTAGGCTCCATCGGTGGGGTAGTAGAACGGACTCGTATTTATCGCTCCAGTGATTGGTATACTGTAGAGTATGCCAAGGGTTATAATGAGCGAAATAATCCAGATTATCCAAATGTTTACTATGTCGATGGGGGTGGTGAGCTTAGGTTGGGTATTGTTGTTGGAGATATTCTTGATGCCGGGTCTGATACTACTTATCAGTATATTTCTTATCGTATAATTGATGCGGTTACTTCGGCGCCTGTGAATAGTGTGCCTTATATGTATTATCCAGATACTAATGACATTAATCGGGGGATGCCCTCGTTGTATGATCGAAGTGATCTTGTTGATATTCCTGATGTTATCAAGAGCTTAGAGTTAATAAGTGATGTGGAAAAAATTGTGGATGGCGGCAGTGCTGCTCGAAGCGCTGTTATCCAATCCGGCGGTAGTGTGTCTATTACGGCCACACAAAACTTGCAAAACAGTGTCATCCGCCAGGATTACACAGCCGCTGGCGGCACCAGCAAAGTTCAAGGCACCAGCCCCTCCGGTACAAGCACAGCGATCATTCGCGTCAACGCCCAATTGCCCCCCGATCTGTCCCAACAACAAGTCAACCCACTTACCCTGCCGGGCTTCAGCCTGCCCACCGGCCAGAATGGCCTGTTCCGCCTGAGTGCCCAGACCGGCAGTAATGCCGCCGCCACTCAAACCAGTACTGCACCACAGAACTGGACACTCGGCAGTGCCAGCGTGTCGGTCGCCCAACGCGAGCAGACCGTTTCCGATACTCAGTCCCGAGCCCTCCAGTTCGGGACTGTCGGGCAGGTTTCGACCACTACTCGCCAACTGGCTGATGTGGTCCGTCAGAACTCCGGGTTGAGCGCCAACGCTTCTGCCTTTGACTCAAGCGCTCCAGTCGATTCAGTGAGCAATCTCAAGCTCACCGGCCATAGCGCCGACCTCACCGGCGTAACACAGGTTGCCAACGTCCAGGCCTTGCCAGGCTCAAGCAACGCAACCTCCCAGGTCGCCCGCGTACAGGGCTTACCAGGCAGCACAACCCCGTCAAACCCGCATAAGTACCTGATCGAAACCAACCCGGTCCTGACCGACCTGCGCCAGTTCATGAGTTCGGACTACCTGCTGGCCGGCTTGGGCTACGACCCTGAAGCCAGTGCCAAGCGTCTCGGTGATGGCCTGTACGAGCAGCGTCTTGTCCAGCAAGCCATCGTGGCCCGTACCGGTCAGGCGTTCCTGGCTGGGCAGACCTCCAACGAGGCTCAGCTCAAGTACCTGATGAACAACGCCATCGCCAGCAAGGAGCAACTGAACCTGGCGATCGGGGTGACATTGAGCCCACCCCAAGTGGCGGCCCTGACCCACGACATCGTCTGGCTCGAAGAACATGAGGTGAATGGCGAGAAAGTCCTGGTGCCCGTGCTGTACCTGGCCCAGGCCAACAACCGCCTGGGCCCGACCGGAGCGCTGATTGCAGGCAACGACGTAACGCTGATTGCGGGCGATGAACTCGATAACGTCGGCACATTGCACGCCACCAATAATCTGTCGGCAACGGCGGGCACTAATCTGGTCAACGTCGGCTTGATCGAGGCGGGTAACCGTCTTGACCTCCTGGCAGGCAACGACCTGATCAACAAGGCTGGTGGCATCTTATATGGCCGTGATGTGACGCTGACGGCTACCCGTGGCGATGTCATCAACGAGCGGACAGTAACCCGAGCTGTCGGCGCAACGGGATATCAGGATTTTGCTGATAGCGCTGCCCGTATCGAGTCCGCCAGCGACCTGACCGTCAAGGCCGGGCGCGATGTGATGAATATCGGTGGCACCCTGCAGGCCGGTCGCGACCTCAGCCTGATTGCCGGTCGTGACGTGAATATAGGCGCCGCACAAACCGAAACAGCGAGGGCACAGGGAGCGAATACCCAGTCCAGCATTACGCAAATAGGTTCCAATATTAGCGCCGGACGCGACTTGATAGCCCAGTCAGGCCGTGACATCAGCATTATCGCGAGCAATATTGACGCCAAGCGTGACATCGCTATGGCAGCGACAGAAAACCTGACCCTGTCGTCTGCAGCGGATGAGCAGCATTCATCCAGCAAGGCCAAAAAGTCGACCTCCCAGCAGGATCGCATCGATCAGGTTTCTGCCTCAATGAATGCGGGTGGCAACGTTGCCTTGAGCGCTGGAAACAGCATGGCAATAATTGCCAGCCATATTCAGGGGGGCGGGGATCTTGATATCGATGCTGCTCAAAACCTCACTATAACTTCTGCAGCAGACGAACAGCATTCGTACAGTAAGACTAAGAAAGTTACTTCCCAGCAGGATCGTATTACTCAGGTTTCCAGCACATTGAGTGCAGGGGGTAATGTTGCTTTGGGCTCCGGTAAAGACATGGAAATAATTGCCAGTCATGTCCGCGGAGGAGGGGATGTCGATATCGATGCTGCCCAAGACCTTACTATTACTTCCGCCATGGATGAGAGTGCCTCATTCTATTCTAAAAAGAGCAAAGGTTCTTTTGGCCGAGGCAGCAGCAAGCAGCAGGAGAGTTATGACAGTACTAACGTAGCCTCGATAATCGAGGCGGGTGGCGACTTGACTGTCAATACCAGCAAGTCTGTTGATGATGGAATTGTTCTGGAGGGTGGCCATAACGTCACGGTCATTGGTAGCCAACTGAGAGCGGGTGAGGACTTGCTGGTAGGCGCCACGAACGATGTGGCAGTGCTATCGGGAGTTGAAGAGCATGGTTCCTATAGCAAGAAAACCAAGTCCGGTTTCCTTGGCTTGTCAAAAAGTGGCAAGAGTCAATTAACAACGACTGCCTCTCAGGTCGCCAGTGAGCTGGAGGCTGATAACGATGTAGTGATTGCGGCGGGGAATGATGTTCGTTTGCGCGCCAGTGAAACCTCGGCTGGCAATGATGTCGAGTTACGAGCAGGGCTGGTTAACGATAGTGGTGATATCAATCTGGTTTCAGCCAATGACACCGCTTACAGCCGTAGTGAAGAGTATAAAAAGAAAACCGGACTTTCTGTCTCGGGTGGTTTCCTTTCCATCAGCTCAGCCAAAGAGGCAGGACGGGAAGCACAAAGCAGTACCAGCGTAGGCAGCAACGTATCGGCTGATCGTGATGCGACGTTGCAAACCACGCGAGATATCAATGTATTGGGCAGTGGTATTAGCGCTGGGCGTACCGTCAGTCTGAATGCCGGGCGTGACGTAAACATTGCGGCGGCGCAAAACGAAAGTGCTGAGCAGCAGTGGTCCAAGAACAAGCAGGTGGGTCTTGGTGTTGCAGGTAATGACAATGGCGTGAGCCTTTTTATCGGCGCCGATAGCCTTCAGGAGAAAGCCCGATTTGAACAGCAGACTGCTGCAGCCAGTCAGGTCAGTGCGGGTCAGGATCTGGTCATTAATGCCAAGCGAGATATCAATCAGATCGGCTCTGATCTGAATGCCTCCAATGACATTGATCTGACCGCTGGGCGCAATATCAATATTGATGCAGCTCGCGAGGCCCAACTGGTCGAGCAGCAGCGCGAAACCGAACGGAGTGGTCTTGGTGTAAGCCTCAACCACAATTATGGGAAGACCAAAGATGCTGTTAACGGCGCGGGCCAAGGCGATGATGCCGTCAGTCAGGGTTCCAGTACGCTAAAAGGCATTGATGCTATCGGCCAGTTCCTCGCAGGCCCGACAGCGGACGTCAAACTCGGAAACAGCAAGCAGAGCACCAGCCAAGAGATCATTGAGCAGACCAGCAGGTCTTCAACCCTCAATGCTGGCAACGATGTAAATATGACTGCCGGTAACGATGTCACGGTCAAGGGTGCCCAGTTGCAAGCTGGACGCGATATTAATATCAAAGGACGTGATATCACCCTTGATGTAGCGAAAGACAGCATCAGTCAGGAGAGCAGCCAGAGTGAAAGTTGGGGCGGTATCCATGGCGGCACCAGTGGTGGTTTCAAGTTAGGTATTGGTGGCAGCTATGGTGTTGCTAGCGAGGATGGGACCTATGGCTCTTCAACTGCGACTCAGGCTGCGGCAGGTCGGGATATCAACCTCGATGCCAGCAACGACATAAACCTTGTGGGTACTCAGGTTACGGCGGGTAGAGACATCGACCTCAATGCCGGCAACGACTTGAATATCCGTTCGGCACAGAATGAGAGCAACAGTGAAAGTGACCGCCATAGCGGTGGCGGTGAGGTTGGTCTGACTTTCGGTTCTCAAGGCGTTGGTGTGTATGCCAGTGTCAGCATGGGCAAGGGTAATCTGGATCGTGAAAGCGCTCGCCAGCAGGATGCCAACCTCAATGCAGGTAACCAACTTGGCTTTACCAGTGGAAACGATACCAATGTAGCGGGTGCCACATTGCGTGGCGATGAGGTAGTTGGGCGTGTAGGTGGTGATCTCAATGTCTCTTCGGTGACTGACACCGGTAAGGTTGAAGGCAAGGAATTCGACATTAATGCCACCGTGACCATCGGACCGGGTGCGGGTGTCAGTGGCTCTGTTGGCTATGGCGCAACCAATGGTTCAACCAACTGGGTTGGGCAGCAGACGAGTATCACTGGCAAAGACAAGGTTGATATTCGTACCGAAAATCATACTCAGCTGGATGGTGCCCTGATTGCCTCCGATAGCGGCAACCTCAAGCTGGATACTGGAACGCTGGGCTTCAGCGATATTGTGGGGAAAGACAAGGAGCATGGTTATTACCTGAATGTTGGGGGGACCTATAACCCGAGTGGTTCCGCTGCTCAGGACTCTAGCCAGGAAGGTAAAGGCGAAAAGTCCAAGAATGGCTGGAGTGTCGAGGGTTGGAACTATGAGAAGGACCGCGAGCAGATCGTACGAGCGACTGTCGGTGCTGGCGAAGTTGTAGTACGCAATGATGCAGAAACGGGAAGTGACTCTACTGCAGGGTTGAACCGTGATGTAAGCAAAGCGTACGAAATTACCAAGGATGAGGAGTCTCGTACTGATCTCTACGTTTCTAAATCTTCTCTTGAGGCTGTATCAAACCCCAAAGCAACACTTCAGCAGTGGCAAAAAAACATTTCTCTCTATGGCGAAAATAGTAAAGAGGCTGTAGGAAAGCTGATTGATTTGCTTGTTTTGATGGCCTTGCTGCCTCAGGAGGCAGTATCAGGGAGGGGCGTGGAAACAGCAGAAGTCTTTGTTTTTGCAAGAGAAAATGAGCGGCAACTTTCTAGCCAAGACGCAGGAAAGAGAGCCGATAGGGTTCGATTGCTTTTAAATGCGGTAACACAAGGAGAAGCTGGTCCAGATAGCGAAGCTCTTGTGTCGCGTCTTTCAGCACTCGCTGCGGAAGATCCTGCTAAAGCAATGCGGGCAATTGGTTTGTTGGCCTCCTTGAATGAAGGAAGCAGTGGGGTATCGAATTTTGTTCCGATAGCTGCTTTGGGGGCGGGAGCGATTGCCGCTCTTGGTGGGGCTCTGGCGATAACGGCTACTACGCCAGAAAGCCAGGAACGCATGAAAGAAGCTGCTAACGCAGTTGTGAGTGCCGTCGCCAAATCAGGTCAAACGGCACAGATACAGACCAGTATGTCCATAGAAATATGGAAGTTCTTGTTCAATACGACCTTTCCGGTGCATCTGCTGGATGCTGAAAATAGCAGATTGGTAAACCCAATCGTCGAGGCTCAAGCTCCTAATCCTGCCAGTGGCGGGTACGCAGCGGGTTCTCCGATAACCACTCCGATTTCTACAGGTGGTAGTCCGGCTGTAGATCAGGCGGCGAATGACTATTCCAACCCCATTGCAGAGCTTCCGGCTCCTGGGGTTATGAACCAAGAGGATGGTGCAAAAGACGCAGGTGATGCAAAAAACCTAGCGAGCTCTAATGGAAGACTTACCGCGCAAGAAATATCTAACGGTCATGCATTTGAAAAGCATGTGGTGCAGCAGGGTGAATATAAGGATTTAGGAATAACTACTCGCGAGCAGTTTGCTTTGCATATTGAAAGCATCGTTAATAATCCAAGCTTATTTCGTGAGCTAAGTGGCGGGCGAACTGCTTATTGGGATAGTGCCAGTGGTACGGTAGTTATTAAGAACCCTAAAGCAATTGATGGCGGCACTGCATTTCGCCCTGTGAATCGACAAGCTTACTTTGATGGATTGAGGTGATTTCTGGAGGGGGCGTAATTTGGTGAGTACTGGTTTTTATGGGGATGGAGCGGTCATGGGGTATGCTCTAAATGAGAATATTTAATGTGTTAAGTGGCGGGGTGGCGCTTGATGTGATATTGTCAATAGCGGTTTTTTAAGAGCCCTAAAGCACTCGATAAAGGTGTCTAAGTTTTTTTGTGGATGAGAAGTTTTTAATGTTTGGAGGTGTGACTGTGGAAAATATTAGTTGTTCACATGATTTGGCGAGTGTTAGCCTTAGTCGAGAAGAGCTGCTGGTCCTGAACTCAGCTTTAAATGAAATATGTAACGGGATAGAAATTTTTGAGTTTGAAACGCGAGTCGGTGCGGATCATGAGTTTGTTGTAAGTCTGCTTCAAAAGATTGGTTTTTTGCTTGACGATATGGATCAACAAGTAAGCTGATCTGTAATGGACTTTTGGCATGTTGATGTTTGCCTTGTGCTGGTGTTTTTCAGCCTATTTGCAAACTGCCCGTTGACGGCTCGATAGCCAAAAAGTCTTATTTTTTAAGAGCAGGCTTGAGTATGCGAAATGACGAAAGTACTCACAACCCCACCTTATAAACAACCTGCCCCCGCTCCAGCGGATCCGGATGACACTCAAACCCCAACGACCGCGCCAGATTAAACATCCTTGCATTCTTCACCGCGTCTATCGAAAACATCCTGTAAAACCCGTTCAACCGCGCAGCATTCATAAGGTGCTGCATCAGCAACTTGCCCAGCCCGAGATCTTGCCATTTTTCGGCGACCACGACGGCGCATTCGCAGCAGGAGTCGCCTTCTGTCGCGGCGTAGCGGCTCAGGCCTATTTCGGTCAGTTGGTTGTTGTCTTCCATGATCAGGGCGACGTAGGTCATGCGCTGTTGGTAGTCGGTGTCCATGATCTGGTCGAGGGCCAGCGGGGCGGGTTCGTTGTTGGGGGAGAGGAAGCGGAAGTGTTGTGTCTGTGGCGAGAGGCGTGTGATGAATTCGAATGCTCGTTGCCGGTCGTCTTCCTGGATCGGTCTGATCAGCAGGTGGGTGCCGTCGTTCAGTTCTTCGATCCAGTGGATGAAGCGCAGCTCAGGGGCGTAGAGGTCGTCGCTGATCGAGTCGCTGGTGACGGTGTTCATGTCTATCCTCTGGGGCCGTGCGTCGATTGAGCAGGCGGTTTACCTATCTTTTACGCTTCGGCACCTTCAGGTCATGATCCAGATCAATACTTCTGTTTGCCCTGTCTGCGTGTAGACTGCCTGCCGTTTGTTCATCGCAGTCTTTGCCTGATGGACGTTTCCACTTCATTGATTCAAGGCGTGCATATGGATCTGCGACAACTCGAGGCTTTTGCGGCTGTCATGTCGGCGGGCAGTGTGACGGCGGCGGGGAAGATGCTGGGGCGTTCGCAACCCTCGGTGACCCGTGCCATCCAGGAGTTGGAGCTGGAGCTGGGTTTTGCCTTGTTCGAGCGCAGTGGGCCGAAGGTCACGCCTTCGCAGAAGGCGTTCATGATGTATGCCGAGGTGGAGAGTGCGCTGCTGGGTATTCGCAATATCCGGCAGCGCGCGCAGCATATTGCGCTGGACGAGAACCGGCAGATCAAGCTGGTGGCGATACCGGCGCTGGCGGCGGGTTTGTTGCCGCTGGCCTTGTCCCGTTTGCCGGATGATCTGCGCCCGCAGCATATCCAGTTGCACAGCATGTCCCCTGAAAATGTCGTGCAGGCGGTGCTTTCCAAGACCATGGATCTGGGCGCAGTCAGCCTGCCGCTGGAGCATCGCGGGCTGGATATTCACTGGATCGGTGAGTCGCCTTGCGTTGCCGTGCTGGCTGCGGATTCTCCGCTGGCCCGTTTCGATGTCTTGCCGATGCAGGTTCTGGCCAGCCAGACGCTGATTACCATGTCCAACCCTTATCGTTTTCGACGCCGTATCGACAAGGCTTTTCAGGATGTCGGCGGCGCTGTGCCGCACATGCTCGATACCAATACGTCGCTGATTGCCATGCAGATGGCGCGGGTGGGGCTGGGTGTGGCGCTGGTCGATCCGTTCACTGCGCTGGGTGTGCCGGTGGATGGGGTGGTGGTGCGGCCGGTCGAGTTCAATATCCCGTTCTTCTTCGGTCTGGTTTCGGCGTTCGCCAGCCCGCTGTCCGACGTGGCGCAGGCGCTGGTGACGGAGCTTGCTGCATCGGCTCAGGCCTTGCTGCCCTCCGTGATCATGCATGCCCCCAGCGAGCATGACGCTCTGTTGCAGAGCATTTACGCCGGTTGAAGCCCGGCAGCGAGCGTCGTGCTTATGCGCCTTTCTGATTTCTTATCGTTTTAAGCTATATCAATATTCATTTTTTGCCGTTGTAGTAATAAATATCAGCTTTTAGTATTCGTTTTTTGAATTCATAAGCCTTATGAATTCAGTAATTGTGAGTTTGGAGCGTTTTTTGTATGGATTCGCTCTATCCATGATCTTCAGCACGAGTACTGAAAATGCCCGATACAAACGCACCGATTGGCCTTGCCGCCCTGCAGGCCCGGCTCAAGCAGGATCTGGAGTGGCTGGATCTGCCAGCCTCGCCTTGGGTCAAGCCGCGTTTGCATCAGGATGCCCCGGTACTGGATGTTGCGATCATCGGTGGCGGAATGGCCGGCTTGGCGCTGGCAGCCGAGTTGCGTCATCTGGGTGTGGTGACGACGATTTTCGATCAGTCCCCAACCGGTTTTGAAGGCCCGTGGGCGACCACGGCGCGCATGGAAACCCTGCGTTCACCCAAGCAACTGACCGGTCCGGCGCTGGGTTTGCCGGCCCTGACATTCCGTGCCTGGTTCGAGGCGCAGTTCGGGCTTGAGGCCTGGAATGCGCTGGACAAGATCCCGCGTCTGCAATGGGCGGATTACCTGCGCTGGTATCGCAAGGTGCTGGATCTGGATGTGCGCAATGAGCACCGGGTCAGCCGCGTTCAGCCTCGCGCCGATGGTCTGGTCGAGCTGGATATCGTCAGCCCCGGCCACAATCAGCACTATGTAGCCCGGCATGTGGTGCTGGCGACCGGGCGTGATGGCCTCGGCGGCCCTTGGGTGCCGGATTTTGCTCATGAGCTGCCTCGCGATGTATGGGCGCACTCGGCCGATGGTTTGCAGGATGACTGGTTTGTCGGCAAGCGGGTGGCCGTGATCGGTGGTGGTGCTTCGGCCATGGACAGCGCTGCCACGGCACTGGAGGCGGGCGCGCAGAAGGTTGACTTGCTGATACGTCGTGCAGAGTTGCCGAGGGTCAACAAAGGCAAGGGCGCGGGTAATCCGGGTATGACCCACGGTTACTGGCGTTTGCCGGACAGCTGGAAGTGGCGCATCCGCCGTTACCTCAATGCCCAGCAAGTACCTCCACCCCGTGGCAGCACGCAGCGGGTTTCCCGTTCACCCGACTCGCGCTTTCTGCTTAACAGCCCGGTTGTTTCGGTCCGGCAGAACGAGTCCGGCGCGCTGGTGGTGCGTACGCCCAATGCGAAGCTGGAGTACGACTTTCTGGTCTTTGCTACAGGCTTTCGGACCGACTTCAACCTGCGCCCCGAGTTCTCTTCTTTCGCCAGGCACATTCAGGTCTGGAGCGATCGCTTCGAGGCACCGGAGGATGAGTTCGATGCCGAGCTGGGTTCCCTACCGGATCTGGGAACCTGTTTCGAGTTTCAGCAGAAAACCCCAGGCGCGTGTCCGGGGATCGAGAAAATTCATTGCTTCAATTACCCGGCAGCCCTGAGTTACGGGGCGGTATCCGGGGACATTCCGGCCATCAGCGAAGGCGCCAAGCGCCTGGCTCATGGGCTGGCAGGGCAGTTGTTCAACGAGGACATCGATTTGCATTTTGCCTCCATGCAGAGCTACAACGAGCCCGAATTGCTGGGCGACGAATGGGTCGCCGGTGCGCCCACAGCCCAAGAGTTGCTCGGATGATCGGCTGGGCTGTGCGGCGCCTGGTGCAGTCGTTGCTGGTGGTGTTGCTCATGACGCTGGTGGTGTTTATCGGCCTGAATGCCATCGGTAATCCGATGGACATTCTGGTGGGTGAGGACCTGAACCAGGCCGAGCGTCTGGCTGCCATCGCCCATCTGGGGCTGGACAAGCCGCTGTGGCAGCAATACCTGCTGTTCCTCAAGGGCGCGGCGAGCGGCAATCTCGGTCAGAGTTTCGTCTATCACGAAGATGCCATGCGCCTGATCCTGCAACGCCTGCCTGCCACGTTCGAACTGGCGTTCAGTGCCTTGTTTCTGGCGGTGTTGCTGGGTGTGCCGCTGGGCATGTTCGCGGGCACCTATCCCGATCACCCGGTATCGCGGGTGATGATGGCCAGCAGCATCGTGGGCTTCTCGCTGCCTGCGTTCTGGGTGGCGCTGATGATGATCATGCTGTTCTCGATCCATCTGGGCTGGCTGCCGGCCAGCGGGCGCGGGGAAACGCGGGAGTTTCTCGGCGTGCAGTGGTCGTTCCTGACCCTCGATGGCCTGCAGCACCTGATTCTGCCGGCGCTCAACCTGGCGCTGTTCAAGATTTCCCTGGTGCTGCGCCTGACCCGTGCCGGTGTGCGTGAGGTCTTGCCTCAGGAGTTTGTCAAGTTCGCCCGTGCCAAGGGCCTCTCGCCGATCCGGGTGATGTGCATGCATGTGATGCGCAACACCATGATCCCGCTGGTGACGGTGCTGGCAATGGAGTTGGGGTCGACCATCGCCTATGCCGTGGTGACTGAAAGTATCTTTGCCTGGCCAGGTGCCGGAAAGCTGATCCTGGACAGTATCAATATGCTGGATCGCCCGGTTGTCGTGGCTTATCTGATGGTGGTGGTCGTGATCTTCGTGGTACTCAATCTGATCGTCGATGCGTTGTATTACCTGCTTGATCCGCGTGTGCGCGTCGAGGCTGGCCGATGAGTCAGGTACAGGTCGCACGCCTGCACGTGCAATCGCCATGGCGGCTCGGCGCCGTGGAGTTTTCTCGCTCCTATACGGCCATGTTCGGTCTGCTGGTGTTGCTGGTGATCATGTTGATGGCGGTGCTGGCGCCCTGGATAGCGTTTCAGAACCCCTATGACCTGATGCAGCTCAATGTGCTGGATGCTCGCCTGCCGCCGGGCAGCGAAAACCTCGACGGTGGCTACACCTACTGGCTGGGCACCGACGGACAGGGCCGGGATCTGCTGTCGGCGATCATCTACGGGCTGCGTATCAGTCTGTGGGTCGGGATCGGTTCTGCACTGATTGCCGCTGCCGTTGGCACCTTGCTGGGCTTGCTGTCGGCTTATGTCGGCGGATGGCTCGATGCCTTGCTGATGCGTCTGGTGGATCTGCTGCTGTCTTTCCCGGTGATTCTCATGGCGTTGATGATTCTGGCCTGGCTGGGCAAGGGCGTCGGCAATGTGATGCTGACGCTGGTGTTGCTCGAATGGGCCTATTACGCCCGTACCGCACGGGGGCAGGCCTTGACCGAAAGCCGCCGCGAGTACGTTGATGCGGCGCGGGGGCAGGGGATCGGCTCATGGCGGATCGTCGTGCGGCATATCCTGCCCAACTGCCTGCCGCCGCTGATCGTGATCGGTGCCTTGCAGATTGCCAGGGGGATCACTCTGGAGGCGACCTTGTCGTTCCTGGGCCTCGGCGTGCCGATTACCGAACCGTCCCTCGGGCTGCTGATTGCCAACGGCTTCCAGTACATGCTCAGCAACGAATACTGGATCAGTTTCTTTCCGGGGCTGGCGCTGTTGATCACCATTGTGGCCATCAATCTGGTGGGTGACCGCCTGCGTGATGTCTTGAACCCGAGGTTGCAACGATGAGCGTGCCTGAAGTTTCCCTGGCGCAACCGACTCTGGATGTGCGCAACCTCTGTACGTCGTTCGATACCCGGGCGGGCGTCCTGCCTGCCGTGCGCGATGTTTCCCTGCGTCTTCAACCGGGGCGGATTCTCGGTCTGGTGGGCGAGTCGGGATCCGGCAAGTCGGTGACCGGTTTTTCCATTCTCGGGCTGGTCGATGCGCCGGGGCGTATCAGCGGTGGTGAAGTGGTGTTTCAAGGGCGCGATCTGACGAAGCTCAGTACTTCGCAGTTGCGCAGCCTGCAGGGCAATCGCATTGCGATGATCTTTCAGGACCCGATGATGACCCTCAATCCGGTCCTGCGCATCGACACGCAAATGATCGAAGCGGTCCAGGCTCATCGCTCGATGGGGCGTCGCGAGGCGCGTCAGCATGCCAGCGATACCCTGGCGCTGATGGGGATTCCCAGCCCGGACGAGCGCCTGAATGCCTATCCGCATCAGCTTTCCGGCGGCATGCGCCAGCGGGTGGCGATTGCCATTGCCCTGTTGCATGCACCGGACCTGATTATCGCCGACGAGCCGACCACGGCGCTGGATGTGACCATTCAGGCGCAGATTCTCAGTGAAGTGCAAAAGCTTGTGCGTCAACAAGGAACCTCCCTGATCTGGATTACCCATGACCTTTCAGTGGTGGCCGGTCTGGCGGATGACATCGCCGTGATGTATGCCGGTCGTATCGTCGAGCAAGGCCCTGTATCGGCGGTGCTGGATCGTCCACAGCATCCTTACACCCAGGGCCTGATCGACAGCCTTCCGAGCCGCAACAAGCGTGGCCAGCGTCTGCGTCAGATCCCCGGCATGGCCCCGGATCTGTTGTCGATGCCTGCCGGATGCGCCTTTGCTGCACGTTGCTCCCGAGCGAGCAACCAGTGCGAGCAGGAGCCACAGAGTCGCGAAATCGAAGCGGGTCGCCTGGTCCGTTGTTTTCATCCGGGAGCTGCCGATGAGTATTAACCAGACGCCCATCGTCGAATTGAGCCAGGTCAGTAAAACCTTCGGTAAGCGCAATAACGACAGCACATTGAATCAGTGGCTGCAGCGCATGAAGTGGTCCAGGCCATCAGCCGTGACCCATGCGGTGGATCGCGTCGACTTGCGTATCAACCGTGGCGAAGTCGTAGGGCTGGTGGGTGAGTCCGGCTGCGGCAAGTCAACGCTGGGCCGCATGGTGGCCGGGTTGCTGCCTGTTTCTTCGGGGACGGCTTCCATCGACGGCAAGCGCCTTGAAGACCTGACGCCCGAAGAGCGTCTGGCAGCGCGGCTGAAGATCCAGATGATTTTTCAGGACCCGTCTTCCAGTCTCAATCCGCGCCTGCGGGTCGACCGTATTGTCGGGGAGGGCGCCTTGCTGCATGGCCTGACCGACAAGGCCGGGTTTGACGATTATGTCAGCGCGCAGCTACAGCGTGCCGGTCTGAGTCCGCAACTGCGCCAGCGTTACCCGCATCAGTTCAGCGGTGGCCAGCGCCAGCGCATCGGCATTGCCCGGGCGTTGGCGGTACAGCCGCAGCTTCTGGTGTGCGACGAGTCGGTAGCGGCGCTGGACGTGTCCATTCAGGCGCAGATCCTCAACCTGTTCATGGACCTGCGCGATGAACTGGGCCTGACCTATCTGTTCATCAGTCACGATCTCGGAGTGGTGGAACACCTCTGTGATCGCGTGGTGGTGATGTATCTGGGGCGGGTGGTGGAGAGTGCCAGTGTCGATGACCTGTTTGCACGAGCCAATCACCCCTATACGCAGGCTCTGCTGGCACAGATTCCGCGCTTCGATGTCCGCAGCGCCCGTTATGACGCGATAAAAGGGGAAATCCCCAGCCCGCTGAACCCGCCTGCCGGGTGTCATTTCCATCCTCGCTGTCCGCATGCCACGGCGCGCTGCCGCGAGGAAGTTCCAACGCTCAGGGAAGTCGCACCCGGCCACCTGAGTGCCTGTCACCTCAATGAATAGCACCGAACGAGCGCTGCAATGCTGGCGCTCATTGCCATTACGCACAAGGAATAGCCCATGAAACCACTTGTCCGTTCACTGTTGGCCTCGGCCCTGATCCTGGCCGCCGGCAGCGCAGCGGCGCAGAGTCTGCGTATCGGTTATGCCGATCCGGTCTCCTCGCTTGACCCGCAATTGAACAACTATGCCGGTGACCGCTCGGTTGCCCTGCATGCCTTCGAGTCGCTGGTCAATCGTCGTGACGACAAGACCCTGCCGGGTCTGGCGCAAAGCTGGAAAGTCCTGGACGACAAGACCTGGGAGTTCAACCTGCGCAAGGACGTCAAATGGCAGGACGGCAAGCCCCTGACCGCCGATGACTTCGTGTTCTCCTTCGAGCGTGCCCGCAAGGTGCCGGGCAGCGTGGCGTCTTATGCCGGGGCCATGCGCACGGTGGAGTCGGTCACGGCCAAGGATGATCACACCCTGATCATCAAGACCCTTACACCCAACGCCAACCTGCTGCCGGACGTGGACTCGATCTACATCGTCAGCCGCCACGTGGGTGCCGACGCGCAAAGCGCCGATTACAACAGCGGCAAGGCGATGGTCGGTACCGGGCCTTATCGCTTTGTGTCATTCGTGCCGGGCGACCGCACGATCTTCGAGCGCAATGCCGACTATTGGGGGCCGAAACCGCTGTGGGACAAAGTGGATTATCGCTTCATCTCCAACGCCGCGAGCCGTACGGCGGCCTTGCTGGCCGGTGATGTGGACGTGATCGACAAGGTGTCGCCGACCGATGTCGAGCGCCTGAAGAAGAGCCCGAATGTCAGTGTCTTCGCGTATCCGGGCCTGCGGGCCTTGCTGATTCAGCCAAGCTTCCGTGAAGGCCCCAACGAGTTCATTCGTGACAATGCCGGCAAGCCGCTGGCCGAGAACCCGCTGCGAGATGTGCGGGTGCGCAAGGCCTTGAACCTGGCCATCAACCGCCAGGCGATTGTCGAGCGCATCATGCAGGGCACGGTGACCGAGGCCAATCAGTGGATGCCGGCCAAGACCTTTGGCTACAACTCTGAGCTGAAGAACATTCCTTATGACCCGAAACAGGCCAAGGAGCTGCTGGCTCAGGCTGGCTTCCCCGAAGGCTTCCAGTTGACCGTGCACGTACCGGGCGACCGTTACCCGCAGGCGCCGGAAACCCTGCAGGCGGTGGCGCAGTTCTGGTCGCGCATTGGCGTCAAGGTGCAACTGGAAGTGCTGCCGTGGGCTGTTTATGCAGGCAAGGCCAACAAGAACGAATTTGCGATCAGTGTGGTTGCCTGGGGTAACGGCACGGGCGAAGCCGCCTATGCACTGACCAACATCCTGACCACGGTAGACAGCGTCAAAGGTCGCGGTGCCTCCAACTGGGGCCATTACAGCAACCCGCTGGTGGATAAGGCGCTGGTCGATGCTACTTCCGAGTTCGACGATGCCAAGCGCCGGGCGATCCTGGAGCAGTCTGCCAAGGTAGTGGCTGACGATGTCGGCATCATCCCGCTGTTCCATTACCAGAACATCTGGGCGGCGCGCAAAGGCCTGAAAGTCGAGCCGCTGGTCAGTGACCGCACCGCCGCGAGCATGGTGACCGAACAGCCTTGAAACCCACCAGTGACAAGTCTGTAGGACCGGATTTATCCGGGAAGGCAGTCACTCATGAAGTTGCATTTTGTTTGATGGAAATGAATATGACCTCAACTGTAGAACCGGGCCTCGATGTCCTGGATACCTTGCTGGGCATCGGGCCTGAAACCGCTCTGTACAAGGTGCGCCATGCCCGTGACAAAGTCGTGGCGGCAACGCAGGGCAGTCATGAGCTGTTTTTCGACCCGGCGCTGCAAGACAATCTGTCACTCGTCGAGCGTCTGCTGGTGGCGTATTACGCCAGCCATCTGACACCAAACGCCTTGCTGGCGGGTTACTACCTTGAGCAGTTGCAGGCGCTGAATATCGATCCGGCGCTGGTGGCCTCGATTGATTCGGGTTCCGTCGAGGCACTGAGCGATGCGCGCCTTTCGGCGATTCTGCTGTTCACCCGCACCTTGATCGAGTCGCCGGTCGAAGGTGATCGTGCGGCCTTGCAGGTTCTGCAGGCCGCAGGTCTGTCGTCCTCGGAAATCGTGGTGCTGGCGCAGTTGATTGCATTCCTGTCGTATCAGGTACGGCTGGCGGCCGGCCTTGGTGCCTTGTCGGCCTTGGGAGAAGCACAATGAGCGAGCCCATTCGCAGCAACGGTTTTACCAACGAAGTGCTGGGCTGGAAGGCCTGGTTGCCCACGGTGCAACTGGACAGTGCCACGCCGGAGCAACTGGCGGTGCTGGAAGAAAGCCATCCCCAGGCCAAGACGTCGGATTACTACCTGACACTGGTCCATCAGCCGCAGATCCTGCGTCAGCGCTCCGTTGCGTTCAACGCGATCATGTACGCGCCGGGCGGTTTGTCCCGTGCGGAGCGCGAACTGGCCAGTACCGTCGTGTCGCGAATCAATCAGTGTGTTTATTGTGCTTCAGTGCATGCCCAGCGCTTCGAGCAAC
The DNA here is from genome assembly GCF_018968705.1 of Pseudomonas lijiangensis. Lineage (NCBI taxonomy): Bacteria > Pseudomonadati > Pseudomonadota > Gammaproteobacteria > Pseudomonadales > Pseudomonadaceae > Pseudomonas > Pseudomonas lijiangensis. The sequence continues at coordinate 2,609,339 of NZ_CP076668.1, forward strand.
TGGCCAAGCGCAATGATGTGATTGCGCAGATATTTGCCGATCCACAGACGGCGGGAACCACGGAACGGGAGAAGGCCATTGTGCGCTTTGCCATCGATCTGACCCTGGACCCGGCTGCCCTGGGCGCCGAGCAGATCAGGCCGTTGCGTGAGCAGGGGCTCGATGATGGACAGGTACTGGATCTGATCCACGCCATTTCCATCTTTGCCTGGGCCAACCGGTTGATGCTCAACCTGGGTGAACCGCTTTATCCGGCAATGTGAAAAATTGTTTCATTTTTGATAAAAAACTTTGTCCGAGTGTTGTACAAAATTACCGCTGTAGTATAGCTTTTACAGCAGAGCCAGCCGGTATGGCGCTGACATTGCCGTTCGCGGTATAGACCACGCCGCTGGCTCTTCCATCTTTCTGCCTGTGGGCCAGTCCCGCAGGCGCCACAGAGGCTTCACATGATTGCGCCGCGCTGGTTGTGGCTGGTGCTTATGCTCAGCGGCAGCGCATTTGCCGACTGGCGTGAAGCATTGCCCGATTCCCGTGTCGTCGGTTCCGGCGACTTCAGTGTGTTTGGATTTCGTATCTATACGGCCCGTCTGTGGAGCCCTGCAAAGCCGTTTGTGGCGGATGCGCCCATGGCGCTGGAGCTCACTTATCATCGTGCCATCGACCGGGAAGACCTGGTGGATGCCAGCATCGATGAGATCCAGCGTATTTCCGGATCGGCCGTCAGTGACCAGCAGTTGTCCGTATGGCGCCAGCAGATGCAGCAGTCTTTCGTCGATGTCCAGCCGGGCATGAAAATCACGGGTGTCTACCTGCCGGGACGTGAAGCGCGCTTCTATGTCGGCCCCAAGCTGCAGCATGTGGTTCAGGACAGCGAGTTCGCCAAGGCGTTCTTCTCCATCTGGCTGGACCCCAAGACCCGCAACCCCGATTTGCGTGAGCAATTGCTGGGCAAATGACGTTCATGAGCTGTGAGTGTTTCAGCTCAATATGACTGCTGTAGTCGTGTTGACTAGCCGCCCGTCATGTTCATGAAGCGCACGACCTGCACATTGTCATCGAGCGTGAAGTTATGGCTCCACGGCTTGAGTTGCATGGCGTCGACTATGGCCTTTTCCAGCTTATGGGGCTGGCCGGGGTTAGCCCGCAACACGGCCTTGAGGTCAACCGAATGCTCGTTGCCCAGGCACAGCAGCAAACGGCCTTCCACTGTCAGGCGCACGCGGTTGCAGGTGCCGCAGAAGTTATGGCTGTGGGGAGAGATGAAGCCGATGCGAATATCAGGGGCTTCGGCCAGGCGCCAGTAGCGCGACGGGCCCTGGGTCGAGTCGGTGGACGAAACCAGTGTGTAGCGCTCGGCGATGCGCTCGCGGACCTGATCACTGGAATAGAACGACTCGGCGCGGCTGTGTTCGCTGATGATGCCCAGGGGCATTTCCTCGATAAAGGAAACGTCCAGCTTGCGGTCGATGGCAAAGGCCAGCAGATCATTGATCTCATGATCGTTGCGGCCTTGCATCACCACGCAATTGAGCTTGGTGTGGGTGAAACCGGCGGCATTGGCGGCGTCGATCCCGGCAATCACCTTGCTCAGGTCGCCGGTGCGTGTCATTTCCCGGAAACGTTGCGGGTCCAGACTATCAAGACTGATGTTGAGGCGAGTGACCCCGGCGTCGAACAGCGGTCTGGCCAGTTTGTCCAGTTGCGAGCCATTGGTGGTCATGCACAGTTCCCGCAGGCCGGGCAGGGCGGCGATGCGCTTGCACAGGTCGACAATACCGGCACGCACCAGCGGCTCTCCACCGGTCAGGCGGATCTTGCGGGTGCCCAGGGCAACGAAGCGTTCGGCAATCTGGTGGATTTCTTCCAGGGACAGGATCTGCTGGCGAGGCAGGAATGTCATCTCTTCGGCCATGCAGTACACGCAGCGAAAATCGCACCGGTCGGTCACCGACATGCGCAGATAATCGACTTTGCGTGCAAAACGGTCCATCAGGACGGGATCTGACATCTCACCTTCTCAATATGCTGTAGCCGTAAGCTTGCTGAGTCCAATTGCCGCAGTCCAATCGCTTGTGATGATGACATGATCGACTGGATCTATGGCGTCTTGCTATCGCCTGCCGAACGGCGTTCGTAATGCTCCAGTAATGGCTGGATGCTAATGCCATGCAGCAGGATACTCAACGCAACCACCGACAACGTCATCCCTATGGCGGTATGGACTGCATCTTGCGGTAAACCGTGGGTCAAGGCAAAACACAGGTAATAAAGGCTGCCGATTCCACGTATGCCGAACCAGCCGACCAGAGCCTTCTGGCGCCGGTCCAGCAGGCGTCTGCCCACCAGCAGCCAGACGCTGGCCGGACGAATGATGCAGAACAGGGCCAGGCCAAGACCAATGGCTCGCCAGTCCCAGTACAACGCAAGTGCCGCACCCAGCAGGGTAATCAACAGTACTTCCATGGAGCGTTCGATCAGGCTGCCGAATGCCAGCATATCCCCCATCATGATTCCGGCAGCCAGTTGTGATTCGGTCAGGTCCTCGGCTTCGGCCACCGTGGCCTTTTCCTGATCGGCCGTCATATGGCCAATCACCGGTTGAGCGATATGCTCCGAGGGAACGTGGGACTGAGTGATGCGCGCTTCTGCCTGTCTCAAGCCGAATCCGGCAGCGAATACCGAGAGAAAACCAAAAGCGCCTGCACTTTCTGCAGCGATATAAGACAGGGCAATCAGGGCCAG